>JBEKLN010000044.1:0-34393 GCA_050010175.1 Rhizomicrobium sp.
ATGCTGGACTCCGACGATCGGGCGCTGGACGACGGTTTGAATTGCGTCTTCCCGGAGAATTTCCGCGTCCTCGCCGAGGATCGCAAGGCCGATCTGCTGGTTGACATCCTGGCGCCCTGGTACGCGAATTACTATGCGACATGGATATCGTATGCGAAATCGACTCCCGGTCGCGTGTGCATGTTGACCTATGAGGACTTTCTGAAAGATCCGGTACGCACGCTGCAGGATGCGCTGTCGCACGCGCGCGTACCGGCGGCGCGCGAAGCCTGCCACGTCGCCATTGAGATGGCGGCGCTTCAGAAATCGCGCTGGCGGTTCAACCGCGGCGAACAAGGAAGAGGGAAGAACTATTTCTCCGCGCAGCAGCTGGCGCGTATCCGGCGAATGCTGTCGCATTATCCGGTGCTCGAAAGCGTCGCCCGACAACTGACGGCTTAGTACCTTCCAGGCATCGCGGCCATCTCGCCACGTCTACTGTATAAGGCTTCACCAAAGTGCGCGCAGGGTGCGCGCGGCCCCGGATGCGCACCGTAAGGCTTGCCAATATTTAGCGTGTATGCTAAATGATGTTTCGTATCCGGGAGGACTGAACGTGAATGCAAAGCCGAAAACGGGTCCGGTGCCGACGCTGGTGACGTATCGCGCGAAGGACGGTAAAGAGGCGGCGGTTCTGGAACTGGTCAAACGCCATTGGCCTGCGCTGCACAAACTCGGACTTGCCACGCCGAACCCGGCAAGGATCTGGCGTGCACAGGACAAACGCAGCGGCAAGGTCGCATTCGTCGAATTGTTCGAATGGCGCGATGAGGCCGCTTCAGAAGTTGCACACCAGACGCCCGAGGTGATGGCCATATGGGAACCGATGGGCGCCGTTCTGGAAGGACTGGAGATCGCATACGCCAAAAGCGTGGCGTAGCGCAGGCGCCGGGCGCCGCCGCAAAACTCGAGGCGCTCGAAGCCGTGTGCACTGCACTGGCGCATCCTGCGCGCCGGCAAATCCTTTTGGCCGTCCAGTTCTGCGGCGGTGAAGCCAACGCAGGCTACATAGCGGAGCGCTTCAGCTGTTCGTGGCCGACGGTGAGCCGCCATCTCGGAGTGCTGGAGAAAGCGGGTCTGCTCGTCCCCGAGCGCCAGGGCCGCGAGCGCATCTATCGCATGAACAAGGACGCGCTCGCCGTGCTCAATGAGTGGCTCGCGTGGTTTGAGCAACCGCCGGCGTAGCGCAGATCGTTTGCCTGAACTTCAATTCCGTTCGCGCGCGGCGCGCGACACAGATTTTTTTCGCTGCGCGTCGCGGCGATCTGCTCTCGCGGCGAAGCGCGAAAACATTTCAAACGACCAATTTTGAGCTTGCCTGAGCAGGTGGTGAGGGGCGGACAGGCCGCCCCTGCCACACGGAGGGAACGAGATGCTTCTATTCAACTCCCTCCGGCTTTCCCGGACCAGAGGGTTTTACCTTCTGATCAGGCTCTGAGCCGGCCCCGCTTCGGAGTTCACGCTCCGGAGCGGGTGCCCTCCGCATATACAGGAAAGGCGCTAACGATTCAATTCAGGGGAATGGTTGGTAGTGACGCATTTTGAGATTATGGATCGACCATGAATAGGATGCCACCGCCGAGAAGGAAAAGAAAGACGGCGGCAAATGCGGCCATCCAAATCCAATAAAGTATGGACTCTCGTGCCAAATAGAGTTGCGGCCCGTCGTCATAGTCAAAAGTGATTTCGACATGCCCCTGACGGCAGCCCTTTAGAATCTCCCAACCAAAGTACGCCGCACCGGCGAGGAAACATAACCCAATGAGGCGAGATAAGATCACGCCGCGTTCTTCTTGTATGGCCCATGCTTCGCAACAGGCGCTTCCTGAGCCGCGATCAGCGCCGCCACGTCCGTCATATCCCAGACGCGATCCGTGATGCCAGCATCCATCGCAAATGAATGCGCGTCACCTTTCCTCTCCTATCGAAGATGGAGGAGGTGGATCGCGCGGACATCAGTTCGCGCGAGACGGAGGGGGCGATCCCCAACATTGCGCGCGTGGCTTCCGCCTCCACCGCTTCGCGGTCCCCCTCCCCCATTTTTGCTACGCAAAAACGGGGGAGGAAAGATTCAAGCTCCGTCTTTCCTCCCCCGTGCGCAGCATGGGGAGGTGGATCGCGCGGACATCAGTTCGCGCGAGACGGAGGGGGCAGCCCCGAGCATCACGCGTGTGACTGCCCCCTCCACCGCTTCGCGGTCCCCCTCCCCCACGCGCGCTGACGCACGCGCGGGGGAGGAAAGAGTGTGCAGCGATCAGCGCCGCCGTGATAAGACCCGACGAATAACCTGCGGCCAAACCGGGAAGCATCATTCATGAACAATCCGGACTCACTCACCGGCCTGAACCGGCGCGAAGCCCTGCTGAGCACGCTTGTGGCCCTCGCGTGGCCGACCATGGCGCGCGCCGCGCCGCTACCGGCCGCTCCCGGCGCGCTGGCCGTTCCGCCGGCGTTCATCGACGTGCATTGCCATGTCTCCAACGCGCACGACATTCCCGTCACGGAATTTCTCATCGACACGGCCATGAAGGAGGACGCGGTCGCGGAACCATGGACGACGCTCGCGCCGGTTCTTTCGCGCATGGCGCAGGCATTCGCGAGACTGGACGACCCCGAACTGGCGCTCATCCAGCTGCATCCCGCAGTCAACGCCGCCGCATTGCCGACGCAAGCGCAGGAGAAATCGCAGTTCGCGCAGATGCTGGAACAGGCGCTGACGGACACACGCAACGCAGGCCGTCTTCAGCCGGGCGCGGGGCATGTGCTGGATCTCGTGCCGAAGACGGCGCTCGGGCGGATGCGCGCGGAGACATCACCGGACATGTTCGTCGTGCACACGCCGAATGGACCCGTTTCGGCGAATCTGGACGCGGCTTGCCTCATCAGATTGCTGACGAAGTTCGGCATCGACGGAACGACAAAGGCGAACATTGGGACGCATCTGGGCACGCAGCCGGCGCAGAAACTCGAGCTTCAATCGATCGTGTCCGATGCCGATATAGCGGCACTGGCGGCTCTGCTTGCCGCGGAATCTGCTGCGCAGCAGACCGACTATGGCGCGATTCTCTATGTGTTCGGGCTGATCCTGGAAACGCGGCTGCACAACATCGATCGGATGGACTCGAGTCTCGGCACGGCGACGGAGGTTCCCTCCATTGTCCGGCTGTTCTTGCCCGCGCTGGTGGATTTCGATTGCTGGTACTCTTCGCCGCCGGCGATGACGATCAGCCAGCCGTCGCTGTCGATCGATCGGCAGACGAAAATCATGGCGAAACTCGGCAAAATGCAGAGCGATCCGAAGCGTTTCGTAAACGGATATGTCGCGTTCGATCCGCTGCGAGCCCTGCTGGTCGAGTCCGAGCTTCTGAAGGGTCCTGCGCCGCTGACCAATGTCGAGGAAGCGGTCGAACATCTGGGATTTGCCGGCGTAGCGCTTCATCCGGCGATGGGCTTTGCGCCTGCGGCGAATTCGCTGTCGAACAGCGATTTCGGCCCGGTAGCGGCGGGTTGGATCGCGAAGCTCGCGCCGCGCAATCCGCTGAAGAAGCCGTATCTGCTGGGACCAGAACTCGATCGCGTGCTGGACGATCTCTACACCTACTGCCTCGAGCGCGACATTCCGATTATGGCGCATTGCAACAATTCGCTGGCCAGTTTTGCGGGCGCCGGCACACATGCCGCGCCATCGAACTGGCGCAGATTGCTGACGCGAACCGACAGGGATTTCAGTACGCTGCGGCTCAATCTCGCGTATTTCGGCAACGCCCGGTGCCACGAAGCACGACAGCCTGCCGCACCGGGTGACCCCATGTCGCAAGCCGCGCTTTGCGCGGCCGCGTGGCAGTGGACGTCCGACATCGTTTCGATGATCTGCGAGACAAACGGCTACGCGCCGCGGTTTCCCAATCTCTATTTCGACAGTGCGGGTCTGGGCTTGATTGCGTCGAATCCGTCCAACCTGGAGACTCTGCGGGCGATGTTGGACAGTTACAGTCCAGAGCAGAAAAAGCAGATAGCGAAGCGCATGCTTTATGGCAGCGACTGGTTCTTCCTCGCGATCGCGGGCAAGCAGCACCTGGCCTACATATCTGCAGTGCACGAGCTTGTGAAAGATTTCGTGCCTGACGCCAACCTGTTTCACGAAAACGCCGCGCGCTTTCTGGGCCTGACGCGGGACGGAATCACGGCCACTCGGCTGCAGCTGTTCTACCGGGACGTCCCGGGCCGCCTGAATGAATTCAGCACGCTGATTGTGTAGGCACCGCGCGAACTGCTCGACCGGTCCGTTCAGTCCTGCTCTGCGCCATGATCGGCATCACGGCCGGGTGGGCGATGATTACGTAACTTGTCTTTTAATGGACTCAATTCGCTGATACAGAATACCCCATTATTCGACAAATATTCGGGGAGAGTCCCATGATGATGCGTACGGTGTGTCTGGCCGCGGCGCTCTTGCCGTCTTGCGCGCTTCTGGCACGGGCCGAAACTCCCGTCTCGCGGCCCGCGAACCTTCCCGTCTATGATCACATCGTGATCGTCGTCGAAGAGAACAAGGACTACGACGAGATCATCGGCAACAAGGCGTCGCCGTTCATCAACAGGCTGGCGCAGGAAGGCGCCCGCCTGACGCGGATGTACGGAGAAGAGCACAACAGCGAAGGCAATTACTTCTGGCTGTTTTCGGGCGACGACCAAAACGTCCGCTACGAGGACGCGATCCCGGCGGAGCCCCTCACCGCCGGCAGCCTCGGCGAGCAACTGATCAAGGGCGGCAAATCATTCAAGGGTTACTCGGAATCGCTTCCCGAAATCGGCTCAACCGTGAAGCTGGTTCCCGACAATTGCGGTTATGCCACCTGCGTCTATGGACGCAAGCACGTGCCCTGGATCAGTTTCGCGAACATTCCAGACACGGCCGACGCGGCGACGTCGTCGAACCTCCGCTGGAGCGATTTTCCCAGCGATTATTCCACCCTGCCGACTGTTGCGTTTGTCATTCCCAATCTGTTGAACGACATGCACAACGGCACTGTGAAGCAGAGTGTGCCCAAAGGAGACAAGTGGCTCATGGACAACCTGGGCAAATACTACGAGTGGGCAAAGACGCATAACAGCCTGCTCATCGTCACCTGGGACGAAAGCAACGACGTGCGGGAATTCAGCGGGCTGACTGACCCTCGTTCGGAGCCCGCCAAAGGCCAGCTGTATCGCGATATCGAGAACCGCATTCCGACGGTCTTCGCCGGCGCCCATGTGAAACAGGACTACGCCGAGCCAAAGCGTTCCACTCATGTCAACATTCTGCGCACCATCGAGTCGATGTACGGACTGGCTCCGCTGGGCGCGCAGCAGAGCAATGCGGCGCAGGCCGGCATCGACGAGAGCCCGATCGCGGGCGTGTTCCAGCCGATGAAGTGAGGCCGGACTCCCCGCCCTGCTCGCTCCGTCGTGCGCGAACAATCTGCTAGCCGGTCTTCATTCCAATCATGGCGAAGCTCGCTGCTATGAATAGGCACAAGGGCGAATAGAACGTCATGTTGAGCCGCGCGAACACCGTGCCTCTTGCATATTCGAAAACCGGCGGGATGTATCCGGCGAGGCCGCGCAAGCCGAATACGGCGCATGCGGTCCAGAACGCCCACAATAGAATTCGATCGCCCCGCGCGCCGAGACTGACAGCGATCGTTTCGGATTTCAGCGCCGCAAGCGCAGCCGAAGCCAGCAACGCCGCCGCAACCAGCAGGCTTGCGACGAGGCCGGGCATCCGCATGCCGCGCGTCCGGCCGACGACAGTCTCCACGAGACTGAGTTCGTCATGACCCGGCCAGTTCCCACCCAGTCCCCAATACGCATGCAGCGCGGCGAGAAGGACGAGCACCGCGATGAGGACAAGCGGCAGAATCGTCATGTGGCCCCGGCGGGTTCGGTACGCATCACATCCGACACTAGCCCAATTATTCGTGTGAGGGAGAATGAAAGACCCGGCAGAAACTGTTCTGTTCAACTGCCGGTATTCCTGAGCCGGCAGTCGCAAATAATTCACGCGGCGGACCGTGCGGCTGTCGATTTGAGTGCCCATCGCACGACATGATGCAACGGCCCATGGGCGATCACCGCCCGGCCAGGGGAGAGACCGATGCGATACATGCTGCTGCTGTTTGCCGACGATGAGATGTTTGGCCGGATGACGCCGAAGGAACAGGCCGATGGCATGGCCGCATACGGCGCCTTTACGTCGGCGCTGACCAAGGCGGGCGCGCTCGTCGCCAGCAACCGCCTCAGGCCGGCCTCCACAGCTACCACGGTGCGGGCCGATGGCAGATCCTTCAAGGTGATGGACGGGCCATTTGCCGAGTCCAAGGAAGAACTGGGCGGCTTCTATCTGATCGATGTTCCCGATCTAGACGCCGCGCTCAAATGGGCCAAACAATGCCCCGGCGCTCAGCACGGGGTCGTGGAAGTGCGGCCTACCTGGGAGATGTCCTGATCGGAAACGAGGACGCATACCGCGTCGCGGCGCGCGCGGCGCGCGAACACTACTCCAAAGTGCTGGCATCTTTGGCGGCGCAGTTTCGCGACGTCGCCGCCGCCGAAGATGCACTCGCCGATTCGCTCGTCGCAGCACTGGCACAATGGCCCCTGTCGGGTGTGCCGGACGAACCGGCGGCGTGGCTTCTCACGGTCGCGCGCCGGCGGCTTTCGGATGCGTTGCGCCGGCGCATCACCGCGAACGGAGCCGTTGAGCAACTCGTCATCGATGCGCAGAGAGCCGACAGACCTTCGACCATGACAGACCGGCGACTCGAATTGCTGTTCGCCTGCGCTCATCCCGCCATCGCCGAGGACGTTCGCGCGCCTCTCATGTTACAGGTCGTGTTCGGCCTTGATGCGAGCGCCATCGCCGCCGCTTTCCTTTCGACGCCATCGGCCATGGCGCAGCGCCTGGTGCGCGCCAAGCAGAAGATCCGCGACGCCCGAATCCCGTTTCATGTTCCGGAGCCTGAGGAGTACACCGGCCGCTTCGCGTTCGTGCTAACCGCAATCTATGCGCTGTTCACGCGCGACGGTGGGCTCTGGCATCAAGCGACGGGAGATCGCGACAGTCTTGCGGACGAAGCGATCTGGCTCGGGCATCTTGTCGTAGGCTTGAGCAACCGGCATCCCGAAGCACTCGGACTGTTATCGCTCATGCTGTTCGTGGAATCGCGGCGACAGGCGCGGCGCGATGCGACCGGGCATTACGTTGCGCTGTCGGAGCAATCCGTCGAATTGTGGGATGCACCGCTCATCGGCCGTGCCGAGAATCTGCTGCGCGAAGCCGCCCGAACAACATCCGTCGGCCGCTTTCAACTGGAGGCGGCCATTCAATCCGTGCATGCCGCGCGGGCAAAGACGAGAGAGACCGACTGGCCCGCAATTCTCACGCTCTATGACGGACTTCTTGCGCATGGCGATTCATTCGTGACGCGCATCAATCGCGCCGCTGCACTCAGTCACGTGCATGGCGCGGAGGCGACGCTCGCCGAAATCGATCGTGCATCAGCCGATCCGCGCGTTCAAGCGTATCAGCCCTATTGGGCAGTGCGCGCCCATCTGCTGGCGCAACTCGGCTGCAATCGGGACGCGGCTGTATCATACGAAAAAGCCATCGCACTTGAGCCCGATGAAGCCGTGAAGAATTTCCTGACAGCCCGATTGTCCGCCGTCAGATCGCGCCCGTGATGCCGGCATAGATGCCGAAGCCAGCCGTCACCATCATGACTGCAGCCACGACGAGCGCATATGCACCCTTCAGGCGATACGCATCGGGGAGTGCCTTGCGCGCCAGCATGAACAGAAACCCAAGCACGATGGGCAGCAGAAGCGCGTTTAAGACCTGCACGCCGACGCTCAGCGCCACCAGATTGGCGCCGGACGCGACGAGTACGCCGGCAAGCACGAGGCACAGCGTGAAAATGCCGTAGAACCATGGCGCCTCAAGCGGATGATCCGCCAGAGAGCGGCGGTAGCCTGCGACTTCGCCCACGCCCCAGGCTGCGGTCAGCGAGACCACGATCGTGGCCACGATTGCAGCGCCCGACAAACCGGCAGCGAAGACGAGGCGCCCGAATGTCGTGCCCAGGAACGGGATCAGTGCGCCGGAAATCTGCTGCACGGTGTTGAGCGGCGCGTTGGGATGCACGCGGCCGATGGTGGCCGCCGTGGCGATGAGAACGCCGATCATGACGAACTGAGTGATGATTGCACCGATCGCCGTTTCCCAGCGCAGGATATTCAAACTGTCCGGGGCAAGTTTTTTCTCCACCACCGCCGACTGCTGGTAGAAGATCATCCAGGGCATGATCACCGCTCCGATATTTGCGGTGGCGAGATAAAGATAGGCCGGATTGGACAGCGGTGCGTGCGTCAGCCCATCGATCATCGCGGCGCCCGAGGGATGGGCCATCCACGCAATGACAATAAACGCGAGTTCGAAGGTGCCGAACACGATCGCCGCCCGTTCGACCGAACGGTACGACGCGGTCCAGACAACCGCGACCAATCCCCCGACGACACCCGTCATCGTCAACCATGCAGGGATGCCGAACAGCAAGCCGACGCCAGCAAGCCCGCTCAGCTCCGAAACCAGTGCGCCGAGGCACGCTATGGCGAGCGTCGACGCTGACAGCCAGGCCCAATCACGGCCGAACCGCTCCTTGATCAGTTCGCCATGGCCGCGCCCCGTGGCCACGCCAAGCCGTACCGTGAGTTCCTGAACCATGAAGAGGACAGGGATAAGGAGTAATTGCAGCAACAGCAGGCGGTAACCCCACTGCGCCCCGCTTTGCGCGGCCGTAATGATGCTGCCGGCATCCGTATCAGCCAGCATGACGACGATGCCGGTGCCCGCCACAGCCATTACCCGCCGCACGCCAAGCGAAGCGGAGGTTTTCACATGTGGCAGCGGCAATGCGATCATAATTCGTCTTCTCTGGCCCTACCGGATTCGGAGGTCATTGACCTATCTCAGTGAACTTCACTTAGAGTGCGACTTGTTCGCAATAAGGACAAGCCCTTAAGTGAGACTGAGTTGCAATTAAACCATGAATCTTTGGATATGGCAGACCTATTGCCGCACCGGCAAGAAGCCTGGGGCGTCTGGCGCCAAATTGTCACCATGATCCTTGCGAGACTGTGGAGCGGATTGGCCGGGGAAGGGCGTCGGCGATGTCGCCGTTGAAACGATTGCGTCAGGCGAAGGACTTCATCAGCGCCTGGCAGGCGCCGCTGACCCGCTATGAGCGCCACATATCGGCGGCGGCCATGGCGGTCGGATTCGGAATCGACAATTACACCTTCGGCCGCATCGACCGTCCGGCGGCCAACATCATCTTCACCGCCTACCTCGCGCTGGCGGCATCGACCATCGCTCTTATTCACTATCTGCAGGCGCGGGCCGACAAAAAACTCGCCCAGACCACGGAGGCCGAGAACAAAGATCTCGCTGTGCCGGCCCTCGCCGCGGTGCAACGCAGCGCTCATGCCGCCACTGCGGCCTTGGAGAACGTGGCGCAATCCGAGAGCGCGCGTGCGCAGACCGCAGCAAAGGATGAAAGCGGCTGGAAGCTGGGCAGGAAACTGCACGGCGCGGTGCCCGCTATCACACAATTCGCGTTAGGCGGATTGTTGAGCGGATTTCTCGTTTTCTATTCGCGCAGCGCAGTCCTAACCGCTTCGTGGCCGTTCCTGCTGTTCCTCGCCGCCGTCTTCATCGGCACTGAAGCATTCCGCCAATACCGCGAACGGCTGGTGTTCACCGCATTGCTGTTCTTTTTCCTGCTTTATTCCTACGCGATCTTTGTCGTGCCTGTGCTGCTCGGGCGTATCGGCAGCTGGACGTTTGCGCTCAGCGGCATCCTTGCGATTGCACTCTTCAGCCAGTTCCTGCGCCTGTTGCGCAGGCTCGGCGCCGAACGATTCAGGCAGACGCGCTTCGCGCTGTACGGCGGGTCGATCGCCATTCTCGTTATCATGAATCTGTTCTACTTTACCGATGTTCTGCCGCCGCTGCCGCTCGCTCTTTCCAATGTCGGCATCTATCACGCGGTGAAGCGCACCGGGAATGTCTATACCGCGACAGCGGAGCCACAGGACGAGAGCTGGACGTCGTACCTCTCCCATATGTTCGCGAAGCCGGTCGTTCATCTGGCGCCGGGCCAGCCCGTGGCCATCTACGCCGCCGTGTTCGCACCCATCAAACTTTCCACGCACGTCACGGATCGCTGGCGCTGGTTCGATCCCGCAAAGCGGAAATGGGTGACACTGTCGTCGGTGACCTATGCCATCTCGGGCGGCCGCGAAGGCGGCTATCGCGGCTATACGATCAAGAAAAACCCGAAGCCAGGTGAGTGGCGCGTCGACATCAAGACGGATGATGGCCGCCTGCTCGGACGCCTTTCATTCGATGTCGATGCGGTGCCTCAGCCTGTCACGACGGTGCAGAAGACGATTCAATGACGGCGGGCGGTGGGGTCAGTGCGCGCGCCATGAGGAAAACGAGCGCTGCAGTTCCCGTGAGCCCGGCCGCAAGCGCTGCAAGCCCGAGGCTGTAGCCGCCTGACATCTGCCTGAACCAGCCCATCAGATAGGGGCCGGTGAAGCCGCCGAGATTGCCGATGGAGTTGACGAGCGCGATGCCGGTCGCAGCAGCCGTGCCGCCCATGAAGGATTGCGGCAATGTCCAGAAGGTGACGAGCGCGGAATAAATTCCCATGGCGGCCACGGTGAGCGCGAGGATTTTCGCGACATCGCCGTGCAGCAGCGCCGCGCCGATGAGTCCCGCTGCGGCGGCCAGCGCTGCGATGACGGTGTGCCAGACGCGTTCGTTGCGTGCGTCGCTCGACCGCGCCGCTGCTAGCATGGCCACAAGCGCCGCAGCATAGGGAATCGCCACGATCGTGCCCGTCGTCAGGTTTGAATATCCCATGTCCGACACGATCTGCGGCAGCCACAGCACAAGGCCGTAGGTTCCCAGCACGATGCCGAAATCGCCAAGCGCGAGCAGCCACAGCCGGATGTCGCCGAGCGCCTGCCTGAAGTCTCCAGGCGGCAGAGCATCGCGCGCAAGCGCGTCGGCAACGACACGCTTTTCATCGCGCGTCAGCCACTTCGCCTCGTGCGGTCCGTTAGGCAGAATCGCGAGCACGACAAAGCCGAGCAGACACGACGGCAATCCTTCGATGAGAAACAACCACTGCCAGCCATGAAGACCGGCAACGCCGTTGAGATTCAGAATCGCACCGGACAGCGGCGAGCCGAGTACGCTGGAGACGGGGATGGCTGCGAGGAACAGCGCGTTGAACCGCGCACGCGAGGATTGCGGAAACCAGTAGGTCAGATAAAGCATGATGCCCGGGAAGAAGCCCGCTTCGCAGACGCCAAGCAGAAACCGCAGCACGCAGAAACTGATGGAGCCGCGCGCGAACGCGGTCGCCGCCGAGATGATCCCCCAGGTGAGCATGATGCGGAAGATCCATAGCCGCGCGCCGACGCGCTCGAGGATCAGGTTCGACGGCACTTCGCAGAGAAAGTAGCCGAAGAAGAATATGCCCGCGCCGAAGCCGTAAACCTGTGCGGAGAGTCCGAGATCGCGGTTCATCGCCAGCGCCGCGAAACCGACATTCACGCGGTCGAGAAAATTGGCGACGTAGAGCACGCCCAGAAACGGGATCAACCGCCACGCCGCCCTGGCGAAAATCGTATCTGCGGTGGGCATGGTCAATCCGGATGTGCGCGCTCGGGGCCGCGCATATCGAGACAGACGCGCCGCATTGTCAAACACGCCAGGCCGGACCGGCCGCTTTACAATCGACAACAAATAAGATAATTAGCTATTTCGTTAAATATATAAGCCCTTATGGAAAAGATTTTCGAAGCCCTTGCGTCCACTGCCAGGCGAAAAATCCTGGCCTACCTGTCGGAGGTGGACCTCACGGCGGGCGAGATTGCCGCGCACTTTTCCATGTCGAAGCCTGCGATCTCGAAGCATCTTCAAATTCTTGAAAATGCCGGACTGGTCAGAGGTGAGAAGCGCGGACAGTTCGTGCATTACTCGCTAGTGCGCGAAAGCCTCGCCAACACGCTGAACGGGTTTGTGCAGCAGGTTTGCCCCGTGTCGCGGCCGCTGAAGAAGGAAAGTGCGCGCATCAAGGGCGCAAAGAAGATATAACAGGCGTGGAGGGGACCGTGGCGTGTGTTGCGGGCTTGCATCGCATCGTGCCGGGGGACAAATCCTCGGCGGCCGAAGGAGCAGTCGTGTGGGATCCGGCAAAGTCGCTCTGGATCGGCGCCATGACGGTGGCCGCCCTTTTCGGGGCGCCATTATTCTATTCGTGGGGCGCGTTGTCGCTTTTTCTCGTGTCGAGCGCGGTCACGCTCTGTTGCGGTCATTCCGTGGGCATGCATCGCCGACTCATTCACGGCAGTTTCGAGTGCCCGCTCTGGCTCGAACATCTCTTCGTCTATCTTGGCACGCTGGTCGGAATGGCGGGCCCCATCGGCATGGTGCGCATCCACGACCAGCGCGACTGGGCGCAGCGTCAACGCCAGTGCCACGACTTCTTCGGTCACCGCCGGCCGTTTCTTCACGACGGATGGTGGCAATTGCATTGCAGGATCATGCTCTTCAATCCGCCGCAATTCGAACTGGAGCCAAGGCTGGCGAACGATCGGTTCTACGTCGTTCTCGAGCGCACGTGGATGTGGCAGCAATTGCCGTGGGCCATCCTGTTTTACCTGGCGGGCGGAATGAGCTGGCTCGTCTGGGGCATCTGCGTTCGCGTTGCAGTCTGCGTGACCGGACACTGGCTCATTGGCCACATTGCTCATCGACACGGCCCGCAGTCCTGGGTCGTCGATGGCGCCGCGGTTCAGGGACACAATGTGGTCCTGGCTGGATTTATCAGCATGGGCGAGAGCTGGCACAACAATCACCACGCGTTTCCCGGTTCAGCCAAACTCGGGCTTTATCCGGGCGAAGTCGACCCAGGATGGTGGCTGATCAAGTCGCTGGAGCGGCTGAGACTCGCGCGAAATATCCTGACACCGGCGACGCTTGTCCACCGCCGCGAACTCCGCGAACTGTCGAGACCACCAAGCGGCACGAAATTGTGCGCTGGCGGCGATGGTCTGAAACATGTTTGATATCCTTCTTTTCTCGGGGCGCATTCGCCGGGCGCACTATCTGGCGGCTTCGTTGCCGCTGTTCTTCCTCCCGCACTCGTTCGTCGCCGCCATTCTTTTCAGGCGCGGACAGACAAATAACGTCGATCCCATGTTTTGGCTCGAGCCCGTTCGCGCGCTCCTGTGGGTTCAGCCGCTGTCGCTGGCAGAAATCAGCGCCTGCTTTTTCGTGACGTTACTCGCGACATGGCTGCTCACGGCGCTGTCCTTTTGCCGGGCCCGGGATGCCGGTCTTGGCGGATGGAATGCAGCGCCGGTGCTCGTTCCAGTGCTGCAGATTCCCGTCATTCTCGTACTCGGGATTGCGCGGTCCCGGCACAGCGGCACGACCGCATCAAAGACAGAATCCGGTTCGCTGGACTGGCAGTCAGCGCTGCGGGGGATCGTTGCTGGTATGGCGCTGACGGTTTTCGCAGTCGCCGTGGGCACGCTCCTGTTCGGAACCTACGGCTATGGATTGTTCTTCGTCTCGCCGTTCCTGATCGGCGCCATTACGGCCTATCTGGCCAATCGAAATGGCGACATCGGCTTTCGCAGGACGACGTCCGTGGTCGCCGCGGCGGCTTTTCTCGGTGCGCTGTCGCTGCTTGGCGTGGCGCTTGAAGGGCTGATCTGCATCATCGTTGCCGCACCGCTTGCCGTGCTCGCCGCTCTGTTGGGCAGTGTGTTCGGTCGCGCAGCAGCTCTCCATACCCGCCGCTCGGCAACTCAGCCGTTGATGAGCGTCGCGCTGCTGCCGCTCGTCTTCATATCGGAGCGGCTTCTGCCGCCATCCATCCGATTTGACACGCAGGAGTCGATCGACATTTCCGCGCCGCGGCCGAAAGTGTGGGATGCCATTGTCCACATGGCGCCGTTGACCGAAGAGCCTGCGCTGCCGTTCCGGTTTGGCGTCGCCTATCCGGTCGCGGCACGGATGACAGGACAGGGCGTAGGTGCAATGCGCGTGGGTGTTTTTTCGACCGGTATCGCGGTGGAACGGGTCACCGAGTGGAGGCCCAATAAGCTCTTTGCATTCGCAGTCCTGTCAAATCCGCCCGCCATGCATGAACTCAGTCCCTACCGCACCGTCAACGCGCCGCATCTGCGGGGTTACTTCACGACTAGCTTCACGAGTTTCGAGTTGATCCCACTCGGCGGAGGGCGAACGCGCATCGTCGAGCGCACGCAACACGAGCTCAAGCTCGACCCGGTTTTCTATTGGTTGCCCATGGCTCGTTTTATCATTCACGAAAACAATATGCGTGTGCTCGCACACATCCGCGCGCAGGCGATGATCGTCACGGACTGAGAATCCATTCAGGAACACCGGCTTAACGCCCCCCTTTACGGCGGCAACACCACCCGCTTAGGGTTAACAAAAGCTGCTTAACCTTGGGGAGGACCAATCATGAAACGCATTATTCTCGCCGTATCGGCGCTCTTGTTCACTGCGAGTGTCGCAAACGCCGATCCTTACGCCAATCTCTACAGCAACACGCTCACCATCACCGGCGCGGACGGCATGAAGTCCACCATCTTCATCAATCAGGACATGAGTTGGGAGCAGCACACGTCGTCCGGTGCCGTGCTGAAGGGAACGTACGCCTGGAAAGACCCGCAGACCGCCTGCTTCACGGTCGTGACACCTCCGCCGAAATCTCCGGATCAGGCGACGAACTGCTATCCCGCGCAGACCGACCACAATGTGGGCGATACCTGGACGATGAACGGTCCGGATAAAAAGCCGATGACCCTGACGATCTCCGCCGGCCGCTGAGCGTCCAACATTTTCAGGACTTTAGGATCGGGGCGCCGCGCCAACCGGCGCCCCTCACCATTCCGGGCCGCCATGGTTGCCCTTCCCGGCCCTTTCCGCTATACGCCGCCCCCTTGAACAGCGGCCTGCGGTCGCGAGGGGCTCTGGATATCAGCGCCATTGCCGGATCGTCCGGCATCTTCGCGAGCCAATACGTGAGACGGCATCCCAGCCTCCTCACGTACCGCACGCCAGAAAAGGGACGAACATGGCTCTGTACGAGCATCTCCTGATCGCGCGCCAGGACATCAGCGCGCAGCAGGTGGACGCCTTGGCGACGCACCTGAAAACCATCATCGAAGGCGAAGGCGGCAAGGTCGAGAAGCAGGAATATTGGGGCCTGCGTTCGCTCGCCTATCGCATCAAGAAGAACCGCAAGGGGCACTATGTGCTCCTCAACATCAATTCGCCCGGCAAAGCCGTCCACGAACTCGAGCGCCAGCTCAAGATCAACGAAGACGTGCTGCGCTACATCACCGTGAAGGTGGACCAGTTCGAGCAGTCGAACTCCAAGGCCGCCCGGCGCGAACGCGACGGCGAGAAGAAACCCGAAGGCGAAGCGACCACTGAGACGACGGAGACCGAACAATGAGCCAGGCCGGAGCCCAGCGCCGCCCGTTCTTCCGCAGGCGGAAGACCTGCCCGTTCTCCGGTGCCAACGCGCCGAAGATCGACTACAAGGACGTGAAACTACTGCAGCGCTTCATTTCCGAACGCGGCAAGATCGTGCCGTCGCGCATCACCGCGGTGTCGGCCGGCAAGCAGCGTCAGCTCGCCGTTGCCATCAAGCGGGCGCGCTTTATGGCCCTCCTGCCCTACGTCGTGAAGTGAGGCCGCCATGCAAGTGATCCTGCTCGAACGAGTCGAAAAACTCGGCCAGATGGGCGATGTCGTGAAGGTGAAAGACGGTTTCGCCCGCAACTTCCTCCTGCCCAAAAAGAAAGCGCTTCGCGCAACCAAACAGAACCGTACCTACTTCGAGACCCAGAAGGCCCAGCTTGAAGCTCACAATCTGGAACTCAAGAAGGATGCGGAAGCCATTGCGGCGAAGCTCGGCGGAAAGAGCTTTGTACTGCTGCGGCAGGCAGGCGACCGCGGTCAGCTTTACGGCTCGGTGAGCCCGCGCGACATCGCCGATGTCGTCACGGCCGGCGGCTTTACGATCGCACGCACGCAGGTGCCGCTCGACAAGGCCATCAAGTCCATCGGACTTGTTCCGGTAACCGTCGTTCTGCATCCGGAAGTACGCATCAATGTGACGATCAACGTCGCGCGCACAGAGGATGAAGCGGAGCGTCAGGCACGCGGCGAAGACGTGCTCGCGGAAGCGACGCCCGAGGAAGAGGCGGTCGCCGCCGCCGAAGAACTGTTCGAGGCAGGCGCGGCGCCGGTCGCAGAGGCCGGAGAGTCGAAAGAATAGTGCGCGTTCTTCCACCCTCTCCTCCGGAGAAGGTGGGATATCAGCTGTTACGGTCGGGAGGGTTTCCCCATGTCGGTCGTCACGAACATCAAGCGCGTCACCGTGCCAGAGATTCGCGGGCACAAGGGCGCCAAGCCCGTGGTTTGCCTCACGTGTTACCACGCGCATACGGCGCGGCTGCTCGACGATCATGTCGACCTGATGCTGGTTGGCGACTCCGTCGGCATGGTCATGCACGGCATGGAGACGACGCTCGGCGTCACACTCGAGATGATGATCCTGCACGGCAAGGCGGTGATGCGCGGCAGCAGGCACGCGCTTATCGTCGTCGACATGCCGTTCGGCTCCTACGAGGAAAGCCCCAACATTGCATTCCGCAATGCGGCGCGCATTATCCAGGAAACCGGCTGCGGCGCGGTGAAGCTTGAAGGCGGCGCACGGATGGCGGAGACCATTCGGTACCTTTCGTCGCGCGGAATTCCTGTGATGGGCCACATCGGCCTGACGCCGCAAATGATCCAGATTTTCGGTGGTTTCAAGACGCAGGGACGCACCGAAGCAGAGTGGCCGGCTATCGAAGCCGACGCGAAGGCGGTTGCCGAGGCCGGCGCGTTCGCCGTAGTTCTGGAAGGCATGGCGGAGCCGCTTGCCGCGAAGATTACCCGCGAGGTCGCAATTCCTACCATCGGCATCGGCGCTTCGGCGCAATGCGACGGCCAGATTCTTGTCATGGAAGACATGCTGGGCCTGAACCCGGCCCCGCCGAAGTTCGTGCGGGAGTACGCGACCCTCGGTCCCGATATCGAGAAAGCGGTCAAGGCGTATGCCGACGATGTAAGGGCGAGGCGTTTCCCGGGCGCCGAAAACGTCTATACGATGAAGCGGACGGGCTGATTGGGCGGGCGTTTCCAGCAGTTGCCAGTTCCGCCTGCAATGGCTAATCATCGCGCCCGGTCAAGCGTTTGAGCGACCGTCGAAGAGGAATGTTGCCGTGACCGACATCTTCCAGGAAGTCGAGGAGGACGTCCGTCGCGAGCGTCTCGAGCAGTTCTGGAAAAAATATTCGGACTACATCTACGCGGGAGTGGCGTTGGTGATTATTGCGGTCGCAAGCTTCGAGCTTTGGACCGTCTACGAGAAAAAGCAGCAAACCCAGGCATCCGAGGAATACCTCGTCGCTTCGCGCATGCTGCAGTCGGGTCAGTCGACTCTTGCTGCCGAAATGCTCGCCAAGCTTGCCAAGACTGCGCCCGGCGGATACGCAGCCGTGTCCCGGCTGCAGGAAGCCGATGCGCTGCTGAACGCTGGAAACCGCGCGGATGCCCTTGCGCTCTACAGGCAGATCGCCGACGGCAATGATCCGCAGTTGGGCGCTATCGCCAGAATTCATCTGGCCTGGGCGCTGGTCGACGAAGAGCCGGAGGCCGATGTGAAGGCGCTTCTTGCTCCGGCCGATGCCGCCGGTGCGGCCTGGAGTCCCCTGACGCGCGAGGTTCTGGCGTATGCCGACTACCGTGCGGGCGATTCGGCGTCGGCTATTCGCATTTACAATTCTCTCGTTGCCGCAAAAACGACGCCTGAGGGTCTGCGTCAACGCGCGCAGATCATGGCCCAATTCCTGGCGGCAGGCGGGGATGCGGAATCCGGCAAAGTACCACCGCCGCTGCAGAACTCCGCGCAGACTCCCGGTGGGGATCCCGCCGCCCCCGAAGGGCCTCCGTCCAAATGAAAATCAAAACATTGAGTTTGCTCGTGTGCATTGCAGGATCGTTTGCGCTCGCAGGGTGCCAGGCGATCGACATGGTGAGCGACCTGACATCCGGCTGGTTCAACGGCGCCTCGAAATCGAACGTCAAAGGCGAGCGGATTTCCGTAATGGCCGCGGAGCAGTCCATCAAGGTCGACTCCGACATGAGCCAGACGAAGGTCGTGCTTCCGCCCCCGTACGAAAATGCATCATGGCCGGAGCCGGGCGGATTTGCGGCCAACGCGATGTACCATCTGAAGGCGGATGGGCATCTGGCCGAGATTTGGCACGCCGACGCGGGCAAAGGTACCGACGCCGACTCGCAGCTAACCGCGCCGCCGGTCGTGGCGGACGGCCGTGTTTTTGTTCTCGACGCGGCAACGCATGTTTACGTGTTCAATGCGAAAACCGGCCAGCCCGCCTGGGACAAGGATCTCGCCCCAAAGGGCCCGGACGATTCCATCGTGTTCGGCATGCTACCCAATCCGCATCTTTTCGGGCCGGGACTGTGGATCGATCCCTCCAAAGGATTTGGCGGCGGCGTTGCCTATGACCAAGGCAAGCTCTTCGTCACAACCGGGTTTGGTACCCTCTTCGCGCTCGATCCGAAGAGCGGCAAACAGGTATGGAAAGTGGATCTCGGTGTTCCAGTCGTCAACGCGCCGGTCGCCAATGGCGGACGCGTGTTCGTGTCCTCCGAGGACAATCACTTTTTTGCCCTTGCCGAAAGCGATGGCCGCCAGCTTTGGGATCATCAGGGTATCACAGAATCGGCGGGAATTCTCGAAAGCACCAGCGCTGCGGTGTCGGGCGATTATGTCATCGTGCCCTACACATCGGGAGAACTGTTCGCCATACGCGTCGAAAACGGCCGCCCCACATGGAACGACATGCTCACTCGTTCCGGCACGGTAACCGCACTTTCGGAACTGGACGACATTGCCGGCCGACCGGTCGTGGATCGAGATATGGTATTTGCCATCAGCCACTCCGGTGTCATGGCGGCTATCAATCTGAACACCGGCGAACGTGCCTGGTCGCGCGACATCGGTGGCATCCAGACACCCTGGGTTGCGGGCGATTTCATTTACGTGCTGACGACCGAAGGTCAGGTCCTGTGCCTTGCCCGTAAGGACGGTCGCGTGAAGTGGATTCATCAGCTCACCCGCTGGCAGGATCCCAAAGACAAGGACGAACCCATCACCTGGTCGGGCCCGGTTCTCGTATCCGACCGGTTGATTCTAGCCTCATCGGACGGATACGCCGTATCGCTGTCGCCCTACTCCGGAGACATTCTCGGCAAGATCGAGATCCCCGACGGCACCTTCATCTCTCCAGTGGTGGCAGATGGAACGCTTTACCTTCTGACCAGCGGTGCGCAACTGGTTGCGCTGAAGTAAGAGCGGAATCTCAAGACCAGCGATTGGAAGATGGGGAGCCCAGCCGCTCCCCGCCGTTCGCTATTTCCACGATTGATGATAGGTCTTCGCCCATGCCACTGACCGTTGCCATCGTGGGCCGGCCCAACGTTGGAAAGTCGACTCTGTTCAACCGGCTGGCGGGAAAGAAGCTCGCGATCGTACACGACACGCCCGGGGTCACGCGTGACTTGCAGGAGGCGGAAGGGCAGCTCGACAGCCTATCGCTTCGCCTTCTGGATACGGCGGGCTTCGATGAGGCACCACCTGGGACCCTGACCGCACGCATGCTCGACCGCACGAAAGACGCGATTGCGGCCGCCGATGTTTGCCTTTTTCTGATTGACGGAAGAGCGGGCCTGACGACGGGCGACGAAATCATTGCCGACGCACTTCGCCGGTCCGGCAAACCGGTGATACTCGCCGCCAACAAGTGCGAAACCTCACGCACCACGGACATTGCCGACAGCTTTCGCCTGGGTTTCGGCGAGCCGGTCACGATTTCAGCCGAACACGGGCTCGGGCTGGGCGAACTTTACGATGCGCTGGCCCCGTTGGCCGCAAGCCGGCCGAACGATCAGTCGGCGGACCTTGAGGGAGATGCCGAGAAGCCGCTGAAACTTGCCATCGTGGGCCGTCCTAACGTCGGCAAGTCGAGCCTCTTCAACCGGCTCATCGGTGAGGAGCGCTCTCTGACGGGTCCGGAGCCCGGCATTACGCGTGATACGATTGCAGCGGCTTGGGTGATTGGTGGGCGCACGGTGCTCCTGCATGACACGGCCGGGTTGCGCAAGCGGGCGAGGATTCAGGGAGAAACAATCGAGAAACTAGCAGTCGGAAGCACGCTCAACGCTGTCCGCTTCGCCGAATGCGTCGTGCTCGTCATCGACGCGACCGCGCCGTTTGAGAAGCAGGACCTCACAATTGCCGATCTCGCTGCGCGCGAGGGGCGAGCCGTCGTGTACGCCGTGAACAAATGGGACCTGATCGACAATCCTGCAGGCGCGATCGGGAAGCTGCGCCGCCTCGCCGATGAGCTATTGCCCCAGATCGCCGGATCGCCGCTGGTTGTGGTGTCTGCGCTGAGCGGCGAAGGCCTTGATCGTCTGCTCCCAGCCGTTCTTGAGGCCGATCGAGCCTGGAACACCCATATACCCACCGCGGAACTCAACCGGTTCCTAGCCCGCGCGCTCGAGAGGCACCCTCCGCCCGCGATCCATGGACGGCGGGTCCGGGTGCGCTACATGACCCAACCGAAGACACGGCCGCCCGCATTCGTACTGTTTGGAACCCAGCTCAAGGAGCTGCCGGAGTCCTATCTGCGCTACATTCAGAATGAATTGCGGGCTGCGTTTAACATCGGCGGCACGCCCATCCGCTTTTCGCTGCGAACGGCGAGCAATCCCTATGCAAATCGGTGAAATGGTGACCAAACCGGTCGGGCTCAGACCTTGAACCGTTGCCTCATTTAGGCCGAAAAATTCGGCCAAGCGTTCCTTCTCTTAGATGCGCTTCGCTCCCGGTTGCAGGGCGTGGAGTCCACCTCTCATTTGACCGTTTGAGGACTTGCTCATGTTCCGTACGCCTGCCCTGCTGATCGCCGCACTTGTGGCCCTGTTTTCGCTTTCGCCAGTCTACGCGGCCGACGCCGCAACTGATCCGGCGGCCGAGCAGGTGGACACATTTTACACCTCGCTTCTGGAGACAATGAAGCATGGGCCGCAACTCGGCATGCAGGGCCGCTTCAGAGCGCTCCTGCCTGCAATTGATAAAGCGTACGATCTCACAACGATGATGCAGTTCATCGTCGGTCCCAGCTGGGGCACGATGAGCGATGCGGACAAGAGCATGCTGGTCAGCGCGTTTCGGCGTTTGACGGCAGCCGATTACGCATCGAATTTCGACAAGTTTGCCGGCGAACGATTCGAGGTCGATCCCAACGTTCTTCAGCGGGGCAGCGATAGGATCGTGCAAACCAATCTGATTCCAAAAGGCGACAAGCCGGTGGCCCTGATTTACCGCATGCGCCAGAACGGCGGCACGTGGAAGATCATCGACGTCTATCTCGCGGGATTTGTCGACCAGGCCGCACTGAAGCGCTCCGACTTCGCGTCGACCCTATCGGGCGGCGGACCCAAGGCGCTTGCGGACAAGATCAACACTCTCACGGATAGTTCGCTCGCCGGCGCGAAGGGCGCGCCATAATTCGCCGGCTAAACCGTTTCCGGCAATCCTTCGCGATAGGTCGCCTGAGCCAACAACGCCGGCAACAGGAAGAGCACGCATGCCAGGATCCAGGCCAGCGAAATGGCCAGCAACTCGCCCATGCTTGCGATCCCCGGGTGGTTCGAAAGCCAGAGAGTTCCGAACGCCGAACCCGTCGTTCCGGCGCTCAGGACCACAGCTCTTGTCAACGGTGACTGCAGGAGCCTCCGCGCGCCGGAACGCCACGCCATGACAAAGTAAATATCGAAGGCGACGCCAATACCGAAGAGAAGCGGCAGCGCAATGATGTTGGCGTAATTGAGCTGCATGCCGATGGCGACGCAGGTGCCGAGCGTGAGAATGCCCGCCAGAACAAGGGGGCCGAGCGCGATGAGGACATCCTTCGCGCGCCTTAACGCCACGACAAGCAAGATGGTGATCGACAGAAACGACAGCACGCCGGCCTGGATGAATGCCCGAACAATGGTCGTTCCAGACTCCTGGATGGAGATGGGCGTTCCGGTCGCTTCCGGAACCACCACTCTCACTTCCCTCACGAACTCCCGCAGGGTGCTATTGTCGTTCGCATTGCCTTTGGGAAAAACGTCGGCACGCCATGTTCCGTTCGGCGTCACCCAGTCGCGAACGAGATCACGCGGCAGTGTATTGAGCGCTACCGGCTGCGGCTCAAGGACGTCGCGCAGCTGGTTGAGCATAGTGTTGAGCCCCGGCAGGAGCGCTTCGTCGACGCGCGTTCGAACGTCCCGCCGCCCTGCTGCGATATGACGGAGGTCCAACGCGAGGTGGCGTGCCGGATTTGCGGCGGCAGGCGCAGCATGTCGAGCACCATCATCAAGTGCTCGCGCGGCCGCGAGCAGCGCCTGAATGTTGTCTGCATCGGACGGCGGAGGTTTGACCAAGATCGGATTGAGCGTTGGGTCCAGCAATGTCGACGCGTCGTTGATGAGCGCGAGTTTTTGCGGCTGGTCGTCGGGAATGAAGCTGTCAACCGTCACCACATGCGATACGGCCGGCAGCGCCGACAGCACCATGGCCCGTCTCTGAATCTGTGCATGAGATGGAGCCAAAACATTGATCGTATTGGGCGTAGTGAGCGGATCCTTCATCAACTCGAGGGCGGTACCGACGGACTCGACCTTCGGGCTGCGCAGATTGAGCGGATTGAAATCGAATTTGAGCTGCGGGAGGAGCGCGATCGCAATCAGGACCAGTATCCCGGTGGCGAGCGTAACCATACCGCGGCGGCGCACGAGGAAATCGTCAAGCGGCGCCAGCGCCTGATAACCGATCCGATCCGGTTCACCGGGCGGAGCCAGCAGTTTCACCAGTGCGGGCAGCAGCATGATGCTGAGAACATAGGTGACGATCATGCCCATGCCCGCGATCAAGCCCAGCTGCGCGACACCGATGTAACTTGTCGGCAAAAACGAGAAGAAGCCCGCTGCCGTCGCCGCGGCCGCCAGCGTCAGGGCATTACCGACGCCGTCCCCTGCCCGGCGCAGGGCGACGTCCAGATTGTCGTGCTCGTGGCGCTCCGCACGGTACCGCACGCAAAACTGAATCCCGAAATCGACGCCAAGTCCCACGAACAGGGCGATAAACGCCACCGAGATGACATTGAAGGCGCCGAATATGGCCAACCCTGCCGCCGCAGTGATGGCCAGGCCAACGAAAACACTGACCAGAATGGCAAAAATCAGCCGGAAAGAATGCACCGCCAGCCAAAGCATGGCGAGCACAGCGCTCATCATCAATGTCACCATGAGCACGGCACGGTCGGCCAGCGTGACGAATTCATCGTCCGCCATCGGAACCGGCCCTGTCAGTCGAACGCGGACACCATGAGAGGGGACAAGGCCGAGCCGGACCGCCGTCGAGCGGATGACGTCGCTTGCCCGCCCGCCTGGGGTGAGTGCCGTGAAATCGAGTTTGGACTGGATCTGGATGAACTGCCGGAGCTCCAGGGTACTCGGAGGTTGCCCGGTGACCATCGATCTCCAGGCGAGATAGGCGGGGCGCCCCTGTAACACGCCGTCCAATGTTTGGGAGAACTGGGTGATTGGACCATGAAGCTGTTCGAGCGAAGTCTGGCCGTGAGCAACGCCCTGGAGAGCAGTGGACAAGCTGTCCATTATGCCACGCAGGCTCGGATCGACGGCCAATCCGCCCAGAAACGGCTGCGCCGCAATCATCTCGTCCGTCGTTGCCTTGACCTGATCGACAGGAAGAAAGAGCAGACCTTCATGCGCGAAGAACGGACCGCCATCGGGCCGCCGCACCGAATGGAATACATCGGGCCGCCTCTGCAGAGCTGCTGTCAGCGAGGTTGCCGCGGCATCGGCCAATTCCGGCGTTGCACCATCAATGACAACCACCGTGAGATTGTTCTGTTGCGGAAAATCGCGGTCGTAGACTGCCTGGAGCTTTCGCCATGTCGTCTTCGGCGAAATGATCGCTTCTGCGTTGCTGTTCATCGCAAAGTGCGTAGAGCTGTATTCGCCGCAGATGATCCCCAGTATGACGGCGACAAGCGCAACCACGCCCGCATAGCGGGCGCATATTCCAACGATGCGCTCGACAAAGGATGTGGACATCCGCTCGCCTTCAGGCGGGGCTAAAAATTGGGGAGATCTTCGATGTTGGGCTTGCCGTGATTGATTTCCGCTTGCCGGTGCTGCCTGTAAAGGCTGCGCTCGGTTGCATAGAGGTCCAGAGAGGTGCGTTCCAGCTGGTCGAGCGTATCGATGTTCTGTGCGCGCTCATCGATAATCCCGGCTACGCCCTTGCCGAGCTTGAAGAAATCGCTGCTGCGAAAGGTCACCCACGTCATGGGATCCATCGCCACGTCGGCACCGTATCCGAAAGCATCGCGAGGGTTGCTGGGTCCGAGAAGCGGAAGCACCAGAAACGGCCCCTCTTCGACACCATAAACGCCCAAGGTCTCGCCGAAATCCGACGTGTGTTCAGGGATGCCCGTTTTTTGGGCGACATCAACCAACCCGCCGACACCGGCCGATGAGTTCACAACGAATCGTCCGAATGTGTCGACCGCCCGTTTCGGTTCGCCCTGTAAAACGTCGTTGATGAAGGTCACCGGCATTCCAAGGTTGGTCAAAAAATTGTGGATTCCATCGCGGGCTATCCCCGGCACGGCACGCGTGTAGAACACGGCGATTGGCCGCGCCACATGTTTGTCCATACTTTCATTGAGGGCGAAGGTCTTGCGGTTGAACGATTCGTAGGGGTCATTTTCCCCTGTCGAAACATTGGTCGCCGCGCTCGCGCAACCGGCCAGTGCCAGCGCAAACACGCACAGAAACGAAACACGACAGGCACTTAGCATACGCACTCCTCATGCTCCCCCATCGCACAACGAATGAAATGCACATTTGGCATCTGCTAACATAGGATACGGAAGGGCGTCCACAAGCTGCTGTTCAAGCTGTTTCAATCTGCGTGAATTAGGCAACACCCGGCCGATTCAACCCGCTGGCCGGCAGGTGATCCGAGCAGCGACTTCCCCGGCCGCGCATGTCAGACCGGGTCTCGTTGAGGTCGGGCGCGAGAGGTGCTCGGGATTCTCCAGCGGAAATCTAACGTTTCCCCAGCGTTTGGATGCAGTCGATGTTGATGGAGCCGCATTCGACCGCCGGACATTTGCGACTTGGACCGCGGGTGCTAGCGTCGTCGCTCCACTCGCTAGCTTCGGCGCCGCAATCGTCCGAACCTCGACGTCAATGAATGCCCGGATATTGGCTGCGGTCTCCGGCGGCCTCAGGACAGTTGAATTCGCATGCTGCAATACTTGCCCGGCACATCCGGCCTCGCCGAAGCGGTTTTTGTGCTCCTCCTCTTCGCAGCCCAGACCTTGGTCGGCGCGGCGGTCGGGAGGAAGAACAGGTGGCCTGCACTGGATCCGCTCGCGGGTTGGGCAGTGCTTTGTCTGCCTTTCGTGTTGCTTGGAACTCTGACCGCGCTCTCGTTCATCTGGGTGGATGTGATCTGCATCACCATCGTCGCCGCCTCTCTTGCATACTGCCTGTGGCGTGGCGTCGCGATCAGGCTGACGGACTGGTGGCCCTATCTCCTCCTATCTGCCCCGTTTCTTCTTATTGTGACCCCCACCGCGCCTTATGGCTGGGATCAGCTCAGCCACTGGCTTCCCAACGTGAATTATATCTACACCGTCCAGCACTTCCCGCGCGAAGGCCTGCCGCCAACCACGTCCGCTCATGCGGGTTATCCCTACGGATTTGCGTTACCCGTTTACTGGGTGGAGATGGCAGCGCGCGCGTGCGGAACATTGTTCAAGGGTGTCGGCATTTCCGCAGCGCTCAATGTCACGTTGTTCGCGATTTGCGCCCGCATGCTTGTTGACGCCTTGCGATCAACTCAATCCGGCAAACAGAACGGCGAGCATGTGACACTGGGAAGCATGCTGTTCGACACGAACATCTGGCTTTCGGCAGGCCTCGCGCTGCTTTTGATGACGGCTCTGTCGCCCACATTCCTGCCGACGAATTCCATCTCTGCCAGCGCAGACAATCCGACATCCGTCGTTCTGCTGGCCATCACCCTGTCGATTCTCCCCTGTGAAGATGGAAGCAATGACAGGGGTTCGGCCAGTCTCGCCCAGCTCGCACTTCTGCTGACGCTCAATGTACTGCTGAAGGAGGACAACGCAGTACCGGCGCTGTCGCTGTTGTTGGGACGCATCCTTTGGGACGCCCGAACGGGAAGCGAACCGCTGCGTACGCTGCGCAAATTCGTCCTGGCGTCCATGCCCATGCTCGCGGTCGGCATTCTGTGGCATGCGTACGCATTCCTGCACATCGCGCAGGGCGAAATGGCTGTTCGAACGCCGTCGCAATGGCACATCGCGCTTCTGCCACACGTCCTCTTGGGCATGGGCGGCGTGTTCATTTCAAAAATCGGATTTCTTGCGCTTCTCCTCGCCACTCTGTTCATTGCGAGCCGCAGCCTGTCGCGAAGGAGGCCGCACGATGACCGCATCGGGGCGATTGCAGTCATCGCATTTGCCGGGCTCGTCGGCTACACGGTGTTCCTGGCATTTGCCTATATCAGTATTTTTTCCGAGGCTGAGGCCGAGAGACAGGCAGCGTTCTGGCGATACCAAACCCATCTGGGGCTGGTTCTCGAAGGCGCGGTTATATTCGCGGTGTGCAGCTCGGTGGTTCGGCCCCGAACCGTCTACGCCAGACTCGCATTGCCGGTCGCGGCAGTGATGGTGCTGGCGCCCGTTGTTTTTGCACCGGTCATCCGCCCCGATCTCGATCCGCAATCGGCGGCCGTGCGGATGGTCGGCAATGGCGTCAGCCCGCTGATCGCGGGCGCCGCTGCGATCTACATCGTCGACCAGACCGGCAGCGGCGCACCTTGCCCGATGATCGTGTATGAATCGAAGACGCCCGTGCGAATGGCGGGATGCGTCACGAAAGTCTCGCCTTGCCCTGGCTGCATGATCCAGGAAGCGGTCGCGCGGGGCGAGTTCATCTGGACCAACGGTTGGTCTCAGGAACTCTCACAGGCGACCGGCCTGCATCTTGCCGCAAGTCAATCTCACCTCCTGCGGCGGATCAACGGCCGATGGGTCGCCATCGCGGTATGGCCGAAGACCCCAATCAAGACCAGGGGAGTTCGCACGATCTGGCAGTCCGCCTGACGCCGGACCACCGGTCCGCAATTTGTCGAGCTCTTCCGCTGCGCGATCGGGAACTAGCTCAACCATGGCACGTTCGATTGCAGCGAGCAGATGGATACAGCGCGTGCAGAGTTCACTCCCGGGCCGAGACCTATGCGAAAGAGCGGCGCGCTACAGGCAGTTGGCGTCCAGCGCCGAAGCGGCAGCAGACCACAGCGCAACCGAAAGACTTCGCGCCGGGTGGCTCAGGATCGCAGAGGACTGGGGTGATCTTGCGCTGGAGATCGAGCGACAGCTCGACGCCCCGGTGTATCCTCCGACGCTTGGAGTCCGCCAATCGTGCGATCAATCCGGCGATGCGCGTGGCGTTGGCCTGGCCTGACCTGACTACTTCGCGTCGTGGAAAATGATTCCCAGAGTGCAGCGCCGCCCGCTTCTGATGCGGCTTACGCCATGGCGCATGGTTGCGCGGTAGATTCCGCGTCGTCCGTTGACGGGACGATGGTGTACGGGGAACACCACCGCATCACCCTGGTCAAGCGGAACAACTTCGACTCGCGATTGCATGCGCGGCCGCTGTTCCGTAAGGACTAGTTCGCCACCTGAGAAATCGGCATTTGGTCTCGACAGCAGGATTGCCGCCTGCAAGGGAAAGGCATGCTCCCCATAAATATCCTGATGCAGGCAGTTGTAGTCGCCGGTTTCGTATTTCAGCAGGAGTGGCGTCGGCCGGGTCTGACCTGCCGCGTGGCACTTCGCGAGATAGGATTCGAGATCGGGCGGAAACGATTCGTCGGCGCCTGGTGCTGCCGCCCAATGATTGGCGACACGCGCAAGATGCGGATAGAGAGACGCGCGCAATTCGGCTACGAGCGGCGGGAGCGGATACGAAAGGTACTTGTATTCCCCGCTGCCAAAATTGTGCCGCGCCATGACGATGCGACTGCGGAAGCTCGAACCGATGTCATACAGGCGTGAAACCGATAAGCACTCCGGAGGGTCCAGGAGTCGCGGCAGCACCGCGCAGCCATACGAATTGAGTTCACCCCCGATAAACTCCCAGTGAAGGCGATTCACCCGCTCCGCGATGGAGGAACTGGCTGACATGTCGGCAGGCGCTTGAGTGTCCATCGAGCGCCTACACTAACGAAACGCACCTTCGCGTCACCCCGTTTCTTGCGATATGGATCAGGCCGGTATCCGCACCGGCAGCTTTTCGTAGCCCTTGACGAATGCCGACGGCACGCGCTCGGGCTCGCCGGTCACCTCGATCACCGGGAAGCGCTTCATGATTTCTTCCCAGATAATCTTCAGTTGCAGTTCCGCCAGACGGTTGCCGACGCAACGGTGGATACCGAAACCGAAAGACAGATGCTGGCGTGCGCGAGGTCGGTCGATGATATAGGCGTTGGGATTCTCGATCACCTCTTCGTCCCGGTTGCCCGAGACATACCACATGATGACTTTTTCGCTCTTTTTGATCGTCTTGTCGCGCAGCTGGATATCGCGCTTCGCATTGCGGCGCATGTGGGCCAGCGGCGTCTGCCAGCGAATGGTTTCCGAGACCATGCTCGGGATCAGGTCGAGATTGGACCGCAGTTTGGAATATTGATCCTGGTTCTGGTTGAGCGCGAGCACGCTGCCCGAGATCGTATTGCGCGTGGTGTCGTTGCCGCCCACAATGAGAAGAATGAGATTGCCGAGATATTCCATGCGATCCATGTTGCGTGTGGAGTCGCCATGCGCCAGCAACGAGATAAGATCGTTCTTTGGCGGCGCGTTGATCCGCTCGTTCCACAGCCTCATGAAATAGTCGACGCACTCGTAGAGAACTTCGCGGCGATGGTCGTCCGATACATAGAACTTCGACGCTTTGCCGGCCGTCGCGACATCCGACCAGTAGGTTAGCTTGCGGCGATCTTCCCAGGGGAAGTCGAACAGCGTGGCCAGCGTCATGGTGGTCAGTTCGATGGACACGGTATCGACCCAGTCGAATTCCTCGCCGCGCGGCAGCGAGTCGAGAATCATCCCGGCGCGCTCGCGAATGACCGGCGCCAAGAGCTCGAGATTCATCGGGGACACGGCAGGTGTCACCACCTTGCGCTGCGCATCATGCTTTGGCGGATCCATCGCAATGAACATCGGCAGACGGAAATCGTCCTTCGGATCGGCGATGGTGATGTTGGGTTCGGACGAGAAGGCTTCGTGGTTGGTGTCGACGGTCATGATGTCGTTGTACTTGGTCACCGACCAGTAGGGCCCGAACTCGTGCTCGGCGCAGTAATGGACCGGGTCTTCTTTTCTGAGGCGCTCGAAATACGGCCACATCGTATCGGTACGAAACAGCTCGGGATCGGCGACATTGATCGCCGCCAGCGGCATGGCGTAGGCATGCTCGCGAGCCGATTTGTGGATATCCAGTGGCGCGATATTCATGGCCGTCCTCCCGGCGATTTTGGCCATCGTCTCACAAACTTGACGCGAGCGCCACTATTTGTGAGGGGCAGCCGGGACCGACCGGTTATCGCTTCGGCGGGCCGGAAATGCCGATGGCGTCACGTAGATCGGCTGCTTTCATGAGCTTCCCATCGCGCATGACGAGCTCGACCTGGCGCAGATCGCCGATGTTTTTTGACGGATCGCCGTCGATAAGCGCCAATTCTGCGAGCTTGCCTCGGGTCAGCGAACCCGTAACGGTATCCACCTTGAACAGGCGCGCCGGATTGATCGTGGCGGCGGCCAGCGCGTCTTCAGGGGTCACGCCGGCCTCGACATAGAGCTCCAATTCACGCACCAGCTCGAGGCCGGTGCCGTCCGTGCCGGCCACGAAGGTGATGTGGCGGCGGTAGAGCTCCGGGATCAGCGCCTTCAGCTTGGCAAAGCTGGCGCGCATGGTTTCACGCGAAAGCTCGGGGGTTGGCGCCATCGCACTCTGCAGGAACCCGCGCGAGAACTGCGAGGGCAGCGTGTCGGCGTAGGGCGCTATCGACGCAGGGAATGTCCCCGTATCGGGAACGTAGAGTGCCTCGAAGGTTACCAGCGTCGGGTCGACCGCAATATGACGGCGGGCCAGTTCGTCGAGATATGCCGTCATCATCTTCGAATGCAAATCGACGTCTTTGGCGTATTTGCCCGTGCCGGCGAAGCGACCCATGCCGTTCGAATTCTTCACCACGTCATCCGGCATTGCCTGCATCATGACGAAATTGATGTGCGTGATCTCGTCATAACCCGCATGCACCGCATCGAGAGGACGCATGCCGTGCGGGATATGACCGTGCACATGCAGACCGAGCTGATGGGCAAGCGTCGCCATCGGCTTGACCCAGGCCGGATCGATGGTGCCGTAGAGCTTGATGGCGAAGTAGCCGTCCGTCTTGGCGCGCCGCACGTCAGCCAACGCCTCGTCGAGCGAATGCGCGACAACACCGACCTGGGCCGTGTAGGGGCCATATCCATCGATCAACAAGGACGGTACGATGCGCTGCCCGAGCAACACGCCATCGTCGATGCGCTTCTTCCGTGCCATTGATTCGGCCGGCAGGTTTCCCGGATCGCGTACGCTGGTAATTCCCTGCGCAAGCAGCAACGGGCCTGTCGAGTCGTCACCGTAGTGCTGATGGCTATCCCAGAGACCGGGAATGAGCGTCTTGCCGGTACCATCGACGACCTGTGCGCCGGCGGGCGTTTGGAGTTTCGCCGCCGGGCCGACCGCCGCGATGCGACCATCCTCGACGACCACGCTCATGTTGTTGCGGAATTTCCGCGCGAGGGAATCGTACAATTCAACGTTTTGGAAGAGGACCGCGCCCGCCGGTTTCTTGGCGATGGCGGCCACGAGCGCCGGCGCGCGCAGCGCCAATGCCGCATCCTGCGCCTTGCTCAATTGCGAATCGATTTTCTCCCAGCCTTTCGGCTCCACGCCTGGCGCAAAGGCAAAAAACTGGTCGCCATCCATCCACACCGGCTGAGGTGAAAGCCCGAAGCCTGTGATCGCATATGCCGTGAGCGTCTTTTTCTCCGTGCCGTTCGTGACGTCGAGCGTCGTCAACTTCTCGATCTTGCCGCGGCCGGAAGGCAGAAGGTCGATGGAATGATCGGGCGACTTCAGCATCGCGTCGATCAGGTAGATAAACGAATCGAACGTTCCGCCGAACGCCACATAAGCAAGACCTGGGCGCGCCTTGCCGGTGCCGTGATCGACAGGGCTCGCGAACGTGTAGGTGCCGTTTTTGACCACATAACTCTCGGCCGCGTCGCCCTGCGGGGTCTTGCCGCGCACGATGAGGGACTCCAGCGTGCCGTCCGGAGCGAATCGGTTTTGCTCGTCGATCTCGGACACGAAGCCGCGCAGATCGAGGCTGAAGCGCGACCAGTGCGCACCGTCCGTGTCCGTCCAGATGGCAATCTGGCCGTGCTGCGACGCGCCTTCACTGGACGTGATGGTCCAGATTTTGGCGTCTGCCGGCGGTTTCGCGAGCTGATCCACCGAGGTCTGCGCCAATGCCGGCGCGGCAAAAAGCAACCCGAACAGAAATCCAATCTTGCGCTTCATGGTTCGTCCCGCTCTGCGAGCCTTCCGCGGTCGGGAAAGGCAAGGCGGCGACTCTACCGCGCATAGGCACTGCCGCGTCAATCCACTTGAAAAGCGGCGTACCCTGACCGGTGGCTATGTATGATGCCCGCGTTTTTCGAATGCCGGTTCTTGCGAAATTCGCGGAGCTTGCGAAAACGGCACGTGAACCGGGCAGGCTTTCAGGCTCCGGAATCGGCTTCTGGATATCGGTCCGACAGAGCTCATACCAATCTGTCGGCTATCAGACTCCTGGCACAATCGAGCACAGTGTCCTCCATCGCCCGCGGACGCCAGCCGAGCACCGATCGCGCCTTGGCGGAACTGTAATCGTGCTTCTTGCCCAGGTTTGGGGTAACCGCACCAAGTTGCCTGTCGAACAAAGATGCCAGACGCAGGACAAAATCGGGCACCTTGCGGGTGGGTACCTTCGCCGCATCGCTGCCGAGGCGGGCGCGAAGCAGTTCGGCAAGGTCGGCCATCCAGGCGAATTTTCCAGCGGCCACGAAACGCTGGCCTGCCGCTTCCGGCGCAGTCATCGCACGGATGTGAAGATCGGCGACATCGCGTGCATCCACGATATTGAATCCGAGCCTGGGAATGCCCGGAACCTTTCCGCTCAGAAGCCTCTGCACCACCTGCACCGACCCGGAATAATCACTGCTCAATACGGGCGCCAGGACCAGGGCGGGATTGACGGTCGCAAGCGTCGTCGCGCCAGTCGACGACGCAATGAGATCCCACGCGGCACGTTCGGCCAACGTCTTGGACTGAGCATAGGCGCTCACGCCCGGCTCCTTTGGATCCGTCCAGACCGTTTCGTCGCTGACGCTGTCGACGATGCGGGCGCCCTTGCTGGTGGCCGCAACGGATGACGTCATCACGACACGATTGACCCCCGCTTTGATGGCCGCGCGGATGGCTCGTCTGGCGCCTTCCCGCGCAGGAATGATGAGATCATCGGGATTCCTCGGTTCCGCGATGCCCAGCGGTGAGGCCACATGCAGCACATAATCGCAACCGCCCGTCGCTTCGTCCCAGCCGGCATCGTTCATGAGGTCGGCGGCGTAAAAACTCAGACGATCATCGGCATCGACGGCTCTGCCGAGCGCCGAACGCACATCGTTCTCGCGGGACAAATTCCGCACTGTCGTCCGAACGGTATGGCCTTGCTGGAGGAGCCCGATGATGCACCACCCCCCGATGAATCCTGAACCGCCCGTCACCAGCACTGTCGACATGGTCATTCCTCGTGTTTGCCCGGATGCGCCCGAGGGCGATTCGCGATGCTTAACATATCGCGGCCCTGCAGTGTTCCAGTTGTCGGGACAGGGATTATGCAGCGGCCGGCTGAGTTCGCGACGGGCTTAGCGACCGGACGGCAAAAAGAATCCCGGTAGCGATCACGGCGACGACCGCAGCGGCGATCAGAGAAGCTCCGCCTCCGTTCGCTGCGACAGCGCCCGCACCCGCCCAGGCAATAGAAACAAAGGCTTCGGAGAGGGTGGCAATCCGCGACGACGTATGCCTCCGCCGGAACTGGCTGCGCGACGCCTGCGAGCGAAACCAGAACTGGATGGCGGACGAGGACATCGCGGCGGCGGCAATTCCAATCCCCGCAACCAGCGCTTCCCAGCGCGACGCGAAGCCAAGCACAAGCACCAGCGGGAGAAAGACAACGCCAACGCATTGCAGCACGGCTTCAGTTTTTGCGCGTAGCGAGCGCGATGCCAGGAGCGGCGAGGAACCCATCAGTTCGGGAGCGTCTTCGCCGGAAATCGTCAGCCAGGCGAGACCGCCCGCAAGCTGACCGGCGGCCATGATCAAAACGGGGACGAGAACGATCGATGCGCTCGTCCCATCGCCAAACGACTTCATCAGGAGCAGCGCGGGCGGTATCAGGTAAAGAATCTGCATCAGCGATTGCGACAGCAGCCACGGATCACGCAGCAACAACAGCCGCTCCTTATGCCGGAGCGCCGAAGACGGTGTCCTGACGATGAAGGCCCGCTTGACGGGCCTCCGCGCCGACGATGCGTGCGATGTTCCAGCCGCCAGCAGCGCAAAATTCGCCAAACTTGACGCAAACAGAGCCACGACAGCCACGAATAGCGCGATGCTGGCTCCGACAACCGCCAACATCGGGACAGCCTCACCGAGAACGGCTTTCGCCGGCCACCACACAATGCTGTCTACGCCCGGCACATGTGTAACGACGTAGCGCGACTGCAGAAATGCCAATCGCGAGGTGGTGCCGGTCGAGAACAGTGCTGCCGTCTGCAAACCAAT
>JBEKLN010000045.1:0-33808 GCA_050010175.1 Rhizomicrobium sp.
CGTGCCTTCGATGATGTACATGCCTTCCGCAGAGAGACACATGATGCAGAGAAGCAGGAGCAAAGTGCCGAATAGAGCGCGCCTTTCGAGCGACAACACATGAATCAACGTCGTCACTGCAGGCGAGTAGCGTGCAATCTTTAGCAGACGAAAAAGCCGGAACAGCCGGAGGATGCGCAGATCCACGACAGGTACGAAGAGTGCGATATAGGCCGGCGCGATCGCGACGAGGTCGATGACCATGTATGGCTGCAGCATGTAGCGCAGACGGTCAAAAAACGGCCTGTCGCAATAGCGGGGGTCTTCGGGCGCCGACCACAACCTCAGTGCGTATTCGATCGTGAAAATGCCGACCGACACGTATTCGAAGACCATGAAATGCTGGCCGTACGCGGCTGCCAGCGTCTGCACGCTGTCCAGGCTGACGACCACTGCGTTGGACACGATCAGCGTGATCAGAAATACTTCGAACGCCAGCCCCAGCGTGCCGGAACCTCGGCCAGCTTCCAGGATCATGTGGATGCGATGGCGCAGACTGTAAACGGGTGCTTCGGCTTCGGCGCGGGACGCTTTGCGGGAGTCTAAGTTGCGCCGGGATTTCTGAGTTTCGTAGTCTTCCTCAAGCGCCTCTTCGGGAAAATCTGTCTGCAAACTCAACCCTCGGACCTCTGCAAATGATGATACAGGGCTCCGGCATAGATCGCCACGATGAAGACGAGTGCGCCAAAATCCAGCGGGTTGTTGATGAACGTCTGGTAGAGCTTGCCCACAACATAGACGATGACCCAGACGGCGATGAGTATCAGCGCAATCAGCAGATAACGGTTGCGAAGGTTTGTCATGTTCCGAACTTTCTCCCGCGCATGCACGGTCTCATTGCCTTGCAATAACTGACATAAATCGGCCGTTACGCAACGGGCAAGTGCAATCTATTGCGGCGCCCGGGCCGCGGTAAGGTACCCTTATGCTAACCTTGCGGGCCAGAACCGCCTCATTGGCAGATTTGGCAGATTACGTGCCCTTGCGATGCGTTCCTGCCAGAGGCACGACGAGCGACCCCTCCTTGCCGACTGACTGCCCCTTTCCGCCCGGCCAGGCGATGGCGTCTGCCACTAATACTCCGCCATAGACCGCTCCATCCAGACAAATGCACCAGACCGACCAGCCCGGTATCAAGGTCGCCAGCAGCGACGTGACCCCGACCAACCCGACATAACCCCATATCGCCCGGCGAGTCCCGAAACGGTCGGTCAACCGGTGATGGAAGTGCAAGCGGTCCGGACGGAACGGGGAGCGGCGGCGCATGAGCCGCACCGGTATCAGCCTCAGACAATCAGCCACCGGCAAGAAAAACCAGACGATCACGGTCTCAAGCGGCAGATTGTTTTGATTGTGGGTCTGGATGGCAATCAATCCGATTGCAAAGCTGACCGCGAAGGCGCCGCAGTCGCCAAGGAATAGGCGTCCTCTCGCGTTGAACAACAGCGTGACGAAGGATGCCCCGGCCAACAGTTCGGCCGCTCCGGCACCCACCCCACCCCATATGGCCAGACAAACCGACCAGATGCAGATCAGCGACAGAACCAGTCCGTTAGCGCCGTCAACCATGTTCACGGCACAGGAAAATCCGGTCAGGGAAACCACAACCAACGCGACAGCGAGCTCCGGCGAAACCGTCAGCGACCCGAAGGACACGGTGTGAATTCGATGAACGACCAGTTGGGGATCGAGCTTCAGCGCAACGAACGAGAATATCGCGAGCAGGATCAAACGGCCGGTGGGCGAAATTATTCTCTGGTCGTCCATATATCCGACCACCGCGACCCCGCCGGCGCACAGCATAAGGGCCTGCTCGAGACCGCCCTGCCCATCGTTGGTGAAGAGCTGGATCGCCGACCACACCGCCAACGGAAGCATGATGGCGATTCCGCCCACCAAAGGCGTCGGGTCGGGATGGCTTTTCCTCAGACTGTCGGGAACGTCAACGACGCCGAGACGGTCGCCGATCTGCCGCGCGAAGATGCAGATGGCCACGGTCAGTAAGATTGGAACGTAAACCGCCAGCATGATTCAACCCGACGCCTCACGGGCTCTCCCGATGGCGCTATTCCTGAGGTTGCAAGAGACGTTCCGGTTAACGCTCGCCCCCATCTACTCCCCCTGACCCCGGCTTGATTGCCGGATGGCCATCTCCTAGGGTTCCCTAGACTTAACCCTTACTGCAGGGATGGTTCTTTCGCCAGACCGCTATCCATGGCCGATAGAGGTGCACTGGAGGAGTGATCGTGCCGGTTCGCGCCGAAGCGATCAGATTCAGGTTTCAAATTGCTGAGGACGGTGGCGGGTCCGCTCTGCCATGGGACGGCGGCGGTGTCAGTTGCGGGGTCGATGTGAGGCCGGCAGCGCGCGTTGGGATTGAACTGCGATGTACACGGCCGATAAAAATTCCGAGCATCCGAGCGACGAGTTCCTTCGGCATTTTGCGGAGTTGAACAGGATCGTCCTGGGCAGCGGCAGCATTCTCGAGGGGAACATTTATTTCCCGGATGGAACCCACCGCGATCACGTCGATGTCATAAAAAACAATGAAGTTCTTCCTGTTCGGCGGCACAGAAGAGCGAATATAGTTAGTGCAATCAGAAACAAAAAATGTGCTCTGGAAATAGGATTCAATGCAGGCCACAGCGCTCTTCTGATGCTCGAGTCAAATCTCTCCATCCGTTACATTGGAATTGACATCGCGAGGCACAAATATACGAGGCCCTGTGGTGACTATATGAAGTCCGTCTACGGTGCCAGATTTGACATTTTCTACGGATCGTCGTTCACCGTCCTTCCGGAAATCGCCAGTCGCGGCGTGTGCACTACCGTCGATCTTGTCCACGTCGATGGCGGTCATTCTGCGGAGGCGGCTCAGACTGACCTGACGAATGTCGTCCGGATGCCGCGCCAGGATGCACTGCCCCGCCACTTGATCGTCGACGACACGCAAATGCCCCAAATTCTGAGTGTGCTCGCAGACCTTCAGGACCGCGGCGTCCTTCGCAGCGAAACCATTGGCGCCACCTGGCTGGGAAAGCACAATTTGTTTTTTGAAATCGTCGAGCCGGTTGCAATTCGTTGATACCATCGTCTCAGGATTGGGAGAGCGGGTGCATCGGAGGAAGTGTTGGGGCGTCAGGCGATCTGGACGAAGCGCAGGCAGGCTGTCGAGGGCGCCGTAAAACCTGCAATATGAGCAGCGCGCCTCGAAACCGATGGTCTTTGATGGGATGTTCGGCCAACTGAGCGAACTTGGTCCAGTGACGTCGAGCCGGCCACGCTGGCTCAACGCCGTCTTCAGGCGAATTGTGCTGACGCGCGCACAATGGCGAGCCCTGGTGCCCGTTATCGCACGCTCGGCGGAGCGGATCAGCGTAGCCAAAGGCACCCGAGGCAAGATCGACGCGATCCGCTATCTCGCCGCGCGTGCAAGTCTGCGCCTGAAGCGCCGTGCTGCAGTCGCCTCCGCACAGTCGACCATCCTGTCTGCGACGCTCGCGGAGTTTGTGCCGGAAGCTCAAACCGTCCCCGAGTGCCGCAATTTGGGCGGGGGCCTGTTCGCGATAGCGCTGCCGCAGCCGCAGGACGGCCGCCCGGATGTAATCATTTTCGATGGTTTTGGCGTTGCCCATGCGGCCCGCCACATCGACCGGATCGAGGCGCAAAACTCCTACGAACCAGCGGCTGGCGCGGTTGGCGAGTCTCCATTAGAAACGCCGCCGGAGAGTTCGTCACAGACTGTCCGGATCGTCGTTCAGGCCCCGCCGGAGCTGTTTGGAACCATGAAAGCCGACGTGGAAGTGCGCATTCAGGACATTTCTGCTCCGCTGGTGTTCCGGGATGTCCAGATCGACAATACGCCTGACGTATCGGTTTCCCAGATTACGGTTGAAAACAATCTGGTGATGTTCTCTGGCACGGCGGAACATGCGGGCGGAGGCAACGTGAAGCTGGGCCTGTTTGTCGATGGCCATTTGTCCTCGGCGATCGACCTCGGCACGCATGCAACGCGCCTCAACGGCGCCATTTTTGTCGATCCGCAGCACCTCGACGGCGCAATCCATCTTCTCGAGCTGCGCGAGTTGCCGCGCATGAGCCTTCTTGCGTCGAGTTATGAGTTTCTTCCGATGCATGTCACACCGTGGGACGCGCTCCAGAATTACGCCCGTGCGCCTCTCGACGGCACGCTGGCGCCTGCGGCGCGGCATCATTTTCGATCATATAAACTCTGGCTGGACAAGCTCGCGGAGAGAAGCAGCGAGATACCGCCCATCAACCGGTTGCATGAAGAATTGTTGCAAGGCCACAGAAAAAGGCGCGATTACCCGGTCCTGAATTTCCCCGTGCACGACCGGCCGGACGCGTCCGTGATCGTGCCGGCACACAACAAATTCGAAGTGACCTATCTCTGCCTTTGCTCGCTGCTCTTCGCCTACAACGATGCGTCGTTCGAAGTCATCGTTGTCGACGATGGTTCGTCCGACGAAACACTGGACATTGCCGGAATTGCAAAAGGGATACGCATATTGCGCCACGAGAAGGCGCTGGGCTTCGTGGATGCCTGTAATGACGGCGCAGCTCTTGCCCGCGGGGAGTTTGTCGTTTTTCTCAATAACGATACCGAGGCGACCGCGCGCTGGCTCGACGAACTGGTTTTCACGTTCCGCAATTTCGACAATGTCGGGCTGACAGGGTCCAAGCTCATCTATCCCGATGGAAAACTCCAGGAAGCCGGATGCATCATATGGGGGAACGCAAATCCCTGGAACGTGGGCCGTGGCGGGAATTCCAGCGATCCAAAATACAACTACCTTCGCCAGACCGATTACGTGTCGGGTGCGGCTCTGATGCTGCGCCGCGACGTTTGGACTGAATTGGGAGGGTTCGGAAACGAATACGCGCCCGGCTATTTCGAAGACACGGACCTTGCGATGAAGATACGCCAAGCTGGATTGGCGGTCGCCTATGTACCTACCTCCACTATCATCCACTTTGAAGGGCAATCGTCGGGCACGGACATCTCATTCGGCATGAAGCGGTTTCAGGAGATCAACCGTCCTAAATTTAAGGAGAAATGGGGCGGGGCCGTCGCCGCGCACGGGGCTCAATCTCATGACACGGACCGCGAGAAGGATCGCTCTTGCGCATTCCGCGTGCTGTTTCTCGACCATCAGTTTCCGATGGTGGACGGTGACGCCGGAAGTTACGCCGCGTTCCAGGAGATCCGCCTGTTCCAAAGTCTGGGCGCGAAAGTCACCTTCCTGCCCCGCAATCTTGCATGGATGGACCGTCACACACTCGCACTGCAGCGCATTGGCGTTGAATGCCTCTATGCGCCCTTCGTGACAAACTACGCCAGCTACATTCGCAACCACGCTGGCGAGTTCGATGCCGTATTCGTGTCCAGATATCAGATCGCCGAATTTGTCATCCCGCTCGTCCGTGAATCGTGTCGCGCAACAAAAATCATCTTCAATCTCGCAGATTTGCATTTCCTGCGCGAAATGCGCGAAGCCGAAGCGCTCAGTCCGGGCGCTTCGCTACGCAAGGCGATGGCGACGCGCGAGCGGGAGCTGGCCGTCATCCAGGCAAGCGATCTTACGCTCAGTTACACCGAGGAAGAGATTGCACTTATCAAGGAACACGCGAAGCACCCGGTGACGCTTGCAAGACTTCCCTGGGTCAGCGAATGCAAGAGACTGGAACGCACATTCGCGGACACGCGGGATATCCTGTTCCTCGGCGGGCATACGCATCCACCCAACAGCCAAGCAGCGAGGTTCTTTGCGGGGGAGATCATGCCCCGGCTCAGGGATATTCTGCCCGGCGTTTGTTTCCAGATCATCGGCAAAGGCATGGAGGATGCGGTGTCGAGTCTGGAATCGGACAGCGTCCGGGTTACGGGTTACGTTGCCGATCTCGACATGGCCATGGCAGGATCGCGCGTCTTTGTGGCGCCGCTACTTGCCGGCGCGGGGCTGAAAGGCAAGGTAGTCGAGGCGGTTTCACGGGGATTGCCGAGTGTGCTTTCTCCGGTTGCAGCCGAAGGTACCGGGCTTGTCGACGGCAAGAGCTGCATGATCGCCACAAGCGTACCGCAATGGGTTGAATGCGTTTCGAAGCTGTACACGGACAAAGCGCTGTGGAATGACATCGGAGAGAACGCCTTCAGGCAGGCGGAGTTGAGGTTTGGATTCGCGAAAGGCGTTGACGAGTTCGAGACCGCGCTGGGAAAGATCGGTGTTTCGGGACGCAGGAGCGGAAATCTGGTTTATCGCCACACACGTCCCGTCAGCTACGGACTCTGACGGGTCGGAAATCACCAATCATTCGACGGAGACACGGACATGGAAATTAAGGAACTTGTTGAATCGGTCAGCAGCAGCACTGGTGTCGAGCCCGGCTCGGTCCGCAGAGTGTTAGATGCGGCATTCGTTGCCGTAACCAACGGAATGGGCGGCGAAAAGCCGGTCAAACTCGAGGGTCTTGGAATCTTCAGGAAGAAGGAAGGCAAGGAGCCGGGCAAATCGAAAGTCGTGTTTCGGCCCTGGGGCGCGAAGGGGGGCGAAAAGGGAGACAAGAAGAAGGGGAAGGGCGCGAAGAAGGGGCATGCAGCGAAGGACTAGATCCGGCTCCTCGGCTCTGACTGGACTGCCGCCCGGCTGCTCCGTCGGGGAATGCTTTTGGGTGCGAGAGCGGTCGACATGCCGCAACTGACATGACGTCTGCGGACCAGGCCGGGGAGCCTGCGAGCGGGATCGCGATGGTACCGCGCCTGCTGATGCGCGAACGCGAACGGCTCGTTAAGGACGCATCGGGAATAATATGGTTCAACGTCGCGGCCTTCCGCTCCATGCCGTTGCGGCAGATGCGGCTGGCTGTCAGCGAATCTTTCGATCGGGCGCGCGAATTTGCGAAACACTCCGGGGGCACGCTCATCGCAAGCGCGGAATTCAAAGCGTGCACGGATGACCTGATCGAACATATCTCACACCCCGAACTTGGCGACGAGGCGCTGAAGGGAATTCTGAATATCCTCACGGAGTACCGGTGGCAGGGGCGATCGGCGCCAGGAAAGCCGCCGCCCGCGACCGGCCGCTATCCCGATTACAACATCGAGGATCACCCCTCCCTTCTCCGCTACGGGATCGTCGAGTTGCGGGTCATCGAGAATTATCTGCTCGATCCGTCGGCGCAGAGAGCCGCGATTGAACGGATCGTTCGCTACAGCGACGACGAAGAGAAAATGTATGCGCCGTCCAACGCAGCGCGATACCTGACCGCGGACGATGCGGAATGGAACCTGCGCAGGCTGATGACCAATGCGGGGTTCTACGTCGGACCCGACGCCAGATCGGCATGGCAGATATTCTGCAACTGGGCTGACGCCTACATTGCAGGTCTGCGCAGCTCGCATCTCGCCTGGCACAACGGCGCGTCTTACTACTTCATAAGACCGCAACGGGCCCTGCATGAGAGGTTTGGGCTTGTACCGCGCTATCTGCGGGCGCCCGACGTTCGGAAAATCTATGCAAATCTCAAAGGGCGAGACGTCCTGTTCGTCTCGCCCATGGCGCACATCGTTCGGGAACAGGTGACATCCGGCAGGCTTTGGAAACTTTACGGGAATTTCCAGGTACCGGACTTCTCGATTCGCGCGATACCCGCATGGATGTCCACCTGGCCCAATCGGCCGCATGCAGATTGGTCGGAATCCTTTCGGCGCATGCAGGACGCGATCGATGACGCTCATCGGGAAAAGCCCTTCAACGTCTTTGTTTCTTCGTGCGGGTGCTATGGCGTGCCGATATCGGAATATGTGCGCGCCCGTTATGGCTGCGCTGTTCTCTACGTAGGCAATTTCGCCCACACGGTTTTCGGTATCCAGGGTGCCCAGCAGCAACCGGAAAAGGGCGCGGTGTCCGAAATGTGGGCGAAGAGCGATCTCAACCGCTACGCCAACGTTCACAAAATCGACGGCGGACGATATATCTGAAGCCGCTCGGCAGCACCTAACGGCAAACTTGGGTTAACGCGTTGAAACTGTACTTCAGATGACCATTGTCAGCGTCAGTCACGGATTCATCTTCGTGCACGTTCCAAAGACGGCGGGGACGTCTTTGAAGCGATATCTTAGGCCCTTCGAACGCGAAGGCGATGTCCACATCGAAGTGGCGCGTGAGGCCGTCCGTGCGAATTTCGCCCTCAGGAAACATTGCTCGGTAGCCGAGATCCGGCAGCAATTGGGCGAAGAACGATTTGCGTCGTTGTTCAAGTTCTCGGCAGTGAGAAACCCCTTCGACCGTACTCTTTCGACGTTTCTGTTCCTGAAATTCAATTTCCGGGATTGGGACAGCTCGGAGCAGATGGACGCATTCGATTCGTTGGAATCCTTCGTGTCCTCCGATCTTTTCGGGCGTTCGGGCCCGGGCCGCATCTTCCTGCCCCAATCCAGCTGGCTGACCGACGCTGCCGGGAAATTGACGACGGACGCCATTATCAAGATGGAATCCCTCGAATCCGATATGGCAGTGGTCCTGAAGACACTGGGTTTGAACCGGCCTTCGAGGGCAATTCCGGAGCGCAATCAGAGCAAGGCGAACCGAGCACCCTTCGGAGCCGAGTTGAGCAAGGGTGCGGTCGTTGACGCAATCAGGCAGCGTTACGCCAACGACTTCGAGATGTTCAATTACCAAATGAGTCCGGATCGCTCTTTGATGGTCTAGTTTGGCCAGCTGAAGACCGACAAAAATCCCGTGTTCGTCAGGGGCGCGCCAGACCGGAGGCGATTTTGAAGCTTTGCAGTGGCTTTCCCCGCAGCGGCCGGACCCTCAAACCGATCTCCCGGCGAAGGACCGGACTTCCACCGGACGCCGGCTTCGGCAGATGAACGGCAACGCTCTGTTTGCCTTTCGTCAGCTCCAGGGGCGCCGTAGCAATCCATGGCGCCGTGGCGATCAGCGAACGAACCTCTGCATTTGCCGCAGCGACGTCGCAATCGAACTCGAATTCGATCGTGTCGTTCGACGTGATCGCGTCGGTGCAGTGCTGGTCGGTGACATCGATCGACAGTTTGGTACCGCTGGCAAAAACCTGTGACTGCTTCGTCATGCGGCGGTTAAGCGCTGCATGACCCTCGAAGAGAGGCAGATAGAGTCCGGAAAAGGCGTTCTCCTGCTCCCGTTTCAGCGGCGTCGGCATCAAGGCAACCTGGTTCTTCACCATGTTGGCAAAGCTCAACCTCGTACATTCGACGATGTTTCTGACGGACCCTGCCGGCACAACGTCGAGCAGTTGGGAAATGTTGCCCAGTGGTTTGCCGCGCAACTGCGGCAGCCACCCGACGCCATGCTGGAGCATGTGGTGAACGACATAGGATTCGGCGCGGTATACCGAGCCGGGCGGCGCGCGCCAGATCGTCAGATGTGCAATGAACCCGATCGGAGCGGAATAAACGTCGCGCGGGAATTCGCCGCTGCGCGGCAGTTTATCGACGTCCCGGACCAGCCAGAGATAGTTGAGATGGATCTCCGGCGAAATCTGTCTCGAGTCGAACAGGATGCACTGGCAGGGAAGCGAGGAACCGGCAGGATGCGGCGCGGATATCCATCCCGGCGCCACATAGGTCGGCATTTCCATTTTGCCGACGGCCGCCTGCCTCGACATGAACGATTCAAGTTGCCGCGCATCGAAGTGGACGATTTCATCGGCATCGATCCGCATCACGTGCCTACGCGTGCAGGCGGCATAGCCGGCCGCCCGTTTTTCGATCTGGTTGGCCCAGACCTGCGAAATGACTCGGAACGGTATCCCGCTCTCCTCGATGGCCTCGTATACGCGGCGATCGGATCTGGTCACATCCTGTCCGAACGCCGACAGGTAAGGCGCAAGCCATTCATAAGCGCCATCGACGACGACAAGTTCGTCAACATAGGGCGCAATCGACTGAAGGGCGGGCAGCAGGAATTCCCAGTCGTTGTATACGGTCAAATACGCACTGAACACTCACATCTCCTGATGCCGATAGTTCTGGCTGATGCCGGCCCTGCCTTCGCGTCGGGATTCCGGTACAGCCGCACGATGCGCAAGACCGGCCGAGCAACCCGGCTTTGCTCAAAATTGCCCCGTCTGCCGCAACCTAATCGGACAGGAGGCTCTTCAGATAGTCCCTTCGTGATTCATCGGGTTCGCGAGCTATACACGCTTCGAACTCGGCGTCGGACAGAAATCCCTGGTCCCACGCAATTTCTTCGAGGCAGGCAATCTTCAACTTCTGTCGCTCTTCGATCAATCGAATGAAATTCGCCGCATCCAGAAGGGTTTCGTGTGTGCCCGTGTCGAACCAGGTGATGCCCCGGCCGAGCCGCTCGACTGAGAGAGTCTCGGCCTCAAGGTAGGCGCCGATCAGGTCCGTGATTTCCAGCTCGTTGCGTTTGGAGGGCATCAAGCCCGAGGCGATGTCGGCAGCCCGGCCGTCGAAGAAATAAAGTCCTGTGAGCGCCCAGTCCGAACGCGGCGTCGCGGGCTTCTCTTCCACGGATAGCGCCTTCCCAGCTGCATCGAATTCAATGACGCCAAAGCGCTCTGGTTGACGCACCCGATAGGCGAAAACGGTGGCACCATTGCTCCGGTCCACCGCATTCTTCAGGAGTGTCGTCAGACCGGCGCCGTGAAAGATATTGTCCCCCAGGACAAGTGCCGTAGGTTCGCCATTGGCAAAGCCGCGGCCGATCACGAACGCCTGCGCCAATCCTTCCGGAGCCGGCTGGACCGCATATTCGAACGACAGCCCCCAGCGGCTGCCGTCCCCCAGCAGCTTGATGAAGCCCGGCTGGTCATGCGGTGTGGTGATAATGAGGATCTCGCGAATGCCGGCAAGCATCAGCGTCGAGATCGGATAATAGATCATGGGTTTGTCGTATACCGGCAACAACTGCTTGCTGGTAGCGAGCGTCAGCGGATGAAGCCTCGTCCCGGCTCCGCCTGCGAGAACGATCCCCCTCATTGCGCCTCTGCCGTCGCCTGGGTCCCGAGGCCAAGACGCTCGCCATGATAGGTCCGGATTGACTGCCACCAGCCGCTTTGCTCGAGATACCAGCGCACGGTCTTCTCGAGGCCGGACGAAAAGCTTTCGCGCGGACGCCAACCGAGCTCGTTGCGCATCCGCGTCGCATCGATGGCGTAGCGATGGTCGTGTCCCGGCCGGTCCTGGACAAATGCGATAAGCTCGCGCCGCGGCTCATTCGGACCTCTGGGCGCAAGCTCATCGATGAGATCGCAGATGGCGGTCACGACATCGAGATTGCGTTTCTCGCAATTCGCACCGATGTTGTAGCTCTCGCCGATGCGGCCACGAGTGAGCACCAGATGCAATGCTGCCGCGTGATCGTCGACAAAAAGCCAGTCGCGGATCTGGTCGCCATTGCCGTAAACGGGAAGCGCTTCTCTCTTCAGCGCTTTCACGATGGTGAGCGGGATCAGTTTTTCGGGAAATTGCCAGGGGCCATAATTGTTGCAACTGTTCGATATGATGACGGGAATGCCGTAGGTGGCGTGCCAGGCGCGAACCAGGTGATCCGATGCTGCTTTCGACGCCGCATAAGGAGAGCGCGGCGCATACGGACTGGACTCGCTGAAACTGCCTTCCGGCCCAAGCGAACCGAACACTTCGTCGGTTGAGATGTGATGGAAGCGAAACCGGTTCGAGCCCACGCGGTTTGCGAGGTACCGGCGCGCGGATTCCAGAAGGACCGAGGTTCCAAGGATGTTGGTTCTGATGCATTCCTCCGGGCCATCGATGGAGCGGTCTACATGACTTTCGGCGGCAAGATTCATAACGGCATCCGGCCGGAACGAATCGAACGCTGCGTCTACCGTCGCCCGATCGGTAATGCACGCCTTCACAAACCGATAGCGCGGATGCTTTTCGAACTCACTCAGGGCCGCTGGGTTGGAGGCATAAGTCAACCTGTCCAGATTAACCACGAGGCAGTCGGTTTCGGACAGCAACCGCCGAACGACAGAAGAGCCGATGAAGCCAGAACCTCCGGTCACCATTATCGTCGAAGGCTTAAACGTCCCGGCCATCTCAAAATCCATCCGCGCCTCTGACGACATTAAGCGCATCAGAAGTACGAGGGAAGACTGCGAAGAGCCGGCCATTGCCGGTCGCGGTCCAGGATCGCGGCTGCGTTCACCAATGGGGGCCAGGGAATGCCCAATTCGGGGTCATTCCACAGAAGGCCGCGTTCATGGTCCCGCGAGTAAGGTGCATCGACTTTGTAGAGAACCTCCGTGTGCGGGTCGAGCGTGCAAAAGCCATGGGCGAAGCCCGCGGGAATGAAGAACTGACGGCCGTTCTCTGCGCTGAGCATCGCGGAGGCGAACTTGCCAAAGCTCGCAGAACCGCTGCGAATATCGACTGCTACATCGATAATCGCTCCCTTCAGCACGCGCACAAGCTTAGCTTGCGCCATGGGCGGTATCTGGAAATGCAACCCGCGCATCGTGCCGGAATGAACGGAACTCGATTGATTGTCCTGGACGAACTCGCTCGCTACCCCGGCGGCCAGAAATGCCTGTCTGTTGTATGCCTCGAAGAAACTGCCTCGGGCATCCGAATGCCTGGAAGGCGTGATCAGAAGTACTCCCGGCACGACGAGTTGTTCGACCAACAGGCCGCCTGCCGCAGTGGGCGATGATTCCGTCACAGAATTTCTCCGGCCGATCGCAACTCGCTTATCACATCCGACAACGCAGCGTGCCAAGACGGGCGCTCGATGCCGTAAGCCAGGCGAATGCGGGTGCAGTCGAGCACGGAGTTTGCCGGCCGTTTCGCACGTGCGCCGAACTCGTCCGATGTGATCGGCGCTACCCGGACTTTCTGACCCGACGCAGCGAAGATCGCTTCGGCGAACCCGTTCCAGCGGACGGGTTCCGCACTCGCATAGTGGTAGGTTCCCCACCGCTCTTCGCCCCCCGCGACGGCTTGCGCAATGGTCGCAATGGCATTGGCAATATCCCGCGCAGCAGTCGGCGAGCCCAACTGGTCGCTCACCACGCGGACTTCGTCTTGCGTCTTTCCAATTCGAAGCATGGTCTTGACGAAATTGTTACCGTGACCGGCAAAAACCCAGGATGTCCGCAGGATGATATGCTGGTCCAGCGTGTCGCGGATCAGACATTCTCCCTGCCATTTTGTGCGGCCGTAAACCGAAAGAGGATTGGCCGCGTCGTCTTCGAGCCATGCCGCCGCCTTTGCGCCGTCGAACACATAATCCGTGGACAGATGAATGAGGGCGGCCCCGCATGCGCGGCAGCCGGTCGCCAGCGCTGCCGGCCCTTCGCTGTTCGTCAGCCTCGCAAGCTCGGGCTCGGATTCCGCCCGGTCGACAGCGGTATATGCTGCGGCATTCACGACCAGATCAGGGCTGGCGTCACGCAACGCGCGCAGGATCGTTTCTCGATCGGTAAGATCACAGCTGCTCCGATCCACGAGGGTCGCATCGATCTGCGCGGGCCACGTTACGCCGGCCAGTTCCCGACCTACCTGCCCTGTCCTGCCGATGATAAGCAGCTTCATCGTCAAAACCGTCCTGCCATCCACTGGCCTCTCAGCGACCAGATTTCCGTCCAGGTTGACCGCAAGCAAGGTTTTGCAAAATAACCGCCCAGCATGGGCCGGAGAGCCAGAAGCCCGAGCGCCAGCGGCCGGAGGAGCATCGGCATGTGTTTTCGGATGAGAAGCGCTCTCGATGCAAGCACCTGGCGCATTTTGCGCAGTTTGTCGGTTTCCGTACCGCTGCCGTAATGGACGATCGTCGCCTCGGGCGTAACGGCCGGCCGGAAGCCCAGCTCCGCTGCGCGCAGACAAAGGTCGGCGTCTTCACCATACATGTAGAATTCCGGATCGAAGCCGCCCAACCGATCCCACAGCGTCTTCGACACGAGCAGAAAACAGCCGGATACGACATCGACGGTCCGCTCGGTGTCGCGCTGCCATCCGCCATAGGCATAGGAGTTGAACACGGGCGAGCGCCGAAAATGCGTATCCAGCGCGAAACCGCTGCAGAACAAATTCCACAATGTCAGCTGCCGCCAGCATGACATGGGATTGAGGGTGCCGTCGGCGAACTCGGTTCGTCCACCCCAGATGCCGGCGCCGGGCCGACGCCGGGCAAACGCCACCAGCAAATCCAGCGCGCGATCGCGGAGAAGCGTATCCGGATTGAGCAGGAGGATATAGTCGCCCTGCGCATCCCGTGCAGCCAGGTTGCAGGCAGCCGCGAATCCGACATTGACGGCCTGCCGGATAAGCGTGATGCCGGGAAAGCGCGCGGCGATGGCATCCGCGGAACCGTCGTTCGAGTTGTTGTCGACGACGATGACTTCACGCCGAACAGTGCCGGAACGGCGCTCGATCGACTCCAAGCAGTCCAGGGTCATCTCTCTGGTGCAATAACTGACGACGATGATGGATATCTGTGGTCTCACGTTGGCGCTCGTCGCAGGGCAGCTAGAGGACGGGATGGAGGTCGAGGTAACTGCGCGTCGTCAATCCGAGCCAATAGTCGAACACGCTTCCCACATCCAGAGCAACGGCGCCCCTGGCGCGGGATACATCCACCAGCCACTTTCCGAGATATCCCGCTCCCACGAGCACAAGCCTGCCTGCGGCGATGCGCTCCATTCTGTCCGCAACGTCGTCGAGAATATCGGGCAGCCGGTGCCGATCCGGAGGGCCGGATTTCAATGCCGGCGCGGAAACCCGGTCTGGCGGCAGCACCAGACTCCCAACGACCCGCGCGCCAAACCGGCTTTGCACAAAATCGGCGAGATCAGGATGACAGGACACAAGAACCACATCGCGCCCGCCGGTCAGAAGTTCCGGATACAATCTCCAACGTTCCAGATCCTGATGAATGTGGCACGACGTGAAGAATGGCGCGGGTGCGTCCGGCCCGCGAAACGTCCTGTATCGTTCGAGCGAGTAGAGAATTGCGCGCAAACCCCGTCCCGTCAGACCTCGATCGAGATGATCGTTTGCCTCCAGGCGCAACTCGCGCAGAAATCTCGACACCGCCGGAATGCCGATGCAATCGGCACTCCATGTGGCATTGAACACCAGACGGGTCATCCGGGCGCGCTCCTGCTCCGTGAGCGGATCTCTCCACCAAATGCGCTCGCGATCCATCGCGTCCGCTTTGGCAAGTCTGGCGAGTTTCGGTTCATAGGGCAGGCACGCGGCCTCGCCGTCGCCGATACGCACCAGCGAGAACGGTAAGCCGCCTGCGAGTTTTTCGTGGACCAGTCGGACGAACGCCCTGCATTGCAGTTCGGATACATCGGTATCGAACAGGGAAAGGGGGCTGTCCTTTGCAAGGCTGTCTTCGACCGAAATGACGCGCGCCAACAACGCGCGCGGCGCAGGATCGATCTCGCTGCGCTCAAGCATGCGCACCTCTCGCGCCCGGAGCCGGACGTGTTCGACAATGGTGTCGCGATCTCGTTGTCGGCCGAAGTGGGCAAATATGAGTCTGCTCAGCTTGAGTGCCGAAATCCGCTTTTTCCGGCCGTCGGTGAAGCTCTTCAGAAATTCTCTGACCAGCCCGCGAATCTCGCCTTCCCTCTCAAGCGTCTGATACGCATGGGTCAGGCCTGCCACAAAATTTGAGTCCGACGGCTGCGCCGAGTGCGTCCGGATGAGAACGTCCAGACCTTGTCTGGCGTCGGCGAGCCTTCCGGCGCGGAGCGCAGAATGTATGGCTTCACGAACAAAGCGTTCGTCCGACGGAAATCGATCCGACGCAGCGCGCCAGTAATCCGTCAGGTCCGCGCGCCGGTCTGCAATTCCGAGAACCCGGCCGCGCAGATAGAGTCCCCGGCGTCGATCAATTATCGAAATCGCTCGAGCGGCCGTGCCGAGAGCGCCCAGATCTATCGCCCGAAAAACGGTCGACCTAAGCAACCTCCGAAATGAGCCCCGTGTCGCGGAAGGATCGGATACTGCAATGCCCATTAGCGAAATCGCAATCATTTCGGCGCGGGATCGAATTCGAGTGCAGACGCATCATTAGGGCAATTCGGATACCGAATGTAAGCTCGGCAGGGGAAGTAGGGCAATCTAGGCAGGCGCATCGCTCTCCGCTAGTGTTGCCCCATCGAGGAGTACGTCGAACCGCCTTGGCAAGAATGCCGGGTTAACCATGAGCTTGTCTTAGTTCGGCATCGCCGGGCCAGAAGGATTGAACTTGTCGGAACGTTCCGTACCCTCCGAATCGCGCACACCGATGCGTCTGGTCACTGTCCTTGGCACTCGACCCCAGTTCGTTAAGGCATTCCCCTTGTCGCGCCTTTTCATGCAATCGGGTCTGTTCGACGAGGTTCTCGTCCATACGGGTCAGCATTTCGACCCCGACATGTCCGACGTCTTCTTTCACGAACTCGGCATCGAGCCGCCGCGCTATTTTCTCGACATCCATGGCGGTAACCACGGAGAAATGACCGGGCGGATGCTTGAGTCCGTCGAAAACATTCTCGTCTCCGAGAAGCCGCAGGCTGTCGTCGTCTACGGCGACACGAACTCGACACTGGCCGGGGCACTGGCTGCGGCCAAGCTCAGCATTCCAATCGTGCATATCGAAGCTGGACTGCGGTCTTACAATCGGCAGATGCCGGAGGAGATCAACCGGGTTCTCGTGGATCATCTCAGTACCGTTCTGCTCTGTCCCACGACCCGCGCAGTGGACAACCTCAAGCGCGAGGGAATCGTCCACGGTGTGCATCAGGTCGGCGATCTCACCTTCGATGCCGCCCAGCTTGCCACGCCCATCGCCGCGTCGTCGTCGAAAATTCTGGAGCAACTGGGACTTGAACCGGCCCATTACGGGGTTGCCACGTTGCATCGCGCGGAAAACGTCGACAACAGCGAGCAACTCGCCAGGATCGCGTCATATCTGAGACGCGAAGCCAGCCTCAGACCCCTGATCCTGCCGTTGCACCCTCGCACCCGGGATGCTCTCAGGTCAGCCTGCATCAGCCTTGACGGCGAGATGCTGAAAACCGTCGATCCGCTCGGCTATTTCGACATGTGCCAACTCGTTCGCAGTGCGGAAATCGTGATTACCGACTCAGGTGGGCTGCAGCGGGAGGCATATTTCCATCGCGTACCCTGCGTCACGCTCCGCGATGAAACGGAATGGGGCGAGACCGTCGAATACGGCTGGAACAGGATGTGGACGGTTCCGGAATACGCGCCGCGGCGGGAAATCCCAGGCTACGGCACTGCCGCCGTCGCAGGAAGAATAGCGGAAATTCTTCACTCGTCGTTCGCGAAGGACCGTCGCGGCGCCGGCGCGCCGGCACCGGTCCAGACTCGCTAGCTCACAGGTAGTTCCGTTAGGTTTTGCGGTGATCGCGAACGTTCGCGAGCAACAAATGCGCGATCAGATAGATTGCCGAACTCGCCAGCAAAATTGTCGCTTCCGAAACAATCCGATCCGGATCGCTCGCATCCCCCGGAGTATTGGCCGCCTGAACGGCGATCAGAAATGCCTGCTGTTGATTGGCCAGCCCCTGCGCCGCGACCAGCGCCTGTTGCGCAGCCGTCAGTTCCATTTCGGCCGTGGGCCGCTCGAAGGGTTGCGCCGTCTCGACGGCCTTCGTCGCCGTCTGCAACTGCGTCTGGGCATATTTCAGTGTCGCGACCTGCATTTGCATCGTCATGTCGATCACGAACTTTTGGGACAGCTGGATGATCGCGTTGCACATGTCGTGCGCACGTTTTGCGTCGTAATCCAACACCGAGATAGTGATGAGCTGCGTGGTCGTGTCCTGGGAGACGGATACCATCTGCTGATAAAAGGCCTGGAAGTCCTCGTTGGTCGCGTCCGAGTCCATCCGCCAGAACGGGCTGTGGGTCTTGGATGCATAGATCGCCCTGAGGTTGAACTTCTTGTCGAGGAGCTTCAGAATGTCGGGTGACTGAATATATTGCACGACAGCGCCGCTCTCGGTTGACCCGGCAGTGCTTCCAAGCAGGCTGCTCCCCATCAACGAACCAAGACTCGAACTGGTCGAACCAGCGTTCTGCAGGATGACAATCGACTGCGACTGGTAAAGGTCGTCTGTGAAGCCGTAAAGATAGATAAAGCCGATCAATCCGGCCACAGGCACGATGGTCCAGAAGGATGTCACTTCGGACATCCAGTCGACTGTCTTTCTCACGCCGCTCCTGAGAGCCTGCATGGTTTTCTGGCCGGCTCCCCCCGGACCCTCGGCGGCGCCCAGCGGGCGCGAACCGGTCAATGCATCTGCCAAAGTCCTACTCCTCGTCGAAGCTTCATACTCGTACTCTTCCCCCGCCCCCGTCGCCAGCGGCAATGGCGGGTGCCCGCTCTAAATAATATCGCCGATTGCCGCCTGAACCAGTTCGACGCCCTTTTCATTTTCGTCGGAGACAGATTCGCCTTCACCATCGTCCGCTTTCTTGTTGGCGGCGGCTTCCTTCTGCTTGTCGGCGTCTGCCTTTTGCATCGCCTTGAAGTAATCGACCCCTTCCTTGAGGTCGGCAAACGGCGTCAGTCGCCCGCGCTCCAGCACGAAGGCCTGCTCGCAACAATCCAGCACCATCTGCGGCAGGCTCGTCGCGACGAGGATTGCCTTGCCTGCCGTTCTTTCTTTGAGATGAACGAGCCCGGCGTCCTTGTATTCCTTGATTTGCGGAACGGCCTGCTGGTCAAACAGATAAAGATCGAAATCCATCGCGATCCCGACCGCAAATCCCAATTGTGGCCGGACAGACTGCGGCGCCTTTGCAAGCGGCCCGTTCACGTAGTCTTCGAAAGCGCCGATCTTCGCCACAGTGCGCGCGAAGTCGGGATCCTTGACGCCGTAGGCACGCGCCAGCCATCGGATATTCCACGCCAAACTTGACGCCGGCGCCAGAAAATCGGTGTTCGGTATCGGCCACGAGATATTCATGCCGCGGCGGATTTTTCCTTCGAACTGACGGTCGGTGCCGCAAACAAGCTTGAGCAAGGTCGTTTTGCCTGTCTTTGGCAGGGCCAGAACGCCGATGCGCATCCCGCGGTCGATTTCAAGGTTCAGACCGTCGAACAGCTTGGACGGCGCACCCAGCACCGTCACGATCTTCGTCACGTTTTCCAGCACAACGCTCATGCAAGCGGAAGCCTGCGTCGGCAGTAGCGTTCACAGAGCAGACCGAACGCCGCCACGCCAACAGTGGTCCAGAGCACATATCCTGGAGTGGCGACCGGCGAAGCGTAATCGACGAACCAATATTGGCGAATCAGCTCCTCGATGTTCAGCATCGGCATCCAATCGATGTAGGGCCATACGTAAGTGGGAAATCGCGTGATCGGAAGGTAGACGCAACAGAGAAAGAGGGTGAACCTCATGACGAAGCCCACAAACTTGGCGGCCGGCGGATACAGCCGATCCAGCATCATGAAAACAAATCCCACCGAAATGCCCTGGATCCAGATTGCGAGCAGTAGCAGAAAAAGGCCCAACGGATTGTGGGGGAACGCCGACTGCTCGAGATAGCTGGAAATGGTCAGACACACGACCATCGTTATGCCGTAAGTTGTCACCACCTGAAGAGATGTGCCGAGGGCGAAATCCAGCTCGGTAAATATGGGCAATGACAAAAGCCTTTTGTTCCGGCTGATCGCGCTGCCCGTACCGTTATAGAGCGAGTTCCACATGAACCAAGGCAGCGCGCCGCTCAGAATGAATGTTGCCGGCGGCAGGCCGGGTGTGTTGAACCCTCTCAGAATCAACTTCATGAGAAGTAATCCAAGGACCGCGAGCGCCGCATCGACCAGCGCCCAAGCGTATCCGTACATCAGGTTCGACTGCTGTGAATTGATTTCCCGAATGCCGAGCGCGTCGATTACCCGCAGCTGTGTTTGAATCAGTTTGATCATGAATGCAGCTATGTCCGGCGCCGAGACCGCTTCATGTTATCGTCTTCGTTCCGGCGATCCAAGCGGCCGGACGGCTCGATAGGCGATATCCCGCGCGCGGATTAAACCGAACAGGCGGATTATGCCAGAACAATCCGCTCGCGGCCGGAAGAAACGTTCCGGGTTGCGTTCCGCGTATCGACGACCAGATCCAGGGCGATCACCAGTTCGGCGTAGTCGACGCTGTCGTGGTCGGTTACGACCAGGGCCGCATCGAACGCGCCGGCGAAGGTCGCAGGCGACCATTCGATGCTTCTGCGGCCCGCAAGCCCGGGGTGGGCGCGCGTCAGGGGAATTTCGGGAATCCAGGGATCGAAATACTCCACCGCTGCACCTCTGGCGATCAGCTCACTCATGATGACCAGCGCGGGGCTCTCTCGCAAATCGTCTACATTCTTTTTATATGCCAGGCCGAGGAGCAGGACGCGTACACCGTTCAGACTCAAACGCTTCCTCGCGGACAGCGCGGCGCCGAGCGCATTCACCACCGCATGCGGCTCGGCCGAGTTTACTTCACCAGCCAGCTCGATAAATCGGGTCGGGACCTCGTACTCCCGCGCCTTCCACGTCAGATAGAAGGGATCGATGGGAATGCAGTGCCCGCCCAGCCCCGGCCCCGGATAGAACGGCATGAAGCCGAATGGCTTGGTGGAGGCAGCATCGATGACCTCCCAGACATTGATGCCCATCCGCCCATAGATGTGCTTGAGTTCGTTCACCAGCGCGATGTTCACGCAGCGGAAGATATTCTCCGTCAGCTTGACCGCCTCGGCCGTGGCGGCGGAGCTGACCGGCACGATTTTGTCGACAAGCGTCGAGTAAAAAGCGTTGGCGAGCAGCCGGCTGGCATCGTCGTCGGCGCCCACGACCTTTGGAATCACCGCAGTGTGGAACTGGCGATTTCCCGGGTCTTCGCGCTCGGGAGAAAACGCCAAGAATACATCTCTCCCGATTTCGAGGCCGCTCGATTCGAGGATCGGCCGGACGATCTCCACGGTCGTTCCGGGGTAGGTCGTGGACTCGAGGCAAATCAGCTGGCCGGGCCTGAGGGCGCGCGCGATCGAGTGCGATGTCTGTTCGACGAATGACAGGTCCGGCTCGCGGTATTTGTTGAGTGGAGTAGGTACGCAGATCAGCACGACATCCGGCTCGGCCAGTTCTTCGGCCACTCCCGTCGATCGGAACCGGCCACTCTGCAGCATCTGCTTGATCTGAGTGTCCGGGATGGTGCCGATTTCGGACCGGCCCTCGTTCAGAGCTTTGACTTTCCCGGGGTCCGTATCGAACCCGATGACCCGGAATCCCTTTTGGTGGGCGCTGATCGCAAGAGGCTGGCCGACATATCCCATGCCCACGATCCCGACCACCGCGCGGCAGGAACGGATTCTGGCTGCGACGGCCTCAAGGTCCGTGGATTGGGCGCCGGGGCGCTGCAGCAGGTCAGCATTCATCAACGTCTCCCAACCGCGCAACCACAGAACAGAATTGGTCCGGGTGTCCAGCCGGCTGCGCATCGCGGGGTGCAACCCCTTCACCCATGCATATAACCATAACCGTTAATAAGGCTTAACGATCTACCTACTCAGTCCGGCGATTTCACGCCAGCGTGAGTATTCCGGCCCTCAATTCGTAACGCTCTCCCGTACTCGGGCAGGTGAGGGCTTCGTCAAGACGCTCCCCGCTCCGGCTCACCCAGCCCAGAAAGCGGGCCGGCACTCCCACCACCAAGGCATGGTCCGGAACGTCGCGGCTGACGACCGAACCGGCGCCGATCATGGCATACGCACCTATGATTACGCCGCAGACGATGGTGGCGTTGGCCCCTATCGTGGCGCCACGGCGCACCAGGGTGGGGCGGACTTCGCCCGATCGGTCAATGAAGGCGCGCGGATTGATGACGTTCGTAAATACGGCACTGGGGCCGCAGAAGACGTCATCTTCCAGTGTAACTCCCCGATAGACCGAAACATTGTTCTGGATTTTGCAGCCACTGCCGATCCGCACATCGGGGCCGACCATCACATTCTGCCCGAGAACGCAACGCTCACCGATCTGCGAGCCGGTCAGGACATGGCAGAAGTGCCAAATCCTGGTGCCCTGGCCGATCACGATATCGGGATCGAGGACCGCGGAGGAATGGGCGAAAAAACTCTTGCCTTCGGTCATTTGTTTTGGCGCCGCAGGGAGAAGGACGGCGCGGACGCGGACATCCGCCTCGCTGCGCCAGCCTCAACCGTAGCTACGATTCCAGTTTGGAAGAAGGCAAATTCGGCAGGCGGCGCTCGACCGGCGAAGTCCCGCGGCCTTCGGGCCGGTGGCGGCGGGAATAGCTCGGCTCGGGCGCCCGCCGTCCCATGGCGCGCTGGGCGGCATCAAGCACAGCCAGGACCCTGATCGCTTCGGCCGAGTCCGTGCGCGGCGGCGTTCCGTTGCGCACGGAATCGAGAAAATGCAGGCATTCCTCGCGCAGGGGCTCGCATTCGGGAATGTCGAACCGGTCCGCCATCGCTTTGCCGACCCATGGCCTGCGTTCGCGAAACGCAACCTGATGGTCGAACATGAGCAATTTGTCCTGCCAGCAGGCCCTGTCGTCAAAGACTGCCGTCGCCTTGGTACCCACCACTGTAATCTTTTGTTCTTTGTACGGATTGATCCAGGAAACATGCACGCGGGCCGACACGCCGCCCGCAAAATCCAGCGAGATGTTCGCGATGTCGATGATACTCTCGTTCAGGATCGCAACGCCGTGCGCCCTGACGCGCGCGGGCATTTCGCCCATGATAGCCAGGATCACGGACACGTCGTGCGGCGCAAAGGACCACATGACGTCTTCCTCGGCTCTTACCTTCCCCGGACTGAGACGGTTGGCGTGGATGGACTTGATGTCGCCCAGGCTGCCGCTGCGTACGAGATCGATGAGCTTCAGAATGTGAGGATGATAGTGCAGCAGGTGGCCGACCATCAGCACGCGCGACTGGCGCTCGGCGAGTACCGCGAGTTCCTCGCCCTCGGCGACGTTCAGCGCCAGCGGTTTTTCGACGAACACATGCTTGCCTGCATCGAGCGCGCGGCGCACCTGGCGGCTGTGAACGGCAGCAGGAGATGCCAGGGCGATGGCGTCGCAACGGACGTCATCCAGCAACTGATCGAGCGTTTGAACGGGAACGCCATACTCGGCCGATATTTTCGTGGCCCTGACCACGTTTGGCTCGCACACGGAGTGGAGCGCACCAAGCCCGGCCAGATTGCGGACGATGTTGTTACCCCAGTTGCCGCATCCCACGGCAGCGACCCGGGGAAGGCTGGGCCCTTGCTCGGCAAAACTCAACATATCCCCCGCTACCCGGCGCTTTTAGCGCGAGGCGCCACCCTACATGGCACCCGGCCGCTGTTCAATGCAGGCACGGATATAAATTCCATTTGAGCTTAACGGCACGCGCCGCCGGCCCCCCGGATTATGCTTGAGACGGAACCATTTACGTGCGCTCCCGCCGCGAAGGAGCTTTCACCCGGACGGACGCAGCGTTTCCAGGCTGACGGGATCAAGCCCCGGATGAACATATTGGATACTGCGCCAGACGATCCCGCTCGCCGTGTCCCTCCAGAACTCATTGCGAAAATTCCACTCCAGATCGGGAGCTGCGCAATCTTCGATCAGGTGATGTGTGCTGTGCAGTTCGCCGATGATCGTCACCTGTTCCTGGCCGGCGTCGTGATCCTTGCAGCGCACGAGCACGCCATATGCATTGATGTCCGCGAGATCGTAGCGGTAATCGTGCGTCTCGGGCGACGATTGCGTCGCCGTTTCATCGTGAAAGCCGGACAGGTTATGGACAAAACCTGCCGTCCGCAGAATCCGTCCGTCGCGGGTCGCCAGGGCGAGTTGCGTGCCGCCCACCCATTGCAGGTTCGCTCCGGATCGCGATTCGAGAACGAACATGGCTTCGCCGCTCGAACCGAGGCGTACCCCCAACGTGGCATAGGGTATCGAGACGACCTTGGATCGCGCAATGTCGTCGCTGCCGCCGATTCCGCCCACGCCCTGAAGGATCAGATCGGCGACTGAAACCATATCGGAATGGTTTTCACAGCCGCCCAGCGGCAAGACCACCGCTGCGCAGAGCATCAGGCGCAAAACAGTCTGCATTCTTACTGGAAGACGTGCGGCCATTGTCGCTGCAGATCTCCGTAGCTCGAGGATTGCGTCAGATCGTAAAGCGTTGCGTCATTGAGCAATGGCTGGCCGCCGTCGCGCTGCACGGGCCTCAGATCAAGTTCATAGTCCGAATTCGATCCTGTCGGCAGCGCCCATTCCGTCGGAATGACGATCTTGATTCCCTTGTCGAAGCTGCCCTCGCCGAACTGGCTGAAGGGCACATTGGTCAGCGTCATCCAGGCGCCGACTTCGATACCCGAGTCGAACCGGCGATACACTTCGAGGGTTCCGCCATAATCGCCCGCCAGATAGCGGCCTGCCCGAACCACGGCCACGAAATTGTCCCACGGCGTCTCCACATAGAACGAAACATGGCCCGTCAGGACATGATAGTTGTACTGGCCGAAGCCGAACAGATCGTCCGTGTTGCGCTGATAGGCTTCGTAGAGATCCGCGCCCACCGCCCAGCGCTGCCCGAACGGACGGTAGAGTGTCTCGCCACCCACCGCCGCGAACATGTTCTCGATATATCCTGCCGTGAAGCGCGTATAGATTTCCGGCGCCGGCTTTGCGTAATACGACGTGGACAGATTGTCGATGCCGGTAAATCCGTCCTTGAGGTAAAGGGCGATGTCGCTGCGCACGTGGGGTAGCACGCTGTTGCTCGACCGCGTGATGCTGCCGAAATTGTTGAACAACCCATAGGTCGCCTGGTCGTCGAGCGTCAGTCCCGGCAGGAGTTCCAGATGCGTGCTGCCGGCCACCCCGAAGCCGATATACAGCGGGTTGTTGGGGTCGAAGAAATCTTCGCGCACTGCAGGGAAGAGCGACCACGACAGACGCGGAAATCCCTGAACGGTGCCGTAGCGCGTCGACGGTTTTGCATCCGACAGAATGCTTGAAGACCACAGTTCGGCCGGCGTTCCGATCTGCTGGCCCATCGCATCGGCTTGCGCGCGCGGGATCACGACGGTCGTCAGCGGTACGTGCGAAAAAGCCGTCGTCACCTCGAACACATTGATGGAGGCCGGAGCCGTGGCGGACAACACGCGCAGCGTCCGGCTGATCGCTTCGGTGTCGCGCAGATATTGCAGGTTCTCGATCTCGACCTTGACTGTGTCCCTGACGATCTTGATCCCGTCCACCCGCAGTTTCTGCGCTTCAATCGCATTCTGCATCGTGGCGAGAATATCCGCGCCGGTTCCCGACGGAACGGGTTTCGCAGTCGGTGGCGGTTTGGATGCAGGCGGTGCGGCAGCGGCCATGGCGGGATCCGGGGGACGCGTATCGAGTGCCGGCAGCTTCGTCAGGTCGACGAACGTTGTTTTCAGCGACGGATCGAGATTGGGGTCGGGTGCCGCGACCGGCGCCGGGGACGAAAGCGCATCGGCGACTTCGGGGGAGCGCGCGACGAACGGCGGCTGGGGATCCAGGCGAACATCCCAGGTCGGCTCGGAGGGATTGGCGATGATGTCGATATTCAGCGCGATGAAGTGATTGTACATGTACGCGACGCCGACGTCGACGTTCGACCAAAGCCTGTAAGCCACGCCGTAGTTGATCGGCTCGGGTGCGTAATTCGAGTAGATGTGCCCCTGGCGCGGTAGACCCGCCTGGATGTACGAGGACTCCTGGTGATAGTCGTCGCTCGAATACTCAACCTTGAGCGACAACCTGTCGATCGGCGTGTGGTATTCGATGCCGCCGAACAATCCGATGTCGTGTCCGTGGAAGAACGACGTATCGAATTGTCCGCCGGTCTGTGTCGCGTCGACGATGCGAATGCAGAAATTCGGGTCAAGGGCGCAAAACGGATTTTCTGCCGCTCCGCGCGATCCAAGCCGTCCCCAGCCCATCCCCAGGGTGGCGTCGACCGGACCGAAATATTTCGAGGCAACGAGATATTCCGCCGAGTAAATGCCGGTGCCGATGAAGTCCTGAAAGCCCAGAGCGACCTGCGGCAGATCTTGCGTCTCCTGCGAGAGGCGGAATTTCGCGTCGAAGCTGCGGTCGTAGAGAGCGCGCTGTCCGACGGGCGGCAACGCATAATTGATGGCGTATCTGAAATCGGTCTCGAGCCAGGGGGCCGCCTGGAAGTTCAGGCTGAGCCGGTCGTCGGGCATCTTCAGGGACGTATCGATCCAGAAATAGCCGTCCGGCATGAAACGCGCGCTGCGCATGTCGAGCAGCCCCACCCCGCCGTAGAGCGACGGCGTCGGTGTCGTCAACACGTCTGTGTACGGATCGAACTGCGCGCGCGCATCCGTGGCGCCGAATGCCGCAAGCGCGCCTGCCAGAGCAAGCGGACGGATAAAGCTCCACGCACGCAGACGATCGTTCTGCAAAGGTTTTGCCCCAGGCGGACCGCGGCTCGCTCGTAGCCCCACAATCTTCGATAAGACGATTGCGCGCCCGACAGACCCCAGCCTTTCAGCGAAGAACTTTTTGCACGCAGGCGCAAGCGTGTCCATGCGGCATGCGCCGGAACAGGCTAAAATGTCTTCGCGCCCGACATGGAAGCTTCTTCCGCGCACCTATATGGCGCTTTAACTTGCGTCCGCCGCGGGCGTGAGAGTAAAAGCCGTCGGCTTGGTATCATGCGAAAAAGGGGCGCCCCCGCCTGCGGGGGCAGGTGTGCATGACTTCAAAATGGGTTCGGCTTGCGCTGATCGCCCTCACCGGCGTGGCGGGTATTTTGTGTCTGGACCTCGCGGGGGTTGACGCGCAGACCATACCCAATGCGAGCGTGCAGTCCGTTCTGCAGTCGCTCGGCCAGACGTCTCCGACAACGACCAGCCCATTGTCGACGGGCATGCCCGCTCCGGCCGGACCGATCGTCGTCCCGCCCAACGTCTCGACCACCACTCAGACGCTTCTGCCCGCTGTGCCGCCGACGCAGGCACAGCTGCCTCCGTCAACGCTCGAACTCGTGTTCTCGCAGCGATCCGGTCAGCCGCTCCAGCAGTTCGGTTACGACATATTCGGCATTGGGCAGCAGGTTGCGTCGTCGCAGATCGGTAATGTTCAGGACACATATATCCTGGGAACGGGCGATCAGTTGTCGATCGTGAACCGGGGCCACGACAACAATTCCTACGTCGTGCCGGTCGATCGCGACGGCCGCGTCATCGTGCCGGGATACGATCCGGTTCAGGCGGCGGGGCGCACGTTTGTGGATGTTCGCCGCGATCTGCAGCGCGTCATCGCGCACGACGCGCTTCAGACGCAGTCGTATATTTCGCTGGCGCAGACGCGCCAGATCAACGTGCTCGTGTCGGGCGAAGTGAATGCCCCCGGCGTGCGCGTGCTGAGCGGCCTGAATACGCCGGTTGATGCGCTGTTGCTGTCCGGCGGCATTCGTAAGACTGGCAGCTTGCGGGCCATCGTCCTCGTGCGCGGGTCCAGACGAATTTCCATCGACCTTTATAGCGTGCTCGCGCGGGGCAGCCTGGCCAGCGTAGGCGGCCTTACCGATGGCGATCACATCATCGTACCGCCCATCGGATCCACTGCGGCGGTGATCGGCCTCGTCAACCGGCCCGGAATTTATGAGTTGACGCCCGGCGCACGTGCGATCGACGGTCGGGCCCTCATCCGTCTCGCCGGCGGCGCTTATGCGGGGGCGAACCATCTTTCGCGCATCGAACTCGAGTCCACCGGACGATTGCACTTCACGTCGCTCGGGCATGACGGCACGATCCGGGGCGGCGAGATCATTACGGTCGATCAGGAAACCGGCGGTTCGGTCGGCCGGGTGACGCTGGCAGGCGCGGTGCAGCTGCCGGGATTCCGCACGCTGAGCGAAGCGTCGTCGCTGTCCAAGCTGCTGCACGATCCGCGCGATGTTACGCCCGGCGCTTACGCGCCCTTCGCCATTGTCGTCCACCACGAGCCGGGATCGGGCGCGAAACATGCGATCGCGGTCTCGCTGACGAAAATTTTCAATCACGAGGACGACTTCAAGCTTGCCGACGACGACGTGGTCTTCGTGCTCACCAACAGCCAGGCCAGTGCACTTGCCGCCGCCGCGGCGGCCCAGCTCCAGGCGGCGGCACAGGCGGGAAGCGTCCCGCCGTCCGTGATCACCCAGGCGCTGCAGGCCAGCAGTGCGCAGTCCGCGGCGACGACCGCCAGTGCGGTGCCCAGCGTCGCCGGCACGCCGGCACCGGCGGCGGCCCCGCCTCCGGTCAATAACGCGGCGACGATCTACGCATCGGCCAATGGCGGCACCACGACCGCCACACCGCCTCCGGCCGGCGGCACCCCATCGGCGGCGCCCGCAGTCGCAGGAACCACGCCGGCGCTGCCGAGCCTCTCCCAGGCGTTGTCCGCCACTCCACCGCCAGGCACCACGGCGGCGACCGCCCCGCCGCCTGTGCCGCCTCAGCCGATGATCGGCGTCCTGCCGCAACCGCAAGCTGCGCCCTACGACGCCAGGACCGCTGCAGCCGGCAGCCGCCAGCCATATGCCGCGACGGCACTTCTGCAGGCCCAGGGTGCCCAAAGCGCCTCGACGGGCCAGCCCATCCAGGGCGGTGGCCTGACCACGCCGCCCGCGTTGGGATCGCCGTTGCCGGACACCAATCCCACCGACATCGCCACCGAACTGGGACTCGACCCGCCGTCGCTCATCAACCTGGCGAGCGATTACATGGTAACGATTGTCGGCGACGTCCACGACCCGGGTCCGTATCTCGCGGTCGGCGGCACGACGCTCGGCGCTATGCTCGACGTGGCGGGCGGACTCGAAGTCCAGGCCGACCTGTCATGGGTGGAGGTGACCTCGACGGACATCGACGCGTCGTCCGGCACGTCCCATACGCTGCGCAACGCCTACAAGGGCCGCAGCCGCGCCGATTTCGATCAGGTTGTGCTGCGCCCGCTCGACACCATCCGCGTCCGGCAGGTGTTTGCCGATCGCGAATCGGGAACGGTGACCATCGTCGGGCAGGTGAAGTATCCCGGCAGCTTCGACATCCTGCGCAATGAACGGCTGTCCTCGCTGATCAATCGCGCCGGCGGCATCACCGACGAGGCCTATCCTTACGGCGCCGTCTATACGCGCATCAGTGCGCAGCAGGCGGAAGCGGAAGGCAATTACCGCGAAGCCGTCGAACTGCAGTCCGGCGCGCTGATCGCCGCGACGACGCCGAATGTGAATCCCGGCATCCTGACTTACCTGCAGCAGCTTCAGACGCAGTTGCTGCATCAGCCGGCGCTCGGACGCATTTCGGTGGAAGCCGATCCGACGATCCTGTCGGTCAAGCCCCAGCTCGACACGCTGCTTCAGCCCGGCGACTTCGTCTACATTCCGAAGCGTCCCGGCACGGTGTCGGTCAGCGGCGAAGTGCTCAATCCCGGATCGTTCCAGTACAAGCCCGGCATGAGCCTGAACGATTATCTGGACATGGCCGGCGGCGCCACGCAGACCGCCGAAACCGACAGCACGTTCATCATTCTGCCCGACGGCAGCGCGCGGCCGGCGTCGTCCGACTTCTTCGATTTCCTCGGCAACGACCCCATTCCGCCCGGATCGACGATCGTCGTGCCGCCGGATCCCGCGCCGTTCAACACGCTCGTGTTCCTGACCAGCGCGTCGCAGATCTTCAGCCAGCTTGCGGTGGCTCTGGCATCCCTCTCGGTGATCAGCGAGCGGAGCAATTAGGATCGGGCGGGAACAGGCGTGGCGTCGGGTCGGCCGCCGTACTGCTGCGCGAAGCCGTGAGATGGAGCGAACAGCGTCCTGAGGGGTCTGTGTCGGTCGGGTCAGGCGCGCGATCGGCCGTCGCCGGCCGCATTCCCAAGCCCCATTCGACGCACCGGACTTCCGCCTCCGCTTCCGGTTGAGGCGATCGGTCACCAGCGGGCCGATTGCCTAAGGCGATACCCCTGTGTCATTTAAGGATTTGTAGCAGGCAGCGATGTAGGCTGCCCCCTACGCGAACAGTTTACTGCGACCGGCGGACGGATACCGCCGCGCTCTCGAAGGCGCATAGGGAGGCCGCGGGCAATTCGCCCGCATGGGGGAATGGCAAAAAAGCACGCGCATGAGGAAGCCTCTCGCCTCGCCGGCGAGTTGTTCGGATTGATCCTCGACCGCAACGCCGACGAAGGCGGCTACGGCCACGTATTGTATTGTCTTGAAAGCGGCAAGAAGTCGATACGCGAGCTTGTATACGAATTCATGACATCGGACGAGTTCATCGCGAGATTTTTGACCGACAGTGGCCCCGCGGCCGCCGTGATACTGGTGCAACGGATTCTGCTCGGTCGCAGCCCGGAGACTGTGGCCGAGTTGCAGGACGTCCAGCGTGAGTTCATCCGGATAGGGCTGGCGCGATTTGTAAGAAACATATTGATGTCGGAGGAATACGAGCTCGACACGGGTCCCAACCAGGTTCCTCCTTACGGACACTGACAGCCGGGCGCGCGCGCCCGATAGCGTTCGAGCCATCGTGACGTGAACTGGCCGTCACAGGTGTTGTCACACAGTCTGGCCTTCCGCGCGTTGCAACTGCCGATGGTCCACGGCGGGCGATGCGGGCGCGGGCAACGGCTTCGCTTTCAGCACGGCTGCGATCTGCGACACCGCGTCGGCGAGCGTCGTGGCGATGCCGTCGCAGGAAATCGCTTCGAGCGCATCGAGATACGACGTATCGGTGTGATCGTCGTTCCAGAAGCCCACGATGATCAGCGTTCCCGGCAAGTGCCGGCGCAGGCGGCGCACGAGCGCCCGCGCGCTCTTCTGGTTGAACGGCGCCAGAAAGGACAGGCATGCCACGCGCGCAGCCTCATGATCCGGCCCGACGGTTCTCGCCTGCCCCGCCAGGCCCGCGGCAACGACGCGCGCAGCGATTCCGCTCTGCGCCAGCAGCGTCGACAACAGCAAGGCCGCGGCGCCATCGAGTTCGCCGCGCCCCGCAACGCAGAGAACCTCCGCGTGGGTGTCGGAATCGAGTTCGTGAAACGGTGCGCTTGCCGCCGGCAATGGCTCGTCGGCAAGATCGTCCAGCAGAAATCGCATCGTCGCGTGAATCTTTTCCCCGCCTGCGGTGTCGAGCGCACCGCGATCCTCGTCGACATGGGCGAGCGCCAGGCCCTTCACGGCGACGGAATCGAAATAGTCGGCGAGCGAACTCTCCCGGATGATCGCTTCCGCGCGCGCCGTTTCTTCGGCCGGCCGTCCCGCCAGCATCGACAGGTAGAAATTTTCCTCGCGCGACAACGGCGCCCGGTCGCCGAGCAGCACATCGAGAAACTTCAGATGCTCGACATGGCGGCCCATGATGGCGAGACACATGGTGAGCGGCGTGGACAGCAACAGCCCGATCGGGCCCCAGATCCACGTCCAGAACACGGCGCACGCAACCACCGCGATCGCCGACAATCCCATGTTGCGGCCGTAGAGCCACGGCTCGACGAATTGCCCGGTCACCGCTTCCAACCCGAACATCAGCACCGCCGTCAGCGCAACCATCGACCAGCCCGGGTCTACGGCCAGGCCCAGTGTCAGCGGCAGGACTGCGGCGACGGGAAGCCCGACATACGGCACGAAGCGCGCAATGCCCGCGATCAATCCCCACAGGACGGGGCTCGGGATTCCGATCAGCCACAGCCCCGCCGCGATGATGAGTCCGAAGCAGGCGTTCACCGTGGTCTGCAAAAACAGGTAACGGCTGAGCCGCTGCGCGCCTTCGTCGATGGCGCGCGTGGTGCGCTGCAGATCGCCCGCACCCGTCAGCGAGATGAAGCGGTCGCGCAGATCTTCCTTCTGGATGAGGATGAAGATGACGAACACGATGACGAGCGCGGCCTTGGCCAGCGGCAGCAGCAGCGGATCGACGATGCTCTCGAAAATCTCCAGTGCGCCGGGATCGGGCGTGCGGATTTCGACCGGCACGGGATGCTGCGGATTGCCCGCGCCCGAGGCCGACGGCGGCGGCGGCGGCGCAGCGCTGCCCGATATCGCCGAATCGAATTTGTCGAAGATGCCGGCGGCGCTTTTGATGAGACCGCTGCGCGTGGCGGAGCTGCGAATGGTTTCGATCTTGGAGAGCAGCGTCGCCTGATAGCGCGGCACGTCGGGCGCCAGATGGGCGAGTTGCGTGCCGATGAAGAGCGACAGCGATGCGAAGACCAGCACCGCGAACGCAACCGCGCAAATGACCGACGGCGCGCGCGGCAGGCCCCGGCGTCCCAGTAGCGACACGAGCGGCGACAGGGCGAACGCGACCAGCACCGCCAGCGCGAAGGGCAGCAGCACGGGGCGCGCCAGATAAAGCCCCGCCACCACCACGGTGGCGATCAGGCACGAGGCGGCGATGCGCACGAGGCTGGCGGTCCGCAGATCCAGGGCAGGTTGCCGGTGCGCGGTCGCAGACTCCGATAGGGATAAAGGCTGCTCGGACACGGGCGGACCTGATGTTCTTGATCTTGCCGGCCCAGCGCCGGCCGCAGCGGACCGCGCCCGCCTCTTCATGAAACGCCTGACGCAGCGTCAGGCTCCCTCCCGCGCTGGGATATCGCGGGTGCGTGTGCGTCTGCCGAACGTCCGTGGCATTTGCCGCTCAACCAGAACCGGCGCACGCGGAGACAAAGAGCCGCGGAGGCGCTCGGGCGCGACACGATCTCCGGATCACAGTCTAAAGACTCGGCTCTTTCGGAGTGCATTGCGCGCCGGGATCGACGATTCTGCAATGAGACCACGTTTGATGCCGGGGGGTCAGAAGAAATGGGATCAGTGTCGTCTTAGCTTCTGCCGGCCGGAGGATGTCTGTTTGGGCGGGCGGCCGCGGGGAAGGGGCGAGACGCGGCGTTTCAGCGACTTGGCGATCCGGCGTTTGAATGCGTCGTCTCCCATCGCCCAGCCGCCATTGGTGGCGGCGCGCAGGGCGTCGACGAACTCCACCTCGAGCGGCCGTTTGAAGAGCGCGCGGTAACTCTCGCGCCTTGCCTCGCGGCTGCGCCCGAGCCTTTCGAACACCTCATGCTCCACGAGAAGCGGATCCTCGCGGCCTTCCGCATGGGTGCGATAGCTCGACCAGGGATAGCGCCTGGGATGCTTCGCCATCCGCGCGCGCACGGGATTGAGTTCGATATAGACGCAAATCGGGAGAAAATAATCGTCGGCGTCGATGGGCGCGGCGCGATAGCGTCCCTCCCACAGCGTGCCGCTCCGGCCATAGGCGGCATTGACATGACGCACATAGCGCCGGCCCAGCGACTGCATGGTGCGCGGCACGCTCTCCTCGCTGTCCGGCGTGACCAGCAGATGGACATGGTTGGTCATCAGCACATAGGCGTGCACCGCGCAGCCGTTGGCGTCGGCGGCGTCCTTCAGCCAGTCGAGATAAAGCCGGTAGTCGTCGTCATGGAAGAATGCGGTCTGCCGGTTGTTGCCGCGCTGGATGATGTGCAGCGGCTGACCGGGCAGGAAGTAGCGTTCGCGGCGGGGCATGACGGCGACCCTTTCCCGCCAAGCCTATCGCGGGCCGGCAATGAAAACGACTCTGACCCACTGCTGTCCCATAGCGGATAGATGAATCGGATCAAAGCTGTAAGGCCCATTGGCGGGATGGGGGTTGTGGCGGGGGATGTTGGTTTGTCAGCAATGCCATCAGAT
>JBEKLN010000046.1:0-32400 GCA_050010175.1 Rhizomicrobium sp.
GGTCGCGCTCTCCATCAGGTTGGCGATGAAGGCGACGTTGCGGGCGAGACGGTCGAGCTTGGCGATCAACAGGGCCGCCTTGTGCCGGCGGAATACGGTGCCTGCACCAATATTCCCCTTGCGTTCGCGAATGGGGATCGTTGGTGCAGTCACCTCATTTTCGCTGATCGATCTGGGCGGCATCAAAGCGGTTCTCGACGAGGCCTTCGGCGTGGACGTCGACGTGATCGTGGAGCCGGTCAAGCGGCGCGAGCTGTCCCGCGCCATCGAACGGGACCGCACGGATGCGTTCTGAGCGAAGTGCCCGGTGTTTTTCGGACATCGTGGCAGCAGTCGACCTGATCCGGTCGTGGGTTGATCAGACAGGCGGTGTCGATAGGGCGATCCATCACAACCAACGCGTGAGAAGCGCCGTGGAACGTCAGTTGCTCGTGATCAGTGAAGCAGCCGTCCGGCTGGAAAAGATCGATCCCGCATTGGCGTAGAAGCTTGCGCCGACGGTCGATTGGCCCGCCATCCGCGGCATCGGCAATTTCATACGGCATAAATGCGACGACCTCGACGCGTCGGTTCTTTCCGACGTGATCACCAATCGACTGGACGTTCTGCGTTCCGCTGCCGCACATGCGCTCGTGCCGGTTTGTCCGCGCGGCGAAAATGTTTCACGTGAAACATTCCACCTTTCGTTTCGCCCACAACCCGCATCGCGCGTGTGTTGCGGATTTACAGGCAGGAACAGAAAGCCGCCCTGTTATCGCGCCTGTTCCGCGGCGAACAGGCAATGGCGCGAAGCACTTGAGATCGCTTAGGGAATCTCGCGCCCGCTGGCGAAACGCAGGCTCCGGCGAACGGGTCTCCTGTAAATCGCCTGATAAACAGGGCCGCTTTACGCGAAATCCTTCGCGAGCTCGGCACGAACGTCGGGCCTGATCACCGCCATGTGGCCGTAATTCGGATGCGCGATTTCGATCACCGCGCGGCCGTCGCCGCTTTTGAATCTCGCCGCCTGTTCCGGCGTGAACACGAAGCGCAGCCAATGCACCGACGACGTCTTGCCGTCCGGCGTGGTGCGGTCTTCGTATTCGGTGGGCGTCGCCTTGATGCGCGCGCCGTCGACATCCATCGATACGGTCTCTTCGATGCCGCCCAGCGTCTTCAGACTCGCATCGCGGCGGTTCGCGTCTTCGATTTCCAGCATCAGGGTTGCGATCAGTTCGCCCCCTTGCGGGATCAGCGGATTGTAGGTTTCCAGTTCGCCCGCGATCTGCGCCGCGCCGCCTTTTTCGATGTGCAGCATTTCCTGCACCTGCAGCCACATGGTTTCGTAGCTTTCGAAATAAAAGGTCGCGAAGGGACCCACTTCGATGCGCCTGTTCTTCTTGACCGCGATCAGGTTGCGGCGCAGCTCGGCGCGGCGAAGGGCGTAATCGGACGGCGACATGATATCGGCTTCCGTGATGCGGTGTTGGGCCTGCGGCATGATCATGTCTCCAGAAGTCCATAGGCGCGCGCGAAGATCTCGATGGGATGCTCCGGTTCGCGCGCCGTCAGGATTGCGCCGTCTTTCGCGGCCTGTTCTTTCGCGCCCGCAAGGATGTGAACCGCAGCGAGCGGGCAATCCGATGCGATGTGCCCCCTGTTCTGCGCAACCGCGCTGCGCATCACGGGCCGGCCGATCTTCTTCGCGACCTCGTGTGTGGCTTTCAGAACGCCGAACGTACCGCCATGGCCCGAACAGCGCTCGATGACGTCGACGGGCGTTTCCGGGATCATCCGCAACATCTCGGCGGCTTTGGCTCCCATGTTCTGCGCCCGCGCATGACAGGCCAGATGCACCGTGACTCCTTCGGGCAGGGAGGTCAGTCCGGGCGGAAGCCCGTGTTTCTTCGCGATTTCCACCACATATTCGTCGATGTCGTAGGTGGATTTGGCGAGCAGGGCGACGTCTTCATTGCCGGGCACGATGAGCGGCCACTCGAATTTCAGCATCAATCCGCAGGACGCCGTCAGCGTGACGATATCGAAACCGTCTTCGATCAGCGGCCGGAACGCCTTGGAGACTTTGGCCGCCTGTTCTGCGACGCGGTCGAGTTCGGCCTGTTCCAGGAACGGCATGCCGCAGCAGCCGGGATAGGAGACTTTCGTTTCCACCCCGATGTGATTGAGAACGGCGCGCGCGGCGAGCCCCGTCGCGGGCTTGTTGTAGTTGACGAAACAGGTGGCGAAGAGCGCGGCTTTCCTGTGCGCAGCGAATGCCGGCGCGGACTCGTTGGGCGAAACCGGATCGCCGCGATCGGCCAGCACGAAGGTCCTGGTATGAAACTTCGGCAGCGTGGCATCGGAATCGATTCCGGCCACGCGTTCCATGATGCCACGGGTGAATGCGTTCTTCCTGTCAGACGCCCAGTTCACCACCGGCGATGCAAGGCCTGCGAGCCTGCCGTTGCGGTCCATCTCCGCCAGTTGCCGCGCGGTGAAATCCGTCTTGCCCTTGCGCGCCTCGGCGGCGCGGTAACGCAGCATCAGATGGGGAAAATCGAGATTGAACGGATGCGGCGGCACATAGGGACACTTCGTCATGAAACACATGTCGCACAGCGTGCAGGCATCCACGACGGGCGGAAATGAGTCCGACGTCACACCGTCGAGTTCTTCCGTCGGGCTTTCGTCGATCAGCGTGAAGAGGCGCGGGAACGAGTCGCACAGATTGAAGCAGCGCCGGCAACCGTGACAGATGTCGAACACCCGGCGCATTTCGGCGTCGAGTTTTTCGGCGTCGTAGAAATCGGCGTCCTGCCACGCGATGGGCTCGCGTTTGGGTGCGTCAAGGCTGCCTTCGCGCATGACTTGTTTGAATTCCGGAAATGTTAGTCGGAAGAAGGTCGGCGCCGGGAATCGCGCGGTGCAATTCCCGGCCGGCCAACGCGGCTTATTTGCCGAGCGTGTCGAGCGCTTTCTGGAAGCGGCCGGCGTGGCTCTTTTCCGCCTTGGCAAGCGTCTCGAACCAGTCCGCGATCTCGTCGAAGCCTTCGCCGCGGGCGGTGCGCGCCATGCCCGGATACATGTCGGTGTATTCGTGCGTCTCACCGGCGATGGAGGCTTTCAGGTTCAGGTCCGTCGCGCCGATCGGCTCGCCCGTCGCCGGATCGCCCACCGCCTCGAGAAACTCGAGATGTCCGTGCGCATGGCCGGTCTCGCCTTCCGCGGTGGAGCGGAACACGGCGGAGACGTCGTTGTAGCCTTCGACGTCTGCCTTCTGTGCGAAGTAGAGATAGCGCCGGTTCGCCTGGCTTTCGCCGGCAAACGCGTCTTTCAAATTCTGTGCTGTTTTGGAGCCTTTGAGAGCTGCCATGGGAGTCTCCATTTGGAAATGAAACCTGCTTTGGCGGCACACTCGATTTCTGCCGCGGATGGAGAATGGGCCCCGTTCACCAGCAAGTCAATAGATTAGAATCATTCTAATGAAGGAAATTCGGTCGCAGCCGCGAGCTCAGCGGCGCCGAATCCGAATCACAACGTCGACCCGCTCGATTTCGGTCCCTTTCGGCGCCGCGGGAACCCCCGAAACCGCAATCGACTCGCCCGGAATGTCGATCAGCCTTCCGTCTTCTTCATGGTAGAAATGCTGGTGATCGCCGGTATTCGTATCGAAATAGCTGCGCGCCGGTTCCACTACAACCTGGCGGAGAAGGCCCGCCTCGGTGAACTGGTGCAGCGTGTTGTAAACTGTCGCCAGCGAGACCCTGACGCCGGCGGCCATCGCTTCCGCGTGCAGCGCCTCGGCGCTCACATGACGGTCACCCTGACGGAACAGAAGTCCGGCCAGAGCGATGCGTTGCTGCGTCGGCCTCAGACGGGCGGCCTTCAGCCGTCCGGTTGCCTGAACCCTGTCGAACTCGGGCGTCTTTTCGCTCACAGAACTCGTCCGGCAAGAGGGCCTTGCGTCGCTGACACTCGGGCCTCATTTTTGCTAAGCTGTTCGAACCGAAGCCGGTTAGAACGTTTCTAAGGCATAACAGATTGGCTTCCTGCCGCGTTTGTCAAGTGAATCCGCGTCAGCGCCGAAGCAGGTGGAACCTTCATGTTGGGACGTAAATCGAGTTTTGACCTCCAGGGCCTGCTCGCCTGCGCGCGAGGAGAACTGTTCGGCGAAGGCAATGCCAAGCTGCCTCTGCCGCCCATGCTCATGTTCGACCGGATCACGAAGATCGCCGAGCAAGGCGGCGCCCACGACAAGGGCGTGGTCGAGGCGGAACTCGATGTCCGTCCCGACCTCTGGTTCTTCAAATGCCACTTCCAGAACGATCCCGTGATGCCGGGCTGCCTCGGCGTGGATGCCATGTGGCAGATGGCCGGGTTCTTCCTGGGTTGGATGGGCGGAGCAGGCAAGGGCCGCGCGCTCGGCGTCGGCGAAGTGAAGTTTTCCGGCATGGTGCTGCCCACGGCCAGGCTCGTGAGCTACTACATCGAATTCAAGCGCGTGATCATGCGCCGCCTCGTGGTCGGGGTGGCCGACGGCATCATGAAGGTCGACGGCAAGGTGATCTACGAAGCCAAGGATTTGCGCGTCGGGCTGTTTACCGATGCGGGACAAGGCGCAGAACAGGTCGCAGCCGCACCTGCATAATATTCTGCTCCCCGGGAGTTAACGGATGGTCCTTCCGACGCATGCGCAGTACGCCCGTGTCGGGATCGGCATTTGCAAAGTCACGCACAGGAGAATGAATCCATGAGGCGCGTCGTCGTCACGGGCATGGGCATCGTGTCCTCGATCGGCAACAATACGCAGGAGGTCGTTGCGTCGTTGCGCGAAGCGAAATCCGGCATCAGCAAGGCCGACGATTACGAGAAGCTCGGCTTCCGTTGCCAGGTGCATGGAAGTCCGACAGTCGACCTCGATACCATCGACCGGCGCGCGCGGCGCTTCATGGGCGACGGCGCGGCCTACAATTTTCTCGCCATGCAGCAGGCACTCCAGGAATCCGGCCTCGAGGAAAAAGACATCGTCAACGAACGCACGGGCCTGATCATGGGCTCGGGCGGTCCGTCGACCCGCGCCATTGTTGCGTCCGCCGATACCGCCCGCGATCCGGCCAAAGGCCCCAAGCGCATCGGCCCCTTCGTTGTGCCCAAGGCGATGTCGTCGACCTGCTCCGCGGTGCTGTCGACCTGGTTCAAGATCAAGGGCGTGAATTATTCGATCAGTTCGGCCTGCGCGACGAGCGCGCATTGCGTCGGCAACGCTGCAGAACTGATTCAATGGGGCAAGCAGGACATCGTGTTTGCGGGCGGCGGCGAAGAGCTGGACTGGAGCATGTCCGTCCTGTTCGACGCCATGGGCGCGATGTCGACGCACTACAACGCGACACCTGAGAAAGCCTCGCGCGCGTTCGACAAAAACCGCGACGGCTTCGTGATCGCGGGCGGCGGGGGCGCACTGGTGCTCGAAGAACTCGAACACGCGAAGGCGCGCGGTGCGAAGATATTGGCGGAGTTCGTCGGCTACGGCGCCACGTCGGACGGTCACGATATGGTCGCGCCGTCGGGCGAAGGGGCCGTGCGCTGCATGCGCCAGGCGCTGTCGACGGTCAACGGCCCCATCGATTACGTCAACGCGCACGGCACGTCGACTCCCGTGGGCGACGTGACCGAGATCAAGGCCATGCGCGAAGTGTTCGGCTCCACCATCCCGCCGATCAATTCGACGAAGTCGCTGACCGGTCATTCGCTGGGCGCCACCGGCGTCCAGGAAGCGATCTATTCCCTCCTGCAGATGCGGGGCGGGTTCATCGCGGAAAGCGCCAACATCGAGGAAATCGACCCCGAGGTGGCGGACGCGCCCATCGTGCGTTCGCGCATCGACGGCGCCAAGCTCGAACGCGTCCTGTCCAACAGTTTCGGCTTCGGCGGAACCAACGCAACGCTCGTCTTCCAGCGTTACGCCGCGTAGGGAACAAATTCTATCGGTTGAGTTCCGAGGCGCAAGGAATTCTCATCACGGAGACACGGAGAACACAGAGAAGAAAAGTCTGGCGCGCAAGCGCGCCGAAAATTGAGTTTCTTGCGCGTCTTCACGCGCAGCATCTTTCCTCCGTGTCTCCGTGGTGCACGTGTTGTTGTTGGCGGGACGAGCAGCATGCCGATTGCAGGGAACCTCTCGACACTTCGTCGGGCGTCCCATTCTGGAACAATTGACGAAGGCGGATAACTCATGACGGACATGAATTCCTTGATGCGCGGCCGGCGCGGGCTGGTGATGGGGGTCGCCAACGACCATTCCATCGCCTGGGGAATTGCGCGCGCCCTGGCTGCCCGGGGGGCCGAGGTTGCCTTTACCTATCAGGGTGAATCCCAGGCCAAGCGTCTGAAGCCGCTCGCCGCTTCGATCGGTTCGTCGATCATCCTGCCGTGCGACGTCGAAGACGATGCCCAACTCGATGACGCGTTCGGCACGCTCGAAGCCAGATGGGGCAGGCTCGATTTCCTCGTGCATGCGATCGCGCACAGCGACAAGAACGAATTGAAGGGCCGCTACGTCGATACCTCGCGCGCGAACTTCGTCCGCTCCATGACGATCTCCTGCTACTCGTTCACGGCAGCGGCGCAGCGCGCGGCGCGGCTGATGACGCCGCCGGCGAAAGGCGGCCATGGCGGGGCGATGATCACGCTCACCTATCTGGGATCCGAACGCGTCACGCCGAACTACAACGTGATGGGCATCGCCAAGGCGGGGCTTGAAGCGAGCGTACGCTATCTCGCTGCCGATCTGGGCCGCGAGGGCATCCGCGTCAATGCGATTTCGGCGGGTCCGATGCGCACGCTGGCCGGCTCGGTGATCGGCGAATCGCGGGGAATCTTCCGCTGGAACAAGGCGCACAGCCCTTTACGCAAGAGCATCGAGCTCGACCATGTCGGCAATGCCTCGCTTTACCTGCTGAGCGACATGTCGAGCGGCGTGACCGGCGAAATCCATTTTGTCGATGCCGGATTTCATATCGTGGGCGTGCCGCCCTCGAGCGATCTCAAGGGCTGGGTCCCGACGAATGGGGACGAAGAAGAGGACAAGGACAATGAAAGCGTGGCGTCTTAACGGAGCGGCGATCGCTCTTTGCCTGTGCGCGGGCCTCTCCGCCGCTCATGCCGGCTGGCAGGACGATGCCTCGCCCTACGACGTCAAACGATTCTCCCTCCTCGAGGAATCCAAATCGCGCGGCCTTTCCGAAGCGCAATCTGGACCGGACGCTGCGCTCGTTCATGCCGTGGTGGATGCCGCCGCGGTTTCCGCGTCCGAAGGCGCGCTGATGGGCAATTGGCGCTGCCGCACCATCAAACTCGGCGGCATGACGGCGGACGTCGTTTACTCCTGGTTCAGATGCCGCGTCAGCGAACGCGACGGGGCGCTGGAATTCGAAAAAGTATCCGGCTCGCAGAAGCTGAACGGTCGGCTCTATGCGAATGAGTCGGGCGGTTATGTGCTGCTCGGCGCTCTCTCCGCGAAAGGCGAACCGGCGCATCGCTATTCGGGCAACAACCAGGCCGCCGGCGCGCAGGCGACGCCGGACGACGTGATTGGTCTGCTTGAAGCCACCGGCCGTTCGACGGCACGGATCGAATTTCCCTATCCCGTGCAGGAATCGGTCTTCGACGTCATCGAGTTGCAGCGGTAGGGAATCGAATAGCGTGCCAGCAGTTCTCACCACGGAGACACGGAGAGCACGGAGGGAAAAGTAATCGCGCGAAGGCGCGCAAAAAATTTCCTCTCCGTGGCCTCCGTGTCTCCGTGGTGCAAATATTGTCACCGGAGCTCGCGGAACATGGTCGGTTATTCGGGGACGCCGCTCGCCAGGAAACTCGGCATCAAGCCGGGCTCGACGCTGCTGCTGATCGGAGCGCCGCCTGACTATCGCGACTGGGTCTCTCCTCTGCCCGAAGGCGTTTCCTTCGTGTCGACATCGCGTAGCGGCCAGTGCGATCTCGTGCACCTGTTCTCAACATCACTCGCCGATCTCAGACGGTCGTTGCCGAAAGCACGCGACGCCATCAAACCCGACGGCGCCGTCTGGGTGTCGTGGACCAAAAAATCCGCGAAGATACCGACGGACGTGACGGAAGGCGGGGTGCGAAAGCTCGCGCTCGCAACCGATCTCGTCGACGTCAAGGTGTGCGCCGTGACGGATGTCTGGTCGGGGCTGAAACTCGTGGTGCGCAAGCATTTGCGGTGAGGTTGCCGCCCAACCGGCGGCTCAGGCAAATTCCGCCGGCAGCATAGAATCGCCTTACGCAAGGCGCTGGCGGCGACGGACTGGAAAAAGGTCGATGCGATGACCGACGGCGATATTGCCCGGAAGATCGCGTCCAATGCCGATGCCGCGCCCGATATGGCGCCCGAGATCGACGTGCGCGCCGTCCGGCGGGCAACCGGCATGACACAGGCGCAGTTTGCCGCGGCTTTCGAATTCAGCGTGCGAACGGTGCAGGAATGGGAGCGGGGCGCGAAAAAACCCAGCGGGCCGGCACGGACCCTGTTGCGCGCTATCAAGGGCAATCCCGTGGGCGTGCGCAAAGCGCTTGCCGCAGCGTAAATCGTGCCCGCAATCCCGCGGGAGAATGTTCGACGCACATGACTGTATTCGCCGGTCCAACCTGAGACGAATCGACTCCGGCTCATTTTTCGCTGGTTACCGCGGCTTTTGTGGGGCCAACGGGTCTGATAGGACGTGATCAAATGGGCGAGGGGCAGCGACCATGGACATCCACAGGCCGAAGCCATTTCACGGCTTACGCGAGTTCCTGAAAGAGTACGGGATCATCGTGCTTGGCGTGCTGACCGCGCTCGCGCTCGAGCAGGCGGTGGAAGCGGTACGGATGTCGCGCGACGCAGACTCGATTGAGCGCAATTTCCGCACCGATTTACAATACGACCTCGTAGCTGCAGCGGAACGCGCGGCGCTGGCGCCTTGCCTGCAACAGCGTATAGCGGCGCTCCGCGATAAGCTCGCCGCGGACGCGGAGATCTGGGCCGCCGATCCGCAGACCTACGCCGATGCCAGCAAGGGGGGACCAGACCCGCTCATGCCCGAGGCGTTCCACACGCCGCTGCGCATCTGGGCGGACAGCTCCTGGCAGGCGGCGCTCGGCAGTCCGGCCCTGAACCACCTGCCGCAGGAGGCACGGGCCGATTTTGCCGCAGCTTTCTATAACGTCGAACAACTCCGGCGTGGTCAGGATGCCCAGCTGGCGACGGAGAGCGATCTCACTGCCCTGGCGCTCAGGCTCCGCATGACACCCGAGCTTCGGGCGCACTATCTGGACCGGCTTGGTGAACTGTCTCGCGAGGAGGACGACATGGAAACCGTCGCGTCCCAGTTCACAAACCGTGCGAAAGAGATGGGCGTGCGCGCGGACCCGGCTAACGTTCGGAGTCTGGTCGCTCGTCAGCGGTCCTTTCGGGGACGCTGCGTTCGCGACGTTACGCCCTGACGGAGACTGCCGGTCGGGCAGACGACAGGGTTCAGCGCAGGTTCAGGCCGAAAAATCCGTTTCGTTCCCTCGGGCCCGTTCAGAACATGCTCGAGCCGGTCGGCTGGAATGCGCAAAATTCAAGAATTACGCCCCAAGCATAAAATGCACGCGTTGCAGTGCATCTCAGCCCGCGTTCGTTACTCTGCGGGACATTTCGTGGAAATGGGGCGACGGGTAATCCATTACCTGCTACGTACTCTTGTGGCCGAGCATGTGACGCCTACTCCGCCGCTTCGAGCGCGCGGCGCACGGCGCCGGGCTCGCGGTCGATGATCGTCAGCAGCACACGTGCAGGTCCATGAGGCTGGCGGCGGCCCTGCTCCCATTGGCGCACGGCCGCGGCGGTAAAACCGAACCGGGCAGCGAATGCCGCCTGGGACAGCTGCAGTTTCTCCCGGATACCGCGCACATCCACGTCCGCCGGCGGCACGAGCAGAACGCCGCCGTCGCGGACCATCTTTTTCCATGTACGATGCGGCGGCATTTCCGTGCGGTCGTGCCGCGCGTGGCGCGCGATGCCCGCTTCGGTGGTCGCATCGACTTTCGTCCGGTCAATCTTCGCCGCGCGCGCTTCGTTCGCGGAGATAATCGCGATAGCGCCGCGTTTCGCGGGCGTTGGCTTTGCGGAACGAGATGATGCGGATGGTTTCTCCACGCCGCGTGAACGAGACGCAGAAGACGCGGTCTTCGATTTCGCCGAGCGTGTTGAGACGCGTTTCGCCATAGTTCTTTCGCCTGTCTTCCCATTCAAGGCGGATGCCGTCGAACAGCCGTCCTGCCGCAGCAAACGGAGGCCCGCGCTCCCGTTCGTCTCGTGCGCTCTTCTGCGGGTCGAACTCGAAGCGCATGCGCGGGATTTTTATATGTCAATGACGTATATGTCAATGACGTAGCGAACTTCGACCGAGCAACCCGGACCGATCGCCACCCATTTTGGGCGCTCCCGGCGAGACGGAGAATGGTGACAAGTACAACGTTACCACGACTCGCTTTCGTTGGGCCTGTCAGAACGCCCGGCCATCATGCCGCGTGCTTTTTCGCGACTTTCGCGAACCGCTCGAACAGATAATGACTGTCCATCGGGCCCGGTGAGGCTTCGGGGTGATACTGCACCGAAAACACCGGACGGCCTTCCAGTGCGATGCCGCAATTGGTGCCGTCGAACAGCGAGACATGGGTCTCCTTCACGCCGCGCGGTAGCGTTTCGCGATCGACCGTGAAGCCGTGATTCATCGACACGATCTCAACCTTGCCGGTTTCGAGATCCTTCACGGGATGATTGGCGCCGTGATGGCCCTGCGCCATCTTGCGTGTCTTGGCGCCCAGCGCGAGCCCCAGCATCTGATGGCCGAGGCAGATGCCGAACACGGGCATGTGGGACTCGACCAGCGCGCGGATGGTGGGAATGGCGTACTCGCCGGTGGCGGCCGGATCGCCGGGTCCGTTCGACAGCAACACGCCGTCGGGCTCGTAGCGGATCACGTCTTCGAAGGTCGCTTGCGCCGGCAGGACCACGATCTCCGCGCCGTGTCCCGCGAGTTGACGCAGGATGTTGCGTTTCACGCCGTAATCCAGAACGACCACGCGCCAGCTGCCGTTCTCTTCGCTGCCGTAACCCTTGTCCCATTCCCACGGAGTCTCGCGCCACGTGTAGCTCTGGCGGCAGCTCACCTCTTTCGCCAGATCGAGTCCTTCGAGGCCCGGAAACGCGCGTGCCGTCTTGACGAGTGAATCGATGTCCAGCTTGCCGTCCGCCGCGTGCGCGACCACGCCATGCGGCATGCCCTTCTCGCGAATCCGCGATGTGAGCGCGCGGGTGTCGATGCCGGCGATGCCCGGAATGTTTTTCACCTTCAGCCAGCGATCGAGCGTCGACAGTGCGCGGTAATTGGAAGGGATATGCGCTTCCGCGCGCACGATGATCGCGCGCACCGCCGGGTTCAGCGATTCGATGTCTTCGGCGTTGGTGCCCACGATGCCGATATGCGGGAAGGTGAAGGCGACGATCTGTCCCGCATAGGACGGATCGGTGAGGATCTCCTCATAACCGGTCATCGCCGTGTTGAAGCAGACTTCGCCCACCGCTTCGGTGGCAGCGCCGAAGCCTGCGCCTTCGAACACCGTGCCATCCGCCAGCACCAGCGCAGCGCGGCCGCGCGAAAACGCCGGCGCCGCAGTGTCGGCGCTTTCGATTGGTCCGTCCGTCATGGAGATTGATCCTGGATTTGCGGGAAAATAGGAATCCGCCTCTCCGCGGTCAAGCACGGAGTTGTCCGCAACCGTCGGCCGCGCGTGCAATCAGCGGTTGGCCATTGCGGCTAAGGCCGGGGATGCCTGCGCGAATGGGTGCCCACCTCGTTGAAGCACGGGGGAAATAGTCTAAAACCGAAGGCGCAGCGGTTGGGCGGTTTTTCCGATCATTTCGATGAGATTGAGCGTTTTCGGCCTGGGTTACGTCGGCACGGTCTCGGCTGCCAGTTTTGCCGCACGTGGCCACCACGTCACGGGCGTCGACATGAACGCCGGCAAGGCCGAACGCATCCGGAGCGGCCAGGCGCCGATCGTCGAAGACGGGCTTTCCGCGCTGATCGAGGAAGCGGTGTCTCAGGGCCGGTTGACCGCGACGACGGACGCGGGCGATGCCGTTGCCGGCAGCGACGTGTCTTTCGTCTGCGTCGGTACGCCCAGCGCCCGCAACGGCAGCCTCGATACTGGAGCCCTCAGGCGCGTGCTGCGCGAGATCGGCACGGAGATCGGCAAAACGAGTTCGCATCACACCGTCGTCGTGCGGTCGACCATGTTGCCGGGCACGTATCGCAATCTCGTCTTGCCGGAGCTTGAAAGTGCGTCGGGAAAGTGCGCTGGGACGGACTTTGCGGTCGCAATCAACCCCGAGTTCCTGAGGGAAGGCAGTGCAGTCGCCGATTTTCACAACCCGGAAAAAACCGTGGTCGGGTCCGACGACGGCAAGACCGCGCAGGCGGTGATGGCGCTCTATGACGGCCTGCCCGGGCATCGCATCGAAGTCTCACCCGAGATCGCCGAGATCGCGAAATACGTCGACAATGTCTGGCACGCGCTCAAGGTCAGTTTTGCCAACGAGGTGGGGAATATCTGCAAGGCGCTGGAGATCGACAGTCACGCGGTGATGGACGTGTTCCGCAGCGACCGCAAGCTCAACATCTCGTCCGCCTACCTCAATCCGGGATTCGCCTTCGGCGGCTCCTGCCTGCCCAAGGACACACGCGCCATCGCCCATCTGTCGCGCCAGTGCGATCTCGAACTGCCCCTGCTGCAGTCGATCATCGCCAGCAACCAGCAGCAGATCGAGCGCGCGGTCGAATGGGTATTGTCGTTCGGCAAGCGCCGCATCGCAGTGCTCGGCTGCGCCTTCAAGGCCGGTACTGACGATTTGAGGGAAAGCCCCTTCATCATTCTGGCCGAACGGCTGATGGGCAAGGGCTGCGCTTTGCGCATCTTCGACAACAATGTCAGGCTATCGATGCTGACCGGAGCCAACCGTGATTACGTCCACGCGACCATTCCCCATATCGCAAGCCTGCTCGTCGGTTCGGCGGAGGAAGCCCTCGAGGAGGCGGACATCGTGATCCTGACCGCCAATGTGCCGGAATATGTCGGGCCCGCCGGCAATCTCAGCGATGGCCAGCTTCTGCTCGACTTCGCGCACGTTCCGGCGCTGAGAGACCGTGCGAATTATCACGGGGTGAATTGGTAACGTGGCCCGCGGCGTTCTCATCATCGTCGAAAATCTGCCCGTGCCGTTCGATCGCCGGGTCTGGGCGGAGGCGCGCACGCTGCGCGATGCGGGATACGAGGTCTCCGTCATCTGCCCGAAAGGTAAAGGCGCGACCGAGGCACGCGAAATTCTCGACGGCATCCACATCTATCGCCACCCGTTGCCGTTCGAAGCGACGGGCGCAATGGGTTATCTGCTGGAATACTCCACCGCCTTGTTCTGGGAATTGTGGCTCGCGATCAGGGTCTATCGCGAACGCGGGTTCGACGTCATCCAGGCCTGCAATCCGCCGGATCTCATTTTCCTGATCGGCGCGATCTTCAAGCTCCTGTTCGGCACCCGCTTTATCTTCGATCATCACGACATCAATCCCGAACTCTACGAAGCGAAGTTCGGCCACCGCAATTTTCTCTGGAAGATCGTCGTGTTCTTCGAGCGTTTGAGCTTCTGGCTCGCCGATGTATCGATCGCCACCAATCAATCCTATCGCGCCATCGCCATCGAGCGAGGTGGGATGGCTGCGGATCGCGTGTTTGTCGTGCGCTCGGGTCCGGATCTGGCGCGCATCCGGCTGGTTCCGCCCGACGACGCCTGGAAGAAGGGCCGCGCCCACATGGTCGCCTATATCGGCGTGATCGGAGGCCAGGAAGGACTGGATCTGTTGCTCGAAGCGGCCGCCCATATGCGCGACACATGCGGACGGCGCGACGTGCAGTTTGTCATCGTGGGCGACGGACCGGAAGCGGCGAACGTCAGACGCCTCGCCCGCGACATGCAGCTCGACGATATCTTCACGTTCACCGGCCGCGTCGATGACGCTACATTCTTCTCCGTGCTGTGCTCCGCCGAAGTCTGCGTCAATCCCGACCGCCCGAATGCCATGAACGACAAATCCACCATGAACAAGATCATGGAATACATGGCCGTCGGCAAGCCGATCGTGCAGTTCGATCTCACGGAGGGACGCTATTCGGCGCAGGACGCGTCGCTCTATGCATCCGACGTGAAGGATTTCGGCGACAAGATCATCGCGCTGCTCGACGATCCGGCGCGTCGTGCGGCCATGGGCGCCACCGGCCGCGCGCGCATCGAAGACCAGCTTGCGTGGCCGCACGAAATTCCCAAGCTGCTCGCGGCGTACGACACGGCGCTCGGCGAACGCTTGACCGGGTCAGTGGCGCTTGGACGCGCGACCCAAACGACCCCGTCTCAGCTTTCGTAACTTTCGTGACCATGCCGATCCCAGACCAAAAGCAGTGAGCGCGGTCGAACGCATTGTCTGGCGTTTGCGCCGGGCCGCTCGCATGTCGAGGCCGGAGTTCGCCTATCGCATGACGGAGCTCTCCAGACGCGCTGCGGACTCGTTGCGCCAATGGTGCTGGGAGGATTTCGGGGGCTTTGACGGTCCGGTGCTGGGACTTCGCGGCGCGGTGCCGTCGCGGATTGGGTCCTTAATGCCATTGGTGCAAATGGGAGCTACGCGCATTGCCGAGCGTCGCTTCGTTCTTCTGGGCTCGACGTGGCCCGAGACACCGGACTGGGACGCGTTATGGCAGCTTGATCCCGTCACGGGGAAGCGATGGCCGGGTGCGCAAAAATTCGCGTTCCGCTGCAACTATCGCCACGAACGCAAGAAGGGCGACGTCAAGTACGTCTGGGAATTGAACCGCCTGCAATTCCTGCCGGTTGCAGCACTTGCGGGGAGGAACGATCTTGTCGCGGAAATTCTCCGCTCGTGGATGAAGATGAATCCGCCGTTCCGCGGCATCAACTGGACGAGCGGGATCGAAGCTGCAACGCGGGTCATGTCGCTGCTGGCTGCATATGGCTTTCTGAGCGACCATTCGCAGCGCGAGCTGGATCGCGACGCCCGATCGTTCCTGGACGCACATCTGTTCTGGATCGATCGCTACCCCTCTTTGTTTTCGTCGGCCAACAATCACCGCGTGGCCGAGCTTGTCGCGCAGTTCGTGGCGGCCACCTGCCTGCCCGGATTGCGGAATGCAGAAGCGCTGCGCGCGTCGGCGCAGGACGACCTGGAGGGCCGCATGGACGCGCTCTTCCATGCCGATGGCGTGGGAGCCGAGCAGTCCGTTCTCTATGCGGCCTACGCGCTCGAATGGTTTGCACTGGCCGGGATTGCGGCGGACGCGTCGGCGTGCGGATTCAGCGAGGCGTTCACGTCGCGCGCGGCGAGAGCCGCGGATCACCTGCTGTGGCTGATGGACGACGACGCGCATACGCCTGCGATCGGCGATGGTGACGAATCGCGCGTGCTGGCGCTCACCGAAGCGCCGGAAGATCGTTACGCAGCGTCGATCGTCCTGCTGATTGCCCGATGGCTGAATGCGCCCGAGCTTGTGCCGCCGCGCGCGGACTCTGCCTTGCGCGATATATGGGGGGCGCATGAGATCGCCGCTGCCGCATCCCAACGAGCCGGCATGCGGGTGTTCGATGCGGGCGGCTACACGGTTTGGCGAAAGCCGACGCCGCAGGGAACGCTGGTGCTCGTGTTCGATCACGGACCGCTTGGTTTCGAATCCATTGCCGCGCATGGCCATGCCGACGCGCTCAGCGTGTGGTTATCCTGGGGAGACGAGCAATTGATCGTCGATGCGGGCACCTATCTCTACCATTCCGGCCGCAAATGGCGCGACTATTTCCGCGGCACGGTCGCGCACAACACGCTCTCCATCGATCAGGCCAATCAGAGCAGGATCGCCGGACCGTTCAACTGGTCGCGCCATGCGCTGGCGTCAATCGTGGAGCGCTCGGAATATTCGATTACCGCCGAGCACGACGGCTTCGTCCGGCGCCACGATGTCAGGCATCGACGAACGGTTAGCGTAGACGAGTCGGGGTCTGTTCTCATTGACGATTCGCTCGCCGGCCGCAGAGTGTCCAGCGACATCAAATGGAGCATCCGCTTCATGCTGGCTCCGGACGTCCGCCTGAAGCAGGAGGATGCCGTGACCACCCTGATCACGCCGAGGGGGCGGACGCTGCGGATCGCACTGGACGACGGCCCTCCGATGCTGTCCGTGCTGCGGCTGTTCCAATCGCGTGTGTTCGGATACAAGAGCGAAACCAGCGCGCTGACTGCATCCGGCACGCTTGCCGGTAATCCGCGGCGTATTGCACGCGTGCGACTCGAACCGATGATCGATGGCTGACTTTCGGACCGGCGCCTCGCCCGGCGCAGATTTGGCCGCCGCGCCAAATCCGGACGCGGCCGAAGCTTCTGGCGCGACCGGCACAACGCGTGCTCCGGGAACACGCGCGCCGATCCGCATACTCCATGTCATTCACTCGCTCGTCGCCGGCGGTATCGAGCGCCAGTTGCTGGAGTTGCTGAAGGGAATGAAGGACGATCCCGGATTCGTCAGCGAACTCGTTCTTCTGTCCGATGTAATCCAGTACGATGCTTTCTGGAGTCTCGGCATCAAGGCGCATTTCCTGCCGCGCGCTGTGCGCTACGATCCTATGATCTTTCTTCGGTTGCATCGGGTCATGCGGGAGTTCAGGCCGCATATCGTCCATGCGTGGAGCAGCATGTGCTCGTTTTACTCGGCGCCACTGGCGAGACTGGCCGGCGCCAAAGTCGTCAACGCCTTCGTGCAGGATGCGCCGGCAGGGCTGACGTGGCGCAACCGCGATTTCCTGCGCGGCAAGCTGACGATTCCGTTTTCGGACGTGGTGGTGGCCAATTCCCGCGCGGGCCTCTCGGCCTACCGTGTGCCGCCGCGTAAAGGCATTTGCATCGTCAATGGGTTCGATCCCGGCCGCATCGCATTCCTGATGCCCGCCGCCGAAATGCGCCGCATGCTGCGAATTTCAACGCCGCATGTCGTGGGTATGGTTGCGTCCTTCAGCGACAGGAAGGACTGGGACTCGTTCTTCCGGGCGGCGCGAACGGTTACCGCGATGCGCGACGACGTCACGTTTATCGCGGTCGGCGACGGCCCGAACCGACAACGCTACGAAACCATGCTGTCGTCCGATCCGAGTGCGCGCATTCGCATGCTCGGGTTGCGGCAGGATGTCGAGAGTGTCGTGAACACCTTCACGATCGGGGTTCTGACGTCGAACGCTGCCGTCCACGGAGAAGGCATCGCCAACGCGATCATGGAGTACATGGCGGTCGGCAAACCCGTTCTCGCCACCGAATGCGGCGGCACCCGCGAAATTGTGGAGGACGGACAAACCGGGTATCTGCTATCGCCGAACGATGTTGAGACGCTCGTCGGCCATATCGTGCGCCTGCTGGATGATTCGGATTTGTGCGCGAGATCGGGAGAGGCCGGCCGCCTGCGTATCGAACAAGAATTCAGCCTTGCCCGCATGATCGACGCGCATGCCCGGCTTTATCGCGGTTTGTCGTCGGCGACGCACGCAGACTCGTTACGTCCGGCCTGACCGATGCCCGGATTCGAGCGTGTCATCCTCCTTGGTCCCGTCGCAGAACCCGGTAAGCCGGCACGGGGAGGCTATGAAAGCGCAAACCTGCGTCTGTCGATCGTTCTGGAAACGCTCGTCGAACACGTGAAGCTCCGGCGCTATCCGCAAACGTCTGGATCGCGATTTCGCAGGGTGCTGCAATATGCCGGCGGATTCTTTGTCACCTTCGCACGCATTCTCCTTCATTCCGGCCGCGGCACTGCCATCCATTTCACGCCATTGTGCAGACACTTTCTCGCGCCCGAGTTGCTGCTCGCCGCCGCGGCGCGCCTGCGCGGCTATGCCCTGACCGTCGACCTGCGGGCCGGAACGCAGGTGCGGCGGTACACCCAATCGACGGCAGGGTACCGCTGGATGTTTCGCCGCCTTCTTCTGTCCTCTTCGGCCGTCGCCTACGAAGGTGAGTCCTATGGCGGGTGGTTGAAAACGCTGGCGCCGGACAGACAGCTGATCTGGCTTCCAAACTTTGTGCCCGGCACAATGCTTCGCCGGCGGCGGGAAGAGACGCTGCCGGCATCGCCGCGGTTCATCTATGTCGGCGCCGTGTCGCGAGAGAAGGGCGTAGACTCCGCATTGCTCATTTTCCAATTGCTGCGGCGCCAATTTCCGGAGGCGGCGTTTGCACTTGTCGGTGCATGCGACGCGGGCTACCGCGCCGAATTGGATCGGCTCGGGCTGAATGGGGACGGCATCGAATTCACCGGACCGCTCTCGCCGGACGAAGTGGAAACCCGATTGGACGGGAGCCATTTCTTTCTGTTTCTGTCGCGCTGGTTCGGCGAGGGCCATTCGAACGCCTTGACGGAGGCCATGGCGAGAGGGTGCGTCCCGTTCGCCAGCGATCATGGGTTCAGCGCTTCCGTCGTTGGGGCTCCGGAGTTGATGGTGGGTGATGGCGACGGGTTGGAACAGGTGGCCGAGCGGATTGCGGCAATCTGGTCGTCCGGCCGCTGGCAACACTTCTCTGCCGCGATGGTCGCCCGCGTCGCCGACCGCTTCACGGACCGGCAGGCACGACAGGCGCTGGCCCGGATTTATGGCGATGGAGCATCGACGTTGGCCCGGGCTCCATTCCCTCGCACCGATATTGTCTGAGGAACATCTCCAGATTCGCGAGCGTCCAAAGGATTCGTTCATTATTGCGCCGGCCGTCGAGATGATCGGCGAGGCATGAATTGACGACGGCCGGATTGCACAGCTGGCCGAGGCGCGATGTTTCGCTCGTCAATAGATCGCGCAAGATTTCCCTGTGACCACCGCGAAACCAGGCGTGGATCGGCACGCGAAAGCCGATCTTGCGGCGCTCGATGATGCGCTTCGGAAGAACATCGCGCAGCGCCGCGCGCAGCACGCGTTTGCCGACGCTCAAGCCGACCAGAAAACGGTCGGGAATCCGCGCGGCGATCCCGGCAAGTTCGGTGTCCATAAACGGCATACGTCCTTCGATGGAACCCGCCATCATCATGCGATCGCCGCGCTCGAGAAGATTATCCGGCAACCATGATGTTTGGTCGAAGTAGAGCATGCGTCTCAGCGCCGATGCATGAGACGGCGCAAAGGGAAAATTATCCGGCGGCTGAACAGTGCTATTGTTGCCCAGAAGCGCCCGACGCTCCGCGCTGGAGCCGTTGCCGAACCAGGCGCGCAGCCGCGCTGGTGTGTCCCGTTCTCCCAGCGCGCGGCCCAGAATCTGCAGGCGCCGCGCGCTATACGGCAATGTGTCGACCAGCGGCCGCACGAGCGCGTCGTGCACGAAAGAAGGCATGACGCCCTGGTACGGCTCCACCCACGGTTCGGCCCGGTGCTTGGGATAGCCGCCGAGCATTTCGTCGGCGCCCTCGCCGGTCAGCACCATCTTCACGGAACTCGCGGCCGATCTGGACAACATCAGGATCGGAATGTCGGATGCTTCGCTGACCGGCGCACCGCGATGGTCGATCGCGGTCGGCCAGTTCGCCAGAAAGCTGTCCGGCTCGACGACCAGTTCGTGATGATCCGTGCCGAACCGAGATGCCACGTCGCGCGCGAATTCCAGCTCGGAGTCCGCATCGTCGCGAAATCCCACGGAGAAGGTCCGGACCTTTCCGCCATGCCGCGCCATGGTTGCGACGATGGCCGAAGAATCGATTCCCCCCGACAGGTAGGCGCCATAGGGCGCGTCGCTTCGCATGCGGATGCGCACGGCTTCGTCCAGCACCTGCGACAGTGCGGCTGCCGCCTCGCGCGGATCGGAGATGTCGGGTTCACAGTCCGCCAGAGGCGGAACGAAGTAGCGCGACTCCGTCAGTGTTCCGGCTTGCCATACCGCAAGAGAACCGGGCTGAAGCTTGCGGATGTCTCTGAAAAATGTCTTCGGACCGGGAACGAAGCGGTTGAGCAGATACTGATCGATTGCGCCAGGTTCGATCTGCCGTGTAATGCCGGGATAGTGCAGCAGCGGCGCAATCTCGGAGCTGAAGAGTAGTGTGCCGCCGGCTTCCGCCAGGAACAGCGGCTTTTTGCCGAACGGGTCGCGTGCCAGAACAAGCACCTGTTTCCGCTCGTCCCACAGCACCAGGGCGAACATGCCGCGCAGGCGCGCCAGCGCGCCGTTGCCCCACGCCCGCCACGCTTCGATGAGCACTTCCGTGTCGGATTGGGTACGGAAAACGCGACCCATCGCCCGCAACTCGTCACGCAGCTCGATGTAGTTGTAGATTTCGCCGTTCTGGATGAGGACGATCTTGCCGTCAGCGCTTTGCATGGGTTGGGCGCCACCCTCGATGTCGATGATCGAAAGCCTGCGCTGGCCGAGAGCGATATGATGCCTGCCGTCGGCGGATGTGGCGAAATGGTAGCCCGAACCGTCAGGCCCGCGGTGAACGAGAAGGTCGGTGAGCCGCGCCACCGTCAGCGGATCGTCGGTGCGTGGCTTTGACGTGATCCAACCGAAAATCCCGCACAATTCGTCTCACCCTGTCGCGTTGGGAGCGATCTGACGTTCAGCCTGCCGCCGGTGATTGCGCCTTGGCGGCGACCGCCGGATTGGCGCGCCGCCGTCTGCGTACGCGCGGCCGCGCGAATGCATTGACGAATCGGCGCCACTGGCCGGACTCCGGCGCCAATCGCACCAGGCCGAACCAGGCAAGGCACGACAGGCCGAAGGCAATGGCGGCGTCGAGCGTGGGAACCGGCGACGTCGGCTTCAACGGTGCGTGCGCCTGGTCGATAAGGGTCGAGGCGTAGCGATGATCGGATTCGATCATCATCATTTCCTGCTGCTGTTGCGAGAGAACATCGATCATCGCGGGTTTCTGGTCCGCCAGCGTCAGCCGCTCGAGCGCCATGTTCAGATAGGCAATGCGGGCCGATACGTCGCGCCGCTTGTCTTCGCGAATGATATTGTCGGCTTCAAGAAGGACAAGATTGAGAATGCGCTCGGCCTCGACCGGATCCCGGAATTTCAGAGTGACCGTTGCGAACGAAGTTTCGAGCGAAAGATCGACATTCAGGTTTTGATCGAAGAATTTTATCAGATCATCGACATCCGGTGCCGGCTTAACCGGGCGCTTCAGCACTCGTTTGGCGGCATCGATCGCCTGATCGACCGGATTATCGCGCGGATACCACCGTTTGTTGACCGCATCCCAGTCCTTCGGAAAGATCTCCGGCAGAATGTGATCCTTGTTCACGAGAACCGATGCAAGGCGCGTCGATGTCAGCAGCGATACATACTCATTGAAGGAGTCGTCGTTGTTCTGGCCGAGAAGACCGCCGACATGGAGGTGCTTGACCGCGCTGCCGATGCCCGAACCAAGGCCGGCGGCGTCCAGTCCGAATGGCTGATCGGAATTGTCGGCCGGTCCCACAAGCGCTGTCGCGGTATAGACCGGCTCGACGAGGAAAACGAAAACCGCGGCGACCGCAAAAAAGGCAGCGAACACGGCAATGAAGAGGAGGTAGTAAGTCCTGAATTCGAATCTGAGCTTCGCTATGTCGAGAAATTTGCTCTCCGTTTCACCTGCATCGTCGCTCGGAATGTCTGACATCGTCTGCCTGTCTTGCCGCGTTCCGGGATCGGACGCCGCCCAATCCGTTCCGGCTCGAAAATTTTGATGCGATACCGCGGACGCGCACAATGGGTGCCTGTTGGCCGCCCTGATACTTTATGACGGTGGGCCGTGCAAAGCCATGACCTGGGCACCGATCAATTGTTTTTCGACAGAACCGCCAGCGAAGCGGCTGAAATCGCCAGATCGGACATGACCTTGGTCACGGTCACCGTGAGGAATCCGAGGTCCAGCGGTCTCAGGTCCCGAGGTACGACGATGACGGTCCCGGGTGCCAGCGTTGGCGGGTCGAAATCGAACAGATCGTCGGAGATGCGGCGGGATGTACCGTCGGGATTGATGACGAAGATGTGGTCGTCGTCGGCGTAGCGGTCGTAACCGCCCGAGAGGTTGATGTAGTCGGCGACGTTCAGCTTGGAATTGAAACGGAAGCTGCCCGGATTGAGCACTTCGCCGGTCACGTCGACTTCGCTCGGCCGTTTGGGAATGAGAAGCTTGTCGCCGGGTCTCAGTTCGATGTCGGCCTGCGGGTCGGCCGCCAGGGCCGCCGGATCGGCGATCACCGACATTCGCCCGTCGGCCGGCTTGGTGCGCAGCTGGCGGATGACGTCGGCCACGAACGCCGCAGCTTCGGCGTTGAGTCCGCCTTGCACGCCGTTGGCGCTGGCGAGCGCACTCCCGCCCTGGGCGACCGAGGCTATCAGCTGTTTCTGGAGATCGTCCGCTTCGCGTTCATAGGCCGCTTCGCGGACGTCCGCGATGGAGGGACGCTGAAAGATGGCGCCGATGGGGTATGCCTCGCGCGTCAACCCTCCGGCGCGCTGCAGAACGGACGAAAGACGCTCGCCGCGCAACAGATGATAGGTCCCCGGGAACTGGACTTCGCCCTCGACATCGATGCTGCCCTCCTGCTGATCCAGCATGACGTTGGGGATGTGGACCACGTCAAGACGCAGCAGGGACACTGTCGTCAGCGACTGGGGCGTCAGCGAATACATTTTGCGGGTCGATGCCGCCATGCCGCCGATGTTGTCGATCGCCGTGGAAGTGATTTCGACGGAATTCAGATCGGCATCGGGCGTGAGCCCGTTTGCGGCGTCGATGATTTCGTCGAGCGGAACGCCGGGAACGGCCAGATAGTCGCCCGGCGCCCGCACGGCGCCATCGATCGTCACGCGATAGTCGGTGACAACGAAACCGACGGTGGCCGCTTCGTCGGCGGTCAATCCTTCAACGGCGCTGGGCATGCTTCCGGCATCCGTGCCGCTCGGAGGTCCGCCCTGGGCGACTGCAGACGTGTCTTCGCTGCTGCTCTGCGCACCTGTGCCGGGGGCAGCCATCTGGCCTGCGGACATCATCGTCATCGGCGACGGTGTCGCAGTTGTCCGGCCAGCCTGCTGACAGCCGGCCCATGCGTTCGCCTGCGAATTGGCCAACAGCCCCATGAGCTGCTGCGACACCCCGCCATTGCCCGTGTTCTGTGTTCCCTGTGCTTCCGTCGTCGTCGAGGTTGCCTGCGTTGCCGGCGGGCAGTTGACCGGTTGTTGTATGCCGGTTGCCGGCGTCAGCGCCGGGCGCATGTTCTGCTGGTTGGCTTGTGGCGAATTGGGACCTGTCCGCAACCCGAGAAGCTCGCGCATCGCATTGAACGTCAGGATATGAACGACGTCCTGCGACTGAAGGGGGGCATCAAACTTGCCTTCGATCAGCAGCTCAACCGAAAATGGAATCACCGACCGTCGCAGTGTTTGCGGATCCTCGCGCATGATGAACCCGAACGGCATGTAGGTCAGCGGCAGAAATGCCCGCGCGTCCGGAAGAAGCTCGTGCAGCGTGCGCGCCCGGTTGAGCGCATAGACGCCGGGAAGTCTCGCATTGCCCGCCAGCGTCACATTGCCGGCCGCATAGTTTACCGCCGCATTGACGGTGAGTATTTCCCCGTCGCGCACCTCAGCGCCGGCGTGCGCAGTCATGTCGACATATTCCTGCGTCCCGTTGGCGTGGGTTCGCAGCGTGGTCAGCCGGTACTTGCCGCGGATGGCATAGCCGTTGGCGAGCGACAGCACCTCCCGGGCCGAAACGCCGCCGACGCCGGACGGAAGTTCGTAGATGCCCGGCCGTCGCACATCGCCGGAGATGGCGACCGTTGCGCCCAGCGGTGCCACGATGATCCTGTCGCCCTGCCGCAACGTGACGTTGGGGGCGTATCCGTCGGGCGAGAGAAACTTGTAGAGATCGACAGTGATTTTCTTGCCGTCGCGATCGACCGAGACTTTTCGCAGCGAGCCCGTTTTCTTCACGCCGCCGGCCACGTTCAGCGCATCGAGCATGCTCGACAGGCCGCTGAGCGCGTAGACGCCGGGATTTGTCACTTCACCGACGACATTGACGGAAATCTGCCGGACCTGGCCCATCGTGATATAGGCCTGCGTCTGCAAATAGCCCTGCTTGATGGCGGAGTTGAGTTCGTCCCTGAAATCTCCGAACCGCCGGCCCGCCGCCGATACGGGCCGCAGGCGCGGCAGCGTCACATTGCCGTCCCGGTCGACGAAGATGTTGTAGGTTGCGTTTTCCTGGCCGCGCAGGGTGACGATGATCGCGTCGCCCTGGCCCAGAATATAATCGTCCTGGATGGCGCCGATCTGCAGGGCAGATATCGTCCCGCCATTGCCGATGAGATCGTAGCCGAACTGATGCAGTTCGGTTCCTGCACGCTGCGAATAGATGTCTTCAAGATGCGAGCGTTCACGCGGCCTCTTTTCCAGAGGTTGAACCGGGGTGACGGTGACCGACGGCGGCGGCCCGGGAATGATGCCGTTCACCTCGCCGCCCGGCTGTCCCGTACCGGGAAGCTGCAACTGTCCGGACGCAGCCCCTTGCGGCACCAGGCCCTGGCTGATTGCGCTGTTCAGCAATTGCTGGCAGGCGGCGGGGTCTGGCGTGGTCGCACAATAGCCCGCACCGACGCCCGATCCGGTCGTGGACGATTGCTGACCGTTGGCGCCGGATTGAACGCCGACGGCTGCGAGAAACATGCCTGCCGCCGCAAGGATTGCCCATCGTCCGAATCGCCGCGCCGTCATCGTCAAAACTCGCAATTGAATTGAAGAATAACTTCAGGGCGCAGCTGCCGTGACTCTCTTGTATGCGTCGCATCCGGCGCGCATACCGATGATGCCTCGGCGGCACCCCGAGAGCGCACAACATCGACTGCACTTCGGACTTGGTGGAACGGACGCCTCCACACCCCTGGAACGGTCCCGACACTGCTCGTGCGACTACATACCATAGCCGTTCAGACCGACAACAATGAAAGCGAGCCCGGCGCAAGCGGGCGCCATCCGGATTACAGGACCGCGCCGCAGGAATTTTCCATCCAAGTCGGCCGTGCGCTTCGTCAGCATACGGCCAGACGCACGTCGCGTTAACTTCTCCTTTGTTGCCACCGGCGCAAAAATGCAGTCAAAGTGCGCAGCTTTTTCCATGAAGCGCCCTTGAGGGGTGTGCCCGCTCGATCGTGATCGGGCGGACATTGCTTCGGAAGACAGCTGGGGCTTCAGCAGCAGCGGCAGATGACAGTGTCGGTATCCGATTCTGCCGGCCATCCCTTGCCGGTGATGCTGGGGGCGCTGGTCGCGTCGCTCCTGCTCTCGGCATCCGCATGGGCGCAGACTGATTCGCAGCCCGCCATTCTCGATCTCTATGGTTCGCCCGGCCTTCTCGACATGCCCGGCGGGCATATGTCTGCGGACGGGAGCTTTAACGTCTGGGCGGCCGGCACGGGCTTTACGCAGAGATACGGCTTCAGCTTTCAGGCGTTGCCGTGGCTCGAAGGTTCGTTCCGCTATATCGGCACCAAGGGGCTTTTCGGATCCGGAGAGCCGGGCAACTTCGCTGAATATTACGACAGAAGCTTCGGCGTACGCATTCGCCTGCAGGACGAAACCGGCGGATGGCCGGACATCACGGCAGGAGCCAACGATACGGTCGGCACCGGACTGGAAGGCGCCGAATACTTCGTCGCATCCAAGCATCTCGGCGATTTCGATGCGACGCTCGGCCTCGGCTGGGGACGCCTGGCCGGAACCGCGATGTTCGAAAATCCGTTCGCCCTGCTCGTGCCGAGTTTCGCCAACAGGCCCGCGCCGAACGGCAATGTCTCGGGATCGGGATCGCTGTTTCCCATCGATCAGTTTTTTCATGGACGGAACGCCTCACTGTTTGGCGGATTTTCATGGAAGACGCCCATCGAGAACCTGAGTCTCATCGCGGAATACAGTTCCGACAGTTATCGCCTCGAGACCGAACAGCACATTTTCAAGCCGGCAACGCAGGTCAATGTCGGCGCTTCTTATCAGGCGACGCGTTCGCTGCAGGTGGGCGCCGCCTTCATGTACGGCAAGACACCGATGCTGCGGGCCTCCTTCACCATCGATCCCAAAACCGATCCGTTCGAGCAGCGCTTTGGCGCCGCGCCCCTTCCGGCTCATCTCCGGTCCGACGAAGAATTGCGCCGACTCGCGCGCGCAAGCATGACGACCGATCAGCCCGTGATTCAGTCGATCGAAGGAGATGGAGATACACTCGTCGCCACGGTGAAGGGCGGCGGCGGAAATTGCGGCCGCTATGCTCAACTGATTGCGACAGCGCACGATCATCGCTATCGCGACGTCGCGATTTCGGATATGGACGATCCGCGCGGCAAGATTCAGATTTGCTCCGCCGCCGACGCGCCGAAGCTTCTCGAGCGCCGCCTGACGGAAATGGCCTCATGGCACGACTCCGGCACGGACGACGACGGTTTCGCCGCCGCCAGGGCGCGCGCGATCGATCTCGCCACGGCCCAGGCACTCGAAATCGACGCGATCGGTCGTGACGGCAACCAGGTGAATGTGGCGTTCACCAACGCGCATTATCGGACTGAGCCGGAAGCCTATGGCCGGCTTGCGCGCGTGCTGATGGCCACAATGCCCGCGAACGTGGAGACGTTTCGGATCATCAGCATGGCTGACGGCATGCCGACGCGCGAGATCGTGCTGCCGAGATCCTCACTCGAGCGGGTCATCGCGGACAATGGCGGCGGCACCGAGATCGAGCCCCTCGTTCCAACGCAGGCATCCGCGGTTTCGCTCGACAGCATTTCCGAACCCGTCGTTCACTACCCGGCATTCGACTGGTCCCTGCTTCCCGAGTACAATCAGTCGCTGTTCGATCCCAACCAGCCCTACCGTTACCAGCTTCTTGCCGGCCTGGCCGGCGGCATGAACCTCACGGGACAAATTCGTTTCGAAGGCGAATTGCAGGCCAACCTCATTTCCGACTATGGCGGACTGGAGCCGTCGAACAGCCTCCTGCCGCAGGTGCGCAGCGACGCATTGCAGTATTACGAGAAGGGCAAGAACGGCATCGAGGAGATGCAGGGATCCTACACGACGACGCTCGCGCCCGGCGTCTATGCGCTGGCGCGCGGCGGCATACTCGAAAGCATGTTTGCCGGCGGCGGTGGCGAAATTCTGTGGCGCCCGGACCAGAGCCGATGGGCGCTCGGCGGCACGTTATACGAAGTGTGGCAGCGCGGCTTCGATCGGCTGTTCGATCTGCAGCCCTATCATGTGCTGACCGGGCATGCGACCGTCTACTATGAATCGCCATGGTACAATCTCGATTTCAAGGTCGATGCCGGCCGCTACCTCGCCGGCGACGTGGGCGGCACCATGACGATCTCGCGGCGGTTCGATACGGGCATGGAAATCGGCCTGTTTGCCACGTTCACGAACGTGCCGTTCTCCCAGTTCGGCGAAGGCTCGTTCGACAAGGGGTTTATCATCCGCATTCCGTTGGACTTCATGGTGCCCTTGAACAGCCAGTCCGACTTCGACATGAACTTGCGCCCCGTCACGCGCGACGGCGGACAGACGATCGAGCCGGAGCAGGTGCTGTACGATGCGATCCGCCGCACGAGCTATGGCGATTACATTGCCAATGTCGACCAGATTCCGGCGCCCTGAATTCCCGGAGACCGGCCGGTGGACGCGTCGCGGCCTTCTCGCTGCGGGCGTCGGGTTGCCATTCTTGTCGGCCTGCAGTTCCGATCCCGATTCGGAGTCCTCAGACGCTTTGCAGATGATGCGTCAGTCGTTCGACCGGATGACCGGCGACGATGCCGTCACGCGGGCGCAGGCCGGCGCGGTGCCGTACGCAAGCATGGGCGTGCGGGTTGGCGATTCCGCTCAGGTACTGCTCGCGCTCGCCACGCAAAATCGCGACGTGCGTCTTTGGACATCGTCGGTGCATTTTGCCATCGAGACGCAGGGTGGCAGAATCACGCGCACGGCAGGGCTTCCCCACAACATGTCGCAAGACCTCTTCAAGGGAAGCGATCCGCTCGTATCCCGCACGGCACCGGCCGGCGGTTGCGACTACCAGATCGATCTCGACCGCGTGCTTTATCAGGCCGCCATCCACTACGTCATGGAGGTGCCGACGCGCGACACGATCACGATCCTGGGCGCGAAACTCAACGTGCTGCACGTCGCCGAACATGCATCGTGTTCGCAGCTCGATTGGCGGTTCGACAATGAATATTGGATCGATTCGAAAACGGGATTTGTCTGGCGGTCGCATCAGACGATTCACCCGGACCTCGATCCGGTCGAAACCGTTGTCCTCCGGCCTCCGACCTAAGACGAGGCCTGACACAGGCTCTCTGTCGTGAGAATTCGTCAGGCAAAGCCGCGCTCGACCTGTAGCCTCGAATCGGACCCGGCAACAAATTTGTGGATTGATGGAAGTCCTTGATTTCCCAAGTTTTAGTTGTGCTTATCTGGGCTCGCATCCTTGACACTCCGATATGCGTTTGATCGGATGCGGTAATTGTGATGTTTACCATCACGGGATGATCGGGGTGAGCGCACGGCAGGGGCACTCAACTCAAATGGTGGGAAGTTCGGTAAGCCCGTGAAAGCGGGCGGGGCCGGCGCACTGCGTGAAAGAGCGGAGGCGCCGCAGCTCAGGAACTTTACGGGGGACACATGAACGCGCCCGTTGGCGAAGTCAGCCTGCATATCTCGCAAACGGCGGGTCTGAAGGGCGGATTGCGCGCATCGGCGGTCGCCAAACGGGTTCTCGATCTTCTGCTCTGTGTTCTGCTGTCGCCGGTGGCGCTTGTCATCGGCGTTCCGATCGCTGTCGTCCTCAGGCTCGATGGTGGGCGCATTCTTTATTCCCAGCCGAGGGTCGGTGCTCACGGGCGCTCGTTTCAATGCCTGAAGTTCCGCTCCATGGTGCGCGACGCTGACGAGCAGCTGCAGCAGATGCTGGCGAAGAATCCGCGCGCGCGCGAAGAATGGGAAATGTATCAGAAGCTGAGCGACGATCCGCGCGTCACCTGGTTGGGCCGCTTTCTGCGCGCCTACAGCCTCGACGAATTGCCCCAGTTCATCAATGTCTGGCGCGGCGACATGAGCATCGTGGGGCCGCGGCCGATTATGGTCGATCAGGTCGGCATTTACGGCGAGGAGTTCGGCGTCTACTGCGCCATGAAACCCGGCATCACCGGGTTGTGGCAGGTCAACGGGCGGAACGATCGCACCTTCGCCGATCGCGTCAGGCTGGACATGCAGTATGCAAACACCTGGTCGATTTCAGGCGATCTGCTCATCATGGCGCGCACGCTTCCCGCCGTACTTGCGCGCAGAGGCGCAAAATAGGGATTCACACTCCGTCACGCGTATTCGCTGCCACTGCAGGCATGCAGGCGCCGGCTCGCGCCGGCATCTCTGCCGCCGGCGCCTGACCCGTCGGATCGGGCGCCGGTTCAGCAATTAAATCCGGATCGGTTCGGTCTAGTGGATCGCCTTGATAAAAGCCGGATCGCTGATCAACGCCTCGATATTTGACTTGATCTGCATGTTCAGTGCGACGAACGCATTGGCGAACTTGGCCGTGTGGTTCTTCGTAAGCTTGTCGGCCTCGTAAAGCACGGTGCCGTTTGCATCCTTGACCACGTAGTCGACATCGACCGTCCAGTCCACGCTGTAGCCAAGGTCGTCGATCAGAAACTCGTTGATGGTTCCCGTCAGCTGCTTGTTGCCGCCGCCGACCGACACGCCGACGAAGCGCAATTCCGTGAACACGGCGTTGCGATAAAAGGCGTCGACGTTTTTATCGAGCAGAACGGACCCCATCGCGGTATTGTGAATCTGGTTCGGTTTCATCTTTCCGGAGATGGCCGGCATGTATTTGAAATCGGCCACCTGGACCGAACCGCTCGCCGACAGCGTGGAACTGGGCGCATAGTCAACCGGAATAGGTGCCGTCGAGCAGCCGGTCAAAGCGATCGCAAGCGCGGCTGCCGCCGCGGCCAAACCAAGTTTCATGTGAGTCCCCAACCCGTTGAATGCCCCCCGAAGGGCGAGACAGCCACACTAGCCGGACCGGCGATTCGCGTCCATAGACCTGATCGTCTCCCGGCTGCGCCGCCGCTCGCGGACGCGCGCTGGGACGGGCCGCTTATCGGTCCGAGCGGCGCCCGGACATTCGAAGCCGCGTCGGATTCCCGGTCGTGCGAGGCTCGACCTGTGATAGTCTGCGCGCCGGGCCAGTGCGGGCAGTGCCATGAAGAAAATGACGTTTGCGGTAGCGCTCTGCATCGCGATGACCGCGCCGCTATCTGCATCTGCGGAAGAGACGCCGCCGCACACCATTGCCGTTGCGGGTGAAGCCGAGATTTTGCTGCCGCCGGACTATGCGACGGTTGAGGTCGGAGTGATCACACAGGGGCCCGTGGTCGAGGATGCGCTGAACGAAAATAACGCCAAGATGGACAAGGTGATCGAGGCCATTCGGTCTCTGGGTATTGCGGACGCCGACATCCATACGTCGGAATTCAACGAACAGCCGAAGTACGAAAAGCAGGCTCCCAATGACTACGATCCGGATGCTTTGCGGCCGGTGGTTGGCTATACGATTTCCAACAAGGTGACAGTCACTCTGGTCGATATGTCCAAGATTGCGAAGGTCATCGATGCGAGTGTCCGAGCTGGTGCGAACGCTTCGGGACGCATTGAGTTTGAAGTCAAGAACTTGACTCAGCATATGGATCTGGCACGCGAGGCGGCCATCGGCGACGCGCTCCACAAGGCGCAGGTTCTGACTGATGCCGCGCATATGAAGCTTGGACACGCTATATCAATCACCGACAATGGTGCGGACAGGAGCTATAACGGATTTACCGCCGGCGGCGGCATGACCGAAACCGTAATTGTGACCGCATCGCGGATGCCCGACACGCCGATCCTGCCCGGCGAGATTCCGATCTCGGATAAGGTTACGGTGCTTTATTCCGCGAAGTAGAACCGGGGCGATAGGTAGTCCCGATCCGACCGCGCCCGCCGCGTGATCGGCTGACATCTGTGGCGGCGGCGCGGCGGATGACCGGACGCGATCGGCCAGGGCGCACGCCGCCGAAGGCCTGTTCCCGGCGCGCCCCGTGGTGCAATCCGCCCCCCGGACGCCTGTTTCGACGGGGCGTTTTCGCTCGCGAAACCCTGGCTGCAGGATTGTCTGAGGCTTTGCCTTGCCCCCTATGTCGCGCCCCCGGAGTATTACTGCGCCAACCTGGATGTTTCGATCTTCAGTGATCGTCACCGGGCGATGCTGCTGGAGCGCGCCGAGGCATTCGCTATCATGGTTCTACCTCTGGGAGTTGATGTCTTGAGCCCGTCTCCTGCAGTGCTTGTGCAGGCCGACAATGATGTAGGTATACTTATCGCCGTCGGTAGAGTTTCCACTCTGGTGCTGCGCGGGCGGCCACGTGATTGTAGGAGATCACATTGAGTCACGATCGTATCGGGAAGGTCGTTTTAGCCTATTCGGGCGGCCTTGATACCTCCGTCATCCTGAAATGGCTTCAGACGGCGTACGGAGCGGAAGTCGTGACGTTCACGGCCGATCTGGGGCAGGGCGAGGAGATTGAGCCTGCCAGGCGCAAAGCGGAATCGCTTGGTATTGCTCCGTCGAACATTTTTGTGGAGGACCTTCGAGAGGAGTTCGTACGAGACTATGTGTTCCCGATGTTTCGCGCCAATACCCTGTACGAGGGGACTTACCTGCTCGGCACGTCCATTGCGCGGCCGCTGATCGCGAAAAAGCAGATCGAGATCGCCGAGAAGGTGGGGGCCGATGCCGTGGCCCACGGCGCGACCGGCAAGGGCAACGACCAGGTGCGTTTTGAACTTTCCTATTACGCACTCAAACCCGACATCAAGATCATCGCGCCCTGGCGCGAATGGGACCTGACAAGCCGCACGAGACTCATCGAGTTTGCCGAGCAGCACCAGATCCCGATCGCGAAAGACAAACGCGGCGAGGCGCCGTTCTCCGTCGATGCGAATCTTCTGCACTCCTCGTCGGAAGGAAAAATTCTTGAAGACCCGTCGGTCGAGGCCGACGAGGTCGTTTATCAGCGGACTGTCTCCCCCGAAGACGCGCCGGACAAGCCGACGATCATCGAAGTGGGTTTCGAACGCGGCGACGCGGCGTCCATCGACGGCGAGAAACTGTCGCCGGCGACCGTGCTGGCGCGACTCAATGCATTGGGACGTGAGAACGGCA
>JBEKLN010000047.1:0-30281 GCA_050010175.1 Rhizomicrobium sp.
AGGTTGCCTTCTTCGTCGCCACGCCAGGCCTTGACGATCGACAGATCGGCTTTCAGCCCGCGCTCCAGAATGTAGGTCTCGCCGTCGAACGTCTTGTGTTCCTTGCGTTCGGCGATGATCGTACCGACACCCGTCTTGGTGTAGAAACCGGGAATACCCGCACCGCCCGCACGAATGCGCTCCGCCAGCGTGCCCTGCGGGTTGAATTCCAGTTCCAGTTCCCCGCTCAGATACTGCTTCTCGAATGTCTCGTTCTCGCCGACATACGAGCTGACCATCTTCCTGATCTGACGGGTCTGCAGGAGGAGTCCGAGCCCGAAATCGTCTACGCCCGCATTATTCGAGATGACGGTGAGGTTTTTCACGCCCCCGTCACGCAGCGCCAGGATCAGATTCTCCGGTATACCGCACAGTCCGAATCCGCCCGACATGATCGTCATGCCGTCGAACAGGAGCCCGTCCAGCGCGGCAGTGGCACTTTTGAAGACTTTGCCCATGAAATTTCATCCGGCTTGACGCGGGAGGATTGCCCGCCGGTATACTCGCGCGAGGGTCTTATCGTTTCGGGGACGAGGGATGCAAGTGAGAGCGACAGCGGTCTTCTGCGCCATGATTACCGTGCTGCCGGTAAGCACACGGGCCGCGACGCCACCGGCGACGACGAAGGATCAAACACTCCAGGATGTGGGAGACGGCGTGGCGGTCGCGCTGCCGCTGGTTGCCGGAGGGATTTCGCTTTACAAGCGTGACTGGAATGGTGTGGGACGCCTGGTCGTTGTTACCGGCGCAACGGTGGGCACGTCCTTTCTGGTCAGCCGCTTCGTCAAGGAGGAACGGCCTTATTGCAAAGGCGAGCCCGGATGCGACGATCGCTCGTTTCCGTCCGATACCGCCGCCCTCGCCTTCGCGCCCGCGCAATATCTGTGGGACCGCTATGGCTGGGAATATGGCGTTCCGGCCTATGCGGCGGCCGGCTTTGCCGGGGCTACGCGGGTTATTTCAGGCGAGCATCGCGTGTGGGACGTGGCCGCCAGCGGCGTCATTTCGTGGGCGTACAACGCCCTCATCACCAAGCGGTATCGCGAACCCGACAACATCGTCAGCGGCATCTATGCGTCACCGCGAGGAGCCATGCTCGCGCTGAACTATCGATGGTAAGCAAAGCGGTGACGCGCTGAGTTCGATTCCCGGACGTTTTCGAAAGACGAATACCGCCGTCAGGAGGAATACGATGAAGGTAGCGATCTTGTCGGCCGTTATGGCGACGCTGGTTGCAGGCACGGGCGCGCATGCCATGGAGCTCACGAGTTCCAATGTTGCCAACGGTGCGCTGCTTTCCACGGACCAGGTGAAGGACAGTTGCGGCGGCAAGAACATTTCGCCGGCATTGTCGTGGAGCGACGCCCCGGCCGCGACCAAATCGTTCGCGGTGACCGCGTTTGACCCGGATGCGCATGGCGGATGGTGGCACTGGGCCGTCGTGAACATTCCTGCATCCATCCGATCCCTTCCGGCGAGCGCGGGAAGTGGCTCAGGATTACCCGCAGGGGCCGTTCAGGCAGAGAACGATTTCGGCGATTTCGGATATGGCGGCGCATGCCCGCCTCCGGGGTCCGGCCAACACCATTACGAATTCACGGTTTGGGCTCTGCCCGCCCCGAGCGTGCCGCTTGCGAAGGATGCCAAAGCCGAGGACGTGGCGGACTACCTGAAATCACACGCTGTGGCGCATGCGGGCGTGGTGGGAATCTACGAGCGTTGAACGTTCAAGCCGAAACGTCCGCCAGACGGTCGACACGCCGGAGCGGCGGGAACAATCCCATCCAGAGGGCGACGACAGCGAGCGTACCGATGCCGCCGATCACCACTGCAGGTACTGTCCCGAACCATGCTGCGGTGAACCCGGATTCGAATTCGCCCAATTCATTGGACGCACCGATGAAAAGCACATTCACGGCGCTGACACGGCCGCGCATCGAATCCGGTGTCGCGAATTGCACCAGGGAATGGCGGATGAAAACACTGAGCATGTCGACTGCGCCGAGGGTCGCAAGCGCGGCGAGTGAGACATAGAAATTCGTCGACAATCCGAAGATGATCGTCATAAGTCCGAATACGGAAACTGCGCCGAACATCACTGGCCCGGCATGACGCGCGAGCGGCTTCCGTCCCAACGCAAAACCAACCACGGCCGCGCCGAGGGCCGGCGCGCTACGCAGCAGACCGAGGCCGACCGGGCCGACGAACAGAATATCGCGGGCGTAGATCGGAAGAAGTGCGGTCGCGCCTCCCAGCAGCACGGCAAACAGATCGAGCGAGATTGCGCCCAGGATGACGGATCGCGTGCGAACAAATCGAATGCCTTCGCCTACGCGCTCGATGGCGGTCGTCAACGTCGCGGTTCCCGGTTCGCGCCGCCGCCCGCCGAGGAACAAAGAAGCGAACCCCGCACAGAGAAACGCACCACAGCAAACCGCATAGGCGACCGAAGGTCCGGCGACGAACAGGAATCCACCCAGTGCCGGTCCCAACAGCACGGCAACCTGCAGGCTGGACGAACTCCATGCCAGCGCGCGCGGCAGGTTTTCCCGGGACACCAGAAATGGCAGGAGCGATTGGGATGCCGGGCCGGAGAACCCGCGCGCGGTGCCGAAGAAGACGAGCGTCACGTAGAACGGCCATGTCGCGTGCGTATGCGACAGGGAGAGAAGAAGCAACGCGGCGCCGACGGCCGCCTGCGCCGCCACGCTGATACAGAACATGCGGCGCTGGTCCATGCGGTCCGCCACATCGCCTGCAGGCAATGTGAAAAAGAACATGGGGACGAACTGGCAGAGGCCGACCAGCCCCAATGCGAAGGCGGAATGTGAGAGATCGTAGATTTGCCAACCGACGGCGACCGACTGCACCTGCATGGCGATCGACGACAAAAAGCGGCCGGAGACGAACAGCGCGAAATCGCGGCGTCTATATGTGGGCTCGGGAGAGAGAATCGCGGCGGCCATTTCGAGGGTGGACTGTTCCTGTTTATCAGGGAAAAAACAGGCGATTTTTTCGCAGGCCCGCCATGCCCGCGCGGCCGTCGGCGGATTCTTCAACGCATGCGGCAGGTTGGCGTAAGTCCGCCTTCGGAGCGAACAGGCGCGAACAGACGCCGCGTCTCTGTTCTTTCCTGTATTTTCAGCCCCGCACACCGAAATGTTTCACGTGAAACATTGCCGCTCCTCGCACACTACATTTGGCGATGCGAAGATCACGCGACCCGCATCCACTCCTCGCGCGTGATGCCCCACAGCTCGGTGGGAAAGCTCTTCCCAGCGACATGAACATCGTGACGGGCCCCGCGCGTTTCACCCAGCCGCGCCGCAACCGCCTGCGAGGCCGAATTGTCGATGTGGATCACGGAAATGATCCCGTCGACCGGCTGGGTGAGGAACGCGTAGCGCATCGCGACCCGCGCGGCCTCGGTGGCATAGCCCTGGCCCCAATACTCCTTGCCGAGCGTCCAGCCGACTTCCAGGCCCGGCCAGCCTTCGGGATTGTTCATGCCGACGCGGCCTAGGAACGCGCCGTCGGATTTGCGCTCGACGACCCACATGCCGTAACCGCGCAGGAACCAGTGCCCTATCAGCGACGCCATGTTGCGCCAGGCGTCGGCGCGGGACAGTGGCTCGCCGGTCAGGTAGCGCGTGACATCCGGGTCCGCCATGAACCGCGCCAGAGGTTCGAAATCGTCCCTACGCCATTCGCGCAGGATCAGTCGTTCCGACTCAAGACGTGGAATCACCTCATCACCCTCCCTTCCGGCCACGCTCGTGACCCGTCGCATGATAGAGCAGGCTCTATTGAAGCCGGCGTGAACGGGAACTCGTGGATCTCTGGATTGGAGCCGGCGCCATTCCCCGAGTACGGAAGAACCGTTCCGGGCCGGGTTCAAGTTTTTCGCTCGGGCGGCACCCGCTCGTGTGCGAGCACGCGACCGATGAAGTCTTGCGGCAGAGGCACCGGCTTCTTGGTGTCGATCGCCGCGTTCACATAGACGAGCGAACCGTCGACCAGCAATTCGTCCGCGCGGAATACCGTCATGGCGAACGCAAAGCTCGTGCGGCCCAGGCGCGATACGCGCACGGCGACGTCGATCTCGTCGTCATAAAGCGCGGACGCACGGAAATTCGCGTTCGCGCCGACCGCGAAAAAATCCGTGCCCTGCGCGAGCAACCCCTCCGGATAGGAAAGGCCGATAGCGCGCAGGTATTCCGTCATGCCCACGTCGAAATAAAGGAAATAGTTCGGGTTGTAGACGATCTTTTGCGCGTCCACCTCCGCCCAGCGCACGCGCAAGCGGTGGAAGAAAGAGAATTGGCTACGCTCGTTCAAGCTAACCTTTCACCGCCCTGACGATCTTCTGCGCAGCGTCTGCGAGATCGCTGCCGGAGACGATCGGAAGGCCGGACTTCGCAAGAATCTCCTTGCCCAATTCGACGTTCGTGCCTTCAAGACGTACGACCAACGGCACGGAGAGATGAATCTCTCTGGCAGCGGCAACGATACCTTCGGCGATGATATCGCACTTCATGATGCCGCCGAAGATGTTGACGAGAATCCCCTTCACATTGGGGTCGGAGACGATGATCTTGAATGCAGCCGTCACCTTTTCTTTGGACGCTCCGCCGCCCACATCGAGGAAGTTCGCGGGCTCTTCGCCATAGAGCTTGATGATGTCCATGGTCGCCATGGCAAGGCCCGCTCCGTTGACCATGCACCCGATGCTGCCGTCGAGCTTGACGTAGGACAGATCGTATTTGGCGGCTTCGCGTTCGGTCGGATCTTCCTCATCGGGGTCGCGCAGCTCCGCTACGTCCGGGTGGCGAAAGAGTGCGTTGTCGTCGAAGTTGATCTTGGCATCGAGACAGATAACCTCGCCCGATTTCGTCACGACCAGCGGATTGATCTCCAGAAGGCTCATGTCCTTGGCGACGAACGCGCCATAGAGCCCTTGGACCAGCTTGCCGCATTGTTTCGCCTGATCGCCCGTCAGCTTCAGGGCCGAGGCGATGTCGCGCCCGACATACGGCTGATAGCCTGCGGCGGGTTCCACCTGAAAGGTAAGTATCTTCTCCGGCGTGTGCTTGGCGACCTCTTCGATGTCCATGCCGCCTTCCGTGGACGCAATGAAGGCAACGCGACTCGTTCCGCGGTCGACGAGCGCCGACAGGTAGAGTTCGCGTTCGATGGCCGATCCGTCCTCGATGTAGAGCCTGTGCACCACGCGGCCGTGTGGACCCGTCTGGTGCGTCACCAGCGTCATGCCAAGCATCCCTTCGGCTTCTTTGCGCACGTCGTCGATGGAGCGGACCACTTTCACGCCGCCGCCCTTGCCGCGACCCCCTGCATGAATCTGGGCCTTGACCACCCAGACCGGCCCGCCGAGCTCTTGGGCTGCTTTCACTGCTTCATCCACCGTGAACGCCGCCTTGCCCCGCGGTACCGGCACGCCGAATCCGCGCAGGACTTCCTTGGCTTGATATTCGTGGATGTTCATGGGGACCTCGTGGGCGCGGGCGCGCCGGATAGCTTCGGTGCGGCGCAAAATAACAGGCGAACCGGGCGGCGCAAGGTCGCGGCTGGCTTCGCGTCAGCCGGTCTTCGGCCGGCGCCATCCCGCGTAAATACTGCCGATCGTCAACACAGCCAGCGCAGCCTCCGCGATGCCGGCGACATCCTCCGGCAGCATCCATGACGTGGCCATGAACCCGAGGCCCGCTGCCAGGGACACCGAGCGCCACGGCTCGCGAAACGACCGCTTGCGAATCTTGCGCGCGGCGTTCCATTCCTCGACCTCCTGCTCGACGGTGGGCGTCGGCGGGCCGGCGGCGACTGCGGGCGCCGGTTCGGACGCCGGACCAAGGATGGCCGTTGGCGCAGGCGGCTCCTCCACTATGGAGTTTTCGATCCGCACCTTGTGCACCGGCGGCGGTGAGGCGGGACGCGGCGGCGCGCGGCGCCCGAATGGTTTGTTGGTGTGCATCCTGCGGCCCGGACCAGCGGAGGCGGCATTGTCGGGGGCGGGCGGTTATCTGCCGGTTAAAGATTCCTTCGAAGTCGATGCATTTTCCTCCGTTCGCAACTGCAACCGGAGCCAAGATTGAACGCGGGAGCGGCCTGCTCTACGAAAGTCTGCCGCGGAGCGCGGCAATCCATCGGATCAATGGGAGGTTTGCGTGCAGATCAGGGTTTTGGCATTGGCCGGCCTCGCCGTAGTGGCATGCGTCTGGCAGGCATGCGGCGCGCAACCCGACAACGATCCGTATCTCTGGTTGTCCGACATTCACGGCGACAAGGCACTCGCCTGGGTCGCACAACAGAATGCAAAGAGCGACGCGGCTCTGACAAAGGATCCGGATTACGCCGCCACGCGCGCCGCAATCCTGGCCTCGCTCGATACAAAAGACCGCATCCCGCTCGGCAAACTCGATCATGGCGAGATCTACAATTTCTGGCAGGACGCCGATCACGTGCGCGGCCTGTGGCGGCGTACGACGGTTGCGGACTACCGGAACGCTTCGCCAAACTGGGAAGTTCTGCTCGATGTCGACAAGCTGGATGCCGACAAACACGCCAACTGGGTGTTTCATGGCGCCAATTGTTCGTCGTCCATGAAACGCTGCCTGGTCGACCTGTCGCCGGGCGGCGGGGACGCGAGCGAAATCCGCGAATACGATCCTGCAGCGCATGATTTTGCGCCGGACGGATTCAGTCTCAAGGTCGCCAAGTCGAACGCCTCCTATGTCGACGACGACACGATCCTGTTCGCAACCGATTTCGGTCCGTCGAGTCTCACCAAATCCAGCTATCCGCGCATCGTGAAGCTGTGGCACCGCGGCGAAGCAATAGAGAGCGCGAAGACGGTCTATGAAGCAAAAGCAGACGATATCTCTGCGAGCCCGCGGGTATTCCATGGTCCGTATGGCGCCATCGCACTCGTTCAGCGAGGGATCACATTCTTCACGGCGGAATATTTCGCGGTCAATCCGGACGGATCCACGCTGAAATTGCCGCTTCCGCTGGGCGCGGAGCTACGCGGCGCGACGAACGGGCATCTTATCTTCAAGCTCAGGGACGACTGGATGCCGCAAGGATCTTCGCGGCGTTTCATCAAGGGGTCGCTGATCGCGTTCGACGCGCAATCGTTTCTGAAGGAAAAAGCGGCGCCCGCATTCACTTTGCTCTACGCACCGAACGCGCACGCGACGGTCGAAACCGTCGAGGCCGGCCGCGACGCAGTCTATGCGTCGATCTTCGACAACATCACGGGCAGCATTCACGCTTTCAGGCCTGGCCCAAAGGGAACCTGGATCGACACGAAGCTCGGTCTGCCCGCGGGAGGCTCTACCGCTGTTGTGAGTGCCGACGACTGGACACCTGAATCCTATTACACATTCGAGAGCTTTCTCGTGCCGCCGACGCTCTACGAGAATACGGGCGACGGAAAGGTCGCGTCCGTCAAATCCCAGGGACCGCTGTTCGACGCGAGCGACATGGTCAGCGAGCAGTACTGGACGAAATCGAAGGACGGCACCCGGATTCCCTATTTCCTGATTCACCGGAAAGATGCGGTCTCGCAGGTGCCGACGATCCTCTATTCCTACGGCGGCTTCGAGCTGTCGCTGTTTCCCTGGTACTGGAACGACGGACACCGTCCGCTCGATGCCGGGCAGGTGTGGCTGTCGAAGGGCGGGGCGATCGCCGTGGCCAATATCCGCGGCGGGGGCGAATTCGGTCCCGCCTGGCACCAGGCGACACTCAAATATCATCATCAGCGTGCCTTCGATGACTTCGAAGCTGTGGGCGCCGATCTGATCAAGCGCGGGTTCACCACGCCGCAGCACCTGGGCATCGTAGGCGCTTCGAACGGTGGTCTGCTCGTCAGCGCCACGATGGTCCAGCGTCCCGATCTTTTTGCCGCCGTCGTCTGCCAGCGCCCCCTGATCGACATGCTGCGGTACACACAGTTCGGCGCCGGTGCGTCCTGGGTGGACGAATATGGCGATCCGGCGGATCCGAAGATGCGTGCCACCATCGAAAAATACTCGCCCTATCAGAACGTAAAGCCGGACGTGAAGATGCCTTCGGTGCTCTTCATCACCGAGACGAGCGACGACCGCGTCACGCCCGTGTTCGCCCGCATGATGGCGGCGAAGATGGAAGACCAGGGCCACGACGTGCTCTTCAACGAAGCGGCCGAAGGCGGCCATGGCCCCGGCTCCACGAATGCGGAGCAGGCCGACATGTGGGCGCTGAGCTATACGTTCTTCGCGCAGAAGCTGGGATTAGGGAAGTGACGAGCACGCTTCCTCCCGTCCGCCCCGTCACGCTCGATGAAATCCGCGCCGCGCGCGAACGCATCGCGGGCACGATCATCCGCACGCCGCTGGTGAAGCTGCAGCTGGGACCGGGCGCGCCGGACATCCGCCTGAAACTCGAGAACCTGCAGCCCATCAATGCCTACAAACTGCGCGGCGCGGCGAATGCGGTGGCGATGCTCTCCGATGACGAACGCAAGCGCGGCGTATGGACCATCAGCGCGGGCAATGCAGGCCAGGGCGTCGCCTACGCGGCGCGGTCAGCGGGCGTTCTCTGCAGCGTCATCGTGATCGAGACGGCGCCGGAATCGAAGAAGGAGCGCATGAAGGCGCTCGGCGCATCGCTGGTGCCTGTGTCCTACGACCGGGCTTGGCAGGCTCTGGACGAACGCGCCTACCCCGGAATGGACGGCACATTTGTGCATCCCTTCGACGACCACAATTTCATCGCCGGCCACGGCACGATGGGACTCGAAATATTGGAAGACGCGCCCGACACGGCCGCGGTCATCGGCGGCGTCGGCGGCGGCGGGCTCGTGGTCGGAGTCGCTGCGGCGGTAAAGGCTTTGAACCCTGCGATCAAAGTCTACGGCGCAGAACCCGAAACGGCGGCGCCTGTCGCCCTGTCGTTCGAGACGGGAACGCCGCAGAAATTCGACGCGTGGCAATCTTCGTTCGTCGACGGCGCCGGCGGCCAAAGCGCGTTTCCCCGCATGTGGGAACGCATGAAAGGCCTCATCGACGGCTCGATCGTCGTCAGTCTCGAGGATACGAAACGCGCGATGCGGCTGATGGCGGAGAGGGCGCGCATCATCTCCGAAGGCGCCGGCGCATTGTCTCTGGCCGCAGCGCTGACGGGCAAGGCTGGCAAAGGCCCCATCGTCTGCATCGTCTCCGGCGGCAATATCGATCTGGCGAAATTCGCCGAACTGATTGCGAGCGTTTAGCCAGCATCCCGAATTCGGCGGCGCTTCAGACTTCCAGAAGATCGCGTCCGACAATGATTGTGCCTGCGAAGTGCGGCCTTACCGCATCGCGCCAAACGTCATCGGCGATGTATGGAATGCCGCCTGGAACGAAATGGTTCAGCACAAGCGTCTTCACGCCCGCTTCGGTCGCGATCCGCCCCACCTCCTCCGTCGTCGTGTGGCTGGCGAGAAGGTGCCTGCGCAATCTGGCGGCATTGGATTCGGACCGCGCAAGCTTCTCGATCGCGGGCAGATACATCACTTCGTGAACGAGGACATCGGCGCCGTGCGCCAGCCGGACGAGATTGGCGCAAGGCCGCGTATCGCCGGAAAAGACGATCGATCTGCCGGGACAATCGAAGCGATAAGCGAACGAAGGGCGTATCGGCGGGTGATCGACGAGAGCGGCAGTCACTTTTACATTCGCATCGTGCATAACGAGCCCGTCGCCGGAAATCTCGTGAGGCACGACGAGTTCGCCGAGCGGCCGCCTGCCTTCGTCGACGATGCGGGTTTGAATGTCGACGGCATTCAGCTCGAGAAACAGCTCCGTCATGCGGGCAAGCGGCGGTGGCCCGTAAGTGTCGATCTTCGTGGACAGCGTACTTTCCCAGCTCAGCAGCAGCAGGTTGCCGTAATCCGCGTTGTGATCGGAATGATGATGCGTAATGAAGACACTGCGGATCGACTCGAGCGGCAGACCGGCAAGCACGATCTGTCTGGCAACGCCATTGCCGCAATCGATCACATAGGTCGCGCCGCCCACGACAATCGCCTGCGCCGGCGCCGAGCGGTTTTTCTTGGGCGTGGGTCCGCCGCCGGTGCCCAGCAGAATCAGGCGCGATTCTCCGGGACTGCTGCTGGCGGCTTCCGCCGCGACCGGCGATGACAGCACCGTTGCCGTTACGGCTGCGCCCAATACATCGCGGCGCGTGGGAGACTCGCGTGATGGTTTTTCGCCCGTCACGACGCGTCGCTTGCCGACATCGGTTCCATGTTTTGGACTACGCCGCCGACCGTGAGCGGGTTCGCGCCCGCCTGACGCGCGCGGCCAACGGCATAGGCCAGATCGTCCGGCGTGCAGCCATAGACGGATGGATACACCGCTACGTCGTGCGTATACAAAATCAGCCAACCGCCGTTCCGTTCGATGTCAACAAAATATGGCTCGAGCGCACCGCGTCCCAGATGCGAATAGAGTGGAACGCTCTTCAACAATCCGAGGTCGATGTCGCCCCGGTTCACGCCCCATTTTGTCGTGCGCGCGGAGGCATAGCTTTTCATTGCCGCGCTCTTGGCGGCAGCACTGAACTGGCCGAAGGGATAAGCGAAGTGCGTGAGCGCCGGCAACCCGAGCGCCTGTGCGACAGAGCGGTTGTGCGATAAATTCGCACCCACGTCCCGCGCCGACACCGTCGCACAGGCAATGTGGTCATGCGTATGGCAACCGATTTCATGGCCGCCCTTCACGCACGCCGCCAACTCCTCCGCCGCCCCCACAGGTCCCGACGACGTCATGGTGCCGGCAAGTCCGAATGCCACATAGTAGGTGGCCGCGATGCCCTCGGCCTCGAGCAGCCGGCCGCCGACTTCAAGCGCCGTACGGGGATAGTCATCGAACGTGATCGATACGAACGGCCGATCGCTTCGCAGCACCGCCCGCCGCCGGGCCGTCCAGTAGGCAGGGATTTGTGCAAGCTTCGAACGAAGAGACATGCCCCCTCACCTTCGCCTTTCACGCTTGTTGCGCGCCCATTCAATCAGTGTCTCGCGCGGCCAGAGCAGCGTATAGGAAACGGGTCTGTACATGCCCGTCTGATACAAGCGCCGGCGATTGGACGATTTCGCTGTCGCGGACTGGATATCGTAGGACGTGGTCCTGTTCCGCACCAGCACGGCGCCCCCCTTCAGCGGTCGCTGCCGCAGGTAACTCAGGCGGGGACTGACCGTCTTCAATTGCGGGTCGTAGAACCAGCTTGTACCAGCCATGCCCAAGACCTGCGGTTCCCTCTCCAGCATCGATGCGATGCGAAAGTAGCACGCGTTCCATCCCGCCTCATTGAATTCGTCGAGATAACGGGACTCGGTATGAATTCGAAACCACGGTCCGACAAAACCGTCGCGTGCGGACCGGATGAGACGCTTCGGGTGCGGATTGCGCGCCAGGAAACGCAAGGCAGCTCTGTATCCAATCACGCTCCTGAGATCGACAATCTGGGCGCCGCAGGGAACCGAAAGGCCGGCCGCGAAACGGATGTCCTTCACGAAAAACTCGTTGGGATAGTAATAATCCGCAGCGGCGTCATCACGCAGGAAATTGACAAGCCGCGAAATCGCAGCCGGATACAGCGCGATCACATCGTCTGGAAGATTGCGGGCAGGCAATATCTCCGGCAGGCGGCAGGCAAGGTCGAGCACGAGCAACCGGTTCACATCCGCGAATACATCCTGCGCAAGCGTGTTGCGCAACGATTCCGATACTTCGGAAAACTCTCGGCCGATCGTTTCGTAGCGGCACGGCGAACGCCAATCCTGCAGCGTGTTCTGCAGTCCCCGTACGGCCGCCTGTTCCGCGTTACCAAGGCGTCTCGCGACCACCTCGCGCTCGGCGCGCAGCGCATCCACGAGCAAGGCGTCTGAACCGGGCATCTGGCTCAGTGATAACTCCATGCGATGGTTCAGGCCGCCGGTTGCCCGGCCGCCTCCCGCGGCTCGCGGTCTGGACAGGTCAAGACCTGAGCCCACATAGTCGTTTCCTCATGCGACTCGCATCATAGGCAATTCCACTTCAATTCGGGGGATTAAAATGTCGAAGAACCGGTTGAGACTTGCGCTTGTCGTCTGTGCAATGGCGTTCGCCGTTGCGGGTTCCGCTCAGGCGCAATGGTGGCAGCACCACCCGCGATATCTGCACGCCATGTCGGATTTGCGGTCGGCCTATTGGCTGGTCGCGCACCACGAATCCTCCGATCCCGTTGCGAGGCCGGAGGAGCGCCGCGCCCAGGATGAAATCGCCCGTGCCTACCAGCATCTCAGGGACGCCTCGATCGCCGACAACAAGGATATTCGCGACCAGCCTCCGGCGAATATGAACTTCTTCGATCATCGCGGCCGGATGCATCATGCACTGGATCTCCTGCACGAAGCACGCAGGGATGTCGAAGGCGAAGAGGACGATCCGGCTGCTCGCGGATTCCGCGCCGGCGCCTTGCGGGACATCGACAAAGCCACCCAAGCGATGGAGTTGGCCATCCGCGCCTGGATGTTCTGATTTTCGGCAAGCGGCAAGCGAGCGCTCCCCGGATTTGCCCTCTCGGGAGCCTTTCGCATTGTTTGCTGCTCGCATCGCAGACGCCATCAGACCTTCAAGCGCCGGTCTCGCGCCGCGCCGCCGGCGGCGACCGAGGCAGCTGCAGGCGATCAGTATCCCGGTCCAACTCCACCCTGCAGCGTCATGCCCGACAGATCGAGCGTACGTTCATGCATTTCGCGCGCCGTCGTCGCACAGACCTTCGTGCGGTAGGAAAAGAACATGTCACCGGTGCCGAATTTCCTCAGGTTCGTACGCTCCGTGCAATCTTTCACGGGTACGGCCGGTGCGCATTTAAGCATGCCGTCCTTGTAGTGACGCAATGCCTCGTTCATGGCGCACACCATCGTCTGGCCGTGAATGTATGTGCCGGCCATCCCCTGATCGGATTGCACGACATCGCCGACGACGACCTTGACGTAGGCACCCGGAATGCAGCGGGCGATTTCGCCTTCGTAGGAGGAGTCGATCCAGGTATCGGGCAACATGTGCGACGCGGGAAATTCGCGGCCGTCGGGCGCGATGCAGACCGCATGGATGGCCTTCATCACGGTCGCTTCCTGCATCTCGCAGCTTTCGGACGATTCCGCGTGTCCGCCGATCATGTCGCCGCCGCGATTGATCGCGATTTCCTCGACATAGCCGCCGCCGCCGGATGAGGCCTGGGCGTTGGCATTGGCGCCGGCGAACGCGAACGCACTTGCGGACACGTCGACGTTGCCCTTGTTGATCACCACGTTTTTGTTGATGGTGATGTTCTTCTGGATATCGATATTGTTGTTAATCGAGATGTTCTTCCAGATGTTGATGTTGTTCGTGATCGTGACAGGTTTGTAAATGTTGATGGATTTGTTGATCGTCACGCCGCCGCCGCCCGTATGGCATTTCGGGCCGCTGCCGCCAGACCCTCCCGACGTCCAGGCCTCCGCCGGCAAAGGTATGGACGCCACAATTAGAGCCGTGGCGGCTAGAATGGCGGCGATCGGCTTCAGGTGCATGATCCGTACTCCCCGGCTCCAAACCAGGCCAGACGCACCAACACGGATCGCGCGCTCGGGCATGGTAAGGCCTTGTTGACCGAGCATCGGACTTCATGAAGCATGCCAGCCGGGGGCGTCCGAATGGGCACGTCGTTGCACGGAAATGGCACAGTTGAGAGCGTGCGCGAGGCAGGTCCGGTAGACGCATGATCCCGATCTCGGACGAAAATCCCACACGACTGACGCCGATCATGACCTGGGCACTCATCCTCATCTGTGTGCTGGTCTATCTGTGGGAGCGTTCGCAGGGTCGCGAAATGGACGCCGCCATTGCCGTGTTTGGCTTCACTCCGGCTGCTCTGTTCGGTTACCGGGTCGGCGTTCCCGGGCTCGAAACCTACCCGCCCATCGAGACGATCTTCACCTCGATGTTCATGCATGGCGGCATTCTGCACATCGCCGGCAACATGCTGTACCTCTGGATTTTCGGGAACAATATCGAAGATGCGATGGGACACTTGCGCTTCGTTTTCTTCTATCTGGTCTGCGGCGTGGCCGCTGCTCTGACGCTCGCATATGTCGATCCGGTCTCCCGCATTCCCATGGTTGGCGCATCAGGTGCGATTTCGGGGGTGCTCGCCTCCTATGTCCTTTTGTTCCCCCGCGCCCGCGTCACCGTCATCTTCCCCCTCGGATTCATCTTCATTCCCTTCACGATCAGCGCCTTCTGGGTTGTGGGCTTCTGGTTCGTCTTTCAGGTGTTCAGCGCTTTGGTGAGCGATCCGAACCAGCCAGGCGTCGCTTTCTGGGCCCATGTGGGTGGATTCATCTCCGGCCTGGTTCTGACGCCCCTCTTCAAGAACGCCGATTTTCCCTTGTTCGGCCGAGTCCGGACACGCGGACCCTGGGAACGCTAACTCGCCCGACGGTCCCCGTTCCGGCGTCCGACACATGGCACGGGATTCGCTGCGCCGCCTGTCGCCGGCCGTAGATGGTTGAGCAAATTGGTTCAGAGCGGGACGCATACGATGAAACACAAGAACAGCCATCTGCTGGTGGGGTACTGGAGCAGGCTTCGCCGCGGACGCGACGTTCCCGATCAGTCGGACATCGATCCGCGGGCCATCAAGCGGATGCTGTCCCAGATATTCATTCTCGAGGCGTCGGATCCGGCCCGTCCCGCGTTCAGGCTCGCCGGAACATGGCTGTGCGATCGCTTCGGCTTCGAACTCAAGGGCACCGGGTTCCTGGGAACCTGGGAAGCCCGCAGCCGCGAGAGCGTGGCACTGCTGCTGAGGCAATCACTGGCCTCGAAGCAGCCCGTCTGCGTTTCTTCGATCGGGGCAACCGCCGATAGCGCCATGGTGGAAATCGAGCTGGTGCTGGCGCCCATGAGCTTCGGCGGAAATGGTGCTACCCGATTTCTCGGAATGATCCAGTTTCTTGGCGAATCCGGCAATCCCGCGGGTCGGCCCATCGCCTTTCAGCGTTTGGTGGGCTCGACCTTTCTGAATGAAGACGAACCCCTCTCGAGCGTTCCTCCTGCACCGCCCGCACCACCTCCGCCCATGGGAAGATCCCACCCGCGGGCGCCGCATCTGCGGCTGGTGATTTCCCGCGATCAGTCTGCGGTCCTGAACTTCGACATGGATGAAATGATGCGCAACCTGATATCCGCGCTGGAGATCACGCGCCAGCCGCGCCTGTCACTGCTGCGAGGTTGAGGTTCCGCTCGCGGGCGTCGTGCCGCCCGGAACCTGCGGCGCGGAAGGCGTGTCCGGGTGATCGATCGGATCGCCGTGAATGATCACGCGGTTGAGGTTTTCCTGCTGCTCTCTGTGCTGCAGATAAGGGATCTCATACTTCTCGATCGTGTTGCGATAGGCCTGGAACTCCGCATCGTCGTCCGGCAGACGCTGATCGCAACGCTCGGGAGGAAGATGCTTTTCCTCCTGGCACCACATATCGAAATTCATTTCCTGGATCGGATAGGGCTGTTGCGCCTCCGCACGTCCAGCTATCGCTGCCACCGCGAGGCTTCCCAACACCAATATCCGAAGTCGCATCATGTCCTCACTTTACACCTGAACGTAACGCCCCAAAAGCCGTTTCAGGGGCGGCGCGCACAATGTATTCGCGTCGTGTCTCCGCTGCATCGGCCAGAGCGCCTGCGCCGGGCGACCGTGGCACAGTTCACGCTGCGTCCGACTTGCGGAAATCCTCGGCAATTTTCACAAATTCCGACGAAAGCGGCGCCCGGCCCAACATCAAGTCCGACGCCTTTTCCGCAATCATAATGGTGGGTGCATTCGTATTGCCCGAGACCAGATCGGGCATGACGGACGCGTCCACGACCCTCAATCCCTCCATGCCATGGACACGCAGTTGCGCGTCAACGACTGCGTCTGCATCCTTGCCCATCTTCGCGCTGCCAACCGGGTGATAGATCGTTTCGGCCGTCCGGCGGATGAACGCATCGATCTGATCGTCCTTCTGCACATGCGCACCGGGCATCAGTTCCGGACCGCGATAGGGATCGAAAGCTGCCTGCGCAAACACCTCTCGCGTCAGCTTGACGCCTTCGCGCAGCGCGCGGCGATCCTCCTCGGCCTCCAGGTAGTTCGGCTGGATGAGAGGCGGCACGAAAGGGTCGGCCGACTTAAGTGAAATATATCCGCGGCTTTCTGGCCTCAGTTGGCAGACATGCGCCATGAAGCCATGCCGGTCGGCCTTCTTGCGTGTGTGATCGAACATCAGCGCAGCAATGAAATGCAGCTGGAGATCCGGCGTCTCCAGATTTGGCCTGCTCTTGAGGAACGCACCTGCCTCCAGGCCCTGTCCCGACGCGAGCCCTGTGCCAAAGAGAAGATATTGAAGGCCGGTTTTTGCAGCGTTCAGCGGATTGGCCTGGGAATACAGGGTGATCGGTTGAGAACATTCATACTGAATCGAGCAGTCCAGATGATCCTGCAGGTTCTTCCCAACTCCCTTCAGATCCGCTCGAACTGGGATTTCGAACCGCGTCAACACGTCGGCGTCGCCGATCCCCGACAACATCAACACCTGGGGCGTGTTGACCGCACCGCCGCACAGAACCACTTCCCGGCTGGCCCTGACCGTCACCGTCTCCTTTTTCTGCACATACTCGATTCCAACCGCGCGGTTGCCTTCAAACAACACACGCGTGACATGCGCAAGCGATTGGACCGTAAGATTTGGGCGTTGCAGCGCGGGATGCAGATAGGCCTTGGCCGCACTCCAGCGCCGCCCGTCGCGTATCGTCAACTGGTAAGGCCCAAAGCCTTCCTGCGTTCGGCCGTTGAAATCATCCGTATATGGATGACCAGCTTCCTTGCCGGCTTCGACGAATGCCCGGAACAGGGGGTTGGAAGAACGCCCATTGGAAACATGAAGCGGGCCGTCCACGCCGTGAAATTCGTTGGCGCCGCTTTCGTTGGCCTCCGCGCGCCGGAAATACGGCAGCACGTCCGCAAACGACCAGCCGTCCAGACCCATCTGCCGCCAGCGGTCGTAGTCGCGGCCATTGCCGCGGATGTAGATCATCCCGTTGATGGAGGATGAGCCGCCCCAGCCGCGCCCGCGCGGCCAATAGAGCCTGCGGTTGTTCAGGTGCTGCTGACCTTCCGTGTCGTAGTACCAATTGTGTGGGTTGGGTTTGCCCAGCAGGGCCGGGATGCCCGCCGGCATATGTATCATCAGCGACTTGTCGCGGCCGCCCGCCTCGATCAGAAGCACGTCCACGCCCGGATCTTCCGAGAGCCGGTTTGCCAGCACGCAGCCCGCGCTCCCCGCGCCAACAATGATGTAGTCGACCGATTTCATGGCACGCCTCTGTTTCCACCCCTACAACATGTTGTGCGATTGGTCCGGCGTGGCGTCAAGCAGGGCGCAGAAGCCGCAATTAAAACGAATCTCTGTCCGCCACGTAAACCTCTCGTTGACCGTAGGCGCAGTACAACCATAAGCGGAATGGAACGGGAGCCGGGCCATGCAAGGCTTGGCATTGGCCATGACAGCGGATCGCGAAAAGGTCGTCGCCCAGGCGAAAGCCGAGCGCCGTCGCTTCTTGCGCGTGCGTGTCGAATTGATGGGAAGGATATTTTTCCCGTCCGAGGAACGTGAAGAGCGCTGCAGGATTCTTGACATGTCACCCGGCGGCGCGCAGGTCACCTGCGATAGGATACCCGAGGCCGACGCGCCGGTGATCATCTACATCGACGGCTTTGGCCGCTTCGAGGGGGCAGTCGTCCGCCCGACCGAGACCAGTTTCGGCGTGCATTTCCATTGCTCGGCGTTGAAACGCGAACGTGTCGCAGAGCAGCTGACCGTCCTGATGAACAAGGGCATGGTGGACGACACTGTGCTTCGCCGCCACGAGCGCGCTCCGACACGCGGATTGGCGCGCTTCACGCGGTCGAACGGCGATATCGTGGCATGCGAGGTTCTGGATCTGTCGCTGGGCGGCGTGTCACTGAAGACAGAAGCGCGACCGCCTGTCGGCGAAGTCGTGCTGATCGGACAGATGGCCGGCAAGGTCGTGCGCTATCACGAGAACGGCATCGCGATCGAGTTCGTCAATGCCGAACGCAGTGAACAGTCGTCGTCGATTGCTTCGTTCGCGCGTCAGTAACCGCTCCATATCTCATCGTCGCTGACCGGCTCGGCGATTCCCAAAACCTCCCGCGCACGACGATAGTGCCGCTCCTTGATGTGACGGCGCACCATACGCGCCGCGATCGCGACGACCGCGATATCATCGGTGAATCCCAAGACCACGATAAACTCCGGCAAAACGGAAGCGGGAAGTACAAACCAGGCGAGCGCGGCGAGAACCACACCGCGAACGCGTCCCGGGGTTGTGGGATCGATGAAACAGAAATACGCGGCAGCAAGATCTTCCACGAAGGGCACGCGTCCCGCCAGTTTCAGAAGCTTCTTCCAGAAGCGCTCCTCGACGAGGCGAGTGCGATAGACGTAGACGGCCGGCAAGCCGGCGGTGTCGATCTCGTTTTGGCTCGACAGCATGAGCGCAATATCGGACGGTTGAATGCTTTCGAAAAGAGAAAAACACAGGGCGGGTATCGAAGAATGAGCGAACGAACGGACAGGAGCACATTATCCAGCCAGCCCTTCCCCGACTTGCTGGGCGTGGAAGTGACCAGCGCCGAAAAGTCACGGGTGACGGCGCGCCTTGTTGTGCGGCCCGATCTCTGCACCAGCGGGCATATCTTGCATGGGGGTGCCTATATGGCCTTCGCCGATACGCTCGGCGCCATAGGCGCGTGGCTCAATCTTGCCCCGGGTGCGGGAACCACGACCCTCGAAAGCAAAACCAATTTCTTCGCAGCCGCCAGGGAGGGCTCCACTGTCCTCGGAGAGGCAACGCCCCTCCATGTCGGCAGGCGCAGCTCGGTCTGGCAGACTCGCCTTTCGCGGGAAGACGGAAAGCTGCTGGCACTGGTAACGCAAACCCAGATGGTGCTGTAGGGCGCTTTTCTTGCGAGGATCGCCACTTTAAGACAGCCACACTGTTATCCAGGAAGGGAACCTCTGATGGAACTGAATTCATCGATTTCGGCCGTCGTTACAGGCGGGGCATCGGGTCTGGGCGAAGCGACAAGCCGCGCCCTCGCCAAGCACGGCGTCAAAGTTGCCATATTCGACCTGCAGAAAGAAAAGGGCGACGCAGTCGCCGGCGAGATCGGCGGCGTCTTCTGCGAAGTCAACGTAACCAGCGACGAAAGCGTAGCCGAAGGTTTCAGAAAGGCGCGCGCCGCAAACGGACAGGAACGCATACTCGTCAACTGCGCGGGCACAGGTAACGCTGCCAAGACAGCATCGCGCGACCGCAAAACCGGTGAAATTCGTTTCTTCGCGGCAAGAGATTTCGACCGCATCATTCAAATCAACTTGGTTGGAACATTTCGTTGCATCGCACAATCGGCGGCTGGCATGCTCACACTCGAACCGCTTGCGGGCGGCGAACGTGGCGCCATCGTCAATACGGCATCGGTAGCGGCGCAGGATGGGCAGATCGGTCAGGCCGCGTACACGGCGTCAAAAGCAGGCATCAATGGCGTAACGCTCGTCGTCGCCCGAGATCTTTCGCAGGAAGGAATTCGCTGCAACACAATCATGCCCGGACTGTTCGACACGCCGTTGCTTCAGGGTGCGCCCGAAAATGTGAAGCAGGCGCTGGGTGCACAGGTTCCCTTCCCGCCACGGCTCGGAAATCCGACCGAATATGCATCGCTCGCGCTGGAGATGGTCCGAAACGGTTATTTTAATGGTGAATGCGTGCGCCTGGATGGTGCGATTCGGATGGCGCCGCGCTAACGCTTCGAGGTCCGCAACCGGTCGCGCTTTGCAAAGCGCGACCGGTTGAGCCAAGATGGTCAAGTCCATTCAAACCCAGGCGGGGAGATCTCCATGAGTCAGTTTCGCGGGCGCGTACTCAGCGCGTCCTTGCTTGCCTTTACCTGCGCGCTTCTTTCGACTGCGGCAGACGCCAATGCGCCGAAGCCGGGCCTCGGCCTCAAGCATCATGCCGGTGCTTGGCTCAAGCCATATAGGTCACCTCACGAAGGTGTAACGTCCGGAACGTGGGCCGAAGTCACGACTTTTCCAGGTTCCGGTCCGGATACATCCTTGCTGATGATGAACGGAACGGTCATCACGCATGACCTGTGCACGGGTCAGTGGTACCGGTTGTCACCGGACGCGAGCGGCAACTACGCGGACGGCACGTGGAGCAAAATCGGGGCTATGCCCTCGGGCTACACGCCGCTCTATTTCGCATCTCAGGTACTGCCGAACGGCAACGTCATCATGAATGGCGGCGAATACAATACAGGGTGCCAGGACGATCACACCACGAAGGGCGCATGGTATGATGCTCCCAAGAACAAGTGGTATGCGGTCAGCCCGCCGACCGGCTGGGGTACGATCGGCGACGCGGAGAGCATGGTTCTGCAATCCGGCACGTACATGCTGTCGGACTGCTGCAACGAAGATCAGGCGCTGGCGGCGATCGGCAAGAAGGGCAAAGTCACCTGGACGGCGACAGGCTCGGGCAAGGCTGACGACAACAACGAAGAAGGCTGGACCCTCCTGCCAAATGGAGAAATTTTCGCCGTGGACGTCTGGCTCGGCGCCCCGAACCATGCCGAACTCTACAATCCATCCTCCGGAACATGGAGTGCAACGACTACCGCTCCGGTGGGCTTGTCAGATCCCGACTCGTTCGAACTCGGGCCCGCACTGCTGCTGCCGAACGGCACGGTATTCCAGGAAGGCACGAACCCGTGTGCAAAGAACACCTGTGCTTCGCACTCCGCGACCTACAATCCCACCAACGCCACATGGACGCAGGGACCTGATCTTCCGCAGGTCGGCGGTGACTACTACACCACCGAAGACGCTCCGGCGTCCGTCCTGCCGGATGGCAATGTGCTGGCTCAGTTGAGCCCGTCATATGTCTGTTCCGGCGGCGCGTTCTGCTCGCCATCGCACTTCTTCGAATACAACGGCTCGACCTGGACGCAAGTCAGCGATCCTGTTTCGGGTCAGGCAGCCTCGGACGCATCGTACGAGGGACGCCTCCTGCCGCTGCCGAACGGTCAGATCCTGTGGACCAGCGATCAGGGCGATATCGAAGTCTATACGCCGGTGGGTAGCCCGAATGGGGCCTGGCTGCCGACGATCACCAGCGTCTCGTCCACGTTGACGCTGGGACAGAAGAACATCGCGCTCACCGGCACGCAGCTGACCGGCGTTGGCGATGGCGGCAAGTACGGCGACGATGCGCAGATGGACGAGAAATATCCGCTCGTGCGCATTTCGAACAATTCGTCGGGTGCCGTTTGCTTCGCAACGACGACGGCCTTCTCGCCCACATCTGCGACGTTCACGCTGGCGAAGAAAGCCAACAAGAAGACGGGCGCGACGGTCTGCCAGACCGGAGCCTCCGAGCTCGAAGTCGTCGTAAACGGCATCTCGTCTGCGCCGACGGCAGTAACAATCAGCCAGTAAGAAAAATCTCGAGAGTAAATGGACGGCCGGACGAAAGTCCGGCCGCTCTTTTTTTGCGAACTGGCCTAGTGCGCAGCGAGCTCGTGAATTTGAGAATTGGCCAGCGTCAGCTTCGCGATGGAAAGATCGCCGGACCGCTCCAGCTCGGCGAGAAAGCCTTTTGTTCGAGTCAGCGCATCGGCTCTCGTTTCCGCCCATAGCTTGACGGCCGCAGCGCCGTCCTCGCGCGTGCCATGAGCCTTGACCAGCGCAAGCGCATCAGCAGCAAGGGCACGCTGGCCGGCAAAGAGATCATCGACGATACGGCGGATCGCAAGCCGGTCCCAATGTTCCGTCCCCTTGATCTGCAACGCGAGCCCGCGCAGTCGGTCCACTCCGACCTCGGCACCCACGGCAAAATAAGCTCCTGCAATAAGGTCGATCGGCCAGGAGCGCGCATGCGCCAGCATCACGATCTCCGGCGCTCCTCCCAGGAGCGGCAGCACGGCGATGTCTTCCGCGATGTCGAGCGGTGCGCCGGCCTTCGTCATCTCATGGATTCGTGCTTCCGTGTCATGACGCTCATAGCTTGAGACGAGTGTGGAGAATGTGCCACGCAGGCTTTCGACACCGCTGCGGTAGCGTGCGATGCACTCCCCGAGATCGACATTCGCCGGCACGTTGACGAGAAACCACAGGCCGAGCCGGCGCAGCAGTTCGACGATGTCGACGTTCATCCCGTTTTGAACGGCTGCTGAGACGTGGCCGTCGAGGGCATCGATTCTGTCTCTGAGCGCAGACAGCTCGAAGGCTCCCTCCGCCAGAACGAAGGCCTGCGCCACGCGCGCGGCCGAAGCGTTTGAAATCTCCTTGATGCGGTGAACAAAGGTCGGCCCGGCAAGGTTGACGATCTTGTTCGCCAGCACCGTCGCGATGATTTCGCGCTTCAGTCGATGACGGGATAATTCTTCGGGGAGACGTTCAACCGCGGCGCGCGGAAAATATCGGGTCAGCTCTGACAGGAAGTAAGATTGATCGGGCAGGCTGCTGCCTTTCAACTCCTCGTCGAGATCGAGCTTGGCGTAGGCGAGAAGGACCGCAAGCTCGGGCCGCGTCAGGCCATGCCCCGCAAGCATGCGGTCTCTCAATTCTTCGTCGCTCGGCAGAAACTCGACAGAGCGGTCCAGTTTGCCGCGCCGCTCGAGATCGCGGATGAATCGTCCGTGCGAGTCGAGGTCGGCGGCGGCGCGGGCGAGTGCAACCGACAATGCGAGAGTCTGATCGTAGTTGTCGCACAGAACATGGTCTGCGACGTCATCCGTCATATCGTTGAGCAGCTCATCGCGGGTCTCGGGTGTCAGCTCTCCGCGTCGGAGGGGTCCGCTCAGCAGTATTTTCAGGTTGACTTCGTGGTCGGACGTATCGACTCCCGCGGAGTTGTCGATGGCATCGGTATTCAGCCGGCCGCCGTTGAGCGCATATTCGACGCGGCCAAGCTGCGTGGCGCCCAGATTTGCCCCTTCTGCGATCACCCTGGCGCGTACATCGCGCCCGTCGACGCGCAGCGCATCGTTGGTGCGGTCGCCGACCTCGAGGTTGGACTGTTCGGATGATTTCACATACGTCCCGATACCGCCAAACCAGAGAAGATCGACTTCGGCCCTGAGCAGGGACCTGATCAATTCTGCAGGAGAGGCCTTGTCGGCCGTGAGCCCGGTCAGAGACTTTATCTCGTGCGACAGCGGTATTTCTTTTGCGGCGCGTTCGAACACGCCACCGCCCTGGCTGATCAGAGATTTGTCGTAGTCCGCCCAGCTTGAGCGGGACAATTGAAACAATCGGGCGCGTTCGTTCCAGCTCTTCAACGGCACCGGATCGGGATCGACAAAGATGTGCCGATGATCGAACGCGGCGAGAAGTTTCGTGTGCTGCGACAGGAGCATGCCATTGCCGAACACGTCTCCGGACATGTCGCCGACGCCGACACAGGTAAAGTCTTCGTTCTGGACATCGCGGCCGAGTTCACGGAAGTGGCGTTTTACAGCCTCCCACGCGCCTTTGGCCGTAATGCCCATTTTCTTGTGGTCATAGCCGTGGCTGCCGCCCGACGCGAACGCATCTCCCAGCCAGAATCCGCGCTCCTCGGCTATCCCATTGGCAATATCCGAGAACGTCGCCGTTCCCTTGTCCGCAGCGACCACGAAGTAAGGATCGTCCTGGTCATGACGCACAACGCGCTCCGGAGGCGAGACTGTGCCATCGGGCAGGATGTTGTCCGTCAGGTCGAGCAATGCGTTGATGAAGGTTTTGTAGGCCTCAATTCCGGCAGTCAGAACCGCCTCGCGAGTCGCATTTGCAGGCAATTGCTTCGGATAGAACCCACCCTTCGCGCCGACTGGAACGATCACTGCGTTCTTGACCTGCTGTGCCTTCACGAGCCCGAGGATCTCCGTGCGAAAGTCCTCGCGCCGGTCGGACCAGCGGATGCCGCCGCGCGCAACGCGCCCGAATCTGAGGTGCACGCCCTCCACCTGCGGCGAATAGGTGAAGATTTCCACCAGTGGCCGCGGTGCCGGCAACTCATCCAGCTTGCGGCTGTCGAGCTTGATGGCCACGCAGGATGGCGGCGCATTGCCGGCATGACGCTGAAAGAAATTCGTTCGCAATGTGCATTCAACGACATTGCACAGGCGACGGATGATGCGGTCGTCGTCGAGGCTTGGTACATCGTTCAGCGCCGCCTCGATGCGCGCGCGTCCGGTTTCCACTTTGGCGTTACGCTCGCCTTGATCCGGATCGTTTCGCACATGAAACAGCTCGACGATCAGGGCTGCGATATCCGGGTTACGCGCGAGCGCCTGCTCCATGTAATCCTGACTGAACGCCGTGCCGGCCTGCCTGAGATACTTGGCGGCCATCCGAAGGATGGTCACATCGCGCCATGCGAGCCCCGCGCCGACAATCAGCTTGTTGAAACCGTCGTTTTCGGCAGCGCCCGAAATGACAGCGTGAAATGCCTCTTCGAGCGGTACCTTGATGTCCTCCAGCGTAACCGTACCGTTGTCGGCACGCTCCATCTGGAAGTCGAGTATGGCCGCCTCGTCACGCCGTCCGTCGCCGCCATCGAGCGAGACCGGATAGGAATCCTCCGCGATTACCCTGAAACCCAGATTTTCGAAGACCGGCAACGAGGCGGAGAGGGGCAACACTGTGCCGAGCACGTAGACTTTTAGCCGCAACGCCGAGCGTGCGTCCAGCTGCGAACGGTAGACTCTGGCCTCAATCGCGGCCCTGGAGCCTCCCGCGGTCGACGCGCCCACAACGCCCAGCAATTCGTCGAGATCGCGAACGGCCTCATCCGCGGTAAACACGTCGCGGTACCGAATTGGAAAAGCCTTTGCGTACCGGCGGACGAACCTCAGCCCCTCGGCCTCTCCATGTTGGCGCAACAGCGCCTCCGAGAAACCATCCTCCCATGTTCGGATCGCTTCGCGGATGTCGCTCTCAAGAACCGCGACATCGACTTCGGGTCTGGGTCCTTCATTGCGGCCGATGATGTAATGCACGCGCGCCAGTGTTGTCTCGTCGAGCGTCGGCGTCGCCGCCGTCATGCGTGCATTGTACGCCTTCGCCAGAATCGCATGGATCTTCTCCCGCGCCTGCGTGTCGTACCGATCGCGCGGCACATAAACGAGAACGGACACGAACCGGTCGAATCGGTCGAATCTGGGAAACACGCGCACCTTGGGACGCTCGCCGAGCCGCAAAATCCCCATCGCGATGGTGAACAGCTCATCCTCGGAGAGTTGGAACAACTCATCGCGGGGATAGGATTCGAGGATGTGTGATAGCGCCTTGCCGTCATGGCTGTCGGGAAGCAGACCGGCTCGCGAGATCACGCGTTCGACCTTGAGTCTGAGAAGCGGAACGTCGCTGGGGCGACGGCTGTAAGCACCCGACGTGAGCAGGCCGACGAACCGGCGCTCGCCCGTCAGCTTGCGTTGCGCGTTGAACATCTTGACGCCGACATAATCCATGTGCACCCGGCGATGGACGACCGAGCGCTGGTTCGACTTGCTGATGATGATGGGTTCCTGCTGCGCAAGGAACGCGCGAACATCGGGAGCGAAAATGCCCCCATCCTCGCTCTTGCTGAGCACCCGGGCGCCAACGTCGGACAACACACCGAGACCGGTTTCGTTGACCGGCTCCAGTTGCCCGCCATCCCGGTCGACGAATGCGTAATCGCGGCAACCCAGAAATGTAAAATGATTGTCGCCCAGCCATTCCAGAAGCGCGAGGCTCTCCTTCAGTTCTTCCGACGAAAGCGGCGGCGGATAAGCCTTCAGGTTGGCGATGCTGTCCTTGAGCTGCGACATCATCTTCTTCCAGTCGCGAACCGCCAGACGCACCTGCGAGAATACGCTGCGCGCGCCCTCGGCCAGCCGTGCACGCTCCGCCTCGTCCATCGATGGATCGAGGGCGAGCGCGATGATGCTTTCCTGCGCGGCGACGCCCCGGTCGCTGCGCAGTCCGTTCCTGTCCCTCTTGACCGTCATAATCGGATGAAACAGCGCATGCACGCGCACGCCTTGCGCGTTCATTTCTCCCAGGAGCGAGTCGAAGAGAAACGGCATGTCGTCATTGACGGCGACGAGAACCGTCTCGTTGAAAACAGACACCGGGCCCTGAGCGTGAAAGTCGAAAAACGCGATCAGCGTCTCGTCGGATTTACGCGACGCGGTCTGGGCATACACAAGGCTTGCCAGCGCGGCGAGCGACTCGGGCGCATAGCGCTTGACGTCTTCGGGCGACGCACCGTGGTAAAATGCCTCGAAAAATGTTTGCAACCCGTGCTCGTTCCCCCTCAGAAGGCCGGCCCCGGCGACGATCGTGTCGGCAGTGGCCGTATCGGTGCTGTAAAGGGCCGCCGTCCGCGCGGGATTGGCGCGGCGGCTTTTTCCGAAATCAAACATAGTGGCTTTCCGTAGCCTGGGTTTCGGCAGAATTGGCCCGGCGCTTGTATCGCGCCTCGCCTATCCCATGCTAGTTCGCGCTTCGCGACAATCGGTTAACGATTCGGCGCAGAGGCTAGCTCCGGCGATTACCTGCGTGAAGTGGGACAGCCAGCGGTCAATTCAGTCGGCAGGAGCCGACGGGAGACTGTCGGCAACCGGCGACAGAACCGCCCATCGACCCAAGGCCCAGATGGCGGCCAACAGCACCAGCCCTGCGCCGAGAACGGCCGCCGTCGCCGTGATGGCGTCGTCGAGCGGCCGGATTGCTGCCGCCAAAGCGGAAAGAACGATGACAGGCAGGGCGAAGCATGCGGCCACCTCCGCCTCGCGGGTGAAAACCGCAACCAAGGCGCTTGCGCCGACGCTGAACAACAGAACTTCAAAAACTGTCAGGTCAGCCGGCAAAGCAAGAAAGCTGCCCGCACCCCAGGCGAATCCGACATAAAGCAGAATGGCCTGCAGATCCCGCGCAAACACCTGCAAGGATGCCCGTTCGAACGGCGCCGCGATCGACGTGACATAAGACCGAGTGAGTGCAACAGTTCCTGCCCCGACCAGCGTCAACCAGGTCAGCAGCGGGGCCAACTCGGTGCGTGACAGGACTGCGGTAGCCGCGGTTGCCGCCGCCAAACCGGCCGCCAGATAGGGAACGCGGCCGAGCAGGTTCGCCAGGAACGCAGTCTCGGCGGCCTCATCGTGGAGCTGAGCCAGCCGCGCGACTTGCGCCCATGGGCTCTTCAGTTCCCCGATGGAACCATCTGTATGTTGGGGAACGATCTTCGGCTCGACCGTGGCTCGATATGTCGCTGCCATGGGGTACCCCGCTGTTGCGCTGGCGCTGCCTGCTTACGCTCGGCTTTTGCCGTTAAGAATGTCTTAATGACGGTTTATCCCCCGATTCGGTTCCCGACCCGTGAGTGATCCACAGAAACCCCTTGAGGTGGTGGTCTACGACCTTGAGTTCACGGCATGGGATGGTTCCATGGCGGAGCGATGGCTGAGGCCCGGCCAGTTCCGTGAGGTGACCCAGATCGGCGCCGTCCGGCTCGATGCGAGAACCCTGGAAGAGCGTGGCGAATTCGAAGCACTGGTGAAGCCCAGGCTCAATCCGGTTCTGTCGGTCTACTTCGAAAAACTGACGGGGATCTCCAATGCCCAGATGCGGGCGCGCGGAATCGATCTTGTTGATGCATACGCTGCATTCATCGGTTTCGCCCGAGACGCACGCACGTTTGCCTTCGGCCGCGACGATCTGATCTTCGACGAAAACTTCAGGCTGTACGAGATCAAGTCGCCGCCTGCGCCTTCATACACGAATATCGCGCCGTGGCTTCGGGCGCAGGGACTGAATCCGCGGCACGCGGGCGACGTTGCGGAAGAAGCCGGCGTGCACCTCGTCGGACAAAAGCACGATGCACTGTTCGATGCGCGCTCGGTTGCGCACGGCGTGCGTGCGCTCGTCGCGCAAGGTGCCGCAAATCCGTTTCTCGAATGAGCCGCGCAGGCGCGATCATCCGCACACCGGGATGCACCATCCGCACGAAGACGCGGCTTGCCGTGACACGATTGCTCCCGTAGCAATGACATTGTGCTTCATCGTCGACCGCAACCGCGCCCGAAGGAGGGCTCCATGACTCAACCTCAATCCAATGTCTGGACCATCTCCGGCGAAGCACTGCTCGAGGAACTGATCGTGTTGCGGCGCGCCATCCACACAGAACCCGAACTGGGCCTTCATACGCCGAAGACGACGGCGAAGGCCAAGGCGGCTCTGGCGGGACTGCCGCTGGAAATCCACGATGGCACGTCGACGTCCGGTTTCGTGGCCATCCTGCGGGGTCCGGCCAATGGCCGCACGGTTCTGCTGCGCGGCGATATGGATGCGCTGCCAATGACGGAGGAAACCGGGCTTGCCTTCTCCTCGCAGGACAACGGCGCCATGCACGCCTGCGGACACGATACGCATGTCGCGATGCTGGCCGGTGCCGCAAAGGCTTTGTGCGCCAACCGGGACCGTCTCGCCGGCACGGTGATGTTCATGATCCAGCCGGGCGAGGAAGGTCATCATGGCGCGCGTTACATGCTGGACGACGGGCTGATCGATCCGTTGCCGGATGCCGCCTTCGCGCTACATGTGTCGCCAAACTTTCCCACCGGATTGTTCGGCGGCAAAGGCGGCCCCCTGCTCGCCGCGGCCGACCGCATCGAACTCACGATCACGGGAAAAGGCGGCCACGCTTCGCAGCCTCACGACGCTGTGGATCCGATTCCCGTTGCGTGCGAGATCGTGCTGGCGCTGCAGTCCATGGTGACGCGCCGGATTCCGGCCTTCGACCCGGTGGTCGTCACGATTGCACGCATCACGTCGGGAACGACCAACAACGTCATTCCGGAGAAAGCGGAACTCGAAGGTACCATCAGGAGCTTTTCGGAAACGTCCCGTGCGGCTGTTCACGACGGCGTCCGGCGCGTGGTCGAGCATATTGCAGCTGCCCACAAATGCGAGGCGGCGCTCGAAATCGTTCCGGGGTTTCCGGTGACGATCTGCGACGACCGCGCCGCGGCGCTGGCGAAAGCGACGGCAGAGAAATTGTTCGGCAACGACGCCTGGATCGCCATGAAGACACCGGTGATGGGCGCAGAGGATTTCTCCTATGTGCTGCAGAAGGCGCCGGGTGCGATGGTGTTCCTCGGAGCGGCGCCCGCAGGCAGCGATTTCCGTTCGTGCTGCGGACTGCACTCCAACCGCATGGTGATCGACGAAAGCGTCATGGCCCGTGGCGTGGCGATGCATTGCGCGTTCGCCGAAGCGTTCCTGAATGAGGGGTTCGGGGTGTAGAGACCGGGCTGGTGGCGTGGATAAGGCGAAGCAGCCGTGGTGACGCGCCAGACGGTGAACACGATCCAGCTCCGGAAATACTCGCCATCGCTCGGGGTCGCACGCCGCATCGCCGAAGTCTTCCGCCGTCGGCTTGAAAGCGTGGTCCGCTATGAGAAGGATTGAGGGGAGCGAGCCCGAAACGAGAAGCCTATAACCTGCCACTGCAATTCCTCGGTTGACGTTGGATGCGCTAAGGTGTCGATGCTCGCCGAGCAAGCATGGAGGGTATGGATGTCTGAAGATATTCGCAAAAGCGAGAAAGGCGGGAACACGGCCTATCTCAGTATCGGAGCTTGGTATCAAAAAGAGTCGGGCGAAATTCACTTGACGCTCCCGCATTCCGGCTGGTTCCATACGACGGTTAACAACGAGCCCGGTAGCAAGCGCTATCACCCCAATCTATTTGGTAAGCTGGCGCGCGCGTTGAAGCAGGCGGGCGTGCCTGGCCCTGACGTTGCGGAGTCCGAGTAATACGCCAAACGGTTTTATTTGGTCAGCCGACGTCAATTGATTCTATTGTCGTTGCGCAGGTCGGCAAAGTCTTTTCCTGACTTCAGCTTGTCAGCAGTGCATGAACGATGAAAGTATTTTGGTCCTGGCAAGCAGATACCCCCGGTAAAATCGGGCGCCATTTCGTGCGCGACGCCATTGATGCGGCAATTCAACAATTGCGAGCCGAAGCAACGGTGTTGGAGCCGGATGAGCGAAATGTTGTAGGTGACCTGCATCT
>JBEKLN010000048.1:0-29791 GCA_050010175.1 Rhizomicrobium sp.
CTCTTCGACGCAGCTGTGACGAGAAGGGGGCGCCGCGACTCGCGTAGTTTACGCCGCTTAGGGTTCACGATGTCTGAGATAGAAGATTATAGGAAGATGCAGAGGTTTGTTCCTACGTATTTCGAGTCGTATTTATAGCTCACGGACGATCGGCTACGGGCTAAGGTTTCTCCAAGATCGAACATTCACCGTCACATCTGTTGCAGTGAGCGTAATCGAACGTCTGTCCGAGCACCCATCGTTGGCTTGCCGCATCCCATTTTGCCCACGCATCGAGGCGCACGTCCTCGCTCCCGCATGTCTTGCACACCATGATGACCGATTGCTGTTTTCTGGCAGTGCGTTGCGGCATGGATCGGTTCTCCACAAATCAATGATAAACATACGGCAAGCGGCTCCCGAAATGTTTGTCGCCGCTCCGATTGGCTGGCCGCTCACTGGGAGCGCCGGCATCTTGGCGGCTGGAAGCCAGCGCTCCCAGTGTGGCGTCATTCGCCGCGCGGACGCGCCGCCTGCTGGGTCCCGGGTCTCGTCGCGCCATGCGCTCCTCGCCAGGGATGACAGCGGGGGGAGATCGGCGTGACCGCGCCTTTGCGCCTTGACGCCCTGGCGGTTAAATTCGCTGCGCATTGAGCGCCATGGCCACCCCATGATCTTCCGCCAGATATTCGACGGGAACAGCTGCACTTACACCTATCTGCTGGCGAGCCGGCGGGGCGGGGAGGCAGCGATTATCGATCCGGTCGTCGAGAAGGTGGACCGCTACATCCAGCTGCTCGGCGAACTCGATCTGAAGCTCGTCAAGGCGATCGATACGCATCTGCATGCCGATCACATCACGGGGCTGGGCGCTTTGCGCGACGCCACGCATTGCATCACCGTGATGGGCGAGCAGACGCCCGCCGATGTCGTCTCCCTGCGCGTCAGCGACGGCGAAGACATCGACATCGAAGGGCTGTCGCTCACCGCGATGTACACGCCGGGACATACGAGCGACTCCTATTGCTTCCGCATGTCCGACCGCGTGTTCACCGGCGATACGCTTTTGATCCGCGGCACGGGGCGCACTGATTTCCAGAACGGCGATCCGGCGCAGCAATATGAATCGCTGTTCGGGTGTTTGTTGAAGCTGCCCGACGAAACGCTCGTCTACCCCGCGCATGACTACAAGGGCGAGACCGTGTCGACCATCGGCGAGGAGCGCGCCTTCAATCCGCGCCTCCAGGTGCGCTCGGGCGAGGAATACGTCGCGCTGATGCGGGGGCTGAAACTCGCCAATCCGAAGATGATGGATGTGGCGGTGCCCGCGAACCTGAAGGTGGGCCTGGCGCAGGAGAAACTGCTTGCCGACGGCCATGCGGTGACGGTGGAGAACGCGTTCGCGTTGTGCGGCAAGCCGGACGTGCTGCTGGTGGATTTGCGCGAGGCGCGCGAGCGCGCGCGCCACGGCATCATTCCGGGTTCCCTGCACGCGCCCTATGGCGATCTCGACAGCAACATCCGCGCGGGCGGTGTGCTGCGCGAACTGGCGCGGGGGCGCAGGCTCTTGTTCTACTGCGCTTTTGGCGAACGCTCGGCGATGGCGGTGGATGCGGCGCTGACGGCGGGGCTCTCCGACGTCTCGCACATCCATGGCGGCATCGACGCGTGGAAGAACGCCGGCGGTGCGGTGGCGGGCGCTGGGTAGATAGTTTGCATCCTCCAATTTGTCATTCCCGCGAAAGCGGGAACCCAGCCGCCGCGCGTCTGCGCGGCGAATAATTCTCCTGGCGGCGCGGACGCGCTGCCCGCTAGGTCCCGGCTCCGCGCCGCGGGACGCGGCTTGGCCGGGATGACAACAGGGTGGGAGGGTTGTCGTGGAACCAAAACGGTTGTAGCATCGTCCTGCTCTTTGACACTGTGAATCCCGAAAGAACATGCGGTCCCAGCGCGGGGTCACGCGCCGCTGTTATTGTCCCTGTTTTCCGGGATAACAGGGGCGAAAATCCCCTGTTATTCGCAGCATGAAAATGGTCAAGCTATTGAAATGAAAAGAATTTCTCAAATTACAGCCGATTTTTCCGCTGTATTTTGCCCCTGTAAAATTTTCTGAGCTTCCAACCGCCTGATGCGGCTGGGTTTTTCTGTGGCGTTCTTTCAGAGCCTGTCGCTGTTATTCAAAGCGAGCCGACAGCCTTCGCCAGCCGCTCCAGTCCGGTCCTCAGCCGCGCCGCATCCTGGGCGAAACAGACGCGGATGAAGGAGTCCGTATGCGGATCGTTCGGCGGCCCGAAGGCGGCGCCCGGCGCCACGCCGACGCGGGCCGTGCGCACGAGGTTCTTGGCGAACTCGATGGAATCCTTCATCCCGTCGACATGCAGATAGCCGTAGAACGCGCCGTCCGGTTCGATCCAGCGGATGCGGTTCTGTTCGGCAAGCCAGGTCTGCACCGCCTGTTTTCCGGCGCGGCAGCGCTCCAGCATGGTGGCCCGGAATGCATCGCCTTGCGGCGACAGCGCGGTCAGAGCGCCATATTGCGCAAAGGTCGTGGCGCCCGTGTTGTTCGCAGCCGCGATCATCCACATCTGTTGTTCGATCGCGGCCGGATGCACCAGCCAGCCGATGCGCCAGCCCGTCATCGCCCAGGGTTTGGAGAAACTGTTGACGACGAACACGGCATCGTCGGCGTCGGCGATCTCCAGAAACGACGGCGCATGTTTTCGCCCGTCATACATCAGCGTGCCGTAGACTTCGTCGCTGATGATGGCGAGCCCGCGGCTGCGCGCAAACGCGAGGACCTCGATCTGTTCGTCGCGCGTCATCACCCAGCCGGTGGGATTGCCCGGCGAGGACATGAAGATCGCCTTGGTGCGCGCATCGCACGCGTCGAACAGTTTTTCGAGATCGAGACGCCAGCGCGGCGGCGAGGCGGTCCAGTCGTCGTCGAGCATCGCGAACTTCACATGTGCGCCGCAGATTTCCGCCGCCTGGAAAATATTGGGCCATACCGGCGCCACGCAGACGAGATTGTCCCCGGTCTCGATCACGCATTGGAGCGCCGAGATCACGGCCAGCATCGCAGCCCCCGGCACGGTGATGCGCTCGAGCGCCACGTCGGCGCCGCAGGTGCGGCGGTGGAAATCGCGGATCGCGTCGCGCAACGGCATGATGCCGCGGGCGTTCGTATAAAATGTCTTCCCCTGATCCAGGGCCTGTTTCGCCGCCTCGCAGATGAAGCCGGGCGTCGCCAGGTCGCTCTCGCCGAACCACAATGCGATGACATCGGGCTCGCCCAGCGCCACACCGGCCACGGCGCCGATGCCGTTGGGCGCCAGGTTCCAAATCGCCGGGCGGACGGACGACAGGCGGGACGGGGCCAGAATATCCGGGTTTTTCATGCGTCTATCGAGAGGATGCGCCTTGCGCCCGTCAAGCGGCGTCCCTATAACCCCTGCCATTCCACACGCGCAGGGTGGGTTCGTGGGGCGAGTTGCTCCATCCCCTTCCGGTGCCCTTCGGGGTCATTTCCCGCGCGCCAGGTTGAACCGGTAAAGGAGACTTTGTCCAATGGCTTTGCCAGATTTTTCCATGCGCCAACTGCTCGAGTCGGGCGCGCATTTCGGTCATCGCACGCAGCGGTGGAATCCGAAAATGGCGCCCTACATCTACGGCTCGCGCAACGACATCCATATCATCGATCTCACGCAGACCGTTCCTCTCTTTCATCAGGCGCTTGTCGCGTTGCGCGACGTGGCTGCCGGCGGCGGACGCATCCTGTTCGTGGGCACCAAGCGCCAGGCGAGCGAGCCGGTAGCGGCAAGCGCGAAACGCTGCGCCCAGTATTACGTCAATCACCGCTGGCTCGGCGGCACGCTCACCAACTGGCAGACGATCTCCAATTCGATCCGCCGTCTGCGCAACATCGAAGACACGCTGACCTCTGCAGCAGGTTCCGGCCTCACCAAGAAGGAACTGATCGGCCTGTTGCGCGAGCGCGACAAGCTGGAGCGGTCGCTGGGCGGCATCAAGGAAATGGGCGGACTTCCCAACATGCTGTTCGTGATCGACACGAACAAGGAAGAGATCGCGGTTGCCGAAGCGAAGAAGCTCGGCATTCCCGTCGTCGCCATTGTCGATTCGAATTCGAATCCCGACGGTATCGCCTATCCGGTTCCGGGCAATGACGACGCGGCCCGCGCACTCGCGCTTTATTGCGATCTCGTGGCGCGCGCCATCATCGACGGATTGTCCGAGAGCCAGGTGGCATCGGGCGTCGATGTCGGCGAACAGGAGATCCCGCTCGGCACAATCCTGCCCGATGTGTCGGGCGAACCTGCCGCGGCCGCGGCACCAGCCGAATAATCAGAACCAACGACGGAGCCCGACATGGCGAACATCACCAGCGCAATGGTGAAGGAGCTGCGCGACAAAACCGGCGCAGGCATGATGGACTGCAAGGCGGCGCTCGAAGCGACGAGCGCCGATCTTGAGGCGGCCGTCGACTGGCTTCGCAAGAAAGGTCTTGCGAAAGCTGCGAAAAAGGCTGGCCGCCTTGCGGCAGAAGGCCTGATCGGCGTGGCCGTGAAGGGCGATGCCGGCGCCGTTATCGAGATCAATTCCGAAACCGATTTCGTCGCGCGCAACGATCAGTTCAAGGAATTCGTCAAGCGCGCAGCCGAACTTGCTCTCGAACTCGAAGGCGACGTCGAGAAACTCGTCGCGCATCCCGTTCACGGCGGCGGCGTGACGGTACAGGAGCACCTCACGCAACTCGTCGCCAAGATCGGCGAGAACATGAGCATCCGCCGCGCGTCCGCGCTGGCGGTGTCTCCCGGAGTCGTTGCGTCGTACATCCACAATGCGGTGGCGCCCGATCTCGGAAAGATGGGCGTGATTGTGGCGCTACGCTCGACCGCAGACCCCGCCAAGCTCGGCGCGCTCGGCAAGCAGATTGCCATGCACATCGCCGCCGCAGCGCCGCTCGCGCTGACGCCGGAACAGCTTCCCGCCGACGTCGTGGAACGCGAGCGCAACATCCAGCGAGACGTGGCGCGCCAGTCCGGCAAGCCGGACAACGTCATCGAGAAGATGATGGAAGGCCGCATGCGGAAATTCTACGAAGAGTCCGTCCTGCTGTCGCAGATCTTCGTGATCGACCAGGAATCCTCGATTGCGAAAGTGCTCGAGAAGGCCGGCAAGGACTTCGGCGCGTCGGTTGAGATCACCGGTTTCTACCGCTTCGCCGTCGGCGAAGGCATCGACAAGGGCGAAGGCGACGACTTCGCAAGCGAAGTGAAAAAGATGGCGGGCGGCTGAACTCTACCGGAGGCGAAACCCATGTCGTCAGCGCCGAAATATCGCCGGGTCCTGCTCAAGGTCTCGGGTGAGGCGTTGATGGGCTCGCAGAACTACGGCATCGACATCGGCACCGTCGAACGGATTGCGGCAGATGTGACGGACGCCGTCCAGGCCGGCATCGAAATGTGCCTCGTCATCGGCGGCGGAAACATCTTTCGCGGCCTCAAGGGTGCCGCAGCCGGCATCGAGCGCGCCACGGCCGACTACATGGGCATGTTGGCGACCGTGATGAATGCGCTGGCCATGCAGGCCGCGCTCGAGCGCGCCGGCGTCACCACGCGCGTCCAGTCAGCCATCGGCATGGACAATGTCTGCGAACCCTATATCCGCCGCCGCGCCATCCGCCATATGGAGAAGGGGCGGGTGGTGATCTTCGCCGCAGGCACCGGCAATCCGTTTTTCACCACCGATACCGCCGCAGCCCTCAGGGCCGCGGAGATGAACTGCGAGGTCATGCTGAAGGGCACGCAAGTTGACGGCGTCTACAGCGCTGACCCCAAGAAGGATCCCAGAGCCGAGCGCTATGATTCTCTCAGCTATCACGAGGTGTTATCGCGCGACCTTCAGGTCATGGACGCCTCGGCGATCAGCCTGTCACGGGAAAACCGCATTCCGATCATTGTCTTCTCGATCCATGACCGCGGTGCGCTTTTGGCCGTGCTGACTGGCGAAGGACGTTGCACAATCATAGGAGAGCAGGGCTGACAGCCCTGTCGCCCATCAGGAGGCGCAGATGGCAAGCGTGCCAGGATACGACAAGGAAGACGTCAACCGCCGCATGAACGGCGCGGTTGCGACACTGAAGTCGGAATTTGCAGGGCTCAGGACCGGGCGGGCCAGCGCGGCTTTGCTCGATCCCGTCATGGTAGAAGCCTATGGAAGCCCGACCCCCATCAGTCAGGTGGGCACGGTGAGCGCACCCGAATCGCGCCTCCTCACGGTGCAGGTCTGGGACAAGCAGCTGGCCAAGGCTGTCGACAAGGCCATCCGCGATGCCGGCCTTGGGCTCAATCCGCAGCTGGACGGGCAACTCGTTCGCATTCCCATTCCCGAGCTCAATGAAGAGCGGCGCAAGGAGCTGGCCAAACTTGCTCATAAATATGCCGAGCAGGCGCGCATTGCCGTGCGGAACGTACGCCGCGACGGGATGGAAGTCCTGAAGAAGCTCGAAAAGGACCACAAGATCGGCCAGGACGACCACCATAAGCTTGGCGAGGAATTGCAGAAGCTCACGGACACGCATATCCGTGACATCGATCAGGCCCTGCACGGTAAAGAACAGGAAATCATGCAGGTTTAAGGTTGCGGGTGCTGGACGGAGGGAATGCCGCGGTGAGTGTTATGTCGGTGAAGGAAAGCCTTCCGCGTCACGTCGCGATCATCATGGACGGCAATGGCCGCTGGGCGCGCAAGCGCTATTTGCCGCGCGCAGCCGGCCATGTTGCCGGCGTGGAAGCAGTCCGCACGATCGTCAGAACGGCGACCGACATCGGTCTGCAATATCTCACCCTCTATGCATTCTCGTCGGAGAACTGGAAGCGGCCTCCCCGCGAAGTCGGGCATTTGATGGCGCTGTTCCGCGCCTATTTCCGCGAAGATGTCGACGAATTGGTCGAACGCAATGTCCGTATGCGCGTCATCGGCAACCGCTCGCGCGCCGCCGTCGACATTCTCTGCATGATCGAGGACGGCGAACGGCGCACTTCCCAGGGCACCGGACTCAATCTGACGTTTGCTTTCGATTATGGAGCACAGGAAGAAATCGCTGCCGCGGCGCGCGAGCTGGCGATGGCGGCTGCCCGTGGTGAAATCGATCCGGATTCGATCACGCCGGAGAGCCTTGCGGCCCGGCTTCTCACGCAGGGTGTTCCGGATCCCGATCTCATTGTCAGGACCAGCGGCGAACACAGGCTCAGCAATTTTCTCTTGTGGCAATCGGCCTATGCGGAATTCGCCTTCGTCGATACGCTGTGGCCCGATTTTACCCGCGCCGATTTCATCGCGCTTCTGACATCCTATGCGCAACGCGAGCGACGCTTTGGCTCGATCGCGCCGGAGGCAGTCGCTTGACCGCGATGCGCGACGCGGCCGGTGGCACCCAACTTCGCAACCCCGAAGAGTCGATGACGCGGCGCAACGCAGCGGGCGATTTGTGGGAGCGTGCCTGGGAGTGGCCCGTTCGGGCCTTCTTCGGCGGCGTGCTTGCCGCGCTTGCGGTCGCCGCGACGTTTGCAGGTGGCTTCTGGTTCGCATCGCTCATTGGCGTCGCCGGATTTGCCGCCGCACGTGAATGGCACCGGATGGTGAGCGGAAGCCATTACGCGCTCGAAACTTTCTTCACCTCGGCTGCGATCGTGGTGGGGCTTCTCGCCGTTCTTGAGACACATGACCCCGCGTTGCCGGTCGCGATCCTATTTGCCGGCGCCTTGTTGGCCGGCATGACAAGCGCTTTGCGCGGCGTTGCTGCGACCTGGAGCGGAAGTGGGGCGCTTTACATCGGAACCTCGGCACTCTGCCTCGTCGCGCTGCGCAGCGACGCCCCATATGGAGCGTGGGTTGTCGTGGGTCTGCTGTTGACGATCTGGTCGGCCGATACTGGCGCCTTCGTCACGGGGCGACTCCTGGGCGGACCGAAATTCGTGCCGCTTCTGTCTCCGAACAAGACGTGGACCGGCATCGTCGGCGGCATGGCATTGCCTGCCCTGGTTTTCTCCGCCTATGTCGCGATTCTGGGAGGAAGCGCCTGGCGCGCGGGTATTCTCGGTGCGGTATTGGCGATCACCGGACACAGCGGCGACTTGTTCGAATCCTGGGTGAAGCGGCGCGTCGGCTTCAAGAACAGCGGCAGCTTGATCCCCGGTCATGGCGGCGTCCTTGACCGCATGGACTCCACGCTGTTCGTCGCGCCGGTTGCGGCCGTTTTGGTATTCGTGTTCGGTCTCGATCCTCTTTTTGGTGCCCGCCCGTGAACGTCGAGAAGCGAACGTCAGACGGTTTCCTGCACGATACCCTGTCGCGCCGCATCACCGTTCTGGGAAGTACCGGATCGATTGGTTTGAGCACGCTTGATGTCATCGCACACACCAGGGCGTTGCACGGCGACAATGTGATGCCCCTCGAAGCCCTGACGGCCCGATCAAGCGTTGCGAAGCTGGCGGAGCAGGCGAGACGATTCCATCCTCGCGTCGCCGTGGTCGAAGACGAGACGCGTTATGCGGAACTCAAAGATGCACTGAACGGCACTGGAATTGAAGTTGCCGCAGGAAAGAGCGCCGTTCGCGAAGCGGCAGCCAGGCCGTCGGATGTCGTGATGGTGGCGATCGTCGGCGCAGCCGCTCTGGAGCCTGCGCTTGAGGCGGTCCATCGCGGCGCGTTGATCGCCCTTGCCAACAAGGAGTGCGTCGTCGCTGCGGGCGATGTGTTCCGCGCGGCGCTCGCGTCGTCGCGGGCAATGGTTGTTCCGGTCGATTCCGAACACAACGCCGCGTTTCAGGTTCTCGATTTCGCGCAGTCGCATGCGATCGAGCGCGTGACGCTGACTGCATCGGGCGGGCCGTTCAGACAGTGGTCGCGCGAGAGCATGGAAGTTGCGACACCGGAGCAGGCAGTGGCGCACCCCAACTGGTCGATGGGTGCGAAAATTTCCGTCGACAGCGCGACTCTGATGAACAAGGGGCTTGAAGTGATCGAGGCGCACTTCCTGTTCGCCCTGCCGGGCGACAAGCTGGGTGTTATCGTTCACCCGCAATCGATCGTGCATTGTCTGGTGTCCTATGCGGACGGTTCGACGCTTGCGCATCTGTCTTCACCGGATATGCGTACGCCGATTGCGTATGCACTGGCCTGGCCGCGCCGGATGGCATCGCCTTCCAACCGGCTCAATCTCGCCGAGAAACCGCTGACCTTCGAGGAGCCGGACACTGTGCGGTTCCCCTGTCTTGCGCTGGCATGGGAGTGCTTGCGCATCGGAGGCACGGCTCCTACCATCCTCAATGCTGCAAACGAGATCGCCGTTCAGGCATTCCTGGACCGGCGGATCGGCTTCCTCGACATCGGCAGAGTGATCGAAGAGACGCTTGCAGCCAATCATAATGCGGGGTCTGAACGCGCAACGAGCCTCGATCAGGTTTTGACAGTTGACGCAGGTGCGCGGGAAACCGCTCAGTCCGTGTGCGAACGAATGGCGGCCTAGGTTAGGGTCAGGTAGGAGTTGCAATGCTGAACGTGGCACAAGGCGCGGTAATCTGGCTGGTACACTATGTCGTGCCGTTCCTGTTGCTCATCACGCCAGTTGTATTCTTTCATGAGCTTGGTCATTTCCTCGTTGCGCGCGCGTTTGGTGTGAGGGTCGAGACGTTTTCCATAGGATTTGGTCCGGCAATCGTGAGCTGGCATGACCGGAAGAAGACCCTTTGGAAGATCTCCTGGATACCGCTGGGCGGATACGTCAAGTTTTTCGGCGACCTCAATGCGGCCAGCATGCCTGACCAGGAACAGCTCGAGAAAATCGACGCGCGTGATCGCGCCGAGGCGTTTCCGTTCAAACCCGTATACCAGCGTGCACTGATCGTCGCAGCCGGGCCTTTCGCAAACTTCATTCTTGCGATTGCAATTTTCACGGCGTTCCTCCTGACCTTCGGCACTGATGTCGCAGTTCCCGTCGTCAACAGTGTCGTTCACCAAAGTGCGGCCGAAGCAGCCGGAATCCACAAGGGCGATGTCATCCTCTCCGTCGCAGGACAACCCATCGAACATTTTGATGACATTCGTACCATTGTGTGGGACCGCGCCGGACAAAGCCTTCCCATAGATGTCCGCCGCGGCAAGGAATTGCTGCACCTGCACATTACGCCACGCTCCGAGAACGTGAAGGAGATGGGCATTCCCCAGAAAGTCGGACGGCTCGGCATTTCCGCACCGCAGTTCACTCACATCAGTTATGGACCGATTTCCGCTGTGACCGAGGCCTGCCGGCGGACATGGTCGGTCGTGACGACGACGTTCGATTTCGTGTTCCGTCGCTACACCTTCCAGCTCAGCACCGATCAGCTGAGGGGACCGATCGGGGTCGCCCAGGTATCGGCGCAAGTCGCATCCGTGAGTTACCTGGCGCTTGTGCAGCTTGCCGCGCTCATCTCCATAAGCCTCGGGGTGGTAAACCTTTTCCCAATTCCCGTGCTCGACGGCGGCCATCTTCTGTACTATGGATGCGAGGCGTTGATGGGCAGGCCGTTGGGGGCCCGGGCGCAGGATGTCGGGTTTCGGCTGGGGTTGGCGTTCATGTTGGGGTTTTTCCTCTTCGTAACCTGGAACGACGTCGCCCGGCTGTTTAAGCCTTAACCGGCGCCCGGCGGACGCGACGATCTGCCGGCGCTTTTGAGACGAATGGATGAGCCTGAACGACTTTCCTTTCGCACGGCTGGCGCGTGTTGCATTGGCTGCTGCTTGCGTAACGCTTTTGATCCCGTCGAATCCTGCTTCGGCGCAGAGCGCGAGCGGGCCGTCGAGCGCGCCCGCAGCGTCAACGCTCGCGAACGCGCCAGCGCCGCAACCAAGCGCCGTCATTCGCAGAATCGTCGTGCACGGCACTCAGCGCATCGAAGCCGCCACGGTGCTGTCTTATGTTTCGCTCAAGGAAGGCGATCCTTACGAAGCGCTGTCGGACGACAAATCGGTGAAGACGCTGTTCGCGACGGGGCTGTTCGCGGACATCACGACCCACTGGGACGGTTCCACCTGGACAATCGACGTCGTCGAGAATCCGATCATCAACCAGATCATTTTCGAGGGTAACGACAAAGTTTCCGAAAAGGATCTGACCAAGGAAGTACAGCTGAAGCCCCGCATGGTCTTCACGCGCAACAAGGTCCAGGCCGACGTCCAGCGCATCATCGAGCTCTACCGGCGAAACGGAAAATTCGCCGCCACTGTCGACCCCCAGATCATCCAGAGACCGCAAAACCGCGTCGATCTGATTTTCTCGATCAATGAGGGCCCGACTACCGGCATCGCGCGAATTTCGTTCATCGGCAACAACCATTTCAGCGACAGCACGCTCAAGGACCAACTCGCCACGGAAGAAACCAAGTGGTGGAGAATCCTTTCGTCGAACGACAATTACGATCCCGATCGTCTGACATTCGATCGCGAACAGCTGAGGCGATATTACCTGCAGCGCGGTTACGCCGATTTCCGGGTCGTCTCGGCCATCGCCGAATTAACGCCGGACCGGGAGAACTTCTATATCACGTTCACCGTCGACGAAGGCGACATCTACAATTTCGGGAAAGTGGTCATCAATTCCAAGATCAAGGAACTTGATACGAAGGATCTGCGCCAGTTGGTGCCGATCGTGGACGGTTCGACTTACAACGCGGAATTGGTCGACAAGTCGATCGATGCTCTCACCAACGCTGCGGGCACCAAGGGTTACGCTTTCGCGGAAGTCCATCCGCGCATCAAGCGCGATCGCACGACCAAAACCATCGACGTGGTTTTCGATATCGAGGAACACCAGCGCGCTTACGTCGAGAAGATCAATATTATCGGCAATACGCGAACGCTCGATAAGGTCATCCGGCGGGAATTCCGCCTGGTCGAAGGCGACGCCTACAATCGCGTGCTTGTCGACCGGTCCCGCACCCGCATCAAGGCGCTTGGTTTCTTCAAGGATGTCGAGATCAAGGCCGCTCCCGGCTCGCAGCCGGATCGTACGGTGCTGAACGTCAATGTGACGGAACAATCAACCGGCGAGCTTCAGCTCGGTGCGGGCTATTCGTCGTACAGCTCATTCGTCGGCCAGTTCAGCTATACGGAACGAAACCTCTTCGGAGAGGGGCTGTTCCTGAGGGCGAGCATCGAGGCATCGAGCATCTATCGCCAGGCGCAGCTGAGCTTCACAAATCCCTATTTTCTCGACCGGCCGATGACGGCGGGTTTCGACATCTACAAGACGCTGACGTATTTCCAGCAGGCGAGCTATTCGGGCGATTCCACCGGAGCGGGCGTCAGGTTCGGTTTTCCCACCTCCGAATACGGCGCGGCGAGCCTGCGCTACACATTCCGCCTCGACAGCATCTCGCCGTTTGGCTACCTCAATCCGGTCATCGAGCAGGCCGTGCTGGAGGGCAACGCCACGACGTCGTCGGTCGGCTATAGCTACACGTACAACACGCTTGACGATCGGCTTAAGCCGCGAAAGGGCATGACGTTCGAGGTCGACCAGGATTTCGCCGGACTTGGCGGAAACGTCAAATACCTCAAGACCGTGGCGTCCTTCAGTGTGCATCACCCCGTTTTTTGGGACGAGTTTGTCGGCACGCTGTCGTTCAACGGCGGCTATATTCAGGGTTACGGTGGGGATGACGTCAGGCTGGAAGACCGCTTCTTCCGCGGCGGCGACTCATTCCGTGGATTCGCCCTGGCAGGCGTCGGACCGCGCGAACTGGGGGGCAGCGGCGAGAATGCCCTCGGCGGCGATGCCTACGCAATCGGCTCTGCGGAGCTTCGCCTGCCGGACTTCCTGCCGGCGGACTACGGGCTGGGCCTCTCGTTGTTCAGCGATTTTGGTACACTCGGGCATCTCGATTCGATCCAGTTGCCCAGAGGCACCGCGGAAAGTTGCGAGGCGAACACCGTCGGCGCGGTTTGCATCAGGGACAATATGGCGCTTCGGGTTTCGGCCGGCCTTGCAGTAGCATGGAAGTCGCCATTCGGGCCCGTTCAAATCGACCTCGGTTTGCCTGTGGTCAAGACAAGTTACGACAAGTCCCAAGCCATCTACTTTAGCGCAGGAACAGGATTCTGATGACAAACTCAAAACTGAATCGTCACCGTATCGCCGCCGTCGCCGCAATCGCGTTGGCGGCATCCCTCTCCTCGGTGTTCGCCCAGGGCCAACCTCATCCGGCGGCGCCGATGGGTCCGACCCGCATTCTGGTGATCGACAGGCAGGCGGTCTTTCAGGTTTCCAAAGTGGGCCAGGATGTGATGCGCCAGATCAACGCCTATCGGCAGACGATGACCACGCAGCTCAAGTCCGAGCAGGACACGCTGCAGCGGGAAGCCGGTGCGCTGCAGACGCAGAGCGCCATTCTCGCGCCGGATGTGAAAGCCCAGCGCGTCAAGGCATTCCAGGCCAAGGAGGCGGCGTTCCGCGCGAAATGGGAATCCCGTCAATCGCAGCTTCAGGGTGGCGTTCAGCTGGCCCAGCAGCAGATCGGCCAGGCACTCGTTCCCATCCTTCAGGGGATCATGGCCGAACGCCAGGCAAACCTGCTGCTGGATCGTGCGGCGGTGCTTAACGCCAATCAGGATCTGGACATCACGCGCGTGGTGATCCAGCGGCTCGATCAGAAACTGCCCAGCGTCAAGGTGCAGATGGTCAGTGTGCCGGGTCAGCAGTTACCGGCGGGCCGGTAGGTCTCCCGCGGGCGGTCCGACAACACCGCCCGCGCTCCTCCGTCATGGCCGACTCCCGCTTCTTCGACAATCGAGGGCCCTTCACGCTTGCTGACATTTGCTTGGCCGCAGGGGTAGAGCTTCCGGCTGGCGTAAATGGGGCCCAGGTTGCCGAAGACGTCGCCGGACTCGATTCTGCCGGAACGCGCCATCTGACATATTGCGTCGGCAAGGTCGGTGCGCGCGCATTCGCCCGGTCGCACGCCGGTGCCTGCTTCGTCGAGAGCGACGCGATTTTGCCGGTTCCGGCGGCCGCAATCACCCTGATTCCCTGCAGGAGCCCGCAACACGCATTCGCGGTCGCGGCGCGGCTATTTTATCCGCAGTGGGATATGCCCGAGTGGTCTGCCGGGGTACAAATCGATCCCAGCGCCCGCGTCGAGAAAAACGTCATTCTCGCGGCCGGTGTCGCGATCGGGGCGGACGCCGAGATCGGCAGCGGAACGCGCATCAGTCCCAATGCGTCGATCGGACCCGGGGTTGCAATCGGCCGCAACTGCAATATCGGCAGCAACGTCTCGATTATGTGTGCGCTTGTGGGCGACGAGGTTGCGATCCTTCCGGGAGCGCAGATCGGACAGCCCGGGTTCGGTTTTGCTTCCGGAGCATCCGGGCACATGAAGATTCCGCAGCTCGGGCGGGTGATCATCCAGGACAGGGTTGAGATTGGTGCCGCGACGACGATCGACCGCGGTGCATTGGGTGATACGGTCATCGGCGAAGGCACCAAAATCGATAACCTCGTTCAGATCGGTCACAACACGCACATCGGGCGGCATTGCGTCATCGTTGCCCAGACCGGAATTTCGGGAAGTTGCGAAATCGGCGACTTTGTCGTTCTGGGGGGACAGGCCGGGGTCGCCGACCACGCCAAAATCGGAACCGGCGCGCGGCTTGCTGCGCGATGTGCCGCGGCCCCCGGCGAGCTCGCCGGGGGGCAGGATTATGGCGGAGTGCCCGCAAGGCCGATAAAACAGTGGGCACGCGAGCTTGCCGCGGTCTCGCAGCTCGCCAGGCGCCGCAAGCAGACACCAAATGGATGAAGCAGCATCGATGAGCGAATTGTCACTCGACGTGGAGCAGATCAAGCGCCTGCTCCCGCATCGGGCGCCGTTTCTTTTTGTCGAGAGGCTTACCGACATCCGGCCCGGCGAAAGCGCCGTGGGATACAAGGCAGTCTCGTTCAACGAGCCGCATTTTCAGGGACACTTTCCCGAATTTGCGGTAATGCCCGGCGTGCTGATCGTCGAGGCCATGGCGCAAGCTGCCGGAGCGCTGGTGGTTCACACGCTTGGGCTGACAGGCGAAAATCGCATCGTCTATTTCATGACCATCGACAAGGCCCGATTTCGCCGGCCGGTCAGGCCCGGAGATATGCTGCGCTTTCCCGTCAAGGCATTGCGGCGCCGGGGACCGGTGTGGAAATTCACGGGCGCGGCTTACGTCGACGACGTCTTGTGCGCGGAGGCGGAATTCAGCGCGATGATCCGCGATAAGGCTGACGATGAAAATTCATCCGACAGCGATCGTTGAGGACGGCGCTCGGCTCGCCGATGGCGTCGAGGTCGGTCCGTTCTGCGTCGTCGGACCTGGTAGCATTCTGCTGGAAGGCGTCAGGCTTCTGTCGCATGTAACCGTGACCGGCCGCACCGAGATCGGACCCCGCACGGTGGTTCATCCCAACGTCGTTCTGGGAGGGGAGGCGCAGATTCGCAAGCCAAGCCCGACGCATGTCGGATTGCGCATCGGGGCCGACAATATCATCCGCGAAGGTGTGACGCTCAGCATGGGAAGCGGAGCGGGGTCAGGCACGACCGTGATCGGCGACCGCTGCTACCTGATGGCGTATTCGCATGTCGGCCATGACAGCCGCGTGGGAAACGATGTGACATTGTCGAACGGTGTGCTGTTGGCCGGTCACGTCGATATCGGCGACGGCGCCATCTTCGGCGGTCTTGCCGCCATGCAGCAGTTCGGGCGTGTTGGACGGTGCGCGTTCATCAGCGGGCTTTCGGGCGTGTCGACGGACGTCATCCCCTACGGCATCGCGATCGGCCTGCATGTAAGGCTGGGGGGGCTCAATCTCGTGGGCCTCAGGCGGCGGAATATTCCCCGCGCCAGTATTCATGCGTTGCGCGCCGCTTACCGCTTCATTTTCCTCGATCACGATGAACCGATCCACGAACGTGCGCGCCAGGCCACGGATAAATGGCCTGGTGTTCCGGAAGTCGAAGAAGTCATTTCCTTCATTCTCGCCGATGCCAAGCGGCCGATCTGTCCGGCGCGTAAGCGCGGCGCAGATTCGGATCAGGACTGAACAGCCATGGATGGTCTCGGCATCATTGCCGGTGGCGGTGACCTTCCGATTGCGGTCGCTGAGAGTGCGACTCGCGCCGGCCGGGCCGTTTTCGTCATGGGTCTCAGGGGATCCGCCGATGATGGCATCGGCAAGTTTAACCACGATTGGGTGGCGATGGGAGAATCGCGCAAAGCGTTTGAACTCCTTCACGCACATGGCTGCAAGGACGTGATTTTGTGCGGCAAGGTCGCGCGCCCGCGGTTCGCCGACGTCAAGCTTGATGCCAAGAGCGTGCTTCTTCTTCCCAAGGTTCTCGCCGCGGCAAGAAAGGGCGACGATGCCTTGCTGCGCGCCGTGGTCGACATCTTCGAGAAGGAAGGCTTCCGAACAGTCGGCATCGCAGAAGCCGCACCGGGGCTTCTGGCGCGCGAGGGCAGTTACGGACGCGCTTCCCCGAGCGCGGCCGATCTCGACGACATTGCACTGGGCATCAAAGTCGTGCGTCGTCTGGGCGCGCTCGATATCGGACAGGCCGCCGCCGTGTGTGGCGGCCTCGTTCTTGCCGTGGAGGCGGCGGAAGGCACCGATGCCATGATCGCGCGCGTCGCAACGCTTCCCGAACGCATTCGCGGCACGCCGTCTGCGCGAGAAGGCGTAGTGGTCAAGGCTCTGAAACCTGTGCAGGACCGCAAGACGGACCTGCCCGTGATTGGCGTACAGACCGTCCGCAATGTCGCCGCCGCAGGGTTGCGCGGCATCGCCATCGAGGCGGGAAATGCCCTCGTCATCAATGAGACGGCAGTCGTCGAAGCCGCCGACGCAGCGGGCATATTCGTCACGGGATTTGATCCCGCTGCCCATGCCGAGTGAGACGAACGTACCCGCGCTGTCGCGCCCGCTCACGCTGATGCTCGTCTGCGGCGAGCCGTCCGGCGATCAATTGGGCGGCGAGCTGATGGCCGGCCTGAAGGTGATTGCCGGCCACCAGCTCAACATTGTCGGAGTGGGCGGGCCTGCGATGGAAGCCCAGGGGCTGCAATCGCTTTTTCCGCTCGACGACACCGCCGTCATGGGATTACGCGAAGTCGTGCCGCGCATTCCCGCCATTCTGCGTCGCGTGCGACAGGCCGCCGACTACGCGCTGACGATCAGACCAGATGCCGTCGTTCTCATCGACAGTCCGGATTTCACGCACCGTATCGCCCAGCGCATTAAGAGCCGCGATCGATCCATTCGTACCGTCAACTACGTGGCACCACAGGTCTGGGCGTCGCGGCGATATCGCGCGCGCAGAATGGCGAAGTATTTCGACCTGATTATCGCGCTCCTGCCGTTCGAAGTACCGTTTTTTGAGGGCCGCGGGTTGCATGCCGTGTTTGCGGGTCACCCCGTCATCGAGCGCGCATCGCGCATGAACGGTGGCGACGCATTGCGGGATAGATTGTGTATCGCACGCGCCGCGCCGCTTCTGCTGATTCTGCCTGGCAGCCGCATGAACGAAGTGCGGTTGCTTTTGCCGCGCTTTCGCCAAGCTGTGGAGCGGGTCGGGCGCGATGTCGCGGAGCTCGTATGCGTGCTGCCGACTGTGCCGCATGTGCGGGACTATGTTCGTGCGCATACCGCGGATTGGCCGACGCCGCTGCACATCGTGGAGGGCGACGCCGACAAGTTCGCGGCATTTGCCGCGGGGGACGTCGCGCTCGCTGCATCGGGAACCGTGACCACAGAGTTGGCGCTGGCGCGTGTGCCGATGGTGGTCGCGTATCGCCTGGGCTGGCTGACCTATGCGCTGGCGCGGCCATTCGTCAGCGTCAAATACATTACGCTGGTAAACCTGTTGCTCGATCGGCAGGTCGTACCCGAGTTGATCCAGGAACGCTGCACGGGTGATGCGCTCGCCGCGGAATTGCTCCCGCTCTTTCGAGATACGAACGCACGCGAGCGGCAGAAGACCGGGCTCGCCGAAGCGACGGCAATGCTCGGCACAGGAGCGGAGCTTCCAAGTCGGCGCGCGGCGCGCGCGCTGCTCGAATTCGTGCGCGCGCAGCCTTCTGCGATGCGGGGATGAGCGGCTACCTCTTCTCGATCGGCCTGTAATCGCGCTGACGCTCGCCGGTGTAAAGCTGGCGGGGGCGGCCGATTTTCTGGTGGGGATCCTCGATCATCTCCTTCCACTGCGCGATCCAGCCGACCGTGCGTGCCAGGGCGAACAGCGCAGTAAACATGCTGGTCGGGAAGCCCAGCGCCCTGAGCGTGATGCCAGAATAGAAGTCGATGTTCGGATAGAGCTTCTTTTCGATGAAATATTCATCCTGCAGCGCAATCCGCTCGAGTTCGAGCGCCACTCTAAGAAGCGGATCGTTGTGAATGCCGAGCTCGTCGAGCACGGCATGACACTGCACCTGCATCGCCTTCGCGCGCGGATCGTAATTCTTGTAGACGCGATGTCCGAAGCCCATCAGGCGGAAGGAATCGTTCTTGTCCTTGGCGCGCTTCACATACTCGGGAATACGATCGACGGTTCCGATTTCCATCAGCATCTTGAGTGCGGCCTCGTTGGCGCCGCCATGTGCGGGTCCCCACAGGCACGCGATACCGGCCGCGATGCACGCAAACGGATTGGCGCCGGATGATCCGGCGAGCCTAACCGTCGACGTCGACGCGTTTTGCTCATGATCCGCATGCAGAATGAAGATTGTGTCGAGCGCTTTGGCGAGGACCGGATTGATCCGATACTCCTCGCAGGGGACCGCGAACGACATCCGCAGAAAATTTTCCGTGTATCCCAGATTGTTCAGCGGATACACGAAGGGCTGGCCCACGTGGTATTTGTAGGCCATCGCCGCAATCGTCGGCATTTTGGCGATCATGCGGTGGCTGGCGATTTCACGCTGGCGCGGATCGTTGATGTCGGTGGAGTCGTGATAGAAGGCAGACAGCGCGCCGACGACGCCGCACATGATGGCCATCGGATGCGCATCGCGCCGGAAGCCGCGGAAAAACGCCGCAAACTGCTCGTGCACCATCGTGTGATAGGTGATCGCGTGCCGGAATTCCGCGAGTTGCTGCGCGTTCGGTAGATCTCCGTGGAGCAGGAGATAACACACTTCGAGGAAGCTCGAATGTTCGGCCAGCTGGTCGATCGAATAGCCGCGATAGAGCAGGATGCCCTTGTCGCCGTCGATGAAGGTGATGTCGCTCTCGCAGCTGGCCGTGGACGTGAAGCCGGGATCGTAAGTGAAAATGTCCGCTTCATCGTAGAGCTTGCGGATGTCGACGACGTTCGGGCCGACGCTTCCCTTCAACACCGGCAGTTCGTAGTTCTTGCCGTCGTAATTGAGGGTCGCTTTTCCCGCGGGAACCGCCTTGCTCGCTCGCATCCTGGGTCTCCTGGTCTGGCGGCCGCCGTCCGGCTCGCCGCGCCTGTTATTGCACCGCAGCAACAATAACCCATTTGGGTTAATTCCGTCACCAGTGCAAGGGGCAGATCGCGCGGATGTGACGGAGCGTCAGCATCCTCAATTCGCATAAGCCTTTAAGCGGGCAAGGGTTTCTTCCCGGCCGAGCACTGCGAGCATGTCGAAGATGGGGGGAGACGTCGTGCGACCTGTAACCGCCGCCCGGATCGGCTGCGCCACCTGTCCGAGCTTGACGTCTCTGGAGGCCGCAAAGTCCCGGACGGCATCTTCGATCTGCGCGACTGTCCAACTGACCCCCGATAACACGGCCATAAGGTCCGACAGCGTCCGGCGCGCATCCGCAGTGAGGAGCTTCTCCGCAGCGGCATCGAGTTCGCGCGGGCCGTCGCTGAACAGAAAATCGGCCGCGTCGGCGAGTTCGACCAGGGTTTTTGCGCGTTCCTTCAGACCGGGCATCGCGGCTTTGAGTCGCGTCTGCGCCTTTTCGTCGAGAAGGCGTGGAGGCTTGGTTATTAGCGAGAGTGAGGTCACATACTCAACCAGTCTGGCGTCGTCCGTCTCGCGGATATAGTGGGCGTTGAGGTTGTCGAGCTTTTTGAAATCGAAACGCGCAGGACTGCGCCCGATGTTCGTGAGGTCGAACCATTCGATCGCCTGCTCGGTAGAGAAAATCTCGTCGTCGCCATGGCTCCAGCCCAGCCGTGCGAGATAATTGCGCATGGCGTCCGGCAGATAACCCATATCGCGATACGCATCGACCGCCAGCGCGCCATGGCGCTTGGACAGCTTGGCGCCGTCGGGTCCGTGGATCAGCGGCAGGTGGCCATATACGGGCACGGGCCAGTCCATCGCATGGATGATCTGGAGCTGGCGTGCCGCGTTATTCAAATGATCGGCGCCGCGGATGATATGCGTGACGCCCATGTCGAAGTCATCGACCACGACGGCAAGCATGTAGGTAGGCGTGCCGTCGGATCGGAGCAGGATCATGTCGTCGAGTTGATCGTTGGCGAAGCGGACTTCCCCGAGCACGACATCGTTCACGATTGTCTCGCCCGATTGCGCGCCCTTGATGCGGATGACGTAAGGAGCGCCAGGCGGCGCCTCAGCAGGATCGCGATCGCGCCAACGGCCGTCGTAACGAATGGGCTTGCCTTCCGCGCGCTGCCGGGTCCGCATCTCATCGAGTTCCTGCGCTGTCGCATAACAGCGATAGGCCTTGCCTTGCGCGACCAAGGCCTCGGCAACTTCGCGATGCCGGTCGGCGCGGGCAAACTGGTAGACGGTCTGGCCGTCCCAATTCAGGCCCAACCACTCGAGGCCCGCCAGAATCGCGCCCACGGCTTCGGGCGTTGAGCGCTCGCGATCTGTGTCTTCGATCCGCAGCAGAAATGTTCCACCTGAGTGGCGGGCGTAAAGCCAGCAGAAGAGGGCGGTCCGCGCCCCGCCAATGTGCAGATAACCGGTGGGGGAAGGCGCAAAACGCAGGACGGGCTTTGAATTTTCTGTCATCATCGCTTTGGGAGCAGGTGCTTTTCCGGCGACAGCCGGAAGGGCGGCAAGACGTCGGCGAGGCTTCTAGCAAACCGGTTCCCGTGGGGATAGCTCCGTCTCAACTCCAGTTTCGCGCGTCCAAGTCCGTCGCCGGCGCCAAACCGGCGCAGGCCATTCTTGCCGTCTGCCGCGCGGTTGCAGCAGCCCCCGTCGCGGCCGCCCGTGCCGAGCGCGAACGTTGGGCTTTGTGGCTTCCGGTGGCGCTGGGAGCCGGAATCGGTGTCTATTTTGCCGTCCCTGCGGAGCCGTCTCGCACGGTCGCACTCGTTGCCGGTCTGCTCGCGCTTGGTTTGACGATAACCGCGCTGAAATCCTCGCACGACGGCATGCGTGCGATTGCGTCCGTGCTTGCCGCCATTCTGATCGGTTTTGGTCTTGCAAAATGGCGCACGGAAACCGTTGCGGCCCCTGTCCTGACCCATCGCATCGGACCTGTGGAACTGGACGCGCGTGTCGAGTGGGCACAGGCCCATGCAAAGGGCACGCGCGTGCTGCTCGCGCCTCTCCGCGTTGGCGTGATGCGGCAGGCGAATTTGCCCCGATACGTGCGCATCTTTGTCCGTAGCGGAGGATCGGATCTGACACCCGGTGCGTTGGTGCGCACCGAAGCCGTCCTGATGCCTCCTCCGCCTCCTGCCGCGCCGGACGACTACGATTTCGGCCGTGCCGCTTATTTCGACGGTATCGGAGCGGTTGGTTACGCATTCGGCACGCCCAGGATTCTGTCGCCGCCTCCGGCGGAAAACGTCCTTCAACGCGGGGTGAACACGTGGCGCTGGCGCATGGCGCAGCGTGTCCATAGCGTGCTTCCGGGGAGTACCGGTGCAATTGCCGCTGCACTCATCACGGGAGACCGCGGCGGTATTTCCGATGCCGACGAACAGGCGTTGCGTGACGCCGGCCTTGCGCACGTGCTCGCCATTGCAGGTTTGCATATGGCTTTGGTCGGTCTTGGCCTATTCTGGGTGTGCCGGGCGCTGCTCGCACTCGTTCCTGCGATCGCATTGACGCAACCGATCAAGAAATGGGCGGCGGTCGCCGCGCTGGCGGGAACCGGCTTTTACCTGGTCATCAGTGGCGCAGCGAACCCGGCGGTCCGGGCATTTGTCATGCTCGCCGCCATGCTGCTCGCCATCATTGTCGATCGTCCGGCACTTTCGATGCGTTCTCTGGCGTTTGCTGCGGCGATCATCCTGTTCATGCGGCCGGAAAGCCTCATCGAGCCGGGGTTTCAAATGTCATTCGCCGCGGTCGGCTGCCTGATCGCAATCGCCGAGTGGGAGCAGCGACGGTCCGCGCGGCGGCTGAATGACGGGCTTTCACTGCCATTCCCCAAGGTGAGGCGTTATCTGCGCGGCATCGCGGTGACAAGCGTCGTCGGCAGCATCGCAACCATGCCCTATGCGGCGTTTCACTTCGATCGCGCAACGCACTACGCGCTGCTCGGCAACCTCCTGGCGATGCCGATCATGGGGTTCGTCACGATGCCTGCCGCTGCCATTTCGATCATGCTGATGCCGTTGCATCTCGATGCGCTGCCTCTGCACGTGATGGGCTGGGGAATCGAGGCGATGCTCGTGATGGGCCGCTGGGTATCGCATCTCCCCGGTGCGGTATCCAGCGTTGCCGCATGGCCGGTGTCGGCGCTCGCGCTGATGTCACTGGGCGGACTCTGGATGGTAATCTGGCGCAGGGCCTGGCGATTGCTGGGGCTTGTGCCCGCACTTGTTGCAATCGCCGTCATCCGGACGACGGTACCGCCCGATATTCTTGTTGCCCGCGACGGTCAGACAGCCGCCATTCGAGCGGGCGACGGCAAGCTCTATCTCGTGACGCGGCCGTTGGACGAATACTCGGCCAGCGAGTGGCTGAAGCGGGATGGGGACTCGCGTACTGCGCTGCAGTCAATTGGCGGTCCGTCAAATGGTGTCAGATGCGATGCGTTCGGTTGCACCGCCGGCGCTCACTCGGGAGCGTTGATCGCAGTGTCGTTCAGGCGCGATGCGGTGGCGGAAGATTGTTCGAAGGCTTATGTGGTGGTCAGCGCTGTTCCCCTGCGCGGTTCCTGCACCGGTCCGCGAGCTGTCATCGATCGGTTCGACGTCGCACGTAACGGCGCACACGCGATCTGGCTGGGCGACAAGGTGCGCGTCGAAACTGTCCGGCAGGAACGCGGCGACCGCCCGTGGAGCCGCGAACGCTGAAGGATGCGCCTCGTCTCAGTAGCGGCGGATAAGCCCCACCAACCGGCCCTGAACGCGGACACGATCGGCGCCATAGAGTCGCGTTTCGTAAGCCGGATTCGCCGCTTCGAGCGCAATGGAATCGCCGCGCCGGCGCAACCGCTTCAGCGTCGCCTCCGCCTCGTCGACCAATGCAACGACGATGTCGCCCGAACTCGCGGTGTCGCCCTGCTGGATGATCACCGTATCCCCGTCGAGTATGCCGGCGTTGATCATGGAGTCGCCGGTGACTTCCAGCGCGTAGTGATCGCCCCGGCCGAGAATGCTGCCTGGGACCGGCATCTCTGCAACTTTGTGCTGCAGAGCTTCGATGGGTGTGCCGGCCGCGATGCGCCCCAGAATGGGCACCGAGACAGCGTTGTCGTTATCGCCTCGGCGCGGGCTTCCGGCACTGCGTGCATCCGACGGAGGCCGCGACTCCGTGCGAACCGGTCGTGCCGGAGGTGTATGCGTTCCTCTCAGTGCCTGCGTGCGCGTTGTCGCGGGTCGCAACGTGTCGGCGACGTTCTCGGGCAGCTTCAGTATTTCGATCGCCCGCGCGCGCTTTTCGAGCCTCCGCAGGAAGCCCCTCTGCACCAGGGCCGTGATCAGGCGATGGATACCGGATTTGGATTTGAGGTTGAGTGCGTCCTTCATTTCGTCGAACGACGGTGGGACGCCGGTCTCGCGCACACGCTCGTGAATGAACATGAGAAGCTCGTGCTGTTTACGCGTGAGCATGATTCCTGTCTCCCAAATCGGGCACGGGCAGGCCCCGAACAAACCCGAAACACAGCGAATCGTTCTACTTTAGTTCCCATAGGCGGTCAACCATCAATATCTTGGGTTTGACCTTGAAAACCGGGCTCAGCGCGCGTCGAGCCCGACAACGGGAACAGCATCACCGATTTGGGCTGGTGCCGCGTGGGGCGGGCGCACGATCAGGGCATCCGCCGATGCAAACGTGCTCATCATGGAGGAGTCCTGCAGCGAGAAAGCTTCGGCCCAGGTCTCTCCGTCGCGGATTGACAGTCGTGCCCGCAGATAATCCTGGCGGGAGTCGTTCGACGCCAGTGCGTTGACGGTTCTTGCGCGAAGAGCCTGCGCAGTCTCGCTCATGCCGAGCAAGGCGCGAATGGCCGGCTGCACAAATAGAATCGCACAAACAAGCGCGGAGACGGGATTGCCCGGCAGGCCGATGAACGGTGTATCGCCGAGCCGGCCGAAGATCAACGGCTTGCCGGGACGCATGGCGATCTTCCAGAAATCGACGACAAAACCCTTCGGCTCCAGCGCACGCTGAACGAGATCGTGATCGCCGACGGAAGCGCCGCCAAGTGTGACTACGAGATCGGCGTCGGCGGAGCGCGTTGCGATATCTCCGATCGCGTCAATCTCATCGGGGACGATTCCCAGATTCTCCGGATCGCCTCCCCAGTTTGCGATGTAGGCGCTCAATCCGAAGCCTGACGAGGCGACGATGCCGCCGGGTTTTCTCGGCTCTCCCGGTATCGAGAGTTCGTCGCCCGTGGCGGCGAACGCGATGCGTGGTTTGCGATATACATTCACAGTCGCGATATCGGCCGACGCGATCAGCGACAGGTCGCGTGGGGTTAGCCGTCGGCCTGCTTTCGCGAGAATCATGTCTGCTCTGAAATCCAACCCTGCCGGCCGAATGTGCTTGGCCGACGCTGGCTCTGTCGTGACGATAACATCGCCGTGAATTTCAGCGTTCTCCTGGATGAGAATGGCGTCGGCCCCCTGGGGCACGACCCCGCCCGTGAAAATCCGCACGCCTTCCCCGGCGCGTATCGCTCCCGTGAAAGGATGGCCGGCGGGTGCGGATCCGATCACCTTCAGTCTCGTTCCTGCGGACTGAACATCGGCAAGGCGCACCGCATACCCGTCCATTGCCGACACGGCAAAAGGCGGCTGGTCGACGCCGGCCTTCACATCGCTCGAAAGTATGCGCTGGCAGGCATTTGCGAGATGCACACACTCGCTTTTCGTCGGCGTGAACGCGGACCGGATACGGTTTACGGCATCGTCAACCGAAATCATCGCGATTCGCCGGCGAACATGTCTTCGACGCGGGCACGCGCCGCGCGTGCGAGTTTTTCGGCGGTCTCGCGCGGCAATGCGCGGGAACGGCCGGTCAGATACGCGTAGATCTGCGCCGCAGGTACGCCGGCCTGCTTCGCCCATTCCGTCGCGCGCAGGCGATGATCGGTCATGAAGGTTCGAAACGCTTCGCGATCAGCATTGATGTTTCCTGATGGACTGGCTGGTGCAGCTTCACGCACGAGCGCGGCCGGCGCAGACTTTGACGGCCGGGCGCGAACCGGTGTTTGTGATTTCTGCGGAGCGCGAAACTCGCCGCTTTTTCCGCCCGACTTTGTCAACAGGCGAATGCTCCCGATCACGATGCCGCGATCCATCGCCTTGACCATATCGTAGATGGTCAGCGCTGCGACGCTCGCGGCGGTAAGCGCTTCCATCTCGACGCCGGTCTGCGCTGCAGTCTTTACGCGCGCGACGATTCGGATGGCGTGACGCTCCGGCTCCGGCTCGAATTCGATCTGCGCCTTGGCCAGCGCAATTTGATGGCACAGCGGGATGAGTTCGTGCGTCTTTTTGGCGGCCATAATGCCGGCGATACGGGCTGCGGCAAATATGTCGCCCTTGGGAACGCGGCCTCCGGAGATTTCCTCAAACGCCTCCGGCGACAGCGTCACGATAGCTTCGGCGCTCGCCTCGCGGGCCGTGGTGGCCTTCTGCGATACGTCGACCATGCGAGCGGCGCCACTGTCGTCGAGATGACTGAGCTTGTTCATGAGCCGATGTTAGCGCCGATCAGGGTTCGTGTCGCGGCCGCTACGTCGGTTTGGCGCATGAGACTCTCGCCGATGAGAAACGTCGTCACGCCGATGCTGGCCAGCCGTTTGAGATCGTCCGGCGTTCCAAGCCCGCTTTCCGCCACGACAAGAACATTTGCCGGAATCTTCGGAGCGAGCGTGAGGGTGACATTAAGATCGGTGACGAAAGTTCTCAGGTCGCGGTTGTTGATACCGATCATGTCGGCGCCGAGCGCCAGCGCGCGGCCGAGTTCGGCTTCGTCATGGATTTCGACAAGCGCATCGATTTTCCATCTGCGGGCGGCAGCGAGAAGTGCCCGGGCCTCCGCGTCGTTCACGCTCGCCATAATGACGAGAATGCAGTCCGCGCCCCAGGCGCGGGCTTCCGCTACCTGATACGGTTCGAACATGAAGTCCTTGCGCAACGTGGGCAATGCCGAGGCGGCGCGGGCTGCGACGAGATATTCAGGCGCGCCCTGAAACGAGGGCTTGTCTGTGAGGACCGAGAGACACGCTGCACCACCCCGTTCATAGGCGCGGGCAAGGTCAGGAGGATCAAAGTCGGCGCGGATCATTCCCCTTGAGGGGCTCGCCTTCTTGATTTCAGCGATGAGGCCATAATGGCTTCGGGCGCGTTTGGAAGCCAGAGCGGCACGAAACCCTCGCGGCGCTGGTGCTCCCTGTGCCAGCTTCTCCATCGCGACGTCATCGCACGCGCGTTTTGCGCGCGCGATTTCCTCGCGCTTGTAGGCGGCGATGTCGTCGAGAATGGTCATGCCGCGAACGCTTGCGTTGCAGCAGCGAGTCGCGCCAGCACATCCGTCGCCGCGCCACTGTCGATGGCCTGCTCGGCCAAATCGATGCCAGCGCGAAGATCGCCGGCCTTGTCGGCCACGACGAGGGCCGCAGCCGAATTGAGCAACGTGATGTCGCGGAACGGGTTGCGATCACCGCTCAGCAACCTGCGTATCGCCGCGGCATTTTCCGTCGGACCGCCCCCCTTAAGATCGGCCAGTGACGTGCGCGAGATTCCGACTGTTTCCGGCGTTACGTACATCGACGAAATGGAGCCATGGGAAAGCACGGCAATGTCCGTTGCGTCAGTCGTCGTCACCTCGTCGAGACCGTCCATGCCGTGCACCACCCAGGCTTTGTCGGTGCCCAGTTCCTTCAGAACCCGCGCGACGGGCCCGATCCATGGCCGCGAGAACACCCCGATTAGTTGTCGTGCGACACCGGCCGGATTGCAGATGGGCCCCAGGAGGTTGAAGACGGTTCGGAAGCCCAGTTGCTTGCGTACATTGGCCACGTGTTTCATGGCTGGATGGTAAGTTGGTGCAAACAGGAAGCACAGTCCGAGTTCAGACAGACACTCTTCGGCTGCGCTTGGAGCCAGATCGATGCGCACACCGAGCGATTCGAGCACATCGGCCGCGCCGGATCGCGACGACATGTTCCGGTTGCCGTGCTTGGCGACGGGAACGCCACATGCCGCCACCACGAACGAAGCGGCCGTCGACACGTTGAGCGTGGCATGCCCGTCGCCGCCCGTGCCGCAAAGATCGATGGCGCCTTCCGGCGCGCGGATGGCATGCATGGCGCTGCGCATCGCCGCGGCCGCACCGATGATCTCGTCGACGGTCACGTCGCGCATGGTAAGCGCGGTCAGGAATCCCGCGATCTGCGGCTCAGATACACTGCCCGACATGATCGCCCCGAACGCCAACGCCGATGTCTCCGCATCCAGTGTTTCACCACCGACGACGCGCCTCAGAATCGTTGAAAAATCGCTGGCCGAACTCATGCCGGAACGGTCGCGTGCCCGCGCGCAATCGTGAGAAAATTCTGCAGGAGTGCGTGGCCGTTTTCCGATGCAATGCTTTCGGGGTGAAACTGCACGCCATGCACGGGATGCTTTTTGTGCACGACGCCCATGATCGTCCCGTCATCGGTCGAAGCGGTGACTTCAAGCGCCGCGGGCACGCTGTCCGGGTCGATCGTCAGGGCATGATAACGCGTCGCCTCGAAATCATTGTTGAGGCCGCGAAAAACGCTCTTCCCCGTATGGTGAATGCGGCTGAGCTTGCCGTGCATGGGAACATTCGCGCGAATGACGTGGCCGCCATAGGCCTGGCCGATGGCCTGATGTCCGAGGCATACGCCCAAGATCGGAATCATCCCGTTTGCCTCCGCGATCAGGTCGAGACAAATGCCCGCGTCATTGGGTGTGCACGGGCCGGGCGACAGCACGATCCCGTTTGGCTTCAGGGCGAGCGCTTCAGCCGGCGTCAGCTCGTCGTTGCGCTTCACGACCACGTCTGCGCCCAACTCCGCCAGATAGTGGTACAGATTGTACGTGAAGCTGTCGTAGTTATCGATCAGAAGCAGCACAGCGCACCTGTTTTGATGAGCCGCCGCCCCCGTATTTTCGGGCAGCCGGCACTGTCTCCATTTTCGCTGGACCAGGGTATGTGATGCAACCCCGTCCGATCGCTTCCCGCCGAGTCCTCAGTGACAAAGGAACACGGGAACGCCGGCATCCTGGAGCACATGGCTCGTCAGACCGCCAAGCAGGAGCTCGCGTGCGCGGCTGTGGCTGTAGGCGCCCATCACCAGGAGGTCGGCGCCGGTGTCGCTCGCCGCCATGAGGAGTTGGCTCTGCGGGTCGTGTGACCGCGACAGCCTGGACAACCGGGATTCAATACCGCTCCACTTGAGCGCGCGAACCAGCTGGTCTGCGGATTCGGCCATTTCTGCTCCGCGGTCGTTCTCGTCCGCAGACAGAACGATAACCTTCTCGGCCTTCCTGAGGAGCGGCATGGCCGCGGTCAGGGCTCTGGCCGCTTCGGCGGTAGCCTTCCAGGCGATCGCGACGGTCGAGCCGAGCGTAGCCGGAACGGTCGTAGGCCCAAGAAGGAGGGGTCTGCCGCTCCGCATGAGAATGTCTCCTATCTGGCCAGGCGAGATTGCAAATTCGGGACGGCGGGCCATCACGATCAGTTCGCATAGCTGCCCGCCGCGAACAATCTCGTCGACGGTGTTGCCTTCGATCTCCCTCAAGGTTGCCGATATCGTCTCCGCCGCTTCGGGCACGTCCGATGCCTTGACGGTTTTCGCCGCCCGAAACGTCTCAAATACATCGGTCGCCCGTTTGCTACGCTCCTTTTCTTCATCTTCCAGCGTGGTCCACAGTTGCGGAGAGATCACCGGCATTCCCGCGCCGACAGTCGCAGTTTGCAGCATCAGATCCCTGGGACTGAACCGCACATGCAGACAATCCAGATGCGAGCGGAATTTCTCGGCGACGAGCAAGGCGCTCTCCAGAGCGACCCTGTCTCCTTCGGACCCCAAAACGGGCACCAGCAAAGTCTTCATCGCGGATCTCGGTTGGCTCGTGCAATGATCTTATCGGATCGTCAGGTCGAGGTCACCCGAACCGTTATTTCCCTTTTGTCGCCTCGGCGCCTGTAATGATCGCTTCGCGAAGCTGATCGCGGATATCGACCATTCCTCCCGGCGCGTGCGGCGTGAGAATGACTTTTGAACCGGCCGATATTCCAATTTCCTTCATCGTGTCGAAATATTGCGTCAGCAGCACCAGCTGCATTACGTCGGCCGCGGATACGCCGCCGATCTGGTCCGTGA
>JBEKLN010000049.1:0-29186 GCA_050010175.1 Rhizomicrobium sp.
CAGACTGTACGTCGGTCTTCACGAAGCCGTTGAAGAGGAACCAGCCCGGCTTCAGTGTAGCGCTGTAAACATAGCGATATGCCCGGCCTGCGAAACGCCGGTTGATCATACCGAATTCCAGCACACGGTCAGCGAGCCGCTGCTCTTTCGTCGAACCGTCGCGCAGATTGAAGCGCCAGCGATGCAATTTCGACTTGAAGCTGTGTGCGTCGAGATAAACCATCATGTGCTCGAAACCCGGAGGCGCGTCGCCGTTGGGTTTCGGCATCGGCTCCTCCTGGAAATAGCCGTCCAGCACGATTTCATCGCCGTCTTCGTACGCATTCACCCAGTGCAGCACATAGGTGGGTGCGGATTCGAACCAGCGGATGGGCCCGTCACCCCGCCGCGGTACAATGGCGAAGCGGGAGGGTAAGCCTTCGTGACGGCGCACGGCGTGGACGTTACGTTTCAGGAGTTCGGCATCCCAGAACAACGGCATATCGTTCAGGATCAGGAAATTGTCGGTAAATGCCATGTCATGCGGCAGGCGCGGCCCCGGAAGGGGAACGGGCCCGTAGTGCGTAAGCCTGTTGTCGCGATCGACAACGCCGAAATGCAGATAAGGCGCGTGCTTCGAGTAGTTGAAGAACAGGAGTTCGCCGGTACGCTCGTCGCTCTTGGCGTGCGCGGAAATCCCATCGAGCGGCACCCATCCCGCCACCCCCGACTGCTCCAGCGTTTCGGGATCGAGGCAATACGCCTCTCCGCACTGATAGAAAGTCGACAGAGCCTTGCCCGCATGCACCACAATGTCGGTGCTCGAACTGTCTTTCAAAGCGCCATGTGCGCCGAAGCCAGGGCGCTGCGACAGTTGCACCGGATCGGCCAGTCCGCCCCACAGCGAGCGGCCGGCTTCCTGCTCGGCCTCAAAGCAACGCGTGCGTACAAAACGGTTGCGGTAGGTCGCTTCGCCTCTACGGAAATCGATCTGGTGCACCATTCCATCGCCGTCGAAGGGATGAAACCGCCCAAGTGGATGATGCACCTGGTTCTCCGTATTGCGCAGATAGACGCCGTCGATGTCGAAGGGGATATTTCCCTCGATGACGTCGAGCTCGCTGGCATCGACTTCCTCGAACAATGGCGTCCACGCGCCATTGAGGTACGGATGGTTGCTCGGCCGAAGCGAGGTTTTGACAGGCGCGAGGCGTTCGACTTTCATGGGTGCTTCTCCCGTTCGCGGATCCTATGGCGGGCCGCGTGCGGAATCCAGCGACGCACAGGACCGGAAGACAAAGGGGAACGATCATGGCACGGGCGGCAAAGGTATTGGCGGACGGCATCTATTTCGGCGAAGGCCCGCGCTGGCATGACGGCCGGCTGTGGTTCAGCGATTTCTACGCGAGCGCCGTAAAATCGGTTTCGCTAAACGGCGATGTGCGCACGGAACTCCAGCTCGACGACCGGCCTTCGGGTCTCGGCTGGATGCCCGACGGCTCCATGCTGGTCGTGTCCATGACCAAGCGCCGAGTGCTTCGCCGTTCCCCCCAGGGCGATCTGAAGGTCCACGCCGATCTCTCGGGCATCGCCACATGGCATTGCAACGACATGGTCGTCGACGCGAAAGGCCGCGCCTATGTCGGTAATTTCGGTTTCGACCTCGATGCGGATATCGAAGCGCGCGGCACGGAAAGCGTCATCGCCAGTCACCCGACCGCAAAGCTGGCCTGCGTCCTTCCGGACGGATCGGCGCACGTGGCCGTGACCGACATGCACTTTCCCAACGGATCGGTGATCACGCCGGATGGAAAGACCCTCATCGTCGGAGAGACGCTGGCCGGACGACTGAGCGCATTCTCGATCAATGCAGATGGTTCGCTGGTCAATGCCGGCGTTTGGGCGACCACTTGGCCGCGCGTTCCCGACGGTATCTGTCTCGATGCCGAAGGCGCGATCTGGATCGCCAGCCCGCTCACTCCCGAGTGTGTCCGCATCAAGCAGGGCGGCGAGATACAGGAAATCATCAACACGGGAGATCCGTGTTACGCCTGCATGCTGGGAGGCGCCGACGGCAAGACGCTGTTCATGCTGACCGCGAAGACGTCGATTGGTCACGTTGCCGCGCAATCACCGCAAGGCCGTGTGCTGACGGCAACCGTCGACGTGGCGCATGCAGGATTACCGTGATGTCCAAGGAGACGACATGACCGACATCCTTCTCATCGAAAAATCCGGCGCAATCGAACATGTCACGCTCAATCGTCCCGAGCGGCTGAACGCGCTCAATCAGCCGCTCGCGGATGCGATGCTCGCCTATTTCGAAAGCAGACGCCGCGTAACCGACGTGCGGGTGATCCTCGTTTCCGGCGCGGGCCGGGGATTTTGTTCGGGCGCCGATCTGAAGGCGGGTGGACAGCCGGACCGTCTGCAGGACGGACCCAACGGCGACTGGGTGTTGCGCGACACATTGCTCGCGATGCGTGCCTGCCCGCAGCCGGTCGTGGCGCTCGTCCACGGCGCGGCGGCTGGAGGCGGCCTCGCCATCGCGCTCGCAGCCGACATCATCGTGGCTGGAGAAACCGCGGCGTTTCATCCCGCGTTCATCAAGATCGGACTGTCTGGCAGCGAGCTGGGCGTGAGCTGGCGACTGCAGCGCATGATGGGATTATCGCGCGCCAGGGAGATGCTCCTCACCGGCCGGCCGATGAATGCAAGCGACGCGCTGACTTCGGGCCTCGTGTCGAAGATCGTGCCGGATGCCGACCTTCACGCCTACGGAAGGGGACTCGCAGAGGACATGCTCAAGGCGGCTCCGGATGCGCTACGCGTCTCCAAACGCACCTTCGATGCGACGCTCGAGATTCCAAACTTTGCGATGGCGCTGGAGCTGGAAGAACGCGGGCAGATTCAGATGATCCGCGCGGGTATCAACGCGCGCCGCGACAAATCAGGTGCCTAACTCAAGCTTCGCCGAACCCTTCGCCGGGCGTAAAGGAAAAGAAGCGGATGAGCCGCGAATCCTGCACAGCCGCCTGGCGATGTTTCACATGTTCCTTGTATTCCGGATCCCGGATCATCTCCGCGAATGCGAGCGAACTCGGATATTCGGCAATGAACGCGATATCCCACCGCTCGTCGGGGGGTCCGGTGAGCACGACTTCGGGCCGCCCCGCCCACACTTGCCGCCCGCCGACACGTTTGAAAATCCCGGCAGACGTTCGACCATAGGCGCGATAGGCGTCCAGCCCGCTCATTCCCTTCGCGCGATTGGGATGATCCTCGGGATAATCGGCCAGAGCCCGAAGCCGGATGAGGTTAAGCATGTGAATCGGTGTATTCTGCGGCGCCTGAATGAACGCCTTGAACTGCTCGCGTGTGGGATCGATCGAACCGCTCATGATTTCCTCGCAATCGCGACGAAGGAACCGTGAGGCGGCTCGCCCCGGATTACAAGCCGGGTCGATTCAAACCGCTGGCCTCGGCGACTCGTCGCTGCCGACGCGATATTTTGGGAGGGTTGCGGGCAGGAGCCGCTGTAAGGTCTACCCCAAATCAGGAGACCGCGACGTGTGGGCGCGATCGCCGGGTCAGCTGTTTTCTTCGCTACTTGCGGCGCCCGGTGCTATGAAGACCGGCTTCGCAGCGAACCGGAACTGTCACGCAAATGAACGGAGACTTGGATGAAAGCTGAATGGCTGGCCGTGGCGATATTGCTCGGGTCGACGGTCGCCGCACAGGCGGTGCAGGGAGGGGGCATCCCCCCTGGATCACTCAATCCGGGCGCGGCACCGTCCGGATATCACAAGACGAATACGCCTTCAGACGATCCCGAAGGTCAGGCTGAGCAATTGCGCTTAAGCGGCAGATGCGACCAGGCTGTCCCGCTCTATCGCCAATTGTCCGACCGTGCCGGCTATGAAATCTCCCAGTACCACCTTGGAGAATGTCTGCTCACGTTGGCAGACGCGGAGCACGATGCAGCGCACGCAGCCGACGAGCGAAAAGAAGCCGCCAAGTGGATCTTGCGCGCGGCGAACGCGGGCTTTGCTGCGGCCGAGGCCGCGGCCGTCGCGCTCTGCCTGGATGGCGTGGGAATGGAAAAGAATCCCGTCGAGGCGGAAAAATGGGCCCTGCTCTATCGGCACAACAGCATGCGTCTGGCGATCGGCCTGCCGGATATTGCGCCTGATGTTGCCAGCCGGCTCGACGCCGCCCTGAGCGAGTCCCAACGCGCCCAGGCCGAATCAAGCGCAGATGCCTGGAGCCCAACGAATGTGACCAGCGCGGACAATTGAATTGCCTGCTCGGCCAAGCGGTTTGCCGGTTCTTGCGACGGTTCTGATTTTGCAGGACAGGAATGGTCCGCCCTGTAGCGTGGGCCACCTTTCGCAGTATGCTCGAGTCAACAGAGGTCGGGAGGCCGCAGAAGGGGAAATCGCATGAGACGCATTTTGCTGATCACGATTGCTGCGATGGTCGTGGAATTGGTGACGTCCGGGCAAGGGGCCGTTCCAAGCAGCGCGCCGGCCGGCGCGGACAGCACTCTTCCCAACAAGGCACCCACCGGAGGCAACGAAGGGCTGGCGGAAGATTTACGTCTCAGCGGCAAGTGCGACAAAGCGGTTCCAATACTGCGGCGGCTGGTGGAGAGCAGAGGATTCGCGATTTCGCGATACAATCTGGGCAAATGCCTGCTCACGCTTTCCGAAGCTGAGGCCGATGCCTCAAAGGCCGCAACCATGCGCAAGGAAGCCGCGACGATGATCGTCCAAGCTGCCAACGCAGGCCTTGCACAGGCCGAGGCCGAGGCGGTCTCTGTTTTTCTCGACGGTTTAGGCGCAGACAAGGATCCGGTCCAGGCGGAGAAATGGGCCCTGATCTATCGCCATAATGGTTTGCGCCTCGCGTTGGGTCTGCCCGGCTTGTCACAGGACGTCAGCGACCGGCTCGATGCGGCGCTCAGCGACTCGATGCGCACGCTTGCAGAAACCCAGGCGAAGGTCTGGACTCCCGCCTCACCGGAACCGGAGTACTGACGAGAGCAATCTCGGGCGCTCGCTGCCAGCGGTGTCAGACTCTCGGCGGCGCAGCGCGGTTGACTCATTACAACCCATTTCCCCTGCTGCGACTTCTGGCGCCGGGTTGTTCGTTGACTGCCTTGTCCCGTATCTTATCTTCGAGCGATCGACTTTGAGCGATGGGGGGACAATGACGGGGCGAAGTCTTCTCTGCGCGTGCGCGTTGGTTGTGCTGGCGCCAAGCGCTGCGCTGGCGCAGTCGGACAACGGCTCGCCTTTCTTGCGATCGGAACAGCCAGACAGATCGGACGCCAATGCAGCGTGTGACAAGACATTCCCCTCGCGGCTTCCGGTGCGTTGCTGGATCGGCCAGCAATTCCTCGTATTGCCGGAAGACGAATCGTTGCGCTCTTACGGCTACGTTTCTTTCTTCGGCGGCACCGGGCTTGTCGGGCAGCCGACCTATGAGGAACTGGCGGGAAAAGTCGTCACCGTCACCGACGTGCAACTGACAAACAACACCGCCGTCTCGACGACGCCCATCTGGATCGTGACGTTCAAGGCCGACGCGACAGGTCGAGTCTATGCGACGCGGCCGCAGAAACAGGCATCCCCCATGCCCGACGACGCTACGGTCGATCATCTCGGGCTGATGCGCGATCTGGAGACCTCCCGCGAGCGCTATCTCGGCAAGACCTACTGGATTCTCACGAATGCGCTGCCGAAGCTCGGCGTCAACGGCTCCGAAGCAATAACAGGAGTGGTCGAATATGAGAAATTCATGCCGGTTACGGTGACCGACGTGCTGGCAGGATACTCGCATGACAATCCCGTCCGCATCGTTGTGAGGAACGATGCGGGCCAGGAAGGATATTTCGACATGGCCGCATCGCTGACAAACCGCACGCCCCTGTCGCTGGGCGCCGTCGGCGATCGCGCGTTCGCCGCACAGCTGTCGGCCACCGACCCGAAGCTCGGCCACAAATGGCCTGCCAACATCTGGGCTGCGATCGAGAACGACACAGTGTCAATCGGCATGTCCGAGGATCAGGCACGCATGGCCTGGGGAGAACCAACCGAAATCAAAAAGAACGTCGACGCCAAACACGCGCTCGAACACTGGCTGTACGACAAGGGGCGCGAGATCTCGTTCGAAAACGGCATTGTAACGGAAATCAAAAGCGAGACCGGATCCTTGGACGTTCCGCAAAAGACGAGGAAATCGTCTCGACACTGACTTTACCTCTACCGCGTGCGCCTTCGGATCACGGCTGCGGAGTGATCGCGGGTTTCATACCGCTCCCCCCAGTGATATGCTTAACCCGCACTCAGGATCATCGGGGATCCCGCCGTTGATGGGATTGCATCGCGACTGCGCGGCTGGAGATGCGAGCCACACCCGGAAATGCGGAGCAGCCGCTTGGCACGAATAAGATTCGATCGCGACCTGATCATCTCGGCCGGGCAGCGCGCCCTGCCCGCGTTCGATCGGCTCCTCATGCGATTCAACGCTGCAGGCGAGCATCAGGTGTTTCCCAACGCGGACTTTGGCTGGACGTCATATCTCGAAGCGAATTGCGGGCGCATTCGGTCGGAGGCACAAAACCTGATGCGCGATCGCATGTCGGTACCGTCGCTGCGCGATATTTCCCCGGATCACGACAAGATTGCCGTCGACGAAAAATGGCGCTCCTTCTTTCTCTGGGCTTATGGCGTGCGGATCGGGCACAATTGCGCGCGCTGCCCCGAGACCGCAGCGCTGCTGGAGCACATCCCCGGTCTTCTCAGTGCATTTTATTCTGTGATGCTGTCGGGCGCGCACGTGCCGCGCCACACCGGCCCCACCAAGGCCATTCTGACTGCCCATCTGGGCCTGATTGTCCCGCTCAGACGGGAGCTTTGCCGCATGGTGATCGGCGACCATGAAGTTGTCTGGGAACAGGGTCGCATCGTCATCTTCGACGACATGTATCCGCACGAGGTATGGAACGATACAGACGAAGACCGCGTGATTCTGCTCCTGCACCTGAAACGCCCGTTGCGATTTCCAGGGTCGGCCCTGCGAGACCTGTTTTTCGCGGCGTTGCGGCTCAGTCCCTTTGTCCAGGATGGATTGCGCAACCTCGACAGATGGGAACAGGCTAAAGCGGCACCTGGAGCCGCCCTGTCGGTCTCCTCGCCTTCATAAGTTTGGGAGTCGCCGAGAGAAGCGCAACACGGCCTGCTCGTGATTGTCCGGAACCACAACTGACAAACTACGTTCCCCGACTGTCAATTCATTCGGGAATCCGATGCGCGCGCCGCCACCCCGGAATTTGCGGCCGCTACTAAAGTACTGAAGGAACTCGTTAAGCACCACGACAAGAAGAAAAGCGCAACGTTTGGCGCGATAATTTCGCGCAAGAGCAGCCCCAGGTGCTTTGCAGGCAGCTCATTTCGGCAAAAAGGAAAGTGCGGTTGACCAGAACCTGTCGGAACGGCGGGCTCCCGATTTTGGGCCGGCAGGAACTGCACAACGGTCTACGCCGGGTTCCCCCGTTTAGCCCCCTGCGCGGGTCGTTGGTTGATCCTTTCCAGAATATCCAGAAAGTCCGCCGGGACGGGCTCTTCCAAAGCGTCGTCGTATAATCGCCGCAGCGCGCGGCCAAGTTTCCGTTGGCGGCGACGTGTCGCCAGAATACTCCCCGCAGGTTCCATTCCATCGTAGGCCATTGCGCGCCGTCTTCCGCTAACAAGTCTCTGAATGGAACTCGACACGGACCTCAACTGTTCCGTCCATGCAGTGTTCGGGTTCGCGTCTTGGAAAAGGTCATTGAGTATCTCCGCCGCGCGAATGAATGCCGCGACCTGTCGAATAAGGCGCTGACCCCGGAGATTCGAAGCCATTTCGAACGCCTCGCCGCAGTCTGGGACAAACTGGCCGATGAACGGACAACGTTCTTCATCGAGCCCGAAACCGCAGCTACGAATTGTGCGAGAGACAACGCCGCACCCGGCTTAAGGGCAGCGTTGAACGCCAAACCACGTGCCTAGCGCACCTTGGAACCGACGACAGCCGAATGGGAAAGACACATATTGCCGGCGCCGTCAGCAGGCATTCTGGAGCGACGCAGGGTCAGACATCTTCAGACCTGCGCCCCATGATCAAGCGCCGCCAGATCGTCCGCGCAGGCGCGGTCCTCCCTCCGCTGAATTGAATTGGCGATGTCGCGCTCTTGGACCGGGTAGCTGAGGACACTCATAGATCTGTAGGGCGTATCGCCGGCGACTGCGCCACTGTTCCCCGGCAAGACCATGGAGAGACGCAGGTTTCATCGACCTGGCGACTCTCTGCCTGTCAAATCGCGAGTTGATCGCGATCAGAACGTCAGTTAGCGGAACATCGGCATAAGGTGTTGTGGCGTTCGCCCAATCCGCCCGCTCGCCAGCCGATCTGAAAAACTCACCGTCGCGTTCAAGTGGCGGCACCCGGGCCTGCGGAGCCGACCTCCCGCGCGTTGGAATATGGTTTCCTCTGGACGTGATCGGCCAGTGCGGTCCAGTTGGCGGCGGCCTTTATCCAGACCGCACGGATACTCGGGTCCGCTGTTCGCTCTGCGGCAAGCTCTGCGGCGCCGGCGAGCTCGCGGTACATCAAGATTCGTGCGGTGCGCGCCTCGAATGCCGCTTCATCGCCGCCCATGATCATACCTTCTCCCAGCAAAGAAACGTTGGGGGGGTGGCGCGGTTCCTAACTTCCTGAGGGTTAATGATTTTTCGTCTCCATCCGGCCCGCGTTCCGAACGATATCGCCGGACCTTGGGGAACGTGTCTGTCCGCAGACCTATGAAAAACGGGTATCCTCCTATCCCGTCTTCCTCTATGCACTGGCCAGAACACGCGAAGAGGACACATGCCCAAGGGTTTCAGGGAGAAAAGCTTCGGAGACCGGCTGAGCGAAGCTGCCAAGGCCAAACAGGCGCAGCTCGAGCGCGCCCGTGCGAAGGCGCCGGCCAACGATCCGGGGTTCGCAGCGCGGCAAGAGGCGCGCCGTCTGGCGGAAGTTGCCAGAGGTATACGCCAGGAAGAGCGCAAAGCCGCAAAACTCGCGGCGCAGGCTCTGGAAGCGGCAGAAAGGAAAGCGGCCGAAACCGCGCTCGCGATCAGGCTCAAAGAGGAAGAGGCGGCGCGCGAAGCCGAGAAGGCCGAACAGGCCATACGCGCCAAGGAACGCGAAGTCGAACAGAAAGCGGCCCGCGATGCCCGCTACGCTGCACGTAAGGCGCGCAGGAGATAGAGCACCATCCTTCAGCTCCGATTTCGTCCGCCAGCAGTCTGCCTGATGCGAGTTGGCCCACAATGGTGAGGGCCGAACATCACGAACAATCAGTCGAGCCCGCCGTTGGCGTCTTGTGGCGCGCAGCAGTGCGCGGGATTTGAGTCAGACCCTCCAGCTGCAACTTCCCGAGCCTCCGCCCGTTGTCTGAACGGGTGCCGCCGCACTCGGGAGAGGTTCGACGTGCATCATTGGCCCGCATTCAGCTTCGCGACCACGTCCGATGTGGACCGCGACGACACGTCATCGCCGCTCCTGCAAGATCGGCCCAACGCCCTGGTCGGGCATGATGCGAGGTTCATGATGGTACCCGCCAGAAGCATGGCCGCCGGGAACGCAGCGCTCGAAGACACGATCACCCCCGAAGCCGCTGACAATCGGCCGACCACGCAGGCGATCGTTCAGACGTTGCCGGCCTCGCCGAAATCCACCCGGCGCAAGCTGAAATTCTACGCGTTCGGTATCGGGTACGCCCTGTTTGCGGTGTCGACAGCCGGCGCGTCGTTTCTGCTCCTCGCCGCTTCACTGCGGCCGCACTGAGCCGCTCGGCCGAAGGCCGGATACCCCCCATGACGGCCGCATATCGTGCCCACTCCGTACTGCCGCCGGCTGCTTGACAGATTCGTGTCAGGAACGTGGTTCACGCGTCGCCGAATCGGCACACTCGTATGATCTGGTCGATTCCTGCAGAGCCGCTTAGGAGGCGAGACCAATGTCTGAACCGGAACTCGATCACATGCAGCAGGCCTACAAGGCGTCCGTTGAGGAATGGATCGCGGCGATTCGCCACGAAGAAGCGTTGGCCTCGGTCAATCATTCCGTGGCCGAAGTCGATCAATGGGAGCAGGCGCATTTCGAGGAAGAGAGGATTCGCAACAAGGTGAAGGCCGCGAAGAAGCGCTACGAGGATGCGCTGCGCGAGAAGTCCTTCAACTTCTGAACGGGCCAGATGACGGCGCCCGTCCCGGCTTCCAGCGATCGTCTCTGGATGTTTTCGGCGCCAGTCGTCAACCGGGGATTCTCTATGCGGATGCCGAATTTCTCCGATCTAGACGTGCGCAGGCAACCAGCGCGCGAAATTCACGGTTTGCCAGACAAGCAGTCCGACGCCAGCGAGCAGTACAAGCGATGCCAACAACGCAATGCAGAGCAGCACGCCGTCCTCTTCCAGGTAGGCAACTGCGATCAGAACGACGAGGAGAGCCGGCGGTACGTTGCTGAACGGTATCGGGATAAGCATGATGCACACGGCCAGTAGCAGGACGACGAGCCCGACAGTGCGTTTTGTAGCCTCGAACGGTGTCGGCCAGCGCGGGCGAATGAATCGTTCCAGATAGCGCAGCACCGGAATGGCCCTGCGAATCAGCGCTGCGACGCGCGGCGTCGGAAAGTGAAACGAGGCGATGCGCCGCGTGAACACGGGGCCCCGATTGGCAAGCGTCATCTGAACCGCCGGCGCCAGAAGCACCAGGCCGGCAAGCGCGGCTACCCCCGGAAGCAGGCCCAGGAGTCCCAAAAGAAGCAGCACGACGCCAAATGAGCGGCGCCCGAGAGTCCCCGTGAGCCATTCCAGCGTGACGCGTTCCGGCGGCACCCGATCAAGAAGATCGTTCAGCACCGAGGACGTGGCTACGCGCGGTTGAGAATTGGTTGGGTTCATCGCGCTCCGGATAACCGGAGCGGCTTGGCGGATCAACCGGTCGAGGGCCGGACGCGACATGCTTGGAGCTGCACCGGTCGCCGCGTGTTCATGGCCGGCTCAAGAACGCGGTGAACAGAGAAGTGCTGCGGCAACAATTTTCATTCTGAAAGCTCATGTGCAACCAAAGCATACGGCCGCCAATCGGGCGACTTCATCGAGGTGCGGGGCGAAATCGCAGGCGACAGCGCAAAGGCGTTACGAAACGAGATTTGCAGAGCCGCCACGCGGAAGGCACGCTGCAGATCGTGCTTCATCCGCCAGATCCCATCTGCGGCGTTGGTAGCGTCCGACCCATACCGTCGACCAAATTGCCCATTTTGCCGCGACCGTTCGCCGGGAGGAACAACCCATCGCCTCTTGTATTCGTGTCTCCTAGACCCCAGTTGCTGAAGAACGGCTTTGGCACTCACCGTCTTATAGTGCCAGTCCTTGGCGATCCTGCCCGGGCCCGCCCGCCGCCGCGCAATCTGGAGAGATAGTCATGAAGTTTCGCCCTCTGGGCGACCGTGTGGTCGTTCGTCGTGTCCCCGAAGATCAGAAAACACCCGGCGGGATCATCATTCCCGACACTGTCCAGGAAAAACCGCAGGAAGGCGAAGTCGTCGCCGTCGGCCCTGGCGCCCGCGACGAGCACGGCAAGCGCGTCGTCCCAGAAGTGAGAACCGGCGACTTCGTTCTGTTCGGCAAGTGGTCCGGCAGCGACGTGAAGGTCGATGGCGAGGAACTCCTGATCATGAAGGAGTCCGACATCATGGGCGTTCTCGAAGGCCGCGCCACAAGACCCATCAAAAAAGCAGCCTAATCGCGCACTGCCGACGAGATCCCGCCGCTCCGTTCCCCATTTCCCTCCTCAGGAGAATTCAGACATGTCAGCTAAAGATGTCAAATTCGGTGCCGATGCGCGTGAGCAGATGCTGCGCGGTGTCGATATTCTGGCCGAAGCCGTGAAAGTCACGTTGGGGCCCAAGGGCCGCAACGTCGTGATTGACAAGAGTTACGGTGCACCGCGCTCCACGAAGGACGGCGTAACTGTCGCCAAGGAAATCGAGCTGGCCGACAAATTCGAGAATATGGGCGCACAGATGGTGCGCGAAGTTGCGTCACGCACGAACGATGCAGCGGGCGACGGCACGACGACTGCCACCGTGCTGACCCAGGCGATCGTGCGCGAAGGCGCCAAGGCAGTCGCGGCCGGCATGAACCCGATGGACCTGAAGCGCGGAGTCGAACGGGCCGTGGAAGCCGTGGTCGCCGACCTCAAGAAGCGCTCCAAGAAAGTGAAGTCCAACGAGGAAATTGGCCAGGTCGGGACAATTTCGGCGAATGGCGACAGGGCCATCGGAACGATGATCGCCGAAGCCATGGCAAAGGTTGGCAATGAGGGCGTCATCACGGTGGAAGAGGCCAAGAGTCTCGACACCGAACTCGAGGTTGTCGAGGGCATGCAGTTCGACCGCGGCTATATCTCGCCCTACTTCGTCACCAACGCCGAAAAGATGCTGTCGGAACTCGAAGAGCCGTTCATTCTCATCCATGAAAAGAAACTCTCGTCGTTGCAACCCATTCTGCCGCTTCTGGAATCGGCGATGGAAGCAGGCCGCCCGCTGGTGATCATTGCCGAAGAGGTCGAGGGCGAAGCATTGGCCACTCTCGTCGTCAACAAGCTGCGTGGCGGTCTGAAGGTCGCGGCCGTAAAGGCTCCGGGCTTCGGCGATCGCCGCAAGGCCATGCTGGAAGACATCGCCATCGTCACGGGCGGCCAGGTCATCAGCGAAGATCTCGGCATCAAGCTCGAGAATGTGAAGCTCGCGATGCTCGGTTCCGCCAAGAAGGTGCGCATCACGAAGGACGATACGACCATCATCGACGGCTCCGGCAAGAAAACCGAAATCGCCGCGCGTGTCAGCCAGATCAAGCTGCAGATCGAAGAGACGACCTCCGACTATGACAAGGAGAAGCTTCAGGAACGCCTGGCGAAGTTGTCCGGCGGCGTGGCTGTCATCCGTATCGGCGGCGCTACGGAAATCGAAGTGAAGGACAAGAAGGATCGCGTCGACGATGCGCTCAACGCCACCAAGGCGGCAGTCGAGGAAGGCATCCTTCCCGGCGGCGGCGCTGCACTCCTATATGCTACGAAGGCGCTTCACAATCTGACCGGCGACAACGACGACCAGACCGCGGGCATCGCCATCGTGCGCAAGGCGATCCAGTCTCCCTTGCGTCAGATCGTGATGAATTGCGGCGTCGAAGCCTCCATCGTCGTGGGCAAGCTCCTCGAGCAGAAGTCGAACACGTTCGGCTTCGACGCGCAGAGCGAAACCTATGTCGATCTTGTCGAGGCGGGGATCGTCGACCCGACAAAGGTCGTTCGCACCGCGCTGCAGAATGCGGCGTCGGTTGCCGGACTTCTGATCACCACCGAAGCGATGGTCGCCGAACATCCGAAGAAAGATGCGACCTCCGGAATGCCGGGCGGCATGGATTACTAAGAAAGTGGCTGCGCGGGGCGGAACGTCCGTACGACCTTCGCCGTGGGACTATCGGACACTGTACAGAAGGAATTTTTGCACGATGACATACAAGCTACGATTTGCGGGTGCTGTGGCGGTTCTTGCGCTGACAGCTCTGACATCCGGCGCTCCGGCCCAGGCCGACGGCGTGAAGGTCGGCGTTCTGAACTGCCATGTGAGCAGCGGCTGGGGTTTCATCTTCGGTTCCTCGAAGGATCTGCGCTGCAATTTCTCACCCAAGAAAGGCGAAGCCGAGCGCTATCGCGGCTCCGTTTCCAAATTCGGAGTCGACATCGGATATACAACTGGCGGCGTTCTGATCTGGGACGTGGTTGCTCCTGAATCGGGCATAAAGCGCGGCGCGCTGACCGGCGATTATGCCGGTGCATCGGCGAGCGCGACGGCCGGAGTTGGCGTGGGCGCAAACGTCCTGGTGGGCGGGTTCGATCGCTCGGTCACGCTGCAACCGGTCAGTGTCGAAGGCAACGAAGGCCTGAACATCGCGGCCGGCATCGGCGCGATTAGCCTGCACTTCGTATCGCCGGAACATCGCGAAGAAGCGCCGCCGACGCAGTAAGACTGCGAGAACGACTTATCTGGAAACCCCGCCGCGTCCGGCGGGGTTTTTCATTGCCTGAAAGCCAGAAGGCTCCCCGCGATTTGCGGAGAGCCTTCTGCAGGCATGCTGAGGTCGGACCTAGTTATGCGGACCTTCGGAACTGTTCTGCCGATCGTCGCCGTGCTGACTGTCCTGATGCTCACGACCGTTGTCGGGGTGATCCTGACCCATGGAGCCGTGATCCTGGTTCATGTTGCTACGGTCGGCGGCCGCATCCGGGCGTGCGCCGCGATTGGGACCATTGGTCGGGTGGAAGCGTGCATTGATGCGGTCCGCATCGCCGAATCCTTCATAACGGCCACCGCGGTAGGAACCACCGTTGCGGAAGTTCATCGATCCCGGATAGGCGCCACCCGTCCATTCATTGCGATGCCAGGCGCCATCGATCCAGTAGACGCGGTCGTTGCCGCTCATGCGCCAACGATAGGGGCCATGGTACCACTGACCGTCGAAATAGATCGGGTCGTAGTAGTAGTCGCCTTCGTAGGCGTTGTAGCCGCCGGTGCAGGGCGCGTAGTTGGGATCGCAGGGCCCGTAGGCCGGTGCTCCATAGCCCGGTGTTCCGATGCCGACTGAGATGCCGATCTGGGCATTCGCCAGTGACGGAACGAACGCTGTCGCGCCGGCGATTGTCGCCGCCATGAGCGCGGTCTTGAGTATCGTATTCATTGCAGTGTCCTGATTTGCGAAGCCGCCGGCCGGCACGATGCCGGTCGATGCTTCCTGACGTTGATGGCGAGGTGTAATCTCGTTTGGCAGCGCCAAGCCTTATGGCGGCGCTGCGGACGCACACAGGATGGAATTAACTCTCACCCACCGGAGATAACGCGTCGATTACTCATTCGTAGCATCGCAGCAGACAATTGTTTCGAAAATGAAACCGCACTGCACCACAGACAAAAACAATCCCGGCGCCACAACCGTGCGCCGGGAATTCAGGCGATCGAGCGAGCGCCTAGCGGCGCCAACCATGATCGGGATCGCGGTCATGTCTGTAGGCGTGATATTGCGCGCCGGACGCGTGTCGGTAGTAGTTCGCTTCGCCGCGATTGCGCCAGGCGTGCCAGTGGTGGCCCTGATCCCAGTAACCATCCTGATAACCGAAGGCCACATTGCCGATATCGAGCGATACGCCGACCTGGGCGGCGCCCGCCGTTCCGTCAGCTGCCAGCGTGATGCCGGTCAGACCGATGGCGAGGATCGCGCCTTTCAAGAGTCCATTCATAATTCAGTCCTTTCGCAGTGATATGACTTGCGCCGGCGCACATGCCCCGGCGGGTTAAACGATTGCGTTGAGGTTGGTGGCAAGCGGCCAACGCTATGGCGCCACTTCAGAGAACGATTGAAGCGGCGGACCGGACGCAATTTATTCCTGCCGGAAAGCTTATTTGTCGAAGTGAGCAATTCTGCTCAGCCTTCATCGTCGCGGCATGCAAACCCGATGAATCGCGAATCGCAAGGGCCAGAGGGCGGCCTCGCTTTGCGTGTCAGGCCGGACAGACGATGGCAGTCGCCGCCCCTGCAAGCGTTTTTTGCATGACGACCTTGGCCTTCAGGCTGCGTGCAAGCGCCTCGACGATGCTGGTGCCGAGACCCACGTGGCGGGACAACCCCGGCGCATCAATCTCACGCCCCACACCGTCGTCGGAAACCGTCAGGCACCAATCGTCTCTGCCACCGGCATATTGGACGATGATGCGGCCATTCCGTCCGTCGGGGAATCCGTGCTTGAGAGAGTTGATCACGAGCTCGGTGACGATGAGGCCGAAGCTGACCGCGTCTTCGGACCTGAGGGAGCCGCCGGTTACAGACGCCGTTATCGTCACCTCGTGATCGTCGCCAACCATCGAGCTTGCCAGAGATGCGCACAGCGCCGTCAGGTAGGGACCGAGTTCGACGTCGTTGCCGGTCCTGGACACGCTCAACTGGCGTTGCACCGTGGCGACCGAAAGCAGCCGGTGATGAACATCGTGCAGATGCAGGCGCGTCTCTTCCGAGGTCACCGCGCGAGCCTTCATCAGCAATATGCTGGCAATGATCTGAAGACTGTTTGCGACGCGATGTTGAACTTCGGCGAGGAGCATTTCCTGGTTCTCGCGCAGAGCGGTCCTGAGTGTCTCGGCTTCGCGTTGCACTGTCAGGTCTTCCAGTCCGGCGATCACCAGGAAATCAAAATCATCCTGCACACCTACCCGGTGCGCACTCAACGACATGCATCTCCTACCGAGGTTCGGCACATCGAGCTCGATTTCATGGTCTTCGATCACAAGATTTTCTGACAGTACGCCACGCAGAAGATCGAGAACGGCGCTCTCCCAGGGAGGGACGTTGAGCTCGCAGAACGGGCGATCGGCTCCGTTGGATATTCCCGCGGGAAACATCTCCCGGTACGCCCGGCTCGCCGCCACGATGCGCAATTCGCCGTCGAGAACGATCAGCGGCTCATGAACCGCGGCCGTGAAGGCGTTCGCCAAAATATCCCGACGGTCCGGCGCCACGCGCGAGGCCTGATCGGTCGGCGCGAAACAAATTCGGTCCAGGGTATCAGTGTCACATCTTGGTTCGGGGGATGATTGTGCCACCCTAGTTCACTCCTCAATCCACGAGTGCCCCTCGCGAAACAGCGAGCCATTGCTGTCGGGAACGAACGCACCTTCCGCTGCCACCAACGCCGTTTGATCGGCGGTTTCCTTCAACAGCCCAGCCATGATGGTGGCCTTGCGAGAGGGCTGCTGTATCGGATTGACCGATTCCAAAAAAAATCAGCTGCCACGGCATTTTTTTTGGAACGAAGCCGACATTCGATAAACGGAATAAAATTCAGCTAAAACAATGGGTTGTGCCACATTTGGCCCCGCGCCGCTGCCCAACTCCATCGACTCATTCAATAGAACGATTGCCCAAATCGCGCGGAAATCTGAAAATCCAGTCGACAAGCGAAATGCGGAGTGTGAGCGCTATTGACCAGCACGGAACGGTGAAGCTGGATATTATTCAAAATCATTCCCGTGCGACTCGGGCGCAATCTGCAGCTGCGGGTGCAAACTTTGGCGATTCAAAAATTCAATCCACGTGAATTCCTGTCGAAAGTCGGCAGCGGGCGAACCATCGCCGACTACCGCAAAGGCGACCCAATCTTCACCCAGGGCGAAGCCGCAAACAGCGTTTTCTACATCCTGTCGGGCGAGGTCAAAGTATCCGTTCTGTCGGAACACGGCCGGGAAGCCGTGGTCGCGCTCCTGGGCAGGGACGAATTTTGCGGCGAGGGCTGCCTCGCCGGACAGAAACAGCGCATTGCCACTGCGTCTGCAATGAGCGATTGCAGCGTCATGCGGATCGAGAAAGACGCGATCATTCTCCTGCTCGACAGCGAACCGGCCTTCTCCGGAATGTTCGTGGCGCATCTGCTGCAGCGGACCATCCGCGTCGAAGAAGATCTCGTTGATCAGCTGTTCAATTCCAGCGAGAAGCGGCTGGCGCGGGCACTCCTCCTGCTGGCCAATTTCGGCAAGGAAGGAAAGCCGGAACCGATCATCGCCAAGATCAGCCAGGAAACGCTCGCCGAAATGATCGGGACGACGCGCTCCCGCGTCAGTTTCTTCATGAACAAATTCCGCAAGCTCGGCTTCATCGACTACAACGGCAAGATCGAAGTACACAGTTCCCTGTTGAGCGTGGTGCTGAGCGATCACGCGCCGGTCAGAAAACGCGAAGACGAGCCGACCAGCGAAACATGACCGGGCTGGCGCGACAGCTCGGCACCGGCAGACTCGTAACCTTCGCCTGAAATCGCCAGGCGGCATTTGCGGACTCAACTTTTTCGCGCATCGAGTCCGCCCATGATCCGGTCGCGCCGCGCCCGATCGATCCTGCTCAAGGAATCCTCGATCGTGACCTCCACCTCCGAGGTCATCGTTTCGATCTCCGCCTTGGCCTCCTGGCGAAATCCCGACCCGTCCCGCTCGAGTTGGTCGAACCGATCCTTGAGCAATCCGTAGCGGTGCTCCAACTGTACGAGTTCGCCCGTATCATCGATTTGCGCGGCCTTCGAGACGTGGCCGATCTGCTGCCTGAGCTTCGCGATTCGCGCGGCCAGCGATATCAACCGGCCCTCGAGCTCCGGATGCAGGTTCGTCTCGCCGCTCATTTTGGCCGCGTCGCCAGTGCCAATGCGATGAGGGATGAACCGCCGAACAGCAGATCGATGCCGACGATCAGGCCCAGCACCCACGTGATGGAACCGGGCAGAGCCACAACGACGATGGCAGCAAGTACGAGATCGAGAACGCCATTGACGACAAGCCATTCCCATCGGCGCGACAGCTGCCGGCGATGCTCGATGCCGAACATGATCATGATCAGCCCGTCCACGACGAGAAATGCCGTTAGTATGAAGGTCAATGAAATGACGCCGCCCACCGGCGAGCGGATCATGAGAACGCCGGCGAAGATGCCGGCCAGGGCCGAAGCCAGGGCCCACCAGTAGCCCGGCGTAGAGCGCGCCACGACGGTTGAGACAAGGCCGATGCCGCCTCCGATCAGGAACAGCCAGCCGAGAACAATCTCTACTGCAAGGCTTGCGAACTGGGGCAGAACGATCGCGCTCGCGCCGAGAACCATCAGGACGGCGCCCTCGATCACGAACGTGCGCCAATGACTGCTCAATGCGGCTGCGACGGCAGTATCGTCATTCGAAATCGGTGTCCGGTCCGAACTACCCATGTCTCCACCTCCTGCACAGCTGAGATTGCGATCCGCGCGAATGTCACGCCTGCGTGACCTGTCCCGGCCCTATGCTACCGCCAAGGCGTCACTCGCGAAATGCCTCCCGTGCCATATCGAGGAACTGCGGATCGGTGACGCTCGAAAGGTCCGCAACCGTCTCCTTCACAACGTGCCGCCAGGTCTCACTGTGATGGGTGCGAAGATATTCGGCGAGATGATGTGCGGCATTGCTCTTCCCGGTGCCGTGTCCGACCACGACGATCTTGCCCCCCAATGATACCGCGTCCGCGATCTTCTCGTAAAACCCATGGTCCTCCGGCGCCCTCTGGCCCTCCTCTCTCGATTGATCCTTGTGAACGAGATGATGCAAAAAATGATGCGGATCGTAGGGCCTAATGACATGTTTCGACGAATCGCCCGACGTGACGTCGACCTGGAAGATTTTCGCCTCGTGATGGTCGACGACGACCATGAGGTTCGGCGCGGCAGGGTCCGCACGGTTCGATGCCTCGGATAGCGGATCGGCCGCCCAGAGCGCCTGCATGAGAAACTTCCGCAACGCGAGCACTTCCGTTTGAGCGAGATCCTTCGAATGGTATCTGTGCATGACGTGGCACTTTCCGGAGACCTCGAAGGCAAATTCCCCGTCGGGCTTTTCGTCGACCCGGCCGACCTTCTCCATCAAACCGACGACGTCGCGCCACGCGAGATTATGCGCCGACGGATGATGAAAGATCGTTTCGAGCGTGCGGCCGTGCGAACCGGCCAACGCAAGTTTGTCAGCCGACAGCGCAGCCGCGTCGTCCCTTGTTTGGACTGTTGTCATTGTAGATTTCCCGTTCATCGGTGGTACGTCGCATCGGTCTGTGCCGATTCTGGTCCTCTTACGCCAAGAAAGCGGCGCCGGATTCCGATCCAGCGCCGTATGTAGTTGGCAATCAGATTGAACTGTTCAGCTCTTGAACAGATCGTAGTCGGTTTCGACGACTTCGCCGGTCCTGCGGTCGACGAGCATCGCGTCGTCGCCCACGCGAATCCAGGTGAGCCCGGATGGCGGCGCCTTCAGATCGTAAGCGGAATAACCCGTCAAAACCAGGCTGTCGTCGCTGAGCAATTCCGCCGGCATGGTGGCGCCCAGTTGATAGCGGGAATAGACGTAGCCGGCCGGCCCTATGAATGCGCCGTTCTGGTAGTGCTTGGTGGTCGTGATGGTGCGGCGGTACTGAGCATAACCGTCGCTCGATTTCGTCGTGCTGGTCGTCGTTTGCGTTTCGCCGGACGGCGACGTCATCGTTGTCGTCGCCTTGTCCGTGTCGGGTTGGGCGAACGCAAGGGCAGAGCCGAGACAAACCGCTACGGCGGCCGCCGGCAACATGTACTTCATCATTTTGGAAAATCCTTTTCTGCCCTTTGGGGGCTACAGCGATAATGCATCGATGCTCGGTTTGTTCCACTTTCGCGTCCCGTCGCAGAAGTCTCGGCAAACATCGGCGCAGCGGTGCTGCCACCGACTCATGACGACGGGGCGGAAGTGATCCGCCCCGTCGTCAACAACGCACGCCGCCAAATGGTCAGGCCGCGCGTATACGCAATATCAGACCGACGCCTTGACCGGAATGCGGATAGTCTGCTGCTTGACCGTCGCCGACTTTGGCAAAGTGATCGTCAGAACGCCCTTTGCGAAGAGCGTTTTCACCGTCTTGGGGTCCGGTTCGAACGGCAGGGTGATGGAGCGGGTGAACCTGCCGAACGCACGCTCCTGGCGATAATAGTCTCTGTGCTGCTCGTCGTGCTGCATTCTCTTCTCGCCCTTGATCGTCAGAACGTCTTCGTTCAACGCGATATCGAGATCCTTCTCGTCGACGCCCGGCAATTCGACGTCGATTTCCACAGAATTTTCCATCTCGCTGCAGTTCATGCGCGGTGCCACGCAGTGGGTTGCGTTGCCGCCGTTCGACTGACTTCCGCCGAACTCATCGAAGATGTGATCGATTTCCTTGCGCATGGCGGTCAGAAATCCGCCATTGGTGTCGAACGACATTGCGTTTCTGGACCATGACGATTGTGGTGTAAGGTCGGACATCTTTTGTTATCCTTGTAAAATACCATGCATAATTTGAACGATATGCATTCAAACTGCAGCAATCACATGGTACTGGAAAGTGTATAATTCAATACACTATTTGCTTGTTTTGGATTATTACTGTACTGCACACGAAACATATTCGTTTGGAAAAGTATTGACTTTCTGCCGGTGGACGCGGCGTTTGTGCAGCTTCCCCCTCAACCGCGCGGGAGAGAAGGTTCAGCGCAACGAGGCAACGCTCGCCTCTCCACTGAAGTCCTCGATGAACACCAGAACCTTGTAACCGTCCGCAAGCTGGAAGCTTCCGTCGGCATTGAAGTGCAGGCCGCCGCCGTTACCCGTCGCGCCGTTGCGTGCATACGCCTCGAACACAGGCGCGCTGCCCCGATATTGCGCCTGGACCAGCGTAAAGAGATCTTGCGCCGCTTGTGGAGACAGCCTCACGCAGCCAGCGCTGGCGCGGGTGCCGAGGAGAGATACTTCATCGTCGGTGGCCGCATGAATTGCCAGGCCCGTCTCGCGGCCGTCCCGCGTCCAGTTGAAGAACATGGCGTAGGGCATTTCATCGCCCCACTGGCCCGAGCGATGGCTCGTATACATGCGGGCGGGATCGAACTGGTAGTAACCCTCAGGCGTGAAGCTCGGCAACAACGTGCCGGCCGCATTCGCCTCGTTGAGTTCGCGCCCGGTTGAGACGGGCCAGTCCTGGAGGACCGCAAGTGTGCCGTCGGGCTTCTTGGCAAGCACGAACATGTGCTGCGCCCAAGGGCCGCTCTCGGCCTTGCTGACATAAAGGAAGAGCTGGAAATTGTCGTAGAGATCGCCTGTCAAACTGTTTCGGACGTGCAACGCCACATTTTCCAGTTCGGACGCCGAAAATGTCCGCACCGGCGGTATGAGCACGATGGGAACAGAGTCTGCAATGGGAGCCGCGACGGGAAGCGATGGATGTACCATCGGCCCGGCTGCAGCATCCGCGGCCATGCTCTGGTCGGTTCGTGATGGAGAAAGAGGCGCAGCGAAAGCTGTGCTTGCAGCAAACGCCGCCATGAACGCAAGAATGACGCCGCCGCTGCGCAAGACAAGAACTCCTCGATATTGCCTGTTTCATCCCTGGCCTTCGCGCATCGCGCGTTTGGTCCACATTGGGGATGGGACGTCGGAAATCGCCTCCGTGACCGTCGCCTGAGCGAGACACGCGCAACTCCGCGTGATGGGATAACGGGCCGGCGGAGCAATGGTTGCATTAATTGTGGGCAGGGAACCTGCGAACTTCGGGTCGCGCTTTTGTCCGCCGGCCGTGAGCAATTCTGACCAGCTAGGGAACAGGGCATTGCGATAGGCTTCACCTGCAGAACCGAGACGAAAACCTCGAAAAGCCTGGCCGATAATGTATCCCAACGATCCCTATGTGGTCATCGACGCGCTTGCGATCGCAGCGGTGGCACTAATTGTTCTTCTCGGTCGTGCCAAACCTGCGTCGATCCGCAGCGGCATCAAATCACGCAAGGCGCGCGTTACGGTTAAACGAACATAGAGCGGTTTTCGTGTGCAGCGATCTCTGCGCGAACACCGCTGTTCTGCCTGAACCCGATTCTGATGTCGAAACAGGAGCCAGCTCATGTCCATTCTCGGAATTATACTCATCGTATTCATCGTGCTGCTGCTGTTCGGCGGCGTCAGCGGCCGTTTTGGCGGCTATGGCTACGGCTATGGCAACGGCGGGGTCGGCATCCTCGGCGTGGTCCTTATCGTCGTCGTCGTGCTGCTCCTCATGGGCCGGATCTGAAGCATGCGGTCTGCCACGATTTGCGATGCTCACCAAATACGTCAGGCATGGTGAGCAATAGTGGTCAGGCCGGCGAGGTCTATCGGCGTAGAGTGCGCTCAGGAAGGAATCACCAATGGAAATGTCACAGGAAAGCCTTTTGATCATCATCGTGGTCGGCGTAGTCGCCGGCTGGCTGGCAGGCCAGGTCATGCAGGGCACAGGGTTTGGGTTGCTCGGCGACCTCATTATCGGAATCATCGGCGCGTTTGTCGGCTCATGGCTTCTGCCTCAACTGCACATTCATCTGGGCAGCGGAATTCTCGCGGCGATCATCAACGCCACGATCGGTGCAGTCCTCGTGTTGTTCATCCTCGGGCTTCTTCGCGGCGGCAGCAGATGGCGAAGGGCATAGGAACAGGATGGACGATCTGACGAAGGTTACACAGCCCCTCTCCCCAAATGCGCCGGATTTTCAGAAGGGTCTTATCGCGCTCATTCCGTTTCTGCGAGCGTATTCCCGCTCGCTGTGCAGAAATCCAACGCTTGCGGAGGACATGACGCAGGATGCATTGACGAAAGCCTGGTGCCATCGCAACCGTTTCCGGGCCGGCACCAACCTGAAGGCCTGGCTCTTCACAATTTTGCGCAACGAAGTTTTTTCCCACGGACGCCGCGCATGGCGTGCCGTGTCGTGGGACGAAACGCTGGGCGAACGAATTCCCTCCCCCGCGATGGAGCAGGAATGGACATTGGAGCTTTCCGACTGCGCGAGGGCGCTCAGCACATTGCCGAGGACACAACGCGACGCCATGATCCTTGTTGGTGCCGGTGGCCTGACCTACAAGCAGGCTTCAGAAACCTGCGTCACGGCAATGGGCACGATCAAGAGCCGGGTCGCGCGCGGACGCGCCGCTCTTCTGGACACGCTCGACGTGGGCAGCACCGCGATGCCGCCGCGCACGGCGGCCGGTGAGCGGACACCTGCCGACGCTATTCTTGCCCAACTGGCCATGCTGACGGCACAAGGTCTCCTGCCGGACCAGGTTGGACGCCCGCCTGCAATCCACGTTGCGCTCCAGGCCGCCGGAGCCCAGGCGGCATGAGTTCCTAATTCAGCCAAGAGACGGTGCGCCAACCTCCGGACCGGGTGTCTGCAACCGGCGGAGATGCCGGACGTTCACCAACGAGCGTCAATCGATCCAGCATCGGGCTGAGAACGGGGGCGGATTCTGATTGTCCCAATCCGTGATCGCACGCTTCGGCACCCACGCCGCGGCGAATCGGCACGACACAAGGAGAGTTCGCATGACCATCAAATCATTCTTCCGCTGCAGCTCAGCAACGGTTGCCGTGGGCGCAGCGTTGCTGCTGGCCGGTCCCGCTGTTGCACAGACCGCCGGAGATGGATACGGCCAGCCGGCGCAGCCATACGGTCCGCCGCCGGCGCAGGAGCAAAACAGTCAACCCGCACAAGAGCAATACGGCCCTCCCCCCGCGCAGCAGCAATACGACCAGCAGATGCAGCAATACCGGCAGCAGCAACAGGACTATCGGGCACAGCGCCAGCAATACGAGTCAAGCGACGCGCAGTACCGCGCCAACCTGCGCGCGTATGACCGCGCGACTTACGACTGGAGCTATCCAGCGGCGGTCGGCTACGAGTACGACGGCGCACGCTTGTGGCCGGTGTCTCGTCTCGCCGATCCGAGGCAGCAGCTGTTTGAAGCACCCATCGAAGGGCCGGGCGGCCGCTGGGTCGGCCGCGTACGCAATGTCGAACCCGGCCCGACGGGTCTGCGCATCGAAGTCGCGCTTAACCGGCGTGTTTCCGTCTGGGTCGGCGAAGGGGATCTGCGTTTCGACGCGCACGACCATGTGCTCTTTACCGACCTGACGCGCGACGAGTTGTGGCAGATGCCCGGTGCCACCGTCGAAAGCGGCCCGATGTAATCCCAGTCGCCGCGAATCCAAACAAAGAAGGCCGGCGCGTTCGCCGGCCTTTTCTCTGCGGCGCTCAAGCAAACGAAAACGCGTCAGACTTCCTGCCAGAGCGCGGACGTTACCGAACCGGCAATGAACAAGCCTGAACTGCCGGCATCGATCATCATCTTCTGGAAGCCGGTATCCGCGGCAAACTTGATGCGCGCGGCGTCCCACGCGCCAACGTTGTCATGCTCGGAGGACAGCACGACGTGGCCTGTGGGTCCCGCCAGTTGGGTCAGGATCCGAATGTCCGCGCCCGTCACATGCTTGAAGTGATGCGCGACTTCACCGAGATATTTCATGGCGGCGATGTTCTTGCCGGGTGCAATCATGAACGAAACGGTTGAGATGGTTTTCATCGATTGATCTCCAAAAGTTTGTTGCCGAAAATTCAAGAAACACGGCTATGCACACAATGTAAAATTCCCGCTCGACATGCAGGCGACACAAGCGCCTCTTTGTTCAGCTTTGTAAATCGGCGGCGATGCCTGCCTACGCCTTGCGTGTGACGCTTACGCCGTCGGTTCCAACGGCCCGCACCGGCGGCGGTCTTCGATCCCGATCTTTCGCCGGAGCAGGCGTCATCGGCATGCCTCGCCACCGGAGCAGTCAAAACCGGACATCGCCGCGATATCCGGCCGGTTCATTCCGGCCCGGATCACAACGTGCCCCGAGAGTCGAATACTGTTCAATTCTATACAGCGTTCCCGTTTTCTGCGTGGAACTCTCTCCCTGCCGGCGCGCCTGGCTGGCGCCGTATCGTGTTTCGCGGCGGGTCAGGTAGAGATTCGAAAGAGCAGCGGCGGTGAGAAGGAGAGTTTCGACGGTAGAGGGCAGCAACTCACGGGTTGTGATCATTACGGGCGGTTCATCCGGCATCGGACGATGTACGGCCGACCTCTTCGCCCGGCACGGTTGGCGGGTGGGGCTCATCGCGCGCGGCGCGGAGGGATTGGCCGCCACGCGCCGGGACGTGGAAGCGTCGGGCGCGCGCGTGGCCTGCGCCCAGGCCGACGTAACCGACAGCGCAAAACTCCACGCCGCCGCGAATGCGATTGTGGCGGCGCTGGGCCCTGTCGATCTCTGGATCAACTGCGCGGGCAACGGCGTCTATGGCCACTTCGCCGACGTGCCCGAAGCCGACTTCAAGCGCGTGACCGATGTCACCTATCATGGCTCCGTCAACGGCACGCGCGTGGCGCTCCGCCACATGCGCCCGCGCAAAACGGGCGCCATCCTCAATGTCTGTTCGGCCGTTGCCTTTCACGGCCTGCCGCTGATGACGTCCTATGCCGGCGCGAAAGCGGCCGTTCGCGGATTCAGCCAGGCGCTCCAGGGCGAACTCCGCCTCGAACGCAGCCCGATCCGAGTCACCACGGTTTTTCCACCCGCGGCCAATACGCCGTTCTTCAGCCACGCCGTCAGCTACATGGGCTGGCCGTCGCGGCCCGCGTGGCCCGTCTATCAACCAGAAGTGGTCGCGCAGGGCATTTGGCAGGCCTATGTGAGCGGACGGCGCGAGTTGACGATCAGCGGCACGGCGACACTCTTTGCGTTCGTGAGCCGCATCGCTCCGGGCGTGATTGCCTGGTGCATGACGCGCATGGGACTCGAGCGTCAGATAACGAAAGATCCGCGAGCCTGTCAGGTGCAGGAGCCCGCATTGTTCGAACCGTCCCGGCGCGTCTTCGACAGGCACGGCCCGTTCGGAGAGGGAGCGCGGACGACTAGCACGCAACTCTGGCTGGAGCGTCAGATGACGCTGGCGGCGCTCGCGTTCAGCCCGGCGCGGCGGCAACGCACGAGTCGATCAGACGCTGTGTCGACGCCCGCACGCGTTCCCGCAGAGCCGGATCGAGCGCTCGGCGATTTGGCGGCGCGGGCCGGCGATTCTTGAGATAGACGCCGCTCACCGTGGCGAGTTCCGGCGCGAGCGCGGCATGAAGCGGTGTATCCGCACCCTGTTCCGGTGTCCTGGCGATCGCCGCGAGGAATCGCCACACCATGCCGATTGCACCGCCGGTTCGCACCAGCCCCGTCGCCACCATTCCGGGATGCACCACATTGGCCGTCACGCCCGTGCCTGCCAGCCGCTCCGCCAAAGCGAACGTCGTCATCATGAGCGCAAGCTTGGATTGACCGTAGGCGCGCACCATCGTCCAGCGTTTCCCGAGGACGAGAGTGTCGGGATCGATGTGCGCGCGGTCCGACGTGGACGAACCGACGTTGACGATGCGCGACGGCGCACCCGCGTGCAGCGACGGCAATACCATCTCCGTCAGGACGAACGGACTCAGCAGATTGACGGCGAGCACGCGATCGAAACCTTCCGCAGTCAGGACGGGCCTGGCCTCGAACACACCGGCATTGTTGACCAACAAGGCTATGCGCGAATGGGTTGCGGCGATGTCGGCGCCCACCTTGCGCGTTGCGGCCAGCAGCGAGAGGTCCGCGATTCGCAACTCGATGCTCGCCTGCGGCACCGCGCCCGCAATCCAGCTGCGTGCAGCCTCGGCACGCGTGGAATCGCGACAGATCAGAACCAGATGAAATCCCGCCCGCGCCACTCCAAGCGCAACGTGGCGGCCGAGACCTCCGGTTGCGCCGGTCACGACGCCTACAGGCAAATCCACGTTTAGAGCGCGCGCGGGTCGCTGAAGATCAGCGCATCGCAACCCCGCTTCACCATGGCAACGCGGCGGTTCTTGTCCCAGATGTCTATGGCGTATTCGTCTGCAATGGAACGCGCTTTGCTCAATGCGCTGAAATCGTCATCCCCCTGGTATTCAAGGTGATTGACGATGTGGTTTTCAGTGGTGAGGAAATACATGCGATATGCCGGCATTGCTGCCTCCACATCCGTATCGGAGCGGGAGTGCGGGCACCGTCTGTGATGGTGTCCGTTGTCTCTCAACCGCCAGCGCCCCGTACCCCCGTGCCGGCGACGTTGGTAGAATAGTCCCGTTGACGGGACGGGTTTGGTCAAAATTGCTCACTTTCGGATAGCCGGGGCGGCCTGCGCCATTTATCCCCCGGGGAATGCGGCACGCCCTGCCCCCTCGCGCCCGTCGCGGTTTCGGACAGCAAATCGCGGGAATTGTAAAACAGCGCTTGTCAAAGCCGCATCCGAAGCTGCGGCACGCCCGCGCGACGTGGCACGATGTGCGGGCTGACAGCCCACGTCAAACGTTCCTGCCGGGCATGAGTACACACACCGCCATGCGTGCGTGCCGGTCAGATGCGTCCCACCAGAAACAGGACAAGAAGCACGATCACCACAGTACCGACTATGCCACCACCGATATACATTTGGTTCTACCTTGCGAGTTACACTAGGAAACGCGCCAACACCGCACTTGGCCCCCGAGTCGCTCCAGAGACTCGAGCCAGGCCGATCGGAATCATCAGCCGCGGCAGAGCCGGTCCGGAGCGATCAGCTTCGCGACGATTTCCTTTTTCCGGCGCCGCGATAATTTCATCAGAAGAATGAAAGCCGTCAGCACGAGGCAGATGCTGTTGGAAACGACCGGCGGCCATTGAGTCAGGAGCAAGTCGTTGCAGTTGACATCGCGAGCGTTCTATCGGCGCACCGGTGGCCGAATGCCGGCGGAAGTGGCCGGGCCGCGGCTATAAAACGGAGCCCGTATCTGAAGCATCCGCAAGCGTTCCACCGCTCCACGGGGAACATTGGTTCTGGCGGCGAATTGCCAAAGTATTCCTGGCGCAACATCTAGAAGGAATCGCGCGATCCCTGCTGCAGGGGAACGCCCTGACGCGCCAGAAGCTGCTTGAGCGTCTGTATGATCGGAAATATCTCCTGATTGTGGTCGCCGCCGAGTTCGTCACAGGCACGCTGCTCGGCTTCGACGATCGCGCGATCCTGCGCGAATATGCCGTTGGTGAACCAGACGATGAAGGGCCACATCAGGTGCATGAGGCCGGGCAGCCCGGGCTTGCGCACCATCATGAGGCCGTAGGTTTGATTGCGACGCTGCTCGCGGTCGAGCGGCACATAGATGTTCCACAGATCGAGCGCAGGTTCGCTGCTCCCCTCTGTCCAGAACCGGAGTGTCTGATAGGGATAGTGAGTGCGGATGGTCATGATGTCGCCGGGCGCGGCATTGGCTCTGCCGTCGTCGCGGCGCTGGATCATGAACCATTCGCCGATCGGCTGTTTGCCGGCCGCGCGGCTGAAGGTGTAATCCACCTCGAGCCAGTCTTCTGCTTCGCGCAGCGCCAGGGGCGTGGCGCGAATGCTGCCCATAAGGCTGCGATGCAGGAACTGATGATTCATGTCCATCAGGTTCTCGTGCATGAACGAATAGTGGCAGTCGATCCGCCGGTCGAGCACGCGTGTGCGATAGCGGGGATCGGCGTGCGAGGGCACGTCGGGGAACGGTACCGACGCGACGTTCGTCGCGTCTCCCGGAAATACGAAGACGAAACCGTAGGCTTCGCGCGTCGGATAGGCGCGC
>JBEKLN010000050.1:0-27156 GCA_050010175.1 Rhizomicrobium sp.
CTGTCCCCTCCACTCGCCGCAAACCGCCACTCGCGGCCAATACATTAGCGGTTCCACCCGTGCGCGGCGAGCACCTTTACTGCGGCGGGTTGGCGATGAGATAGGGCAGGCCGTTGTTGATCTTCGGATTCTCCGCCCAGATGGTGGGATCGAAACCGGCCGGCAGGCCCGACTGCAACTGCGCCGTCGTCTCGCCGGTAATGCCGGGATCGTTGGCGATGTTGCCGGCTCCCTGACTCAGATTGGTGATGCCGCTGGTCGTCGTGTCCCAGTAGTCGGTGGTGATACCGCCGCCGCTGACGTCGATTCCTGCTGACCCGCCGACGTAACCGCCGCCATGCGCCGTAGGAACACCTGTCGAATATGAACCGCTGATCGTCAGGGCGTTATACCCGACAAGCCCGCCGGCACTGGCGTTCGCTACGACAACTCTGGCTGTGCCTGTCGCATAGCAGTTGTCGACGGTACCATCATTGAATCCCACCAAGGCTCCGCTTACGGCATTCCCAAAGGTGCCAGCCGTCGTTGCGGAGCCTGTCGCATAGGATAGATCGATCGAACCCAAATTCTGTCCAGCAAGGCTTCCAACATCAGCGATCGCGCCCTGCGATTTTGCTTTTATCGTGTTTGTGGTCGACGCGCTGGTCCCGTCGAGCGTGCCGTCATTGACTCCGACAAGTCCACCCACCACGCTTCCCACCTTTCCCGCCGTCGCCTTTATGGCCCCGCCTCCGGACGCGTTGCGGATAGAGCCGGCGTTCATTCCTGCCAGAACGCCGATATAGGAATTGTCCGCGGCCTTTATATTGGCGCCCGTGACATGAATCGACGCGACGGTTGCGGGCGTATCGACATCGGCGAACAGGCCGAGGTCCAAGTTCTGCACCTTGGTGCTGATCGTCAGATTCGAGATCGTGTTGCCGAGACCGTTGAAGTTTCCCTCGAATGTCGTAGCCACCGGCGCTGTGCTGTAAGCGCCGTCGGGTTTTGCGTTGTAATTCGCGCTGAGCGCGAAGTTGCCGGACGGCTTGGCATCAATGTCCGACGCCAACGCGGCAACTGTGTTAACCAGCGTGTATGCCTTGCCGTTGATGCTGAGGCTGTTCCCGGTATCGAGGAACGAAAGACTTCCCTTGGGCCCGAACCACAGCGAACCGCTTTTGCCGCCGTCGTTCGTCGTCAGGGCGACCGCGCCGGACCCGGCGACCGACACCGCTTTGTTGAAGTTGACGGAGTCATAGGCATCCAGAGTCAGCGAGCTTCCGCTCGCCCACGAAAATCCCGCGGAGACGTCGATGTTCTTCACCTGCTTCGCAAGCGATCCCGTGCCGGTGTTCACGCTGACATTGCCGCTGGCCAGCATCGTCGTGAGGTCGGAAACATTCAGCACCGCGTTCGCAGACGTCGGCGTGCAGATGCCGGAGACGCAGGACATGTTCTTTGTCGCTGCGGAAGAGATCACCACGTCGGCGAACGCCGGATTACCAACAATGCCAGAACATAAGACTGCCAGGCCGCCCAATGCCGACGTTAGACCAGAACGGATTCTCACTGCCCCCTCCACTCGCCGCAAACCGCCACTCGCGGCCAATACATTAGCGGTTCCACCCGTGCGCGGCGAGCACCTTTACTGCGGCGGGTTGGCGATCAGATAGGGGAAGCCCTTGTTGATGGCCTTGCTCTGCGCCCAGATCGTCGGATCGAAGCCCGATGCCAATCCGGACTTGAGTTGACTGGTCGTCACGCCGGTGACGCCGGGGATCGTGCGGTCGTTGCCAGAGGCGTTGCTCGTTCCTGAAGTCTGCGTATCCCAATAGTCGTCCGAGGCGACGGCGGAGTTGAAGAGACCAATGAAGCCGCCTTTATAGGTGAGAGCGCCACTAACTTTGCCAATCGAGTAGGACGCGGTAATCACAGGGTTTTCGTTGTTTGTCGTTCCGATAAGCCCACCAACGCCGGCTGCGCTGCCTGTCTCTTCTACCTTGCCGGTTGCATAGGAATTGCTGATCGATGAGTTTTCAGCGACAGCAACCAAGCCGCCCGCATCCCCACCTTCTTTCACTTTCTTCAGGGTTACCGCACCAGACGCATAGCATTCGCTGACAGTACCGGCTCCTGTCACAAGTCCGCCAGCGTAGGAGCCGTCCTTTGCTGAGACTGAAGCGGACGATGAAGAGGCGATAACGGTATTGGCAACGCCCGCCAACCCTCCAGCATCGGAATCTTCGCCTACGGAAACAGCGCCAGATGCGTGGTCGCCGAAAAGAGTTCCTAAGGTCGATGAAACCAATATACCCGCCGCGCCCTGTTTCGTCTCAATCGATGCGCCGGTTATGACCACATTTGAAATCACTGAACCGGCTTCAGCTTGATAGAAGAGACCGACATCGCCCAGATCGCCTTTGTTTATACCACCCGAGATGGAGAGATTGGAGATCACATTGCCCAATCCTTGAAAATTGCCCTCGAACTGAGTGCTCACCGGCGCCGCGGAATACGTCCCATCCGGCTTTGCATCATAGTCGTTCGCCAACGCATAATTGCCAGAGGCATTAGCGGCGATGTCGCTTGCGAGGGTGTGGATGTCGCCGACGAGCGTGTAGCTCGCGCCGTTGATCGAGAGGCTGCTCGAAAGATTCGAGAATTCGACATTTGCGTTCGGTGCGAAGGTGAGCCAGCCGCCGCTGCCGCCATCGTTGGTGCCGATCGACAGTCCGCCGTTGCCGGTGGCGGCAACCGGCTGGCCGACGTTGACGGAATGATAGGAATCGAGAGTCAACAAACTTGCGCTCGACCATGAGAACGCAGCCTGGATATCGATATCGACAGGCTCGCCCGAAGCCTCGATGCTAACGTTTCCATTGGCGAGCATTGTTGTCAGATCGCCCACGTTGAGCACGGCATTCTGCGATGTCGGCGTGCAGACGCCGGAGACGCAGTTCATGTTCGTGGTGGCGCCGGAGGAGATAACGACGTCGGCGTGGGCGACGCTGAACAATGTACAAAGTGGAAACACAAGCGCGCATATGCGAAACGCGCGTTGCAACTGGATCGTCATGCCGGACTTCCCCCACGATTGTTGCCGAGACTAACAGTGCGGGCCGGTGAATACTATCGGGGTATTGTTTTCTCGATGTCATCGAGCCCTTGTTGTCATCCCCGACGAGCATCGATGCGTCCGCATTGACGCGAGGCGAAGGGGACCCATGGGGTCGAAACACGCGAGATGTTCGCGTTGGGCAACACTCGCGGGTTTCTGCACCATTGCGATCTTCTCAACCCCCTGGGTCCCCGTCACCTCGCGCGCCCGCTTCGCAGGCACGCTCGCCGGGGATGACAGGGAGGGAAAAAATGATTGCGGCTTCCGCAATCACCGGCGGCCCAGCCCCTTCTGCCCGGCAAAATCGGCCTTAACGCGGCAAGTCCTGCCGGTTGTTCGCCCGTTAGGACATCGCCAACCGCGGTTTTCCCGGCGTTTCGCGGCCGCTTCCGCTGGCATGGCCCATGCTGTGTGGTCTCGCGAACAATTCGGTTTTGAGGGAGACATGCCATGACGAGCACCGTTTCAGCCATTCATCACCAGCAGATCATGCAGGTGAATCCGGCTTCGCAGAACGCGGGCTCGGTAGCCGGCAGTTCCGACTTCGCCTCCATGCTGCAAAATGCCATGCAGGGTTCAAGCGCCACGGGCGGCAATTCGATCATGAAGGTCAATCCGAACCAGGGTACCAGTTCGGGCAATGGCCGCACGATCATGCAGGTCAATCCGAACCTGGGAACGAGCGCGGGCAACGCCAGCACGATCATGCAGATCAACCCGAACCTGGGAACGAGCGCGGGCAACGCCAGCACGATCATGCAGATCAATCCGAACCTGGGAACGAGCGCGGGCAACGCCAGCACGATCATGCAGGTCAACCCGAACCTGGGAACGAGCGCGGGCAACGGCGGCACGATCATGCAGGTCAACCCGAACGGGGGAACGAGCTCGGGTGACGGCAACACGATCATGCAGGTGAACCCGGGCCAGGGAGGCACGAGCCTCGCGGCGGCCCTGCAGAACTTCCAGATGATGATGCAGGATCCGGAGAGCATGGCCGAAGAAGGCATCCTCGCCTGACACCTGCCTGAACTCACTTCAGTCCTCAGTGCCGCACGAATGCGCCCCAAAGGCGTCTTCGTGCGGACTCATGCCGGAAGGGGTTCCGGACTCCGCCCAGCCCGCGGACGGCGGCTCCGGGCACTGTGCGGAAAAGGCTGCCATAGGCAGTATCCGTCGGGTGGACCGTTGCCACTAAAACCAATTCGGTATGTTGTACAACCTCATTCGTGACATCGGCGGTCGCGGACGCTTTTTGACACCGTGAATCCCGAATGGGTCGAGCCGACCGCCCGTCCAGTTTGACGCATGGCTGTCGATGCAAATGTCCCGGTCCGCCGATCCCCAAGGCGAAACACGGCGGTTTTGGCGGCCTGCGGCTGTTATGCCCGCTGTTCGCCGCTGTTATCGCGATATCTGATTTCATTCAACTAATTGATATGAAAGAGAAATATCACAGAGCAACACCGCCGCCGATTTTTCCGCTGTAAATCGCCCCTGTTCTGCCCGCTGTTCCGCGCTGTTGCCTGGATGGGCGCACCACGGCGTTGCCGGAGGGACATCCGAACATGCAGCTCAGAGCGGCCCGGTCGTTGGGACCTGCAATTATTTTGATGTTCACTGTACAGGGCACTCTTGCATAGTACGAAGTTCGTGCTAGATTGAAGTCCGCAATAGCTTGGGAGGCGGAACGTAAGCGCGTGGTCGACGAAACTTCATATACGCGCAAATTCCGTAAGGAACTGATGGCCGGGCTGTCCTCGCTCGTCCTCCTGGCCGTGCTCGCTCGCGCGGGCCGGGAGATGTACGGCTACGAAATCGCCAAAGCCGTGAAGGCGGAAGGCGAAGGCGGGCTGATCTTCAAGCAGGGCGCGATTTACCCGGTCCTGCGCTCACTCAACACGCTGGGACTGCTGGACAGCCGGGTGGAAGCCTCGGCCTTCGGCCCGCCCCGGCGCTACTACGCGATCACCGATGAAGGCCGCCGCGCGCTCGCCGACGCAGAGGAACACCTGCAGGGCGAGATCGCATCCAAGCCCCAACAAACCGAAGCCGAAGTGCTCGCGTCCGTCATCGACACCTACGGCACGCCGGCGGAAATCGCAGAGGAGTACAGATCCATGGAAGCCAGCATCGCAGGTCCCTTTCCGAAACCCGAACAGCAGCCGCAGCAACATCCCGGTTTCTTCGGCGTGGTCGGCGATCCCAAAGCCTATGGCGCGCTGATGTTCATGCTGCTCGCCTTGCCCACCGGCATCTTCTACTTCGTGTGGACGGTCGCGTTCGGCTCGATCTCGCTGTCGTTTCTCATCTTCATCATCGGCATTCCGCTGATGCTGCTCTATCTCGGATCCATCCGTGTACTGAGCCATGTCGAGGGCCGCATCGTCGAAGGCCTGCTGGGCGTGCGCATGCCACGCCGGTTGCCTGCCGCCTCGCCCGCCGACGAAACCATCTGGGCCCGCATCAAGGATGCATTGACGGACGTGCGCACCTGGTCGTCGCTGTTTTATCTTTTGCTGCGTCTTCCGCTCGGCATCGCCTATTTCGTGCTGGCGATCGTCGGAATCACCGTACCGATCGCGCTCATCGGCGGCGGCCTCGAAGGCCTCATCACCGGACACGCGCACATCCAGGTCAGCGACGTGCCGTGGCTCGATCATCTGTTCCACACGGCTCCCGGTCTCGTGCTGTGCATCCTTGTCGGAATGCTGCTGATGTTCCTCGTGCTGCATCTCGCCAAGGGGATCGGCTGGCTGCACGGACGCATCGCCGAAACCCTGCTCGTCCGGCTGTGAGGGATATCCGATGTTCCAGTATGCGATCTTCCTCTTCAGTGTGCTGCGCTCGGCGCCACTGAGCGTCATTCTCGAAAGTGCGGTTCGCAACACGCTGTGAGTTCGGCGAATGAGCGAAACCAAACGGCGAGGCAGCGAGATTCGTCTCGCTGCCTTTCACCTTTGAGGGGGGAATGTCCTGTGCACTCCTCCGCTTGCGAGGTATGCCCGAACAGGACGGGAACATTGCCGCTGACAGGCTTTGTTAACCCGGCCGTAATGGTTGACGGCGCACATGGTACACAGGATAAAGGCGCCGCCCCGCTTCGACGGGGCTCCCAAACGGGCTGGGGTGCAAAAAACCTCCGGCAACTATGCATAGCGTAGACAAAGGAGCCGCCGTGTCGCGTCGGGACGAGACGATTTTTGTATCTTCTTCCAACAACTGGCGGCGCTCCGCTGCCGCAACACTCTCGACCACAGATGCCCGTTGGGCCTTGGTGTCCACGTCCGTCACCGGTCTCATCGCCGGCACCGTCGCGTGGCTCGCGATGGGAACTGCCCTTCCGACAACATCCCAGAACGCTCATGCATCGCGTTCGTTCATTCCCTACGAATTGTTCCAGCGTCTCACGGCGGGCAGCAGCAGGAGTGCCTCTGCTTCGTACGCATCGCTGGCACCGCTCGGCAACATCACGCCAAAGCCGGCCCCGCAATCCATCGCACCAACAGCTCCGCTCGATGATGCACTGACCAGCGAAACGCTCGATGACAGCGAGGTTTCCGGCGCATCCAGCGATACACGCACAATCGTCATGGAACGCGGACAGTCGCTCGTCGCCGCGCTGACGACCGCAGGCGCAACGCAGATCGATGCGAGCGCCGCAGCGATCGCGCTCGGGAGAGTCTTCAACATTCGCGAAATGCGCGCCGGTCAGACGGTGTCCGTGACGTTCGCGCCGCCGGAACCCGCGCCTGCCACGCATCCCGTGGCGCAGATCACCTACGCGCCGCCGGCCGATGCTGCCGCAAGCGATGCCGCGATGAACGTTGCATCCGCGAGTGACGGACCGCAGGTAGGCCGCCTGTTGTCGGTGAGCTTCTCGCCCACAATTCAGCAGGACATCAGTATCGTACGCGGCGCCAGCGGAAAGTTCGGAGCTCAATCAGCAGTCAAGCAGCTCACGGAACATTATCATCGCGCCGGAGCGAAGATCGATTCGAGTCTCTATCTCGCCGCCATGCAGGCAGGAATCCCTGCGCCGGTCGTCGTGCAGATGATTCACATGTTCTCGTACGAGGTGGATTTCCAGCGCGACCTCAAACCGGGCAACAGTTTCGAAGTTTTATACAGCTACTACTACACGCCGGACGGCAAACCGGCGAAAGACGGCGACGTCGCCTACGCCAGCATCAATCTTGGCGGGCGCACTGTCACGCTGTTCCGTTATCAGCCGAAAGGCGAAACGACCGCAGACTACTTCAACGCCAAAGGCCAGAGCGCAAAGAGCATGCTGATGAAGACGCCGGTCGACGGCGCTCGCATCTCCTCGGGCTTCGGCATGCGCTTCCATCCCGTTCTCGGTTACACGCGTATGCACAAGGGTATCGATTTCGCGGTGCCGACGGGGACGCCGGTCATGGCCGCCGGCAGCGGCACGATCAAGCAGGAAGGCTGGTCAGGCGGCTACGGCAATTTCGTTCTGCTCGATCACGGCAACACCTACGCAACTGCGTATGGCCACCTGTCGCGTTTTGCGCCCGGCGTACATGTCGGATCGCATGTGCATCAGGGACAGGTCATCGCCTATAGCGGCGCAACCGGCCTCGCCACTGGCCCGCATCTTCACTACGAAATTCGCATCAACGGAACGCAGGTCAATCCGCTCACCGTGAAGGTCGCACGCGGACGCATCCTCTCGGGACGCGAACTCGTCCGTTTCCAAGAGCAGCGTCTGCATGTCGACAATGAGATCGCGGGTATGCCTCTGGAGACGAAGCTCGCCGACAAAACCGCCGATTTGCGCGCGGCGAAAGATTAGCCGGACGCTTCGGCGACCGCCGTTCCGACCAGCTGTACGGAAGTCAGTGCAGATTGCCGGCCGAGCCGGCCTCTAATGTTGCGGGGTCGTTTGTGGGGGGCTCGTGGCGGGACCGGTTGCAGGCGAGCCGGAGTCCCCGGCCGACTGCTTGTCTTGAGACCTTGGTTGTTGCGGCAGTATCTCGTGCTCGTGCTCCTTGCGCGCGTACGCCTCGGCCAGGAACTGGTCGAGAGGTTCGTGTGCCTTGGCGGCCAAATCGGACTCGATCTCATAGATTTGGGTAATTCTTTGGCGGCATTCGGCGTGCAAATCGGCCTTGTGCGCATTGAGGCATGCGATCAGGCGCCCCATGCCGGGTTGCACGGCGCTGCAGAACTGCGCGAGATCGATTTTGCAGATTTGTCCGGCGTCGGCGCCTTTCGGAGGGTGATTCTGAGGCGTCGCCGGCGGGGTCGCGGGTTGGTCCGCCGTAGGCTTCGCTGCTGAAGGCGACACAGCCGGAGCCGAGTTCTGTGCAGCGGCTGTCCCGCCGCACACGAGGAGAACAATGCCCGCAACCGCAATCTTCTTCATGGTAAATGTTCCCATCGCCTCGACCCGAACCATAATAATGAAGGGCGGCTTGCGCCAGCCCGTCTTCTAAAGGATTTGAGTTGCACGAGCCACCACAATCAATGCGTGGGGCACGGTGCATGATTGCCGGCTCGCCCCGGCAACGCTGGACATTGTAAGACGGTATCGGCTAACAGACGGCGGGCTTGGGACCGCTAAGTGGCAGGCCTGCGACACGGCAAATTGCTCGACGATCGCCTGCGGGGCGTCGCTGCGGAGTGGTGATCGGCTCAATGGACGAGACGGACGAATTCAGACCAAGCGTGCCTCTCTGGACCGTTCTGTCCGGGGCCGCGCAAGTTCTTGACATCGATCCTGGACAGGCCGAAGCGCAGGCCCGCGAGATTCTCGGGAATATCCCAGGGCAACAACAGACCCTGACGTTGCTGGTGAGCGCCATGCGTGCGCAAGGCAACACCGACGGCGCGCGAACCGTACTTCAATCGCTTGCTACCGAACATCCGAGCCTGGCGGCAATTCATTATGAGTTGGGTATGTTGCTGAGCGAACTTGGCGAGCGCGACGCTTCAATCCAGGCGCTTTCCCGGGTTGTGGAACTGGAACCCAAGCATCCGACTGCATGGCGGACTCTGGGTGACGAACTCTCGGCTGCGGGAAACACCGAAGCCGCGGCGCAAGCCTATGCGCGGCAACTTGAATCCTCGGTCATGGATCTCAAGATGCTCGAGAACATGGCCGGGCTGGGACTTGACCAGATCGAGATCGCCGGCACGCTGGTGCGCGAATTCCTCAACATTTATTCCACAGATGTAGGCGCGCTGCGCACTCTGGGCCAGATCTACATGAAGGTGAACCGGTTCGACGCGGCCGAGGCCGCCTTCGCGCGCGCGCTCCAGCTGGCTCCCCGATTTACTGCGGTTCGTCAGGATTATCTGGCTGCGCTGCGACTGCAGTCGAAATCGGAAGAAGAAATCCGCCAGCTTGACATTTTTCTCGCGGAAGAACCGGATCACCTGGGGTACCGCCATTCGAAAGCGCTGGCGCTGGCGCGAGCCGGCAAATCGCAGGAGTCCACCCGGTATTGCGAGGACATTCTCCGCGACCATCCGGATGAGGCGAGAATATGGCTGGCCTATGCGCTCGCACTGCGCGCGGCCGGTCGCACGGACGATTGCATCGCCGCATTTCGTCGGAGCCTGGAGCTTGACGCCGGGCTCGGCGAGGCCTGGTGGGGCCTTGCAGACCTCAAGACATTCCAGTTTTCGGCGCGCGAGATCGAGGCGATGCGCTCGGCACTTTCGCGCGAAAATATGGGAGACGAGGATCGCAGCCATCTGCATTTTGCCTTGGGCAAGGCGCTCGAGGATCGAAAGACGTATGCGGAATCGTTTCAGGAATACCAGAGGGGAAATGCGCTGCAACGGGCGCGGCATCCCTTCGATGCCGACGATATTGCCCAGAATGTGCAGCGCGAAAAGGCATTGTTCACGCAGGAATACTATCGCGGCCACGCCGGCCAGGGTTGCCGATCCGCGGAACCCATTTTCATTGTTGGCTTGCCGCGCTCGGGTTCCACTTTGGTCGAGCAGATCTTGTCGAGTCATTCGCAGGTCGAAGGAGGAGGAGAACTGTCCGCCCTCCGTGACATCGCCCGGCGACTTGGACCATTGAACAGCCCTCAAGAGTCAGGGCAAGCCGGCGACGGCTCGCCGACGCTGGAGTCGCTCGATCTGGCGTCGCTGGGCGAGAAATATCTCGAGCTTACCCGGGCTGCGCGCAAACTCGGGCGCACGCATTTCACCGACAAGATGCCTGGAAATTTTCATCATCTGGGCCTGATCTGCGCGATCCTTCCGAACGCGCGGATTATCGACGTGCGCAGACATCCCCTCGCCTGCTGCTTTTCCAATTTCAAGCAACTTTTCGCTTCGAATGTCGGGCCTTCCAACGACCTCACCGACATCGGCCTCTACTATCGCGGTTATGTCGAACTGATGGCACATTTCGACGCGGTGCTGCCCGGGCGGATTTGCCGCGTATTTTACGAGACTCTGGTCCTGGAACCGGAGGCTGAAATCCGCCGATTGCTCGAACATTGCGGATTGCCGTTCGAGGAAGCCTGTGGGCGCTTCTACGAGTCCGAACGAACTGTGCTTACGGTGAGTTCGGAACAAGTAAAGTTGCCGATCTACGGGGACTCCGTCGAGCACTGGCGGCATTTCGATCGCTGGCTCGGTCCACTCAAGTCTGCACTTGGTCCCGTGTTGGATTCCTATCCCGCAGTGCCGGCAACCTTTTGACAGTGGGATGCAGCGAGTGAGCGAGACACAAACCGACGCGACGCTTTCGAACGCCTTGATCAAGGCGGCGGGTGCGCTTGCCGCGGATGCATCGACTGTACCTACCGCGGCGGGCGAAATCCTCGACACCGTTCCGGGCCAGCAGCAGGCCCTGCTTCTGATGGTGAGTTCGCTTCGCCTGCTGGGACAGCAGGATGTTGCATGCGAGGTGCTCGAATGGATGGCCGACGTTCATCCCAATCTGGCAGCAGTGCACTACGAGTTGGGATTGATCCTGGGCAGAATGGGAAGGAACAAGGAAGCAATAGAACATCTGTCCCGCACAGTCGAACTGGAACCCAATCATCCTTCAGCCTGGCGCGCACTCGGCAACATGCAAGTGCGGAGCGGAGACGCGATCGCGGCGGGAGAATCCTATGGCGAGCACATCAAGCGCTCCGTCAAAGAACTGAAACTGCTCGAAGACGGCGTCGCGGTTGCGGCGAGCGAAGACCTGGTGAAGGTGGAGAACATGCTTCGCCAAAGTCTGGATATCAATCCGACCGACGTTTTCCTGATGCGGATGCTCGCCGACACCTATGTGCGGATGAGCCGGTCGTATCTGGCCCGCATCCGGTTGTCTCGCGCGCTTGAACTGGCGCCCGGTTATCGGGCCGCCCGCGAGAGCTACGCCGCGGCGCTCAATGTCGGAATGCGATGGGAGGAGGCGATCGATCAATTCGATATCCTCATCGATTCGGGCATTCGCAAGGGCTTTTTCCAAATCCAGAAGGCAAACAATCTTGCCATGCTCGGCAAATACGAGCAGGCGTTCGAGCTGTTTCATGAGGTGCAGCCTGAACAGTCCAAAAGCCCATCCTTTTGGCTCAACTACGGTCACACGCTGAGGACGGTCGGGCGCGGTGAAGAGACAGTCCACGCCTATCACAAATGTCTCGAGCTCGACCCGGGATTTGGCGGCGCCTGGTACGGACTCGCCAATCTCAAGACCTACCGCTTCTCAGACGAAGAAATCTGCACCATGAAGGCGCAATTGAAGCGCAACGACCTGAACGACGGTAACCGCGGGTCGATGGATTTTGCGCTCGGTCAGGCGCTGGAGGACGAGAAACAATTTGCAGAATCCTTTGAATTCTATCGTGACGGTAACGCAATTCGGCGCCGTTCGCTGCGCCACGACGCCGCCGACATAAACAAGGAAATGAAAAAGGCGAAGACGTTCTTCAGACCCGAGCTCTTTCGCGAACGTGCGGGCCTTGGGTGTCGGGATGCCGATCCCATTTTCATTGTCGGTATGGTGCGCGCCGGTTCGACTTTGATCGAGCAGATTCTTTCAAGCCATTCGCTCGTGGAAGGCACGATGGAACTGCCCGACTTGACGGACATCGTCATCGAACTGAGGAACCGCCGAACCGGTACTGGCTATCCCGAGATGATTGCGGAACTGGATGCCGCCGCCTTGAAGGCCCTGGGGGAACAGTATCTCGAGTTGACGCGATCGCAGCGAAAGCTTGCCCGGCCGTTTTTCACGGACAAGACCGGCGGCAATTTCTGGCATGTCGGTCTCATCCAGCTGATCCTGCCCAACGCCAAGATCATCGATGCGCGCCGTCACCCGCTCGGTTGTTGCTTTTCGGTTTTCAAGCAGGTTTTCCCCGCGCAGGCTGTGGGTTATGCATACGAACTTGGGGAGATCGGCCAATATTACCGCGACTATGTGGAGATGATGGCCCATTTCGACAAGGTGCTTCCCGGCAGGGTGCACCGCGTGTTTCATGACGACATCGTCGACAACACCGAGCGCGAAATCCGCCGCCTGCTCGATTATTGCGGATTGCCGTTCGAAGAACAGTGTCTGCGATTCTACGAAACCGATCGCAGCGTTCGGACGTCGAGCTCGGAACAGGTGCGCAAGCCAATTTCCAGAAAAGGCGTCGAAACGTGGCAGCATTACGAGCCCTGGCTGGGACCAGCCAAGGAGGCGCTGGGAGACGTGCTAAAATTGTATCCGGAGGTTCCCGAATTCGACTAGGTAGAGCGCAATCCCCCGCGCGAAAATGTAAGGCGAATTTCCCACCTCGTGACCCGAACGGCAGAAGCTTCCCGGGAGCAGCCTCTCGTCGTAATCGCCAGATCCCCAACGCGGAGATGCTCACCTGGCAGGTTTAAGTCGGTGGGCGCTTCCGTGCGATGGACCAAGTGCCGCGACATCAAGACAACCGAACTCGGTTCGATCAAGCCTGTGCAGTTTTTTTTAAATATGAGGCTTGTGTGAAATATGGGTCGCGAAATTCGGCTTAGCTTGACCGGCTTCCAGATCGGCTACTTGCTCATCCAACCGGTGAAGTCTCCCGGCCAATTCGCGCAACATGCGCTGACTCGCGATAAGAGCGTCAAACAACATCGTCAGTTTGTCGCCGTCGGTCAGTTCGTTGAACCTGGTCCTGTCCATGTTTGTGCACCCTCATAATAAAGGCCATTCCGCACGGGCTGACAGCTCTGAGGGGGTTCAAGTCTGCCAATTGCAGACAGGCGCGCCAGCCACCTCTCAATCATCAGCAAATCATGGTAAATCCGTAATCGAGTAACCTAGCCCCCACTAGGACAATACCCTAGGCTGCACACGGGAAAAAGCCCCCACCTGGAAGATTTCGAGATCAGCGGCGCTTGACCCAAGTCGAGCGAATGAGATGTGTGCGGATCCACCTTTGGCGGTCTTCCCATTAAATGGGGCTGCTCAGGAGAGTCGTTCGCCGGTGCTTGTCGTCGTACCGCTCTTGCCTTTCCGTCTGCTCCACCTTCTCAGGTGTCCGCGAGCCCCGGCGGCATCGTCGCCACCAGTCGTGCACGCACGGATCAGCCCGAGCAATCAGTCCGAAGCTGAAGCAGCGTTGGGCCGGGAGGCGCCGTTCCCGATCAGCGACGCAAGAGGACCAAGCCATGGCTCGTACCTTCGCCAGCGTCCCACGGACGAGGTGTTGATAGGCTGGCGCACCTGCCAGCGGCTTGGCGTGCGCACGATCCTCGTGTTGTCCTGGGGCCGCAGGCACGCATCGTCCCAGTCAAGGCCGACATACCCGACAATGCGGCGGATCTCCTGTTCCGGAGAGGCCGTCAGGGTTTCGTAATCGACTTCCAGCATGCGCCCCGGGGGCAGCACGGATCGCCAGTGCGCCATGAGGCGTTCATAGGCGCGATAATACCGCACAAGATCCTCGCCGCCGGTGGGCATCGCGGTCCATGTGGCGAAATGGATCTGGTGGATCGACAGCGCGGTGTCGACGGGGCTTCTGCGGCAATGAATGATGGGGGCATGTGGAAACGCGAGGTGAATCAGCCCGATCGAAAGATAATTGAACGGGTTCTTGTCGGCCACCCGCTCGAATGAGGCGGACACCCTGGGAAGCGTCCGCAACATTTCCAGGAAGGCCGACGCGCAGTCTGCGATGAAATCGCGTTCGGATGCCGGCTCACCCAACTCGAACGCAATCTGGGATCGCTGGTCCCAGAATCCGAGTTCGCCCACGCCCACCGCGCGGGGATGACTTGAAATGATTTGTTCGCACAGCGTCGTGCCCGATCGCGGCATACCGACGATCAGGACCGGTGTGCGATCCTCGCTTCCGAGCGGCGCGAACTCGGCAAGTTTCTCTACCGAATACATGCCGATAAGGGAATCAATCAGCTTGTCGAAGATATCCGCGCTGAATGGAACCATCCGTGAGCGGGCAGCGTACGCCGCATCCCAAGCTTCCATCGCCTTGTCGTATTGTCCAAGGTCGTCGAAGGCCTTTCCACGCGCCAGTTGAAGATTCGACAGATTGTAGTCGTTCATGCCTTCAAGTTGCAGTGCCGCATCCATGCGCTGAAGCAGACGGTCGTCCGACGCGGTGATCTTGCGGCAGCGCACGAGGTTGTAATAGCCGATCCCGGAACTCGGTGACGCGGCTATCGCCGTTTCGTAGCACGCTGCCGCTTCGTCGAAACGTCCGGACGCCGCCAGAATCTCGCCCAAAAGCGTTTGTGCCATCGCCATGTCGGGCCGGAGTTCGACGACACGCCGAAGCAGTCCCTCCGCTTCGCCCTCGCGGCCGTCAAGGCAATAGACACGCGCCTGAATGAACTTCCGCGCGACTTTGTCTTCGGAGGTAAGCGCGGCGGTTCGGTAGGACGCCAGCGCTTCGCCCATGCGCGCCAAACTTTCATACATCAGGCCAAGGCGGTAATGGGCATCTGAATGAGACGGCAGCAAGGCTACTGCCCGCTCGAACGCATCAATGGCTCCGTCCGTGTCGTTCAGAGCCTGCAGAGCCACCCCCAACCGGTACTGGGCGATGCCATTGCGCGGCTCCAGTTCCAGCGCGCGCCGAAGCGGGTCCAGAGCGCCGCCCGGCTGACCGGCCTCAAGGTAAAGGCGTCCCAGGTCCGTCTGGACCAGTGCGTTTCCAGGCTGCATCTCTGCAACTTCGGACATGGGCGCTATCGCTTCCGCAAAACGCCCCGCATCGATCAACTGTTTGACGGAAACAAGCAGCCGTCCTACCGCGGGCGACGGCGAAGAACCTGAAGGAGTTGTCATTTCACGACCATAGCCGCCGGAATGGCGGTTCGAAAGCTCGAATGTTGGCTAACATCGCATCCCGGCAACCCGCGCAATGCGGCGCATATCCGTAAGCGGAATGGCACAAAAAAACAGCGGCGCAACGCGCGCCGCTGTCTCAAATACGTTCAGTCTACGAATAGACTTGGGTATTTTGCTTATTTGCTCTTCAGAGCCGTCGCGATCTTGGCGACAGTCGACTGATGAGAACCACCGACCTTGGCAAACTGGCCGGAGAGGAGAACGCCGTCATTGCCGAGGAACGTGGAGCTCGACGAGAACGCAACCCACAGATCCCACTTGCCGCCGGCCTTGACCGGATATTCGGTCTGATAAGCGATGCCGTAGTTCTCGTGGTAGTTATAGCCGAACGTCATGTCGGACCACGTGATCGTGCCGCCCTTCTTGCCGCCCTTCGGAATTTCCTTGTCGCCCTTGGTGTCGAAGCCGAGGGTAACGAGGTTGGTGTCGGTGCTCGAGCAATGCGTGTAGACGTGCTCGCCAACCGACCAATTCGAAGCGTAGTCAGACGTGCCGATCAGGCCGTCGCAGTAGGAACCGCCGCCAGCCGTGCCATAGTGCACGCTGAAAGAACCGGCCTGAGCCGAACCAGCCGCCGTCGTTGCCAACGCCGCAGCCGCACTCATCAACAGATACTTGTTCATTTAGGAGACCCCCTTAAGGTGTATGTACCGACGAATGTCGGCAATGGCAAAAACACTACCCAGCGGGTCAAACTTCGTCAAGCTTCGTTAAGGGAACGAAAACCATTCTAAATCTGGGGTTCCCGAAGGTTCCGATCAGGAGGTTCCCCCAGCATTCGCACTGCACAAAAATTCGGCTTGGCAGGCGAACCCGTTGAACCACAAGCGGGATTCTGTCCGACGGCGAACCAATGCCATTTGGAGGCGCTCCCGGCCAGTCGCAGCGTTTACCGTATCCGCGGCGCGAAGTTCCATATCTGGTCGTCACGAAAATTTAAATGGCTCCGAACGTGGAACCAAGTCCCGATCGAACCGTCGCGCATTCGAAGGCGATTCACAACTCGCGCGACCCGACGCACCACGACATAGCCTCCAACTGATAACGTGCAACCCGCCGCAGCACCCGGATCAATCCTCCATCGTGTTCTTCCAGTACTTCGAGCAGCTTGAGAAATTTGAGCCTGTTTTCCAGCAGGATGCGATCGAATACCCGTTCGGGGTCTTTCTGACCCGCGTCCCGCATCACGCGATAAAAGATTCCTCTGGACAGTTTTGGCGTTCTGGAATTTCCGATCATCATACAGGAAAACCACAGCGATCGACCATCGTGGCGAAATTCAGGAACGGGAATCGAACCCAGCATGGAATTCAAATTGGTTCGCTGTTCGATCGATATTTCGCAACCTTCCTCGGTCTTGAATGTGGTGGGCACGCTGAATGCCTGACACTCCGCACTGGCAACACCAAATTTCAGGAAAGCTCCGAACGGACCAAGTATGGCTTTGAGCACGCGAACCTCGCCGGGAAACTGGCCGCCGATCACCAGGCCGTCCCTGTCACCGTAGCTGGTGGCGGTGGGATCGTGCCTTACGAGATCCAACACGGGCGCGAGAACTGAATTGCCCTGCCGCTCGAACATCCGGCTTCCGAGATACCAACGCTGCGCCCGCGCATCGTCCTGCCGGAACAATGCCGTGACTCCGAAGGTCGTCGACAACAACTCTCGGACTTCGCCGGGCAATTCATCGAGGGCGTCGAAAAACGCTTCGGCTTCGAGACGTCCGCCTGCGCTCCATCCATAGCTTTCCTGGAAGTTTTCAAAGAACGTCCGCTCCGCCTTACCGACCGGTGCATCATCCTTGACCTTCAGGCGGTCGCCCACGAACTCGACGTCCGCCACAGAAACGATCAGGTTCTCGGGTGCCAGAAGACGAATCGGAGTATCGGCCTTGATCGGCACGAGCCGAACGCCGCGCGCAACGGGTTCGGCAGCAATGTTTTCAACCTTGCCCCCCAGCGACCGGAAGACCTGCAGCATGAATTCCCACGACCAAGCCATTGCCGTTCATCTCTCCAGTGCGCCCGGGTGCTGCCCAGCTTTACCGGCGCACGTTGCGCGAATTCAAGACTCGCGTGCGTATGAACATTGATATCCACGCCGTCAAGCGGCCGGAACTGCGCCAATCGAACCACCGGGGCACGGCTCCCTGGCGACAGCCGAAATGCGATCGGCGTGTGCGCTCCTAATGAATTGCGCGGCTTGGGGCGGCCGCAGTGTCCAGAGCGTCGTCGGCGGCGTCGAATACGTGACCGTTGATTGTCAATCCGTGCTTTCCGCCATCGACGTTCACCGTGTCGCCGTCGGATATCTTGCCCTCCAGCAGAAGCTGCGCGAGCGGATCCTGCAGCCGGCGCTGAATGACGCGTTTGAGCGGCCGCGCACCATACACCGGATCATAGCCGGCCTGCGCCAACCACTCACGCGCCCGGTCGCTCAGCACGATTTCGATCTTGCGGTCGGCGAGCAGCTTTGCGAGACGCGCAATCTGAATGACGACGATCCTGTCCATATTCTCGCGCGACAACCTGTGGAACAGGATGATCTCGTCGAGCCGGTTCAGGAACTCCGGACGGAAATGCGCGCGCACGGCCGTCATTACCTGCGCGCGCGCATGCGCAGACTCTCCGCCCTCGCCTGACGACAGGAGTTCGGTGCCGAGATTGGAGGTCAGAATGATCACGGTGTTGCGGAAATCCACCGTACGTCCCTGTCCGTCCGTCAGCCTTCCGTCGTCGAGAACCTGAAGGAGCACGTTGAAGACATCGCTGTGCGCCTTCTCCACTTCGTCGAACAATACGACCTGGTAGGGCCTGCGGCGCACAGCTTCCGTCAGCGCGCCACCCTCCTCGTAGCCGACATATCCCGGTGGAGCGCCGATCAGGCGCGCCACGGAGTGCTTCTCCATGAATTCGCTCATGTCGATGCGCACCATCGCGGTATCGTCGTCGAAGAGGAACTCCGCCAGCGCCTTGGTCAACTCTGTCTTTCCGACACCCGTAGGACCCAGAAATAGAAACGAGCCAATCGGCCGGTTGGGATCCTGCAAGCCTGCCCGCGCGCGGCGAACAGCATTGGAAACCGCGCGAACGGCCTGATCCTGGCCCACAACGCGCCTGGTGAGCGACGCTTCCATCTGCAGAAGCTTCTCGCGCTCGCCCTCGAGCATTTTGTCGACGGGAATGCCCGTCCAGCGCGACACGATGCCGGCGATGTGCTCCGCGGTGACCGCCTCGTTTACGAGCGCTCCGGCCTTGTTGTCCTCGATGCCCGCGAGCTTTTTCTCCAGGTCTGGGATCACGCCGTAGGTCAACTCGCCTGCTCTGGCGAGATTGCCTTTGCGTTGCGCGATCTCGAGCTCCTGGCGGGCCTGGTCGAGCTTTTCCTTCAGGCCCTGCACGTCCTGGACGGATTTCTTCTCTTCCAGCCAGCGCGCCGCGAGCGCGTCCGATTTCTCTTCCAGTTCGGCAAGCTCGGACTCCAGCGCGACGAGGCGATCTTTGGAGGCTTTGTCCGTTTCCTTCTTTAGCGCTTCTCGCTCGATTTTGAGCTGAATGATTCGCCTGTCGAGTTCATCAAGCTCTTCGGGCTTTGAATCGACCTGCATACGCAGACGGCTCGCCGCCTCGTCCATCAGATCGATGGCCTTGTCGGGCAGGAAGCGATCCGTGATGTAGCGGTTCGACAGCTGCGCCGCGGCGACGATGGCGCTGTCGGTGATGCGTACACCGTGATGGACTTCATATTTTTCCTTCAGACCGCGAAGAATCGAAATCGTGTCCTCGACAGTCGGCTCGGAAACAAAAACGGGCTGAAATCTCCGCGCCAGTGCCGCGTCCTTCTCGATGTACCTGCGGTACTCATCGAGCGTAGTCGCACCGACGCAGTGCAATTCACCGCGAGCCAACGCGGGCTTCAGCAGATTCGATGCGTCCATAGCACCCTCCGCCTTTCCCGCACCGACCAATGTGTGCAACTCGTCAACAAAGAGAATCACTTTTCCAGCAGCCGCCGTGATCTCGGAGAGTATGGCCTTGAGCCTTTCTTCGAATTCGCCGCGATATTTCGCGCCTGCGATGAGCGACCCCATATCGAGCGCCATCAAGCGCTTGTCGCGCAAGCTCTCGGGCACGTCGCCATTCACAATGCGCAGGGCAAGCCCCTCCGCAATCGCCGTCTTGCCAACGCCGGGTTCGCCGATCAGGACGGGATTGTTCTTCGTTCGGCGCGAAAGGACCTGGATCGTGCGCCGAATCTCTTCGTCGCGCCCGATCACGGGATCGAGCTTGCCTGTGCGCGCAAGCTCTGTGAGATCACGCGCATATTTCTTGAGGGCGTCGTAACCGCTTTCGGCGCTTGCGCTGTCCGCCGTGCGACCCTGCCGAAGATCCTTGATCGCACTGTTCAGATTCTGGGCCGCTACGCCGGAATTCTTCAAGATTCGGCCAGCGTCCGTCCCCTGGGACATTGCGAGCGCCAGCAACAGGATTTCAACGGTGACGAAGCTGTCGCCAGCTTTTTTTGCGATCTCCTGCGCAGAGTCGAACAGTCGCGCCGTTTCCGGGGCCAGATACATCTGCCCACCCTCGACCTTGGGCAGTTTGGCAAGCACCAGTTCGTTCTCCCGGAGAGCCTCGTCGGGACGTCCGCCGGCCGCCTGGATCAGACGTGCCGCCAGCCCCTCCTCGTCATCGAGGAGGACCTTCAGGAGATGCTCAGGCTTGAAGGCCTGGTGCTGGGATCGAAGGGCAAGGCCTTGCGCAGATTGAATAAAGCCGCGCGCCCGCTCGGTGAATTTCTCGGTATCCATGTGTTCCTCTCAGCGACGCTCGTGGCCCCTTCCGGCAGCTCACGCAGGTCCCGTACTTTGGGCACTGCCTCGAACAAAGCGCCGCACCCACCAGCCTATGTGGTGCTGCCCTTGCCCGACGCAAGAGCCACCCGAAACCGCGCCGAAGTTGGCCGGACTCAAGGCGAGGCGCCTTGAGTTTGCTCAAAGAGGCAGCTTTGGGTAGGGCCAGTCGGCCGATCCGGACTGGGTGAACAAGGTGCCACCGACAGTCAGGTCTGTAAGACAGTGTCCGGCCATCAGCCTTCGAGGGCGGCGTCGCCTTCTTCCTCGTCCTCGGCCAGAGAGAACGACGGACCAATGGCGGGATATGGCTGCGCCCCATTACCGTCGACATGACCGTTAGGCTGCGTACGGTTGCCGTTGGCCGCGTATTGCCCCTGCTGGGCCTGATACTGCTGCTGCTGGAGCTGGTTGGCCGCCAGAATCCGGTAATAATGCTCCGCATGCTGAAGATAATTTTCGGCCATCACGCGATCGCCCGACGCGTTCGCGTCCCGCGCGAGCTGAAGATACTTCTCATAGACATGAGATGCAGATCCGCGAATCTTTATCTCTGGTCCATTGGAATCATAGGTGCGGTTCGGGTTATTTCCGCCGCCGCCGCCACCACCACCGCTATTGTTGCTGGGCGGCCGGCGGCCGCCACGTCCACGAGAGCGTTTCATGTTATCGTTGGCCCCTGTAATCCCTCAGAATTGACTGCGCATTCTTGGCGCATGCCGCGACGTGACAGACAGCAAGTTTCCTGCATCTTTTCAGCCGCACCCGCAGATGCGTCCGTTTGATTGCCGCATAAAGCGCGAGACTCGTCTTTCGCGTTTCACAGGGGCCGACGCCATACCGGCGCCGCCTTCCCTGCGGTATCCCCCCGGCATCCAAAACACACAACCGGACGCTCCGGTGGGGTCCCCCCTTTAGGCGGGGTGGAAGCTAGCGAGTCGCTGGTGCCTTTCCAACTGTTTTTTGCTGCGCCAATCCGTATGGCCGGTCCGCAATGATACAGCGAGGGATACCCCCTAAATCGGAAGCTACCCCGAGAACGTCAAGCCCGCTCGTCGCAAGAACGTTTTTAACGCTGATTTCCTGTCCTTTTCCGATCTCGATAAAGGCCCTTCCGCCGGCGTCGAGCAGGCGCACAAGCTCTGGCGCCAGTTCCCGATAAGCTGCCAATCCGTCGCACCCTCCCACAAAAGCTCCCTTGGGTTCGAACGCACTAATTTCAGGCGGCGCGTTCCGGAACTCGGCGTCCCTCAGATATGGCGGATTCGAAAACACAACATCGAATTGACCCCGAACGTTCCAGCCATGATGTTCGAGCCGGCAGCGACCTGCCAGATCATGCTTCACCACATTCCGCTTCGCCCACGCAAGCGCTTGTTCGCAGAGGTCGACCGCCACGCCGGACGCCCGTGGGTAATGGGAAAGAAAAGCGACAATCAGACAGCCGCTGCCAGTTCCCAGATCAAGAACGCGCAACTCGGCATGTCGGTCGGCAAACTTGAGCAAGGCCTGCTCGATGAGCGTTTCGGTTTCGGGCCGGGGAATCAGCACGCCCGGTCCGACCTCGAAATCGAGACTGAAAAACTCTTTTGTGCCGACTATATAGGCCAGTGGTTCGTGAACCGCGCGGCGTGAAATCAACTTTTCATATTCGTCGCGCTCTTGCTCACTCAGAAAGCGAGTCGAAACGACATCGCCGGTTCCGGCGCCAATTGCATGGGCCAAGAGAACACGCGCGTCGAGCCTGGCGGACTCGATCCCTGCGGCAGCCAGATGCCGCGTCGCCCGAGCGAACTCATCTGCTGCAGAGATCTCAGTCATTACCGAATCGCGCGCCGGCGTTCGACACCTCACGGGCTGCCTTCGCTTTCGAGCGCGGCGAGGCGATTCGCCTGGTCTTCGTTGAGCAGCACATCGATCACTTCACCGAGTTCATCGCCGGAAATGACGCGGTCAAGCTTGTACAGGGTGAGGTTGATGCGGTGGTCCGTGACGCGGCCTTGCGGAAAGTTATACGTGCGAATTCGTTCAGATCGATCGCCCGAACCGACCTGATCCTTGCGATCGGCCGCGCGCGTGGCCGCGATGCGTGACCGCTCGGCTTCGAACATTTTGGCCTTCAGGATCTTCATGGCCTTCGCACGGTTCTTGTGCTGCGATTTTTCGTCCTGCTGCGCAACGACAATTCCTGTCGGCAGATGGGTGATGCGAACGGCGCTCTCGGTTTTGTTGACGTGCTGACCGCCGGCGCCGCTTGCGCGAAACACATCTATGCGCAAGTCCTTCTCGTCGATGTTCACATCCACGTCTTCCGGCTCCGGCAACACGGCAACCGTGGCCGCCGACGTATGAATTCTCCCGCCCGCTTCGGTCACGGGAACCCGTTGCACGCGATGCACACCGCTTTCAAACTTCAATTTGGCAAATGCACCCTGCCCTGCAACCTCCATGACCGCTTCACGGACGCCACCCAGATCACTTTCGCTGAGGCTGAGAACCTCGGTACGCCAGCCTTGGAGTTGGGCATAACGCTGATACATCCCCAGAAGATCGGCAGCGAAAAGCGCCGCTTCATCGCCGCCCGTGCCCGCGCGGATTTCGACGATGGCGGATGAGGAGTCAGCTGCGTCCTTCGGCAGCAGTTGGAGCTGCAGTTCGTGCTCGAGCTTCGCATATTGTTCCTTGAGCCCGTTGCGCTCCTGTTCCGCGAGCGCACGCATCTCCACGTCGGTCGAGGGATCGTCGATGAGGGTCTGGGTATCTTCAAGCTCCTTGCCCGCGTGACGATAGGCTTCGGCCGCGGCGACGACCGGCGCAAGCTCTGCGTGCTCCTTTGACAGCCTGACGAAGCCCGAGCCGCTCGCGCCGGATGCGAGCTCGGCTTCGATGGCACGAAAGCGGTCGACGAGCCGCGACAGCTTCGATTCGGGAATCATGACAGCAAAATGGAGCGGCTACTGCGCCGGCTCAAGCGCCGCTTCACGATTTCGCGCGGTCTCGATCTCCGACGCCTTCTTTTCGCAAAGCTCGACCACATGGTCGACCAGCTTGGTGTTATCGAGCTTGTAGGCAGGTTTGCCGTTCAGATAGATCATCCCTGCGCCGGCGCCGGCGCCGCCGCCCGTGAAGCCGAGGTCGGTTTCGCGCGCTTCACCCGGCCCGTTCACAACGCAGCCGATGATCGATAGCGTCATAGGCGTCGAAATGTGCTTCAGGCGGTCCTCGAGCATCTTTACCGTGTCGATGACATTGAAGCCCTGGCGTGCGCAAGATGGACAGGACACGATATTGACGCCCCTGTGCCTGAGGCCAAGCGACTTCAGGATGTCGAATCCCGCACGAATTTCCTCGACAGGATCGGCAGACAGCGACACGCGGATCGTATCGCCGATGCCCGACCACAGAAGCATGCCCATGCCGATCGCCGATTTGGCGGTGCCCGACATCAGTCCACCCGCTTCGGTGATCCCAAGATGCAGCGGATAGTCGCAAGCCTCTGCGAGGCCCTGATAGGCCGCAACCGCAAGGAAGACGTCCGAGGCTTTTACGCTGATCTTGAATTCTGCGAAGTTGTTATCTTCCAGAATGCGAGCGTGATTGAGCGCGCTTTCGACCATCGCCTCAGGGCAAGGCTCGCCGTAGCGTTCAAGCAGTTCCTTCTCGAGAGACCCTGCGTTCACGCCGATACGCATCGAGCAACCATGATCCTTCGCCGCCGCCACGACTTCGCGTACCCGTTGGGCCGATCCGATATTGCCCGGGTTGATGCGTAAGCAGGCTGCGCCGGCATCCGCAGCTTCGATCGCCCGTTTATAGTGAAAGTGGATGTCCGCGACGATCGGAACGCGCACAGCCTTGACGATCTGTTTCAGAGCGTTGGTTGCGTCTTCGTCCGGGCACGACACGCGGACGATGTCAGCTCCAGCTTCCTCGAGTGCACGAACCTGAGCGATGGTCGCCGCGGCGTCGCCGGTGATTGTGTTCGTCATGCTCTGGACGGTGATCGGCGCGTCGCCGCCGACTTCGACCTTTCCAACATGAATCTTGCGCGACTTGCGCCGCGAGATGTCCCGGTAGGGTCTGATACTCATAGGGTCACCTCTCGAAACCTCGTCGGACCATCAAATGGCTCTAGCATAAGCATAGCGCCGGTTTGCAGCGGAATTGCGCCCGACAGCCGCAATAGTCATCGCCGAAACCCTATCTAGGGTTACCCCCTCCGTAACGGTCGGCAAGCGCCTGAGGATCAAGTGAAAGTGCCTCGGTCATCTGTCCCTGTTTTCCTGCTGCACCCATCACCTGACCGTCAAGCTCGACCGAGACCGCTCCGCCGTCGGGGGTCGTCAGCATCAAACCGACCTTGTCCGGGACCCGATAGCTATCGCCCGGATGCAGCACACGGTTAATGAACACCGCGCCGTCGCCGGCTTGAACCAGAATCCGTGTCGGAGCCGACGCCCGCAAAATGACCCTGGCGTCCTGGTTCTGTTGGCCAAATTCCTGCCCCGCGGGAGCGGAGACGGCTGGAGCCGGCGGAGCTTGTCCAGCCAACGCTTGGGTCCCAACCGCGTTGGCCGGTGCAGATGACGAGGTGTTGGGGGAGACCAGTTTGGGGCCAGCGGAAGGGTTTTGGCCCGCGAGGATCTGTGGGCTGGCTTGTCCGCCTGCACCGGCAACTGGCGGCCCTGCCGACGCATTGGCGGTTGTCGCAGATCGGGGAGGCTGCGCGGCGTACTTTCCGCCAAGATTCGCAGGGGCGGGATGCGGCGGCACGATCCGGGCGGGTACTGCCGCGACCGGCTGTCTGAGGAGGTTGTCAGCGGACTTGGCAAGGTGATAGGCGCCGTACGCCAACACCGCCAACACGACGATTGCAATGATGACCCAGCCGTGCGGCAATCTCCGCTCGTCTGTCTCGGGCGCCAGAGCGATCTGATGCCCGCCATCTCCCCTGCCGGCGATCTCCCCCTTGAAGCGCTCGACCGCCTGGACGGAATCGAGCCCCAGATATTCTGCGTACGAGCGTACAAAACCGACCGCATAGGTGCGCCCCGGAAGGGCTTCCAGCCGGTCCTCTTCGATTGCCTCGAGATGGTCTTTACGTATCTTCAGGGAACGCGAAACGGCCGCAAGATCGTCACCGCGCCGCAAGCGTGCTGCCCGGAGATCCTGGCCCACAGTGTCCAGCGGCGCGTCAGCGTCTCCAGATATCTCCCGAAGGTGAATTCGCCTGCGGTTGAGCCCGCCGTGCTCATCCGAAGTCAGGTGCGTGACCTTGCTCATGAAGACAGCAATACCGTCAACGCGTTCCGCACTCCAGCGAAACTACGCAGGATACATCCGGTCAGACCGATTGATCTGCCGATGAGCCTAGACCGGACGTCCGAGGTCGAGACTTAGTGACCGCCACCGCTGCCGCCGACACCGGCCAGGCCTTTCATTTCGCCCATCATGGTGGCCTGCTGCGCGTCCTTCTGGCGCTGGTCCCACTCGCGCTGGGTGTGGCATTCCCGGCCGCCGCCAAGCCGCGAGCCTGTCGGCGGCGGGTTATTCCTGCATACGACTTCGTCGGGGTTGCTGGTAGACGTGGCAGCGGGGGCCGCGCTTGTTGCAGCCGGATCAGCATAGGCAACGCTGGAAAAAAGCAGCATTGCTGCCGACGTGACAAGCAGGAAAGCGGAGTTACGCATCATTTCTCCTCGGAGTGAAGACTGAACGATTTTGTGTCAGCCTCATCGTAATTGCAAGCGTCCGGTGCCGTGCGACTGACCATGCCGCATTATTGTTCATTTGACTGCCACACCGCGCTCAGCTGCGAAGGCGGCGAACCGCGTACGTAGACTATGATCGCCGCGGCTGCAAAGCCGGTCAACAAATTGAGCAATCTCACGCGTGTCCAGGGTCCTGATCATCAATTTAACTGGGCCGATATTTGCCGGCTGCATGGACAGCGTACGCACGCCCGTCCCTATCAGCGCCATCGCCTCAAGGGGGCGGCCGGCCATTTCGCCACACAGCGAGACCTCTCCATTGGCCTCGGCGGCACTGCGGACAATTTGCCTGATCAGCGACAGGGCGGCGGGGCTCAAGGTATCGTAGCGGCGCGCCACGCGGGGATTTGTGCGGTCGACTGCAAATGTGAACTGAAAGAGGTCGTTAGAGCCGATCGATACGAAGTCCGCGCTCCGCAATATCTGCGGCAGCATGAAGATCAACGCGGGAACTTCCAGCATCGCCCCGACAAGCGTCTGCTTTGGCTGGGGATGTCCGAGCAGCCGCGCGCGCTCAAGTTCGCGGTCGACAAGCGAGCGGGCACTGTTGAACTCTGCAACATCCGTCACCATGGGCAACAGGATGCGCAAGGTCTGGTGGGCACAGGCAGCGATGAGCGCGCGCACCTGATATCGCAGAAGGGCCGGCCGATCGAGCGCAATGCGCAATGCGCGCCATCCCAACGCCGGGTTCTCCTCCCGGTCCCATTTTCCGTAGGGAAGAATCTTGTCTCCTCCCAGATCAAGCGTCCGGAAAATAACCGGCCTCTCCCCTGCCGCCTGAAGTACCTGGCGATAAAAATCGATCTGATCGCGCAGACGCGGCATCGTCTCACCGATCATGAACTGAAGCTCGGTGCGGAATAACCCCACTCCATCGGCGCCGGATTCGTCCAGATGCGGCATGTCGATGAGAAGCCCGGCGTTCATCATCAGCCGGATGGGAACGCCATCTTTGGTGATCGCCGGCAAATCCTTCACTGCAGCCAGTCTGGCGACGCGCTGGGCCCTTAAGGATCGGCGCGCTTCGAATGTTGCGATGATTTCATTGGAGGGACGAAGGTGCGCTTCGCCACTCTCACCGTCGATAACGATCATG
>JBEKLN010000051.1:0-53098 GCA_050010175.1 Rhizomicrobium sp.
GGCTCAGCGAAATTGAATTCCCCGTGAAGATGCGGGGTTCCCGCGGTCAGACGGAAAGACCCCGTGCACCTTTACTGCAACTTTACACTGGCATTAGGAATGGGATGTGTAGGATAGGTGGTAGGCTTTGAAGCGGAGGCGCTAGCTTTCGTGGAGCCGTCCTTGAAATACCACCCTTCTTGTTCCTGATGTCTAACCGCGATCCTGAAACGGGATCCGAGACAGTGTATGGTGGGCAGTTTGACTGGGGCGGTCGCCTCCCAAAGAGTAACGGAGGCGCGCGATGGTAGGCTCAATCCGGTCGGAAATCGGATGTTGAGTGCAATGGCAAAAGCCTGCCTGACTGCAAGGTCGACGGACCAAGCAGAGACGAAAGTCGGTCATAGTGATCCGGTGATCCCGCGTGGAAGGGTCATCGCTCAACGGATAAAAGGTACGCCGGGGATAACAGGCTGATCGCACCCAAGCGTCCATAGCGACGGTGCGGTTTGGCACCTCGATGTCGGCTCATCACATCCTGGGGCTGTAGCCGGTCCCAAGGGTATGGCTGTTCGCCATTTAAAGTGGTACGTGAGCTGGGTTTAGAACGTCGTGAGACAGTTCGGTCCCTATCTGCCGTGGGTGTTCGAAACTTGAGAGGATCTATTCCTAGTACGAGAGGACCGGAATGGACGCACCTCTGGTGGACCGGTTGTCGCGCCAGCGGCACTGCCGGGTAGCTATGTGCGGAAAAGATAACCGCTGAAAGCATCTAAGCGGGAAACTTGCCTCAAAACCAGGTTTCGCTTGAGAGCCGTGGAAGACTACCACGTCGATAGGCCAGGCGTGTAAGTGCAGCAATGCATTGAGCTTACTGGTCCTAATCGCTCGATTGGCGCTTGTTCGCCAGCACCGTTCCATGCTTGGAAAAAAGTCCAGGCATTATTCATCAGCATACTGAGTGTCTTGATTGTCCGTGCTTTGCCGACCTGGTGGTCCTAGCGGGGGAATTCCACCCGATCCCATTCCGAACTCGGCCGTTAAAGCCCCCAGCGCCTATGGTACTGCGGCCCAAGCCGCGGGAGAGTCGGTCGCTGCCAGGTCAGCAAAGCACGGACGTCACGATCAAAGCCCCGCCAGCACATTGAAACGAAAAGCCCCGCTGGCGTCATTCGCCCGCGGGGCTTTTTGTCGTTTGCGAAATGCGAGTCGCATTCACCGCACGTTGCTTTCGAAGAGATGCTCACGCGGTGAGACGGAGACGCGAAGAGATTGCACCCCAAGCAGCGTCAAAGGTGATTTTGCGACGAGGCATGGGACCGAATTCCGGGCGCGCAAGGCGCGCCAGAAGCGTCGACGGCAGCTTCGCCGAATTCCCACGGATTGATGCCGATGAAGCGCGCGATCTTGCTCCGCGTCTCCTGACCTCCGCGTGAGTCCTTTGGCGTTACTCGTCCCGAATCCATGTCTGCGTGCGGCCGAGCAGTGAAATCCCGATATAGCCGCGCACCTGCAGTTTGTGGCCGCCATCGTCGAGGTGGATCTCCGAACTGTAAATCGACCCGGTTCGCGGATCGAGAATCGTGCCCCCGTCCCACTCGTCGCCGTCGCGGTGAAAGCCTTTGAGAATCGTCATGCCGAGAACGCGCTGATCCTTCTCTGGCCCGTCGCATTTCTTGCAGACGGGATCTGCAGGATCTCCGGCTTCGGGAATGATCTTCACCACCTTGCCTGTGAGCGCGTCGCCGAACTGGCTGATTTCGACCACACCGGTTTCGCGGCCGGTCTTGTCGCTGATGGTTTTCCACCGGCCGACCGGCGACATCTCGTCTGCTCGCACTGACGAGCCTGCAAGAATTGACAGGACTATCGCAAACACCAGACGCGGACCGGCATGCTTGGGAGTGGATTTCATCGTGACCTCGCTTCGTTTCAGCCGCGCCTTCTACGTCCCGACGGCAGAAACTATGCGCGCCCGGCTCAAATCGACAAGCCCCGCCAGAACCGCGAGCACGCCGTAGGCGGCGAGGGCCGTCACGGCTTCCGCCGGGCCCGAGGAGGGCGCCGGCCCGAAATCCCCGTAGACTTGCACGGCGCTCATGGCCGCGACGAACACCCATAGCCACACATTGCCGCCGCGTTTTGCCGGCACGAACCGCGCATAGGACCACGCGCCCAGCCAGAGAAACACCAGCTCGAGCGGCAGGCTGATCCACACCCAACGCCATAGCCCAAGCCCCACTTTGACATCGTCGTAAACCCACAGATCCGGCTTGTGCACGAGAAGGTCGAGGATCCAGTGCGAGAACACAGCCGCCGCGCAGACCAGAAGCACCAATCCGCGCCGGCCTCTGAAGAAAAGTGCCGCAACGCCGCCGAACATCGCCGACAATATCAGCGATCCCGCAAGACTGTGCGTATACGGCATATAATAAAGCACGAGCGGACTTGCTTCCGTGTATCCGGGTTCGATGCGCACCTTCTCGACACCGTTCAGCACCAGCACGGACCACACGACGTCCAACCACTGCACGGCAAGGAAAAAGACCCACAGCGGAACCGCGCGCAGTGCGGCCTTCGCACCGAATGCCGGGCCGTAATGTCCGATGAACATGCCGCGTCCTCCTGATCCTGCACCGGATCATGGCATCGGCGTGTTACGGACGGAATTGCATATCATCGTCTTGTTGGTATACATATATGCATGCAGCGGCTGTCGCTTGACTGGGCACATTGCCGTTCCTTCCTCGCCGTCATGCGGGAGGGGAGCCTGTCCCATGCCGCGCGGGCGCTGGGCCTGACGCAACCTACGCTCGGCCGTCACATGGCGGGCCTTGAAGAGTCGCTCGGCGCCACGCTCTTCACCCGTTCGCAGACCGGACTGCTTCCCACTGCCGCCGCGCATGAGCTTCTGCCGCATGCAGAAGCGATGGCGTCTGCGTCGGAAGCGCTTGTTCGTGCTGCGTCCGGCGAGCAGCGCGGAACACGCGGCGTCGTGCGTCTCACCGCCAGCGAACTCGTCGGCGTCGAGGTTTTGCCGCCGATCCTGGCGCGCTTTCGCGAAACCAATCCGGAGATCGAACTCGAACTCGCCCTCAGCAACCGCCAGCAGGATCTCCTGAAGCGCGAGGCGGATATCGCCGTCAGGATGGTTCGCCCGCGCCAGACCGCGCTCGTTGCCCGCCGCATCGGTCACGTTCCCATCCGGCTCTTTGCGCACCGGGATTATATCGCGCGACACGGAATGCCCGCCGATCTTGGCGAACTCGTGCGCCATACACTCATCGGCTTCGATCGCGACGATGCCCCCTGGCGCGACGCCCAGGCGGGATTGCGCATCACCCGTCAGCTCTTCGCATTCCGCTGCGACAACGATCTCGCCCAACTCGCCGCATTGCGTGCGGCTCTCGGCATCGGCGGTTGTCAAATGCCGCTCGCCGCGCGCGAGCCCACGCTCGTTCCGGTGCTGCCGCATGCGATCGCCTTCGATCTGGAAATGTGGCTGGCGATGCATGAGGACTTGCGGGCGAACCAGCGGGTGCGGCTGCTCCAGGAGCACCTGCATGCCGAGCTGTCGGCCTATTTGAAGGGTGGGCCCGCACGCACGGGCCGGCCCGCGGACCATGCGGACCCGGGCCGCGCAAAACCCTCTGTAAAATCGCGCAGGAAACACCATATCGGGGGGTAGACAGGGGGATGGCCCTGTCCTATATCCGCGCACCCTCAGAACCGGCCCTGCCGGTTCCCTGACGCGGGGTGGAGCAGTCCGGTAGCTCGTCAGGCTCATAACCTGAAGGTCACAGGTTCAAATCCTGTCCCCGCAACCACCATGAGCGCACGACTTAACGCCAGGCCGTCCGGCCTGACGTTAAGTCGTTGTGGCGCGAATGGTCTCCCCCGCGCAGGCGGGAACCCACGAATACCGAAACGTGTCCGCCAGGAACCGCGTTCACTTCGCGACGAAATGGAACGACTCCAGGAACTGCTTCGATCCCAATATCTGGTCGGGTGACGCATTCACCGTCGTCACCGCGATGACCTGATAGAGCCGCGACTCGGTAAAGTAGATGCGTTCGTCCAGATGGTTGCCGTCCTTGGTTGTCAGAATGACTTCGCGTCCGATCCGGCGATCGAGCGGACTCGCCTGATCCGCCCATACCTGGGAAGCCATGTTCTTGAGGGCTGCAACGGCGTTGCCGACCGCCGATTCCGGGTCGACGGGATGATCCCTGCGATCGGTAACCGCGACCATCAGCGAGAGAGAACCCAGATCATCGGTATAGGTGGTTGTGACGATGCCGGTGCCGTCTGCAAGCGACTGCGTATCGTGACTGCGCGAGGGCTTCACCGGAAATCTGACGGAATAAACTGAATCCGGATCCTGGAAAAAGAACCAGTCGTCAGCAAAGGTCGGAAGCGAAAGGGCCGCCAGCGTCGTTGCGAGAAGCAGAATGCGGCTCAATTTCATGGTTGCCCCGCGCTAATTCCGTCGGGACAGTTTAGCCGATCCGTTCGGGCTTTCCAGTAGAGCATGACGTCGGGCTGCGCCATGATGCGGCGCAGTTTGGACGGCAATCCGCATCGCCGGCTGTGCCGGCATCATTGCGGCCGACCTTTGCAACGATCCCGTTTCCGCTACCATGCTTCCCAAATCAAAGGACGCGGCGCCGTGACCCAGGACTGGCAAACCATCGTTTCCAAGCTCGAACAGCTGCTGAAACTGCGCTCCATCCCGTTCGCTATGAAGCTCTACGAGCGGCGGGCCGACATGGAAGCGATCGAGAAGATCAGGCGTCCGCAATCCGTGCACACACTCGATCAGATCGTAGGCCAGGCATCGCGCCTTGGTTGGACGGTCGGCATCACGGCCGATGATCTCGTGGGCGCCCAGTGCCGCGCCGTCGTGGGATTGGGTAGCGCCAAAACCGATGAATGGTATTCCGGGCAACACATGAAAGGCGTGTGGTTCGAGACGGATGGCGATGCGCGGGCGCACCAATCCGCCATGGCCTGCGTGCCGGACGGTCGATACGAAGCCCTCGCCGTGGCGCCGCTGGCAGGCGGACGGCTCGATCCGCCGGACATCGCACTCTTCTACGCCACGCCCGGTGCGATGATCTACTTCATCAACGGGCTGCAGTGGGCCGGCTACAAGCGCTTCGACTGGAGCGTCGTGGGCGAGTCGGCCTGCGCCGATTCGTGGGGCCGGGCGCTGACGAAGCGCGAACCCAGTCTCTCGATTCCCTGTTTTGCCGAACGCCGCTATGGTGGCGTATTGGACGATGAAATGTTGATGGCGATCCCGCCGGATTATCTTCTCAAGGCAATTGACGGAATGACAGCCCTGTCAAAGAACGGTTTTCGTTATCCCTTCCCGCAATATGGCGTGCAGCAGGACGTGCGTGCCGGCATGGCGGTCAGTTATCCCGGTCGTTCATGAAGGAGGACATGAGCGTCGATCCGCGAAGCCTTGCGGAATGGCTCATCTGCGCGGCCATTTTCCTGACGATCCTCGTCATCGGCCGGCCGCTCTTGGTGCCGTTCGCGTTCGCGCTGCTGCTTTGGGCGATTCTCAACGCGCTCACCGACGTATTGAAACGCCTCCGGCTCCCGGCCGCGATCGCGTGGCTCGTGTCGCTCACGCTGATCGTCGGCGCATTTTACATTGTCGTGCGCATTTTCGGCGATGAGACGTCGGCCATGGCGGCCGAAGCGCCGCTTTATTTCGCGAAACTTCAGCAGCTGGCGGGCCAGTGGATCCATTTTCTGCGGTTGGGCCAGCTGCCGGCTCTCAAGGATGTCTTCAGTGCGTCCGGCGTCGCCGACGTGCTGGGATCGGTCGCGGCAGGCGCCGGCGGTCTCGTATTCGAGGTTGCGCTGATCGCCGTGTATGTCGGCTTTCTTCTTGCGGAGCAGCGCTTTCTGCCGCGCAAGCTCGAAAAACTCGAACGTAACGAACTTCGCCGCGACGAAACCGCGAAGGTCATTCGCGCCATCGCCAACCAGGTGCAGGCCTATCTCGGCGTGTGCACGTTGCTGAGCGTAGTGATGGCCGGCGCAACCTATCTGCTGATGCGGCTGTTCGATCTGCATTTCGCCGGCTTCTGGGCGCTCGTGATGTTCTTCGCGAACTACATTCCCTCGGTCGGCGGCGCAGCGGTCGTGTTGCCGGCGGCGTCCGCGCTCGTTCAATCAGAATCGCTCGGCGAATTCGCGCTCGTGGGAATCGTTTTGTTCGGCGTGCACTTCGTGCTCGCCAATATCGTATCCACGGTGATGCTCGGCCGCACACTCAACATGAGCCCGCTCGCGATCATTCTCGCGCTGTCGTTCTGGGGATTGATCTGGGGCGTCGCCGGGCTGTTCCTCGCGGTGCCGCTGACAGGTGCCTTCGTCATCGTCTGCGAGCATGTCGACGGCCTGCGCTGGTTCGCGGTGATGATGGCCGGACCACAATCCATGCGCACGAAGTCCGTGTTGAAGTAGATCGCCCCCGCGATTTTCAGCTTTCCAGCGCCGCATACACCATCGTTCGCAACTCGCGGCGGATGGGATAGATCGTCGACGGCATCAGCTGCGTCATGAATACAACGGCGATATCTTCCACCGGATCGACCCAGAATGCCGTGCTCGCGGCCCCGCCCCAGTAATATTCGCCCAGGCTTCCCGGCGTCATCGTCTGCGCGACATTCGTCGTCACGCCGAAACCGAGACCGAAACCCAGTCCGGCATAGGCCGCTTCGCTGAACAGCGAGATCGACATGTCGACGAGCTGCCTGTCGCCCGGCAGATGGTTCATCCGCATCAGTTCGATCGTCTTGGGCGAAAGCAATCGATGGCCGTTACCCGCGCCGCGATGCACCAGCATGTTGCAGAATTTCATGTAGTCGGATGCGGTGCCGACCAATCCGCCGCCGCCGGACAAGCATTCGGGCTCTTTGAGGAAGGCGCTCTTCTCCGGATCATCCTGCAGAACCGTCCTGCCTTTGGCGTCCAGCGCATAGCAGGCGGCGAGTCGCGACGCCTTGCCCGCAGGAACGAGGAACGCCGTATCCGTCATGCCGAGCGGATCGAAGATGCGCTTCGCCAGAAACTCGTCGAACGGCACGCCGGAAATCTTGCCCACGAGATAGCCGAGGACATCCGTCGACACGGAATAATTCCATGCCGTCCCCGGAGAGAACTCAAGAGGCACCTTCGCCAGCGCCTCGATCATCTCGTCGAGATTGAGCAGCTTCTTCGGCGCATCGGCTCCGATCGCCGCATGCCCGATGTGAAGTTCGCGGTAGGCGGCATCCACGTTCGTGCGCGCCTGGAAGCCGTAAGTCAGGCCGGAAGTATGGCGCAACAGATCCACGATCCGCATGGGCGCGGCCGTCCGCTTCGTCTGGAACGCGCCGGGGCCGCCGGCGACGAACACGCCGAGATCGCGCCACGCGGGGATGTGGCGATGCACCGGATCGTCCAGCGCGACCAGGCCCTCTTCGACCAGCATCATGAAGGCAACGCTCGTAATCGGCTTGGTCATGGAATAGATGCGGAAAATGGTGTCCTCGCGCACCGGCACGTTGCGTTCCCTGTCGGCAAGGCCCGCCGCGCTGTCGTGCACGATCTCGCCGCGTCGCGCGATCTTGAGCTGAAACCCCGCGAGCTTGCCGCTCTCGACGTAGCGATCCTTCAGGAAGCGATCGATGCGGGCGAGGCGGGTGGAGGAGAATCCGAGGGTTTCGGGCTTGGTCATGTGGGGCGTCCCTGGCGTGTCGTTGATCGATGACGTTTGGGGCAGTCTAAACCGGGTATGCGCCTGCGCCCAAGTTTGAAATTGCGGAAAGCTCGAGCCCCCGCCTAAGGTGCATCCAAACGATATTCAAAGGGACGGAACATGGCCTGGGATTTCGAGACGGAACCGGAGTTTCAGAAGAAACTGGACTGGATCGACGCCTTCGTGCGCGAGGAGGTCGAGCCGCTGGATCACGTGCTCGGCCATCCGGCCGATGTGCGCAATCCCAACTACGTGAAGCTCGTCCGTCCGCTGCAGAAGCGGGTGAAGGAGGAGAAGCTCTGGGCCTGCCACCTCGGCCCCGAGCTCGGAGGCGAAGGATACGGGCAGGTCAAGCTCGCATTGATGAACGAGATCCTGGGGCGCGCGCGCTTTGCGCCGTCCGTGTTCGGCTGCCAGGCGCCCGATACGGGCAATGCCGAGATCATCGCGCATTTCGGCACGGACGATCACAAGAAAACGTATCTGAAGCCGCTGCTCGACAATGAGATCGTGTCGGCCTTTTCCATGAGCGAGCCGCAGGGCGGCTCGGATCCCACCATGTTCATCACCTCCGCGCGCAAGGACGGAGACAGCTGGGTGATCAACGGCGAGAAGTGGTTTTCCACCAATGCGCGCTGGAGCGAGTTCCTCATCGTCATGGCCGTGACGGATCCGGAGGCCGAGCCGCATCGTCGCGCCTCCATGTTCATCGTGCCCAGGACCACGCCGGGCGTGGAGATCGTGCGCAATGTCGGTGTCGGACGCGATGGCGAAGGCGGCGAAGGCTATGTGCGCTACACCAACGTGCGCGTGCCGCTGGACCATCTGCTCGGCACGCGGGGCGAAGCCTTCATGGTCAGCCAGGTCCGGCTCGGCGGCGGGCGCATCCATCACGCCATGCGCACCGTCGGCCAGGCGAGGAAGCTGCTCGACCTGATGTGCCAGCGCGCCGTATCGCGGCAGACCAAAGGCGAAGCGCTGTCGAAAAAGCAGATGGTGCAGGAGCAGGTCGCCGACTCATGGATCGAGCTGGAACAGTTCCGGTTGCTCGTGTTACGCACCGCGTGGCTGATCGATCGCCACAAGGACTACAAGTTCGTGCGCAAGGATATCGCCGCCGTGAAGGCCGCGATGCCGAAGGTCTATCACGACATCGCGAGCCGCGCGCTGCACATCCACGGCGCGCTCGGCGTCTCCAACGAAATGCCGTTCGTGGGCCATGTGATCGGCGCGTTCGTCATGGGCATCGCCGACGGTCCCACCGAGGTGCACAAGGTCACGCTTGCCAAGCAGATCTTCCGCAATTATTCGCCGTCGAACGATCTGTTTCCCGCCTATCACCTGCCGAAAGTGCGCGACGCGGCGCGGGAGAAATACGCCGACATGCTGGAGTTCATCGATGACGAGGTGTGAAACAGGTTTTCCTCCCCCGTTTACGGGAGAGGTGCCGAGCGCAGCGAGGCGGAGGGGGGAAGTGGCGTGCGAAATTCTCCCTTCCGTCTTGCATCGCTTCGCGATGCAATCCACCTCCCCCGTAAACGGGGGAGGAAAGGAGCCGGCATGAGCGCTCCTGCCAAACCCTGGCCCGTCATGTCGATTGCCGAGGCGCATGCGTTGCTCACCGCGCCGGGCTCGCGGTTCGAAATGGACGAGGCCGTCATTCGCGGCGTCAGAACGCGCGTGTGGAAGAACCTGCCGCCCACCTTGCGTGAAATCGTGCTGCAGGGCCGTTTGTATGGTGCGCGCGATTTCATCGTCTACGAAAACGACCGCGCGACATTCGAGTCGTTCTATCGCGCCACCGTCGCCGTGGCCGAGGAACTGAAATCCCGCGGCGTGAAAAAGGGCACGCGCGTCGCCATCATCATGCGCAACCTGCCCGAATGGGTGGCGGCGTTTTATGGCGCAGCGATCCTGGGCGCGATCGTGACGCCGCTGAACGCGTGGTGGACGGGATCCGAGCTCGAATACGGCCTTGTCGACTCTGGAACAGAGGTCGCATTCGTGGATGGCGAACGGCTCGAGCGCATCGCCGAGCATTTCGTCAATTGTCCCGATCTGAAGCGCGTCTATGTCAGCCGCACCAACGAAGAGATACCCCATCCCATCGTCACGCGGCTGGAAGATGTGATCGGCGCCGTGAATGACTGGGGCGCGTTGCCGGATCGCCCGATGCCCGAAGTCGCGCTCGGCCCCGATGACGACCTGACGATTCTCTACACATCGGGCACGACCGGAAGACCAAAGGGTGCGCTCGGCACCAACCGCAACATGAATTCGAACATCTTCGCCGCGGCGACATCGGCCGCGCGGAATTTCCTGCGCCGGGGCGAACCGGTTCCCGTTGTCGATCCGTTGACGGCGCCGCAGCGCGCAAGCCTGCTGTCCGTGCCGTTCTTTCATGCCACCGGCTGCTTTGCCGTGCTCAACCCCACGCTGTTTTCCGGCGGCAAGATCGTGCTCATGCGCAAATGGGATCCCGAGCTCGCCATGCAACTCATCGAGCGCGAAAAGATCAACCAGGCCGGCGGCGTTCCCACCATCGCCTGGCAGCTGATCGAGCATCCCGCGCGCGCGAAATACGATCTGTCGTCGCTCGAAAGCGTGGCCTATGGCGGCGCGCCGTCCGCGCCGGAGCTCGTGCGCAAGATCGTGGAGGTGTTTCCGAAGTCCCTGCCCGGCAATGGCTGGGGCATGACGGAAACCTCGGCCACCTGCACCAGCCACAGCGCCGAAGATTACGAGCACCGCCCCGATTCCTGCGGCCCGGCGGTCGCCGTCTGCGATCTCAAGGTGGTCGGCGCGAACGGAGAGGTGTTGCCGCCGAACGAAGTGGGCGAATTGTGGGCGCGCGGGCCCAACATCGTGAAGGGCTACTGGAACAAGCCGGACGCGACCGCGCAGACCTTCGTCGACGGCTGGGTGCGGACAGGCGATCTCGCCCGCGTCGACGCGGAAGGCTTCTGCTTCATCATCGACCGCGCCAAGGACATGCTGATCCGCGGCGGCGAGAACATCTACTGCATCGAAGTGGAGAACGTCCTCTACGAACATCCCGCGGTGATGGATGCGGCGCTGATCGGCATGCCGCACAAGACGCTGGGCGAAGAACCGGTGGCGGTCGTTCACCTGAAACCCGGGCTGCATGCGAGCGAAGACGAACTCAGAGCCTTCGTGGCCGGCAAGCTCGCCGCGTTCAAGGTGCCCGTGAAAGTGATCTTCTGGGCCGAGACGCTGCCCCGCAATCCGCAAGGGAAGATATTGAAGACGGAACTGAAGAAGATATTTGCGGGGTAGGCGGCGCGTTATCTTTCCTCCCCCATGTCGCTCAGGCGACACGGGGAGGAAAAAAGCAGGCCAAATACGGCGACAGACGCGGCGGTCCCTCTCGTTCCGAACCGCGCTTGACGAACCGTGCGCCTGCCGCCGTTTTCCGCGCCAATCGACGGCGGAGCGAAAAATGAGTACGGTTCGCGTTGCTCAAACAAAGGGGAGATTTCATGAGCAAGATTGCGCTTCTCGCCGCGGCGTCGGCCATTGCGATCTCTGCCGGCAGTCAGGCGGCCGTGCAAAGTCCTGTCCAATCGAGCAGAGGCTTCGATGTCCACGCCACGCGACTGAGCATTACCGTCCCGGGGGTGAAGACGCTGTACAGCCAGAACAACGACGACGCCGGCGTGGCGGTCATCTCGCAGAACTTCGAGTCGTCGATGTCCATTTACGATGCCCAGGGTGCGGATGATTTCGTGGTGCCGAAGGGCAAAACCTGGACGGTCGAGGAAGTCGACATCACGGGCGTTTACTTCAACGGCTCGGGCCCGGCCGCGTCGGAAAATGTGACCTTCTATGCGGACAGCAACGGCCTGCCCGGCAAGCAGATCGCGGCGATCACCAAGGCCAAGGGCGCGGACAATGGCGGCTCGTTCGCCATCAAGATTCACGCCGTCAAGCTGAAGCCTGGTCATTACTGGGTTTCGGTCGGGGCCAATTGTTCGTTCGTGACATGCGGCGAGTGGGGCTGGGAACTCAGGAGCGTGCAGGCCAACGACATGGCCGCATACCAGGCACCCGGCGGTTCCGGGCCCTGCACGACCTGGCAACCCCTGGACGTCTGCTTCGGCAACGGCACGCCCCCGGACTTCATGTTTGCGCTTAAAGGCAGCAAATAGGCGGCGGCGCGTAACGCGTTCCTCCCCCGTTTTGCTGCCGCTCGAACGGGGGAGGAACGCGTCTGTTCGTTATCTCGCCAGCTGCAGCAGCGCCGACGACACCCAGCCCTTGTTGCCGAGTTCGTCGGTAACTTCCCACCAGATGCCGTTCTTGTTTCCGGTGGGATAAAGCATCATGCCGACCGACAGGCTGCGCACGATCTTGCTGTGTTCGGACGGGTCGGTCCGCAGATTTCCCGGCCTCGCCATCGTCACCGCCTGCTGCGGCGCGGCGGCTGCGCCCGACAATCCGCCGAGATCGCCGACGAGTTTCGTGTAGGCCTGAAGATAGGCGAGCGTGACGACCTGGCCGATATCCGTGTTCGCATAGCTGCTGGCGCCGGCGGCACCGAAGCCCGACCACGTTCCGCCGCCGCCGCCCAATCCGAATCCGACGTCGGTCTTGTCTGCGTGGCCTTCTTCCATCGCTTCCTGTTCCGTCGTGCGGACATTGGTGATGGTGAGCACCACATCGGCCGTTTTCTTCGAGATGTTGATGCCGCCCAGCACGGCGCCGAAGCCATGGCCGACAAGGCCGCCCAGCATGCCGCCGATGTTCGTGCCGCCGGCATTCCCGTTCTGCGACACGATGTCGGGCACCAGCACGTAATCCGCCGCCTTGATCTGGCCCCTGCCCATATTGGCGCCCTGCTGCAGATCGCCTTCGCCGGCGAGCGCGCGCTCCTGCTGCACCGCCTCAAGGCCTTTGCCGCGATCGACCAGGGTGAAGCAGCCCGAGCGCATCACGAACACCTTGATCAGCGCTTCGGGAGACTCCAGACCGTAACCCTCCCACCAGTGATTGTCGGGCTCGTGGATGGCAAGCGTGCCGATCTTGTGCGTGCAGGTCGGGATCTGCGCCTCGCCGCGCTGCTCCTTGTCGTGCACGTCTTCCGCAAATGCCGGTATGCCGGCTCCCAACATCACGAACGACGCAACTGCGCCATAAATCAAACGGTGCTTGTGCATGGCTATCCCCCTGCTGACGGCGCATCGCGCGCCGCACGTCGAAAAGTCTCAAAACGTCACGAAAAAATAAGGCGCCCCTTGCATGGCCCCGTCCGGGCGACCGGACCGATTCCATGCAGGCGTGAGGCTACAATCCGGGTGGTCCTACGACAAGCGGCGCGGGTAGTGTCCTAATTTGGGCAACAACATACTTGACTCAGTAGCATTTCGGCCCTATATTCTCGGCCATGAGCAACGAACCCAAGACCCTTCTAGAAGCGATCCAATACTTCTCCGACCCGGACGTGGCGTTAAAGACCATGGTCGAATTGCGGTGGCCGAATGGCGTCTATTGCCCGACGTGCGGGCGTACAGACGTGCGTTATATAGCGACTCGTCGCATGTGGGAATGTAAAGAAAAGCACCCGCGCAAGCAATTCACTGCGAAGGTTGGGACGATTTTTGAGGACTCAGCAATCCCGCTGGAAAAGTGGCTTCCGGCTGTGTGGCTTGTCGCGAATTGCAAGAACGGGATTAGCTCATATGAGATGGCGCGCGATCTTGGCGTGACGCAAAAAACTTCATGGTTCATGGATCATCGCATCAGGCTCGCGATGAAAACCGGTACATTCTTGAAGGTCAAAGGCGATTACGAAGCCGATGAAACTTTCGTCGGCGGCCTCTCGAAAAACATGCACATTGGCAAGCGCAATAAGGTCATCACCGGGACGGGCGGCACGAACAAGGCGGCGGTCATGGGCATCCTAAAGCGCAATAACAAGAAGGGTAAAAGCAAGGTCAAGGCCGCTGTTGTTCCCGATGTGCGCAAAGACACGTTGCACGCACATATTTACGACACAGTTGAACCGGGCTCAAACCTCTACACTGACAAGTGGGTCGGCTATCGCGGCTTGTCTGGCGACTTCCAACATGAAGTTGTAGATCACGCGATTGAATACGTGCGCGGTAACGTCCACACAAACGGCATTGAAAATTTTTGGAGTCTGTTGAAGCGCACGATCAAAGGCACATATGTCAGCGTCGAGCCGTTCCACCTCGGTCGTTACATCGACGAACAAGCATTCCGTTTCAACGAACGGGATTGCGATGATGCAGAGCGGTTTAAGAAGGTAATGCGTTCCGTGAGCGGAAAGCGTCTCACGTACAAGGCTCTCACAACAGGAGAGCCGAAGGAGGCACGAGCCTGAAGCGTCAGGGGCGTGGCAAAAGAAAAAAAACCTATTTCTTAGCTTGTTTGTGTGAGGCTCGCCCGTTCTTCGCGCGAGCCTTTTTCTTTCGCTCTTTCGCTAGTAGTGCGTCCACTTCATGTTTGGGTACTTGGACGAGAGCCTTTGCGAGCGCGTTGAATTTCTGAAATTCAGACATTACCGGTTGCCCTGACTTTGCGACCTTCATACTCATTTTCTCTCCAGCCGATAGAGATTCAAAAACCATTCAACGAATGGCTTAGCCGAGTCTGAGTGCGGGTCTAGCGTCATTGATGTAATCGCCCTCCCGAGGGCCTGCCCCGGAGGGTCTTGCCATGCGAGCCAAGAGTGAATTTCTGACTTGTCGATATGACACTCCCTACACGGCGCGCCCCTATGTCTGGCATCAACAACGACGGATTCGGCAAAAGCTAGTAGCGGGGCGCTACGTTCGTGAATGAGCGATTGCAGAAAGGTTTCTATCATCCCGTGGTTTTTGTTGTCCGGCATCATCCAGACACCAAGACGTTTTCCCTCTTTGTTTTCCAGAATAAGGCCGGCAGGGTCTATTTGTTCTGGCACCTTCGGGAAAAATTTCTCGCAAATTTGTTTTGTGCGTCTCCAGCGCGAGTCAAACTCTGTGTCTGCATCAAACACAACGCCCAGTGTGGTCGTCCCAGACTCATCTAGTTTCGTCGGGATAAACCCTTCGGCTAAAATTGCTTCCGGCGATCCAACCGCTTCCAACCACACTGGAGCCTTGAACTTGTCGTCTGGCCATTCTGTATGATGGCCCATCAACTCTACGATTGCGTGTTTGTCGTCTTCACCTTCCACAATCATTCGTTTCGGGTGTTGACGCATTCTCAGCGCACTTCGATATCGCGCTCAGCAATCATCCGGATTTGGGGGCCGGTGAATGCGACGGCGGCGTTTCTATTCGCCTCAATGCGCTGAATCGTAATTCCATCTTCCTCATGGCCTACTAGGCTGCAAAGGGTAGCAAGGCTGTGAACGCAGTCGAAGCTGTGGGTTGTCGCGAAAACCTGGACATTGAATTCGCGTGCCGCATTGAAAATCAATTTCCACATATCGGCCATGACGGTGTAGTGGAGACCAGTATCGATTTCGTCGATAAGGAGTACGCCGTCTCTACATTGGGTCACCACTATTGCCATAGCGAGCATGCGCCAAGCGCCGTCACCCAAGCTGCCGAGAGGAAATGGCTCTCTATAGTCTGCACGCTTCACGATAAAGCCGCTGCGGTCGCCGAAATAGCGTGATGCGCCCATTGAGCGTATTTGTTGAATTTCAGGATCGATAAAACGCAACGCTTCAAGCACAAGCTGTTCCGCTGGCTTAAGCTGGATGGTATCCCATAACTGAGCCAACTCGTTGCCAGAAAGCGATTCGCTCGAAATAAAATGCGAAGATGGAACAAACTCGCGCACGCGCCGAGCATTGTTAGGCGTACGTCGCGGGAGCTCTAAATTCTCGAAGTTGATCCCTCCACGCCGAGAAATTGCAACCACTCGGCTTGGAGCGGGAGGTGACGCATGGACTCGCAATACCATACGCGAGAGGGGAAGGGCACCACTCTCGACAGGAGGAGGCGTGGGGGCTTCTATTCGCTCCTTGCTGGACGGCTCGCCAATCTCAAACGTCACAGCGCTCTCAGGAGTCTGGTTGCGCGCGGTGATCGTAAACTTGCAGCCGAGTTGAAGCTCATGCCCCTTAAACAAATGCGAAATGTCGAGTTCGATGTCTCCGGTATATCTGGGCGAATCTCGGTCGTCAGAGAATCTCTCGCCGCGCCGGTTGCTGAGTTGCCAAAGTGCGGTTAGATCGCCGCCATAGCTCAATAGATGGAGCGCCTCTAGGACCGAAGTTTTGCCGCTATTGTTCTTGCCTACCAATAGGTTAACGCACCCGAGATTGCGCATCTCGAAGTGGTCGAACCCTCGATATCCCTCAATGTTTACAGTGTGATACATCACACCGACCCGGCATCCATCTGGAGCAATGTATTGGTTGCCAGTTAACGAGTCACTAGGGCGCATCATGGTTGCCCCCCGGCGAAAAAAGAGGGCCACAAGCTACTGAGTGATGTATGTTGTTGCCCAAATTAGGACACTCTCGCATCCGACTTAGGACAATGATCGAGCGCGTGGCGCCGAAGGACGTTACTTAGGACAGCACCGATCAAACGCGTCAACGGTGTTCGCGCGCCATTTTCATCTGTACACGAAACGTCCGGATGACGGAACGGGCGAGGTGCGTTTGGCGACAACCGCTTGCGCGCGTGCGAAAATATTTTTCGGATCATGTCCGCCGCTCTGCGTGCGGCTGCAGGGAATTGCGCGCGTGCGTTGAGCGATCATGCGCGTGGTTGCATTCGCTGCTTGTCCTGCGATAACGAGCCGCGATTGCGACATTGCCGGTCTTGTTCCGGACAGACATGCAACTCCAATGCGACAAAGCCGTGGCGCATGCGTGGCGCGTCGAGGCGCACCGAAAGGATACCCGGACGTTACAGAATGGCGTCTCTTGCGTTTCCGCTCAGGCAATGAAGGGTTTGGTTTCGATGCGCCCGACATACCGTTGAGCGATCGAAACAAAACGTTGAAACCGTGTCGTGCGAGCATCAGGCGTTCGGCGATCGTCATCACTCTGCATACGGATTATTGACGGAGCGCACATGTGCTGACATGCTGCGTGATCTGTTCGGTGCGCGTGTTGCCGTCCGTTGCGCATCGCGGGCGGGCAGAAAAAAAGAAAAAATCCCTCAGAAATTCCCTGCTTCAGGGAACTTGAAGGAAAGAAGCGGTTCATGGTGAGGGTGGGTTAAGGTCGATGAATCTGGAATGGGAGAAACGCGATTGACCGCGCATCACATTCGCCTCGAAACCGATGGGGATGGCATTGCGACGCTGACCATCGACCGGCCCGAGAAACGCAATGCGATGACCTACGCCATGCTGGCGGAGTTTCTCGCGAAGGTTCGCGAGGCAGGCGACGACGACAAGGTCCGCGTGTTGATCGTCACAGGCAGCGGCGGCGCGTTCTGCGCCGGCACCGACCTTGCCGATCTCTCCACCATTCCCGGCGAGACGCGCGGCGTGCGCGGCGAGGCGGGCGACGGCGGCAAATGGTGGCCGCTCATCCGCTGCCCCAAGCCCGTGATCGGCGCCGTCGACGGCTACGCCGTTGGGATGGGTGCGGAATTTTCGAGCCAGTGCGATGTACGCATCGTGTCTTCGCGCGCGCGATTCGCTTGGAATTTCGCCCTTCGCGGGCTGGTGCCCGATACCGGTGCGGGAAGCTGGCTGCTGCCGCGACTGATCGGACCGTCCCGCGCCTTGCGCCTGCTCTATACGGGGGCGTTCCTCGAGGCCGCCGACGCGCTCGCCATCGGGTACGCGCGTGAACTGGTCGAACCCGAAGCGCTGATGGACGCCGCGCGCGCCGAAGCGCGGCGCTATCTTGCATCTTCGCCGTTCTCGCTGCGCCGCATGAAGGCGCTCGTCTGGCAGGGGCTCGAGCGCGATGTGTCCTCGCACATGAGCGCGCATGTCGACGCGCTGACGGAATGTTTCCGCTCGGCCGATCACAAGGAAGGTGTCGCCGCGTTTCTCGAACGCTGGCCCGCGAAGTTCACGGGGAAATAGATCGCGCCGCAAGCGAAGAGGATGATTTACCACAAGGCCACAAAGCACACGAAGGACGTGACCCTGCGCGGAGCGCAGACAACCAGGTGTTCACCGATGAGACAGTGAGGCGATGAGATGCGTGGACTCTCACCGCCTCACCGGCGCCATTTTTTGCGCGCTTCGCGCGCCAACTCGATTGGTGGCTCAGCCGATGGGACCGCTCTTTGAGTCCTTTGTGGCTTTGTGGTGATTTTTTTGCGCGGAGTTCAATAAGGCGTCCTCAGCGATTGGACGGATAGGCTTCAGGGAATTCGTCCAGCGGTTCTTTCGGGTCGTACCAGCTGGCGCCGTCCGATCTCCAGATATGGCCGAGGACGCGCGGCTTCACCTCATTGTCCAGACAACCCAGCCGCAGCATCACATGCGGGCGACCTGTGCGTTCCGCAAACAGGTGCGAGCCGCACAGCGAACAGAAGTGCCGCAGCTTTCCCGGCGACGACTCGTACCTTGAGAGAAGCTCCTCGCCCGCGACCCAGCGGAACCTGTCTCTGGGCACCGCGGCGATGCTGGAGAACGCGCTGGCATGCGTCCTGCGGCAGGTTTCGCAGTGGCAGTGAATGATGCCGCGCAGCTCCGCATCGGCCTCGTACCTTACCCGCCCGCACAGGCAATGTCCGGTCAGCATGTCGAGCCTCCAGTGCTCAGAGCAGTTGTACGCCGCCTTCGCCGGCTTCGGCCGCGAGTCGGCGCAGCGTCTCTTCATGCGTCGCACGGGTGATCGGATAATGGCTGATGATCCAGAAGCCGATCGCGTAGAGAACCGCCTGCCAGCAGAGATACAGGATCGCGAAATTCCACACGACGTCAGGACTGATCTCGCCCGGCAACTTGCCCGTGGGGAAATGGGCTACCCACAACACCAGCCCCGACGCGAACAATCCCAGGCCCGATGCCGCTTTCTGGATGAAGCTGCTGCCGGCGAAGAACAGGCCTTCCGAGCGCCGGCCCGTCGATGTTTCGCTGTCGTCGACGATGTCGGCGACCATCGACACGATCATGATCGAGCTGCCGATGGCGAAGGCGCTGCCGATGGTGGTGAATCCGAACAGCAGATAGACGAGGCCGGCGGACGCTTTCGCCTGAAGAATGCCCATGAGGCCCAGGATGAGCGGAGTCGAGTTGATCGCGGAGCCCAACGTGAACATCACGATGGCCGACCACTTCTTTCCGAGCCAGCGCGACAGCGGCAACGCGATTGCAAAGCCCAGTACGACAGCGATGAAAAGCGCGAGCGTCAGGAACGCGATCTGCCGATTGCTGATCTTCCAGAAGAACGTGTTGACGTAATTGTTGAGTGCAAACACGAGACCGGTCGCCAGCGCGAAGAACAGCGCCGCGGCAACGAGAATGAGAAAGGCGCGGTTATTGAGCGTCGCAAGCATCTCGCGCGCATATTGCAGGACCGTCATCCGCCGCGCGGGCGGCTTTCTAAAATAGGGAATGAAGCGATGCGTTCCCGCGGCCGAGATCAGAATGGCGGCGAACATCACGATCGCGGCCGTCAGGCCGTAGCGGCTGTAGCCGGCCGGGTTGAGTTGACCGACCGCGTGGGTCGCATCGGGCACAAGGAAGATGCGAAATGCCAGCGCCGACATCGCCAGCCCGCCATACCAGGCGAAGAAAACCCTGTAACCTGCAAAAGACGTGCGTTCGTCGTAATTCTCCGTCAATTCGGGCACCAGCGCCGAGCTTGGAATCTCGTAGAAGGTGATGAATGTCCGCACGATGACGGCAACGACGATGAGATAGAGGAACAGTGCGCCTTGCGACCAGTGCGGCGGGTTCCACAGAAGCAGATAGCTGATCGCAACGGGAAACGCGGACAGGTACATCAGCGGATGTCGCCGTCCCCATCTCGTCCGCAGATTGTCGGAGATATTTCCCACGATCGGATCGAGGAAGGCATCGACTGCCAGCGCTATGAATATCGCCAGTCCGACGAGCACGGCCGGCACATGTAGTACCTGATTGTAGAACAGCATGAGAATCGTCTGAAATCCGTTGTCCTTCACACCGAAGGCGACGGAGCCCAGTCCATAAAACAGCTTGGTGCGCAGGCTCGTCAGCCCGGGCGGACGGTCGTCCGCCCCCGAACGTGGCGGTCCTGTCGCTGGCGACGTCTCGCCGGCTGCGGAAATCGAGTCGCCCTTCATTCGGTCGAAGGTGCGGCATGCCTGTTGGTCCGTCAACCTGCGCGAACCGAGTACCGCCGCGAAAGGGTTTCGTGGCGCGCGCAGAGCGAAGTAACATGGTCGTGAAATACGTGGATAAGACGGGCGCAATGCCGTGAAATTTTGGTGACACGAGCCTTAATCGGGTGATCATGGCCTAGTATCCGGCGGGAATATTGAAGGGTTTGGGTTTGGCGGACAGACGTACCATTCGTATTGGCTTTTTCTGCATCGCGCTTGGACTCGCAGGGGGCGCAGTAGGCATGGCGTTGCCTTTGCCCCACGTGTCGGACATTGCGATTGCCGCGGTCGTACTTTGCTGCGGGTTGGCCATTCTCGTGGGCGGCAAAAAAAATGAAGAAAGCCGAATCGCCAGCGCTTCGGGCGTTCACGGCACGGGCGGGGTGATTCCAACCCGCATCGCCGACGTTCTGGAGCGGCTGCCCGATCCGTTCATGTTGCTGGACGAATCGGAACGCGTGATTTTTGTGAACCGGGCCATGGTCGCCGTCATCGGCACTGACACCCAGCGAAAACACGTATCCTCCGTGTTGAGGACTCCGGCGGTTTTGCAATCGGTTCAGAAGACGGCCGCGACAGGCGAGCCGACATCCGTCGAATTTTCAATTCCCGTACCGGTCGAACGCCATTACCTCGCCTATATTACGCGTACGGACCAATCGCCCCGCTGGACCGCTTTGCTGCTCCATGACGTAACGGCAGCCAAACGGGCGGAGGAGGCGCGGGCCGATTTTGTGGCAAATGCGAGTCACGAATTGCGAACGCCTCTCGCGGCGGTCTCGGGGTTCATCGATACGCTCAAGGGACACGCCAGGGACGACGAATCCGCCCGTGAGCGATTCCTTGAGATCATGAGCGTCGAAGCCAATCGCATGCGCAGGCTGATCGACGACCTTCTATCCCTGACCAGGATCGAGCAGAACGAACATGTTCCGCCGTCGGGAGATGTCGACATCGCCGACGTATTGCGCGAGGCCGCCACCGCTCTTCAGGGACTTGCCCAACTTGACAATGTGACGATCACGCTGTCCGAGGCGCAAGGGTTGCCGCTGATTGCCGGGGAGCGCGACGAGTTGGTCCAGCTGTTTCAGAATCTGATTCACAATGCCATCAAATACGGCCGCGTCGGGGGACATGTCTGGATCAGCTTTGCACACGCCCCAGGTTCGGTCGCTCTGCAGGGCCGGCGCAATGCCGGCGCGATGGTGTCGGTGACGATCCGCGATGACGGCGAGGGAATTCCCAGAGAAGCAATTCCCCGTCTGACGGAACGATTCTACCGCGTCGACGTCAAACGGAGCCGCGAACGGGGCGGCACCGGCCTCGGCCTTGCCATCGTCAAGCACATCGTCAATCGTCACAAAGGCAAGCTCTCCATCGAAAGCAAATCGGGAGAGGGCAGTACGTTTACTGTGCTCCTGCCTGCTGCCGCCCCCTGCGACACGCCTGCGCCCGCTGCCGGGTCCCGCCGCGACATGGCAGGCGTCGGCTGAGATTTCGAAGAACCAGTCCGCGTTGTCATGAAAACGTAGTATAATCGTCACATCTGCGTGGCGATCGGCGGCTAGGCAGACCCCTGCACGCGCTCCAGCGCGATTCGGCCGGCGGATCAACGAGATGAACGACCATACCGTCAAGTCCTTCACGGAGCAGCTCGAAACGCTGGCCTCGAACATCGCACAGATGGGCGGTCTGGCCGAAGCGCAGCTGGCCGACGCCGTCGACGCCATTGCCAAGCGGGACACCGGTTTGGCGGAATCCGCTATTGGGGGCGACCCGCGGATCGATCAACTCCAGCAGACCATCGAGGAGCACGCCGTTCGGGTATTGGCTCTGCGCCAGCCGATGGCCATCGACCTTCGTGAAACCTTGGCCGCCATCAAGATCGCGAGCGAACTCGAGCGTATCGGCGACCTGGCCAAGAACATCGCCAAGCGGGCGATCGTCCTCAATCGCGAGCCGCCCATCCGGCTGACGCATTCCCTGGCCCGCATGGGCCGGGTGACGCTGGCGCAGCTGAAGCATGTGCTCGACGCCTATTCGGATCGCGACACGGCCGGCGCCGAAGCGGTCTGGCGACAGGACAATGAGATCGATGAAATCTACAACAGCCTGTTCCGCGAACTTCTCACATACATGATGGAAGATCCGCGAACGATAGGATTGTGCACACATCTGCTTTTCGTGGCGAAGAACATCGAGCGCTGCGGCGATCACGCCACCAACATCGCCGAGACCGTCTATCACATGGTCAGCGGCGGGCATCTCGCAAACGAGCGGCCCAAGGCCGACGTCACATCCAGTACAACCGTCCCGTTCGAGCGTAAGACGCCATGACATTGAAGCCGACAGTTCTTGTCGCCGAAGACGAAAACGCACTCGTGACGCTGCTGCGGTACAATCTGGAGCGCGAAGGGTATCGCGTTCTGGAAGCCAAGGATGGCGAGGAAGCATTGCTGGTTGCCGGCGAGCAAAGGCCCGATCTGGTGCTGCTGGACTGGATGCTTCCGCAATTATCCGGAATCGAAGTCTGCCGCCGGCTCCGCGGGCGTCAGGAAACCCGCAATGTCCCGATCGTGATGTTGACGGCCCGGGGCGAAGAGAGCGATCGCATCCGAGGTCTGGACACGGGCGCGGACGATTACATCACCAAGCCGTTCTCAATGACCGAGTTGCTCGCTCGCCTGCGTGCCGTCATGCGCCGCATCCGTCCCAGCCTCGCAGAGGACGTTGTGCGCATCGGCGACATCGAGATGGACCGGGCTGCCCATCGCGTCCGCCGCAACGGACAGGACGTGCACCTCGGGCCGACCGAATTCAAGTTGCTGGACCATCTCATTCAGCACCCGGGTCGCGTCTTCAGCCGCGAGCAGCTGCTTGATGCGATATGGGGATCGGACGTCTACGTAGAAGCGCGCACGGTCGACGTCCATGTCGGACGCCTGCGCAAGGCGCTCAACGCGACCACCGACCGCGACCCGATACGCACCGTGCGCTCTGCGGGCTATGCGCTCGACGATACCTTCGTCAATTAACTCACCATACGTCCCTTGTCGCGTCGCAGCTGCTGCGGCTGGTAGGCCTTGCGCGCGTGCGCTTCGCAGTAGGGCGAGCCGCCTTTCGGCTTACGGCCGCAGAAGTGGAATTCGTTTTCCGCGGGATCGCCGATGGGCCAGCGGCACATGCGATCATTGATCGTCAGAACCGTGGCAAAACTCCCGTCGTCCAGCGTGATGGGATCTTCCTCGACGACCGGCGGCAGCGCGGTATGACTGCGCATCGTTACCCGCGGCGCCGAAGGAAGCCTAGGACGATCCACACGGGTTGGTGTCGCGCGCCCGGCCAGACCCAGCCGATGAACCTTTCCGATGACGGCATTTCGCGTGACGTTTCCCAGGACCCGCGCGATCTGACTCGCCGAGAGGCCTTCCGTCCAAAGCGACCTCAGCTGTTCAACACGTTCATCCGTCCAGCTCATGGGCTCTCTCTCCATCCAGCACAAAATATCGTATCACCGCCGGTACCGGGCACAAGATTTTTGATGTCCCCTCTACTGCTTGTCCACAGAAGTTAAGAATTGCCTTGGGGTGGGATGACATGCGGCGGGCGAACTTGACCCGCCAAGCCCGCAGAGACGATAAGAACCGGCCGCGGCAACCCATTGGACGCGCACCGATAAGGGAGAATTCTCCGTGTACCCCACCATTCTGCCGACCTATAGCCGGGCGGATATTGCGTTCGTCCGGGGCGAGGGTCCCTACATCTTCGCGGAGGACGGCAGGCGATTTCTCGATTTCGGAGCCGGCATCGCCGTCAACGCACTCGGTCACGCCCACCCCAAACTCGTCGGTGCGCTGACGGAGCAGGCGGGCAGGCTCTGGCATACGTCTAATCTCTACCGCGTGCCGGGACAGGAGACGCTGGCCAGGCGTCTGGTCGACGCGACCTTTGCCGATACGGTGTTCTTTACGAACTCCGGCGTCGAGGCGATCGAATGCGCGATCAAGATGGCGCGGCGCTACCATTATGCGAAGAGCGAACCGCAACGCTTCCACATCATCACCTTCGAAGGCGCCTTTCATGGCCGGACTCTCGCCGCGATCGCGGCCGGGGGACAGACGAAGTATCTCGAAGGCTTTGGTCCCAAGGTCGAAGGCTTCGACCAGGTACCTTTCGGTGACCTCAAGGCACTCGAGGCGGCGATCACGCCGGCGACGGCTGCGCTTTTGATCGAGCCCATTCAGGGGGAAGGCGGATTGCGTCCGGCCACACCCGAATTCCTGCGCGCACTGCGACGTATCTGCGACGAGCACGGCCTGCTTCTCATATTCGATGAGGTGCAGACCGGCGTCGGACGCACCGGAAGGCTGTTCGCGCATGAGTGGGCCGGCGTGACGCCGGACATCATGGCGATCGCGAAAGGCATTGGCGGCGGGTTTCCCATGGGCGCCTGTCTGGCGACCGAGCGCGCCGCGTCGGGGATGACGCCCGGGTCGCATGCCTCGACCTTCGGCGGAAATCCGCTCGCGATGGCAGTGGGAAATGCCGTGCTGGACGTGGCGCTTGCGCCGGGATTTCTCGAACACGTCGAGCGCATCGCAAACTACGCGCGTCAACAGCTTGCGGGCCTCATCGCCGAGCATCCGGGCGTGTTCGAGGAGCTGCGTGGATCGGGCCTGATGCTGGGTCTGAAAATGAAGGTCCCCAATACAGCCTTCATCGATGCGTTGCGCGCCAACGGCATGCTCGCTGTAGCCGCCGGCGACAATATTGTGCGGCTGCTGCCTCCTCTCATCATCGAAGAGGTCCATGTGCGCGAGGCGATGAACCGTTTGTCTGCAACAGCAGAAGATTTCGAGACGCCTGCGAAAAAGCCGGCCGTAGCATGACCGCGCAATCGGGGCTGGCCGGCGGAAAGCCGAAACATTTTCTGGACCTGTCCGAAATGGATGCGGCGACAATTACCACGCTGCTTTCCGATGCAATTCGCAGAAAATCCGAGCGGCAGGGACTGACGCATGGGGCGCCTGACGGCGACGCGCCGTTGAAGGGCCGTATCCTCGCGCTCATTTTCGATAAACAGTCAACGCGAACGCGCATCTCCTTCGATGTCGGCATGCGCCAGCTCGGCGGCACGACGATTATGATGTCGGGTCAGGAAATCCAGCTCGCCCGCGAGGAGACGATCGCAGATACGGCGAAAGTCATGTCGCGGTACGTCGACGCCATCATGATCCGTCTTCTCGATCATGAAATGGTCAAAGACCTGGCCGAGAACGCGACAATTCCGGTCATCAACGGTCTGACGAAATGGTCGCATCCCTGCCAGGTGATGGCCGACATGATGACCTTCGAAGAGAAGAAGGGGCCCATCAAGGGTCGCACGATTGCGTGGACGGGCGACGCCAGCAATGTGCTCACCTCCTGGGTGCATGCTGCCGGCCGCATGGGGTTCAAGCTCAGAATCGCAACGCCGCGCGAACTTGCGCCCAAAGAATCCCTGCGTGACTGGGCGATGGATGTCGGTGCGACCGTGGAGTTCGGCGACGATCCGGCTCACGCCGCCTCTGGCGCGGATTGTGTCGTCACGGATACGTGGGTGTCGATGGGCGACGAAGATGCGGTCAAGCGGCACAACCTCCTGAAGGCCTATCAGGTCAACGAGCGCCTCATGTCGCGGGCCGCAAAGGATGCCATCTTCATGCACTGTCTTCCGGCGCATCGCGGCCAGGAAGTGACCGACGCTGTGATGGACGGTCCGCAATCGGTGGTGTTCGACGAAGCCGAGAACCGTCTGCACGCGCAGAAGGCCATTCTCGCCTGGTGTCTGAGTTGAGCGCCTTCTGTGCTTATGGTAGTGTTGATTGATGTAAGTCGATCAGATTGAACGCACGCCAGATCGCTCACGTTTGCTCCCCCAGGATTGTGTAGGTGGTGGAGTGAGCCGCGCCGCGTTTCCGGAGGGGGCCGGATGAAAGCTGCATTGACGATTCTGGGGATGACGCTTCTGATTTCGGATGCGGCGCACTGCCCTGTGCTCGCGTCCCAATTTGATGAAGAGGAACGCTGCATCGAGATAGTCAGGGTAATCTCTACGGCACTACGACGTACGGCGGCGACTGGAACGGCGAGACGGGATGCGAGTGCGGTGACATTTTCAAGATAGGCTCGAACGGTACGGAAAGTGTTCTTTACACCTTTCAGGACTCCGGAGACGGCGCCTATCCCTTCTCGGGCGTGATCGAGGACGCTTCCGGCAATCTGTACGGAACTACTCGCGGCGACCAGGTTAACAGCCTTGGCTCGATCTACAAGCTCGACCAGACCGGCACCCTGACGACCCTCTACGCGTTCTGCTCGCGACCGCGTTGCGTCGACGGCTCATTGCCGGCGGGCGGTTTGGTGATGGATAAAAAGGGCAATCTTTACGGGACAACGTCCGGCGGCGGCGCCAACGGATACGGCACGATCTTCAAGTATGAATCCAATGGGACACTGAAGGTGCTTTATTCATTCAGGGACGGAAACGACGGCGGATATCCTCTCGCTGACCTGATCAGCGATCCCAAGGGCAACCTCTATGGAAGCGCCAGCCAGGGCGGAGTCGGGGGCGCCGGCACGGTATTCGAATTCGCCATCAAGAAACGCCGCTTCGAGATACTGCACAGCTTCAGTGGAGGCCAAACAGACGGTTCATATCCGGAATTCGGTCTGACGATCGACAGCTCCGGCAACCTCTACGGCACCACGATCATGGGTGGTAACGAAAGTTGCGCCGACGATGTCGGTTGCGGAACGATTTTCAAAATTTCGCCAAACCGGACCGAAACGATTCTTTATACATTTCAGGGCGGATCAGACGGCAGTGCGCCATCGGGGCTGGTTTTGGATTCGAACGGGAACCTCTATGGAGCGTCGAGTCCCGGCACCAACGGGACTGATCAGGGCGCGATCTTCAAGCTGACTCCCGGCGGTACATTCACAGTATTGCAAAGCGTGAATTGCCAGCAGGATGGATGCCTCCCCTTCGACAGCGTGATCGAAGACAATTCTGGCAATTTGTACGGGACCATGGCGGAGGGTGGTACGGCCAACTGCGACGGATTCTATTGCGGGACCGTCTTCAGGCTCACCCCTTGACCTGCCGATGGAAAGCTGACGCCGCGACTCCTCGGGCAGAATGATCATGCCTGGTCATGATAAAATGCGTTGCGCCGTCGACACTCGCCCGAATTCACCTGGGGCGATGTTCCGCAGTTGCCCGCGGCGCCGCTGCTACCGAAAACGAGGGATGAAAGTTGCCAGATGGGCCCGGTTATTTATTGGAGACGTACGCGTTGATCGTCCCCTCGCTCACGACAATCAGCGTGTCCTCGCCTGCGGCGAGTCGGGTCACCGTCGTGCCCGTATTGTCCGCCCACTGCTGAGTGCCGGTAGCGGCATCGAGCCCATAAACGGTGCCCGAGTACGTCCCTTCGAATACCAGTCCGTTGACTGCGATGGGCGGCGTGGAAAGGTTGGTGCCAGCGAAACTCCACACATTGGCTCCAGTTGCAGCGTCCCACGCATACAGTCCGCCCTTGGAAAGACTGAGCCCCAGCGATTGCTTGTTCACGTCGCAGAAGGCGGGAGGGTTCTTCTCGTCGGCAACAAAGCTGCCGATATAGGCTCCGGTGCCGGCGTCCAGAATGCTGTTGCCCGCTGATGAATCTTCGACATAGGCCCGTGACGAGGAGTACACCGGCGTAACAGAGTTGACCCCCGAGTATTCGCAGGTGTTATCCGCCCAATCCACAGTTCCGGTGGTCCAGTCGAGTTTGACATAGTTGCAGGTGCCGGCCACGTAGACACCCTTACTGCCCAGCGCCGGCGAAGCTAAGCTGGATGCGTTTGTGGGATAAACGGCCCACACAATGTTGCCACTGGACTCGTCTATCGCATACACGGGACCGCCAGCGGCCTGGGTATAAACTCGTGCATTCACCGCGACCGGCGGGGCAGGAAATCCGTTATTCTCGGGTAACTCCAGCGACCACATCAGCTTGCCCGATTTCGCCGACAGGGATTCGATCAGCCCGCCCGCCGTGACGACGAAGATCGCCCCGCGATCGTACGCAGGTCCGACGTAATTCGCACCAGTCGTTTGGGTCCACAGCGTCGCGCCGGTTTTAAGGTCCAGCGCGTATGATGTGCCGTTCGCGTTGTCGTTCGATCCTTCGTTGAAGAACACTTTGCCGTCCGCGATCACGGGGTAACTAAGATCGACTTCCGAGCCGCTGATTGTCACGGTCCACAGTTTTTTCAGGGGCGCAGAAAATCCGCCCTTAAATTTCATCGTGCCGGAATGCGCGGGATTGATCTGATAGGTGACCGCATATTCGCTCTGGTCATTGCCTTTTGGCGCATACCCGGGCGCGTTCGCCGCAAACGCAGGCGCTACGATCAGGCTGAATCCGCCGAGCACCAGTCCCAAGTGCGCGGCCTTCTTCAATGTCGCCATGGTGATACCCTTCAGCCCAAGTGCTCAACAATTGCGGTTACTTCGGCCCATAGGCGGCCACGTTCATGTTCGAGCTGTTGCCGAAAACAACAATCAACGTATTCTGCCCGGCGCCAAAGCTCGTTATCGCCAGAGTGTTGCCGAAAGAGTCGGACCATTTTTTCGCGCCGGTACCTGCGTCGAGCGCGTAAATATTGCCCGCGTAAGAGCCCGCGAACACCAGCCCGTTGACCACGATTGGGGCGGTGGATAACTCGCCGTCGCCGGTGAAGCTCCAAAGAGTGGCCCCGGTGGCGACGTTCCATGCATAGAGCGCGCCGTTGTAGAGGCAGAAGCCCAGTTCTTGCTTGTTCACTTCATAAAATGCAGGCGGACCTGCGTGATTCCGATAATTGCAGTTGAATGTGCCCTCGTAACTTCCCGTATTGGCATCGAGGATGAAGTTGCCTGCGAAATCGTCTTCGATATACGCGCGTCCGGAATAGTAAATGGTGGGATCCGCGTTCACGCCGTAATCCTGGCAGCTTGTGTACTGCCAATCGGTATTGCCGTTCCTGGAATTGAGTTTGTCGTAGAAACAGGTTCCGCCTATGAAGACTCCCTTGTCCCCAATTGCGGGCGGTGCATCGGCCTCGGCGTTGACCGGGTCGCCCACCCATTGAATGTTGCCGGTTTTTTCGTCGATTGCAGTCGCTCCGTCGTCCGCATAGATGAGTCCGTTGACCGCGGTGAGCGCTGCGTCCGCCTGGCTCCCCAGCTGTAGCGACCAGTTCAACTTTCCCGATTTCGCCGACAGCGCTTCAACCGTGCCTAGGCCCGTTTGGAAAAACATGGCCCCGTTGTCATACGCGGGTCCTACATAAAATGTCCCGAGATTTTCTGTTCTGCTCCAGACCGTCGAGCCGGTCGCGATATCCAGTGCATACGCTCCATCGCTGGCCTGCTCGCCGTCGAGCAACGCCGTGACAAATACCTTGCCGTCTGCAATGAGCGGATAGGACAATGCGCTCGCGCCGCTGATCGTTTCCATCCAGAGTTTCGTGAGAGGCAGCTTGAAGCCGGCCTTAAATTTCATTGTGCCGGAATGGGCGGGATTGATCTGATACGAAACCGCGTATTCGCTCTGATCGTTGGTTTTCGTCGCATGCGTGTCGGCGCTCGCGGCGGATGCGAAGGCAAAGCTGAAACCGCCCAGCACCAGTCCAAAGTGGGCGGTAATCTTCGATATCGCCATGGTGACACCCCCTACCCCAAATATACAACGATGCATGCACAAAATGGGCTTTGTCAATTGACTGGATCAGCTTCGGATGCACGTGGCGTTTCAGTGCATTCACAGAAATAATGCAACGCGTCGGGTGCGTACCAAAGGAATTATGGACGCATCGGATCGGTGGCGTTCAACGGATGGAGGGTCGATTGTGTGAGCGCAAAGCTATTTTGTGGCGCTAATCCGGCCGGGCTTTCGTGACATTGCAACCTGCCGTCGGTCTCCCATATAGCGTTATCCATGACCGATCCCAAGATTTACGTCCGTGCACCGGCGGGCGATTTCATTTTGCCGTTCGATCTGCCGAATGCCGGGTTGCGGGGCCGGCTGGTCAGGCTCGATCAATCGTCTGCGCGCGCGATGAGCGCTCACGCATTGCCCGAAGCGGCGGCCAGGGTCGCCGCCGAAATCTGCGCGCTGGGTGCGTTGCTGGGGTCCGCCCTGAAACTCGATGGGCGGCTCACGGTGCAATCCCGCAGCGACGGTCCCCTCGATCTTATTACCGCTGATTATTACAGCGCAGACAATGATCGTCCTGCCGGCGTTCGATCTTATGCGCGTCTCGATCAGTCGCGCTTTGCCGCGCTGCCGTCCCGTTCGTTCGCCGCGCTGACAGGCAGTGGAGTTGTCGCCATCACGATCGAACCGAATGAAGGCAGTCGGAACTATCAGGGGATCGTATCGCTCGAGAGCGACGGCATCGCGGCGTCGGCAGAAGCCTATTTCGCGCAGTCCGAGCAGCTGCCGACCGCCATTCGCCTCGCGGGCGCGCCCGTCTATGAACGAGGACAGGCGGGATCCCACTGGCGCGCCGGCGGCATGATGCTCCAGGCAACCCCGGAAGCGCGGGTCGACGCAGACGACTGGGATCGCCTGGCTGCATTCATATCAACTCTTGAAGATATCGAGCTCGTCGATACGTCGGTTTCGGCCGAGACGATCCTGTGGCGGCTCTTTCACGAAGATGACGTGCGGGTGCATACCGCCGAGCGGATCGTATTCCGCTGCGACTGCAGCACATCGCGCATCGCGTCCGTGCTGGGCGCGTACAGCCCTTCGGACCGCCAGGGTCTCGCCGATCCCGACGGCTTCATCCGCGCGCGCTGCGAGTTTTGCGGCAAAACGCATGCGATCGAACTGACCGCTTTTTCCTGAAGAAGGAACGGCGAGGGACTGCTCCCTCGCCGTTTCGTCAGCTGATTTCCGATCGCGCCGAAGACGTCAGTTGAAATACATGGTTATAGTTCCGAACACGGCTCTGGGCTCTCCCGCGATGCCGTAGAAGTCATCCACGGTCGTGCCGAGGTTCGGATCGGTAATCCGTGTGTTGATTTCAGCTTCCGAGTAGTAGTGCTTGTCGAACAGATTGTCGACGTGCAGGGCGATCTTCACCGCGTTCGCAGGACCCCATGTGATCGGAATGACCTTGGTGACCCCGATATTGAACAGGAAGTAATCCGGGATATCCGTGGGCTGACCGGCCTCGACATTGCCGGGTTGGACGGGGAGCCCGGTGGCGTAGTCGAGCAATTCCTGCTTGCCGACATAGCGTCCCTGGAGGTCAACATGCCAGTTGTCAAAGTCCCAGATCAGTCCCGTTGTCGCCAGATACTTCGGAACATTCGCCAGCTGCTCGCCGACCACGCATCCATTGCCCGTGTCGGATTGCGAAGGGAATGCTGTTGAGCAGATCGCTTCGTTGTACGACGCATTGAGATAACCCTTCCAGTTTCCGTACCAGAACTGACCCAGATCGTCCGTCAGCTGCAACTCGACGCCCCGGAAGCGCTCGTCGCCGCCATTCACCTGTTCGGTCGCGCCGTAGCCTCCCGGCACCGGCAGGGTGTACAGGACATTGGAGAATCTCTCCTGATAGACGTTTAGCTCAGCGCGCAGCGTATCCCATTGATAACGTGCGCCCGCTTCAGCATCGATGGCATACTCCGGCGCCGCGGTTACCGGCGGAACGTTGCCGCCATAACCGAGCTCGTTATACAGCGCAGTGATATCGGGGAATTTCACATTCTTGCCCCAGGCGGCGAACAACGTGAAATCGGGAAATACCTCCACGTTCGATCCGATCGTCGGCGAAACAAAGTGTTCCCCCGCCTTAATGCTGCCGGGAGGCACGTAGTAAAAGCCGAGGGCGTCATTGTCCTTTACGCTCGAACCGTCATAGCGGACACCCGGCGTGATGTGCACTCGGTCGTCCCAGAAATGAAGGTCGTCCTGGAGGTAGGCTGAGAATATCTGGCGTGTGTCGTGTTCATCCCAGGCGTCATTGTAACCCGGGATCTTCGGCATGTTCGCCGAGCCGTACCAGTATTCGCGGGAATGGAGTTCGCCCACGTTGAAGTCGCCGCCGACGGTGAAGGTGTTGTTGGGAACGTCGATTGTTGCCTTCACGCGATCGCCGAACAGCGCGCCGTTGTAACCGTAAAAATGGTAGTCCGTGCCGAGGAATGCGCAGTTGGGCGCGCATGTGTAATACGCTCCGCTGCCTTTGGTGCCCACGGTGAGGCCGTAGGCCTGCGAGCCGCTGAAGGGAAATACCGCAGCCGGATTGTACATGGTCGGCGGGCCATAACTGAGCCAGAACGCAGACGACGTTCCCTGGTCGTCCAGGAAATACGGCTGATCATAGGCCGGGTTCGAAAATGACACGCGTTGATAATTGTTGTCGCCCGCGTAACCTTCGTCCTCGACTGTGAACCATTCCCTGATCTGGGATTTGAAGCCCAGGATGCCGAGGAAATTCACGTCATCGTTGTCGGCCTTGTAGAGGTTGGTCGGCCACTGGTAGCTCCAGTCGCTGTTGATGATGTTGTAGGGAATGTATTGGGGAGCGTCGCCGCGATTCTTGTTAAAGACAAAATAGGAAAACGCTTCAGTATCTTCGGGCAACTGGGCATTTGCCGCCCAGTAGATGTTGTCGTTCCAGTCCGGCGTGTTCTGCAGCCAGCCAGAACTGTAGTCCCGCTCGATTGAAATCGTCTGCTTGATGCCGTTCCAGTCGCCGGTGTCGAAGGTTGCGTGCTCGTCGAGCGTACCGAAGCTGCCGCCGTCGACGCCGACATCGCCACCCATGTCATCCTTGGGCTGCCGGGGAATGTAGTTGATCGTGCCACCAAGCGAATTGTAGGTGTTGACGGCAGGATTGTTGATGCCGCGGTAGATCTCTACGCTGTCGAGATCGCGCGTAATCAACAGCGCATTGTTGCGGTTATCGGCCTGGTAGGTGACGCCTCCGTTGAAGACGTCGTTCAGCGGAACCCCCGCGATCGTCTCGCCGAATTCGCCATCCACGAACGACCGGAACTTGATGTCTGTCTCCATGCCGTTGGTGCCGCCAACCGTGGCGTAGATGGACGGCTGCGTGTTCAGAAGCGTCTGCACGGTCATCGCCGGGCTGGGCGTGATGTTCAGAATTGCTTCCGGAGGGATTGTGCTCTCGACGAAGGGCGCCTTCATCGGGATCTGGTTCAGCACGGGTCGTTTGCCCGTCACGATGACCGTCTCAACCTGCGAATTGGTGTCGCCGGAAGTCTGCGTGGATTGTGCCAAGGCGTGAGCGCTGCCAAGCGCGGTCACGCCGGCCAAGGTTGTACACAGCAGCAGGTTGGATTTCACGATGAGCCCCCATTTGGTCCAATGCCTGGGTGTTCGGTAGTGAACCAACGTTACATTCGGGCGACGAATTTGATTCGATCATGAGACGCACGCGGATATTTTGAGGCCTGGCACATGAATGCCTCAGCATCGTGCCTCCGCGACGAGCAACTGGTCGAAAAATACGCGACGTGACCATGGTGTCGGATTGTATCCGGTATTCGGTAGCGGCGTGAGCCGACACTCACCGCCGACCCGCGCCCGCGCGATGGAGCTTTGGCCGAATTGTTACAATATCACGGAGAGCTGGATGGCCGCGCGGGATAGGTCAATGCGCCTTTGATCCCTTTCCACAGGACACGGTTGTACGAATCCGCATTGACCCTGTCTTCGGCGCTCCAGTCGTAACCGCGCGTCGCTGCGGCCCAGTATCCGGCGTCGTGCGCGAACATGAACGGCGCGTTCAGGTCCGCGCCTTTCTGCGGCAGAGGCAGATCCGTCTGCCTCAGCGCGGCAGAGGGGAGCGCGTCGAATGCCCAGGCTTTCTGGCTGAGGTCGAACACGTCCGTCATCGGTCGTTGGTAGGCGTCGAACATACTGAGTGGCGCGATGCCGAGCACGTCCTCGATTGTCCGCAGCAGATTGACGGTGGAGTAGCGCGTTGAAATGACGGCGCCGTGTTTGACATATGGCCCGACGATGAACGCAGTGCTGCGGTGGCCATCGACGTGATCCGGACCGTCCTGGGCGTCATCCTCGACGATGAAAATCAGCGTCGAGTCCCGGTAGGGGCTTTTTGCGATCCGCTGCACAAGCTTGCCGACCGCGTAGTCATTGTCGGCGACCTGGGCTTCCGGCGTGTTCACGCGATCGATTGCGTGTTTGAAGTCGCCCGTGTGATCCGTCATGAAGCGCACCAGTGAGAGCGCAGGCATGTTCCTGTGTACAACCTGTGTTGCAAACTCCCGCTCCCATTCGCGCTCGCGGTAAAAATCGGGAAGTTTCAGATCGAAGCTTCTGAAGTAGGGGTCGGTGATGGTTCGAAGTGCCGGATCCGAGGCATAGGATACTACGACTTTTGTCAGGGCCGGATCCCGGATCACCGGAATTGGAGACGGTGCGCGTTCGTCATAGCGCGACAGATCGATGTAAAAGCCGTAATTGCGGACACTCAGATGCGCTCTCAGCGCGGAATCCCACAAATGCCCCCGGCCGGCTTCGCCCGTGTACGCATCGGGCGCTCCGATGTCCGCTGTTCCGGGGAGATCGTCCGGGTCATCGGGAGTGGCGCTGTTTGCCGCCCTCCGCTCGTCTGATGTCGGGATGGCGACGTTGATGTTCCGGTTGGTGCCTTCCACGTCGTAGGTCTGGCCGCGGTTGGCGTACTCCATCGGGATGTATTTCACGCCGATGTCGGTTTCGCGGGCGCTGGTGCTCCACGGCCAGCCGTTGCCGCTGACCTCGCCGGAATCGTAGAAACAGTCGAGGTCGACGAAGTTTGATGCCAGCGCATGCTGATTGGGAGTTATCGTGGCTCCGAACATCGTGAGAGAGGCATCGCCGTTGCCTTTCCCGAGATCGCCCAGGATCTGATCGTAGGTGCGGTTTTCCTTGACGATGTAAATTACGTGCTTGATGTGCTTTCGCAATTCGGCCATCACGCGTTCATCGTCGGCGTTAAGCTGAGTTGCAAAGCCATTGTTGGCGGCGACGATTCCCGTCAGCCGTGCATAATCTGAAGCCGGAGGCACCGGCATGGAAAGGAACCCCGCCTTCGACAGCTGCAGAATGTAGTGGTTCTGCGCCGTGCATCGTGACGACTCGACAGGATTGACGCGCGCATGGCTGCATCCCATCGGATTGGGACCAATATTGCTGTGACCGTTGACGACGAACAGCATGTTGCCGGCGGCACTCACGGAGTTCGGATACCAGCCCGTCGGAACGAGTGCGGCGACGTGGTGCGGCGATTGCCCAAGAGGGATCAGGGCCACGGCGTTCGAGCCGCCCAGCGTGGCGTAGAGCATGTCTCCCTGCGGAGACAGCGCAAGACTGTTTGGCGCCGCGCCGCGGAACGCGCGCGGATCGGCGAAGGTTCCAGACGGCGCTCGCGCGTCGATCGATTCGCGCACCGTATTTGTCGACGTGTCGATCACGGCAATGCTGTCGCTGTTGTCCTGCGCGACGAACAGCAGGCTCTTGCCGGCGTTGAGGAGAATGCGATTGGGCGTGCCGTCGACCTTGATACGTCCTGCGACATGCATTGAGCCGATGTCGGCGACCACGATTTCGCGATCGCGCTGGCTCGAAACATAGGCCGTATTTCCCTTAATCTGGACCCAATACGGGTATTCGCCGCCCGCAACGCCGGCTTTTGCGGGATCGTTCTTGCCGGGCCGCAAATCGAATTCGCCCCTGACGCGCCGACCGGAGACATCGACGACTGTGATTGAATCGTTCATGCGGTTCGCGACGACAACGAGGCTGCCGTCCTCGCTCACATCGAGGCCCGCCGCACTGGGCTTCACGTTGATACCGAGACCTGTCTTATGTCCCAGTGAAACAGGTGCGCCGTCCTGCGCCCAGCCTTTGTCGCCGCGGGCATACACATGCACGTTGTCGTCGACGCCGCCGGCGACGTAAAAGCGCGAATCGTCAGGCGCAAAAGCAAGTCCGGAATCCGTGTCGGGAACCTGGATCACCTGCGTCTGCTTCGGCAATCCCGACGCTATGTCGAACACGAACACGTATTCGCTGGACGCACTCGTATCGGGCTTGCCCTGCGGTGTCGCCATGCGGTTGAAACCACTGGTCAGAATGAGAAGCGTCTTGCCGTCATGGCTGACGGCAGTCGTCACGGCCCCGCCCGCGCGATGATCGGGATAGGCCGCAAGGCCGGGATTGAGATCCTGAAAATGCGCGCGCGCCGCTGCTTCCGGCGTGATGCGCTGTCCTGTCGGCAGCAGCTCGCCCGGATTGTTCTGCGCGAAGGATGCACCGGCCAGACAGGTCGACACGGCCAGCACACTCGCGAAACGAGAGAACATGGGGCACATCGGAGAATCCTCTCAGGAGCCACGTCTGTGATCATGATGGCCGAAGATGTCTGTTCCGTCACGGTCGATGGGCTCTGTTTTCCCGAAGGCATTGCGGATATTCTTGCAGCCGGGCACAGGTGTTGAGGGCGGCGTGCGGAAATTCTTTTCGTCGGTGTGTCTGGGCACACTCCTTGCGCTTGGGGCGCCTTGGCCCGGCAGCGCCAATCAGCCACAAGGCTCGCAGGCGCAGCCGGCCAATGCGCTCGCCGCGATGCAGGCGCAGGTAAGCGACGCCTACCGCAGGCTGCAGGGTAACGATTTCAAAGGTGCCGTCGACGAGCTGCTGCCGATTGTGTCGGATCCCGGGTTTTCCGGTCTTCCTTCCGAGGCGCAATTTCTGACGCAGGCGACACTTGGTCTCGCCTATGCCCAGTTGAACGATTTCAGTACGGCGCAGAAGTACTTCAAGCAGGCTACGCGGACACAGTTTGCCACCGGCGAGCTCTGGTCGATGCGTCTGTTCACCGCTTACAAACTCGATGATCCGGATGATGAGGTTACATCCCTCACTTCGCTCGCGCAGATGTGGCCCGATCAACTTTCGAACCACGGCGACGGGTTCATTTTTCAGGTGGAGCGGCTCGCCCGTTCTCTTGCCGGGGGCCAGGACCGCGATCTGGCCCTGCTGGGAGCTTTGTTCGCCGCTCACTGGCATCCGAGCGATGTCTTCAATTCCGCAGATGCGCTGTGGCTGCGGCTCGCCCGCCTCAAGCTTGAACGCGGAGATCCGGTGGGTGCCGCAAACGCTGCTGCGGCCATTGAAACGACCGGCTCTGTCATCAACGTTCGCATCGACAAACGGTTCGACTCACTCGTGAAGGCCGATCCATCCAGATTTGATATCGACGCAACCCTCGCGCGGGATCTCGCCACCGTCCGCGCTCAGGCAGCAGCCGCGCCGGACAAGCTTGAGGGCATCAACGAGACGGCAACCATTCTCATCACCGTCAATAAGCCGGACGAGGCATTGGCAATCCTCGACGACGCCATTGCGAAGGCCGAAGCCGGCAAAGCCAAAAAGCAGCCGTTCAGCGATTATGACGACCAGATCAACTGGGCCGAGAACAACCGCGCGATCGCACTGGGTCATCTGGGTCGTTTCGACGAAGCGCTGGCACAACTCGCGAAGGCTGCGGCCAAACCGGAGGATGGAAACCCAAATGTGAGTCAGGCGATCAATCTCGCCGAAGCCTACGATGACGCAGGCCGGCCGAAAGAGGCGCTGGCTGCGGTCGAGAATCTCGAGATGGGCACGCCCAGTCCGTACGGGCGCATGTCACTTCAATATGCACGCGCGTGCGCCTATGCACAGCTGCACGACGACATTAATCTCGAAAAGTCGATTGCTTACATCAAGGCCCACGCTGCCGATGCGCCAACAGTCTACTCCGACGCGCTGTTGTGCACGAACGATCTGGACGGCGCCGCGAAGGCATACCTGGAAGCCCTCGACAACCCCGAGCAGCGCACAGCCACTCTCTATCGCTTTCAGACATTTCTGAAGCCTGCGCATCAGCAACCCGTGGCAGCGGAGTTCGACCGGCGCTTCGCCGAAGTACGCGACCGGGCCGACATTCGCGCAAAAATCGAACTCTATGGGCGGATCATTTCTCTTCCCATCATCGACATCAACGACGATTAGTCGGGGCGCGTGGCGCGTGGAGAATGCTGGGCATCGCTCGGTCGTTTCCGCGCAGACACCCGTTGGGTGTTGACGGGTCCAAAGTCAAGCCGCCGGCGTCCATGTCCGATCGAAATATGCGTCATGAAATCCAGCCCCCGTGCGCATACATTATGCGGGTCGATCTGGGGTCATTGCTATGAGTCTTATATTTCGCAATCTGAGCTGGCTGGACAACGCTTACGTTCTTCTGGCCATGCTCGTCGCCGTCGTCGTTCTCGTGATCGTGTGGAATTCGTTCTGGACGGTCGGTCCCACGGAAATCGGACTCGTGCGCAAGCGAGTCAGCATGGGCAAGTTAAAGAGCGGCGGGCCTGTCGCGTTCAACGGAGAAGCGGGCTATCAGGCCGAACTTCTGATGCCCGGCGTGCGCTTCAAGTGGTGGCCTCTCTACAGGGTCACGCGCCATCCCATGGTGCAGATTCCGGCTGGCCAGATCGGCGTGGTGATCGCGCAGGTCGGCGAGGGTCTTCCCATCGGCGCTAAATCGGGCATCTACAAATCTGCGTTCGGGAATTTCGAGAACCTGCTCACCTTCGTGCAGGAAGGCGGACAGAAGGGCGTGCAGCGCCAGGTTCTCCCGCCCGGCACCGTTGCGCCGATTCACCCCGTAGGGTTCCTCGTCGTGACGAAGAATCGCGTTTACGGCGTGCCGGTTGCCGAGGAATACACGCGGCTGGCCGTCGGCCGCGGTGGCATGCTCGGTCCGCAGTCCTTCGGTCTTGCACCGTCGCAACTCGATGTCGTGCGCATCGAGCCGCGCACGCTGGAAGATCGCGACGGCAAGGGCCGCATCGTCGACATGATCGGCATCGTCACGACGCTGGAAGGTGTGCCGCTACCCAAGGGCGCCATCGCCAACCGCCTCGGCGACTTCGCCGACATCGCGCAGCTAGAAGGGCGTGCAGACGCAAAGGATTCCGACCTCGTGGAAGCCATCCTCGCGGTGAAAAACGAAATCCACAACAACTACCAGGATTTCCAGACCTTCCTGGACAGTGGCGGGCGTATCGGCCTGCAGCATGACCCGTTGCTGTACGGCGCCTACAACCTCAATCCGTTTCTGGTCAGCGTCGAAATCGTGCCGATGCTCGTTGTCAACCAGGGCGAGGTCGCCGTCGTGAAGGCCTATGTCGGTCTCGCAACCGAAGACACGTCGGGTGCGGAGTTCAAATTCGGCTCGCTTGTCCGCCCCGGCCATCGCGGCATCTGGCAGGAGCCGCTGCGCACGGGCAAATATGCGATCAATCCGCGCTGCTACAGCGTGGAGATCGTGCCGACCTTCATCCTCACGCTGAACTGGGCCGATGCCACGTCGTCGGCGCACAATCTCGACAAGGACCTGAAGCAGATCGTGGCGAAGTCGAAGGAGGGCTTCGTATTCAACATCGATCTTCAGGTGCAGATTCACGTACCCGACACGGAAGCGCCGAAGGTGATTTCCATTGTCGGCACCATGTTCAACCTGGTGAACGAGGTTCTTCAGGCCGCTGTCGGCAATCACTTCCGCGACAAGCTCCAAAGCATGCCGGCCATCGACTTCATCGAGAAGCGCCAGAATGTCCAGGAGCAGGCGCAGGAGCACATCGCCGCGAAACTGCAGGAATATCGCGTGGAGACGCGCGGGGTATACATTCAGGACGTGATTCTACCGACGCAGCTCGTCGAAGTGCTGACGACACGCGAGATTGCCAAGCAGCAGGAAGAAACCTACCAGGCCCAGAAGAGCGCGCAGGACAAGCGCATCGAACTCGAGGCGTCGAGGGGCCGCGCCGACATGCAGACCGATTTGGCGAAGTCGGCCGTCGGCATCGAGATCGCAAAGAATAATGCGACGGCCGTCCAGGAGACGGCGAACGGCGAATCCTACCGGCTGGAGAAAGTCGGCCGCGCCAGCGCCGTGCAGACCGAAGCCGAAGGTCTGGCCGTTGCGACGGCACTCGAAGCGCAACAGAACGCCATCGGCAAGGACCAGACGGCCGTCGTCAACGTGTTCAAATCTCTCGCGGCCGGCTCGCAGCGCTTCATGCCCGAGAATCTTGCCATCACGGTGGGCGATGGGGCGGGCGTGAACGGGCTCAATGGTCTTGTGCCGCTCGCCATGCGATTCCTGCAGACGCGCGCAGGTCAAACCGAGACACCGCCACCGTCGGCGACGAACGGGCATTCCCCCGGTTAGCGGGGCGCGGATGCCGACATTATGAGAGAGCTCTCGACAGCCCGGCTTCGCCTCATGCCTTTCCGCATCGAGGACGCAGCCGAGCTTTTCGAGATTCGCGGCGATCCGGATGCGATGGCCTATTGGGATTGGCCTGCGGACCCGACCTCCCAACAGACTTTCGCCGTGGCGCAGTCCCTGTCGGCGGATATGGAAGCTGGCCGCGCGATGATCTGGACCGTCCGGCTTGCAGCTGATCTGAGCTTTGCGGGTCTGTGCGACCTGAGCGAACTCGACGGCTCAGCAGATGCCGACCTGGGCTTCATCTTCGTGCGCAGGCTCTGGGCGCGCGGTTTTGCACGTGAAGCCATAGCAGCCATCCTCCTTGCCGCTCCGTCTTTGGGTGTCGGCCGCGTGCATGCCCGCGTGCACGCGGACAATGGGCGCTCGTGCCGCCTGCTCGCCGGGCTCGGATTTTCCGAGACGGCCGTTCTCGAGGACTTCGAAATTCGGCCCGGCGTTCGGAAAACCTGCCTGCGCTTCGAGCGCGCCCTCGCTGCGCCGCAACCGCAGATCGCCTAGCTGATCCGCTCTTTTGGCAATTCTATTGAATTCAGGAATGCGGCCATAGTAGGCAAGTTGCGGCGCCCCCCTGACGAGATTTTCAAGGATAACTCCGTGTACAGCAGATTCACTTTGGCCGTGATTGCCGCGGCAGCATCGCTTTTCCTTTCGTTTCCGGCCTCGCCGAACGTTCATGTCGCGGCTGCAGGTCTCTCGTGGCGACTCGTAGGCCCGTTCCGCGGCGGCTGGGCGACGGTCGTCGCCGGCGTTCCCTCGCAACCGGACACGTTCTATTTCGGCGCGGCCGGTGGCGGTGTGTGGCGCACGACGAACGCCGGGCGCACCTGGGTTTCGCTATTCGATCATGGCGCGGCTGCGCCGATCGGCGCCCTTGCGGTCTCGCCGTCGAATCCAAATATCATCTATGTCGGCACGGGACAGGCCGAAACACGTTACGATCTCGGCGCAGGCTCCGGCGTGTTCAAATCGACCGATGGCGGCGCACATTGGTCGTCGCTCGGTCTCACGGATACACGTCACATCGGAAAAATTTGGGTCGATCCCGGCAATCCCGATCTCGTGCTGGTCGGTGCGCAGGGACACTTCTTCGGCCCCAATCCGCAGCGTGGACTTTATCGCTCGACCGACGGCGGCAAGTCTTGGTCGCAGGTTCTGAGGATCAACACCTGGACAGGCATTACCGACATCGCAGCCGATCCGGCCGATCCGCATGCGCTCTTTGCGTCTGCGTGGGAGGTGCATCAATATCCCTGGCTCAGCTACTTCATTCCGGACGCAGGTCCCGGAAGCGCCATCTACAAGTCGACGGATGAAGGCGCGACGTGGACGCGACTCTCCGGCAACGGCTGGCCGACGGATGTTTTGGGACGTATCGGGCTGGCGGCGGCGCACACGGCCAACGGAACGCGCCTCTACGCGTCGGTCGATTCCAAGTCGGCCGGCGGCCTGTGGCGGTCGGATGATTCAGGTATGCATTGGTCGCGGGTCAATGACGAGACCGCGTTCACGAATTCCTACGCAAGCAGGCTCGTAGTCCAGCCGAACGATCCCGATGTCGTATTCACGGTCGGTCAATCCATCCGGCGTTGCGCGAGGGGCGGATCGGTGTGCGACATCGTCAAAGGTGCGCCGGGCGGCGACGATTATCATCACATCTGGATCAATCCGGCCCATCCCGATCACATCATCACCGGCAGCGACCAGGGCGCGGTCGTCAGCGTCGACAACTGGAGGACGTGGAGCAGCTGGTACAACCAGCCGACGGGACAGTTCTATCATCTGGCAACCGACAACCGCTTTCCCTATTGGATCTATTCCGGCCAGCAGGATTCCGGCACCGTGTCGATTGCCAGTCGAACCGATTACGGCGCTGTCACCTACCGCGACTGGCATCCCGTCGGCGGCGACGAACGCGACTACGACATCCCCGATCCCACCGATCCGGACATCGTCTATGACTCCGGCCTCGGCGGCAGCGTCACGCGTTGGGATGCGCGCACGGGCCAGGTTTCCCAGATATCACCTTGGCCTGTCTCATCGTACGGCAAGCGGCCGACAACCGTACGCTATCACACATTGTGGGTGACGCCGCTTGTTGCGTCGCGTGCGGGAAAGGCTTCGCTCTATCTCGGCGCCCAGGTCGTGTTTCGCACCCAGGACGGCGGACGGCACTGGTCGATCATCAGCGGCGATCTGACCGGCAAGGTCGACACTGCGAAGAATTGCGATGCAAATGATTTGGCCCGCCAGCAGGCGAAGGACTGCGGCTATGGGTCCATCTCCACGATTGCGCCGTCGCCGTCCTCGGCGGAAGAGATCTGGATCGGCACCGACGACGGATTGATCCAGCTGACGCGCGACGGCGGCGCGCATTGGGCGAACGTCACACCATCACTGGTACCGCTTTGGGCCAAGGTCGCTTCGATCGACGTCTCGCCGCTGCATGCGGGAACGGCCTATGCAGCGATCGACGGGCACAGGCTGGATGATTTCTCGCCGCGGATAATCGTCACACGCGACTACGGAAAGACGTGGATTGCCGCCGCGGGCGATCTGCCGCCCGGACATTTTGTCGACGTGGTGCGCGCCGACCCGGTGAAGGCGGGATTGCTTTATGCCGGCACCGATGTCGGCGCATTTGTTTCGCCAGACGACGGCGGGCATTGGACGCCATTGGGACAAAACCTCCCCACGGCATGGGTGACCGATCTTCTCGTGCATGGCGACGATCTGGTGGCGGCCACGGAAGGCCGTGCTATCTGGTCGCTCGACAATGTCGTACCGCTGCGCGAGAGCGTGCAGCCCGGCGAAACTGCGCACCTCTTCACACCGGCTCCGGCAATCCGCGTGCATGCGAACAACAACAGCGACACGCCGCTGCCGCCGGAAGAACCGATGAGTCCCAATCCGCCGGCGGGCGCGGCGATCGATTACTGGATTGCCGCAAAGCCGTCGAGTCCGTTGGTTTTGGAAATCCGTGACGCCTCGGGCGCGCTGGTGCGTCGGTTCGCAAGCGATGCCAAAGCGCAATGGCCGGATGCCGAACGTTACTTCGCCGCGGGTTGGATCAAGCCCCCACAGACGCTCTCGGCAGCGCCGGGATTCCATCGTTTCGTGTGGAATCTGCGGTATCTCCGGCCGTCTGCGATCCGCTACGAATACGCCATCGCCGCGGTGTGGGACGTGGGAACGCCGATCCTTCCCGCCGGTCCGTTCGTTCTTCCTGGACGTTATCGGGTTGTGCTGAAGGCAGACGGCCGATCGTACACCGCACCACTCGTGGTTACCGAAGATCCGCGCGTGAAGGCGAGTGTCGCCGATCTCACGGCATCGCTCGACCTGTCCCTCAAGATTGCGCCTTCGCTGGCACAGGCCCGCACGGGTTATGGCGAAATGCAGTCGCTCGACAAACAGCTCGACAAACTCTTTCCTGCGGGCACAAAGGATCCGTTGCGCTCTCTCGCCGATCCCCTGCGGAAAAAACCGGCGCGCACCGATCCGACATTCGCCGTTGTCGACAGCCAACTCGGCGGAATCGAAGTTGCTCTTGAAGGGTCCGACGCGGCGCCCACGGACGCCCAACGCGCGGTCGTGTCCGACGCTCTTTCGAAACTGACCGCGGCACAAAAAAGCTGGACCGTGCTGAAATCCGGTCCGCTGGCAACGCTCAACGCCGCGCTCAATCGCGCCCATCGCAAACCGGTTGTCATTCCGCCGGCGGGTGCATTGGATATCGAGCCGCCCGACGAGGGCGTCGACATTCCGTAGTCGGAGCAAAAAAATGAGAGGCGGCTCCTGCGCCTCTCTTCGAATGTGGCCGACCGGCTTTCAGTGTGCCTGGTTGTAGATCTGGTGGCTCACGCCGTTTTCCTGGCGGTTGAGCGCACGCTGCTCTGCCCCGGTGATATGCCCGCCATCGGCGCGGGCGTCGGCGCGCTCTTCCATGCGCATGGAACGGTCTTCCGAATGCAGCTGCGAAGCTTCTACTCCCGTGATCTTGCCGTCGCGGACGTCGCGGTTGATACGGAAATTCTGGTTGTCGAGCCGGCCGTTCACTTCCGCGCGCCGCGGATGGTTATTCTGCCATGTACCGGCCGACGCGCCGCCGGCGAAGGACAGTGAGATCGCGGTTGCTGCAATCGCAATCAGGAGATTTTGCTTGATATTCACGTTCGACACTCCCACGTGTGGCGGGCGCCATTGCCCTCCGCTCATGCGTGAGAATGAAGTCGTGGCGCTGAACTCGCCTTGAAATCGCAATTCATCCGGGGTTCACGATCGTGGGACGGTATATCGAACGATAACCATAGATTGCGAGCAGTCATCCCGCTTCGCAGACACGAGCCAGATCGGCCGCACTGCGATGACGAGTAGGATTTTCCACGTCAGTTAACTGCGCGTTAAGTATGACACCGAGATGCGGCGGGGCCGCTCGATCTCCGCCATATGGACGGGCCTGCTCAATGCAGCCTCAACTTCGGCCGCATTCTCGCGAACGCCCTGATGTTCACGACCCACCGTAATCACTGCGCGAACCAGAGGTGCATACTCGCCGGGTAACGCGGGACGCACAGTCGCGACGTCGGCCGCAGCGATCAAGACTGGCTCGCCGTTCGGACGGGTGAGCAGCACGGTTCGTCCGCGGCCAAAACGAGCCGGCCCGCCGCCAAGGATGGCCGAAATCCGGTTCAGGTAATTGCGGGTTTCGTCGGGAAGGGTCTCTCCATGCTGCATGTGCTGCTCTAGATGTCCCGGGCCGTCATTGTATGCCGCGAACATTGCGGGGAAACCGTATTTCCCGTGCAACCATCGAAGATACGCAGCGCCCGCATACACGTTATCGTGCGGATCGTAGGCGTTCCTGCCGAGACGGTATTGCTGGCGCATCTCTGCGTAAGTCCCCGGCATGACCTGCATCAGGCCCATCGCGCCGGCGCGGGACGTGATCGGCTGGGTTACCGACGACATGGTCCGGCCGGCACTTTCCATGCGCATCACGGTGCGAATCCATGACTGCGGAATGCCAAACTGCCTTGATGCGGCTTCGATCAGCGGGTTCCAACGATCAAGCAGCGCGGACCGGCTCATCTGCATTTCCGCATCGTAGGCAGACGGTCGCGGGGATGGCGCGACGCCTCGCGCGGCGTAGACGAATTTCTCAATTGCAGCCACAAACGGCATGGGATGGGATGTCGATACCGCGTCGAAATATTGAACGCGACCGATGAAAGTCTGTCCGGCCATCAGCACCCCAGCCGCGATCAGCGGCAAAATTGCCAGGCGCATTCGGCCCAGGACAAGCTCTGTCCAGTGACGGCGCGCTTCGGAACGCCAGAAACGCAGATCATGTCTGCTCGTCGCCGGGTTGCTTTCGGCAACACCGCATTGGACGCCCTTTTGGCGCACATTCGAATTGCTCAGGGCGAGATCCTCGGTTCAGCGATCAATGTGATGTCCATCCGCCTAAAATCCGACGGTCGGACGCGGTTCCCGGACACGGACAAGCCTGTGGTCCCGAGGGAACAAGAGCGCTCATGGCGCGTTGCACTGCCACATAGCCGCGCGCGACCCGCGGTTCAAGTTCTTTTTGCACGCCTGCGTAGTTCTCCTCATGCATTCCGGCGATTGATCGCTTTTGATTGAATTGTCGGATTAACACAGGATGATTTCGCTTAATCCGGCAGTCGCTGATACCACTTGCACGTGTTACCCGCTGGCAATCCCGCCTGAATCCGCGGTGCGGATTTCCGCGGGCGCCGCACCGCACCGCGCCCAGCCGTTCGATTTTCTCAACATTTGAGTGAAAGATGCCTGCGAAGAAACACCGCTTGGCATTCGTAATTCGCACCAACAATTGTTTCATTCCGCAGTTCGCCCACAATGCCTCCATCGCGGTTTGCGCGAGTGTCGATGGGGAGTAACTTCATGCGTTCGATTGTTTCTGCATCGCTTGTTGTCGCTGCCGGAATTTCCTTGTCCGCCTGCGCGACGCCACCGGAAGATATCCAGGCCACTGTCGTAAGCCCGGCCTTGTACGACTATCTCGACTGCCGCCAGCTGGTGGACTACGCCGCGAGCCTGCAGGCGACCTATCAGCTTGCCGCCGATCAGCAGGACAAGGCGCGGTACGAGGACGCAATCGGATACATCGTCCTGCAGCAACCGCTGGGTTCAGAGCGGCGCGGTTCCGTTCCTGCAGAAATCGCCGACATCAAGGGACGTCTCGTGGCAGTGCACGAACTGGAAACGTCCAAGAACTGCGGCCAGCGGCAGGTTTCGCTCGTCACTCCATCGCAATCAGAATCTGCCAGGTAATTCGAGGGTTGGAGTCCGTCACGCGACGGGCGTACGGGCTCCGACCAATTGCAGTTGCGCGGGCCGGCGGCCAGTGTCGCTAGAGACGTGACTTCCACTCGCCGAACAGATCGGGTGACGCAGGCACTTCGGATTCCACCGCCAGTTCATCCATGAATTCACGGAAGCCCGCTTCCCGGTTCAGCCGCGTCACCTGCCAGAGGGCGCGATAGCCGGGGTTCGTCAGAAAGGTTCGCGCGCTCGCCTTTGCGCTGGCAAAGTGGGCGTCACTGATGAGACCATCCTGATATTGCGTGAATGCGTTCTCAGTCGTCCGCAGAATGGCGCTCGCGGCGTAGAAAAATTGCCAGAATTCGGCTTCGGAGATTGAGGGGTCACCGGTGAGCCCGGCGCGAAATGAATGCGCCAGTCCTGACTCCGCAATGCGCAACATCACATCCGTCGACAGCGATGCCCGCATCTGGTGCATGGTGCCGCGTTGATTTTTCGCTGTCTGCCGGATCTGGAACGAAAGATAGATCAGCGAGATTACCACGGCGATGCCGCTGACGAAGCCACCGATCGCGGCAAGGTCCGACAGCGACATGGGCCGCTCCGCTAGCCGAGCGATTTCGCGAGTGGCTGCCAGTAATTGACGTGCCAGCCTTCCGCCAGGTGAGCCGCAGCAGCGTTCGGGAAGCCTGTGTGATCGAATATGAGTTTGGTGGCCGAATCGTTCTGCGACAACTGAAAGCGGGCAATGGAATAGATGCCTTCGCCCCAGCTGCCCGCGCGCCATGCCTGAACGATGCGGGTGTTTGGGACGAGTTCGAGCATGCGGCCGGTGACATAGCCGCCGAACAGGGAGAATGCGCCGCCCGGCGCGGACTCGATTGCCGTCGGCGTTGCGCCGAGCGACGTCTTCATTCCGGAATTCATGGCAGCGCTGAGTTGAACGACTTTGTCGAATTCCGCCGCATCCGTCAGTGCGCGGTAGACGCGCGCGACGTCTGCCGCAAAACCGATCTCCTGATGTATGGCGGCATTCGAACGCGAAATCTCTCCCTTAATGGAGTTGGCGGCAAGACCAGCGGATGTGCTGCCGACGATGCCGATGGAGGCCACGATCGAGCCGGCCGCGATGGCAACGTCGCGACGGCTTCGGTGAATGATGGTCATGACGGTTCCTCGCTCGATGCCGGCTGGCGCGGCTGACGATCCATACAGGCGTACTCTACAAGCGGACCATAGCACTCAAACGGCATGCAGCACGAGCCAGGCGCGCACGATACCGACGGCTGCGATGATGAACAGCGCGAGATCGCACACACCGCTCAGCATGGCACCCGCGAGCCGCCTGTCGGGATCGGTCATGTAGCCGATCATGTAGACGATGCGGGCGATGAGCCAGATCAGGGCAACAAGAGGCGCAAGCCACGCCAGTCCAATGGGATAGAGCGCGGCCAGCCACAGGAACGGCAGGACGATGCCCAGCTGCTCCAGCGTGTTCATCTGCACCCGGTAGGCGCGATCGAATTCGGGATGGCCGCTGGTGGCCGGCGCCTTGATGTTGTGTTTGCCACGCAGATTTCCGACGCGAAACCCGGTGTAGAAATAGAAGAATCCGATCAGAAGCGTGACGGTTGCGGTCCACAGGATTGCAGGCGATGCAGCGGTCATGATCTCCCCCTCGCTGGCGGCCCCGGAGACTAGCAGTTTTTTTCCCGGCGACGAGCGACCGTCCACCGTCAGGCCGGCAATGAGATGTGGAGTTGTTCCGCGGCCCGGACGAAGCCTGCGCGCGCATAGATGCGCTCGGCCTCGTCGTGTCCTGGTGTGAGCCACGCCAGAGTCGCGTCGCGCAGGAAGGCTTCGCGGGTGATCGCGGCCGTCAGCGCGCCCGCTATCCCGCGCCTGCGATGCGACGGGATGACGCCGATACCGGCCACTTCGCAGGTGCCGTTGTGGGGAGGCGTTGCCATACCCGCGCCGATGGCCATCCCGGAGGCGCGATCGCGCGCAAGCATCAGCACACCGCCTTGCGACACAAGCCGTCGCAGGGGCTCGGCATAGGCCTCGCCGCCATAGGCGATGGCCCCGACTTCAGCTGCCGCGACGATAGCCGACTCGGCAGCGGCGATGCCCATCGTGACTCCATCCGCCTGCGTTTCGCGCATCGCGCCGGGAGCACACACAAGCACGGGAAACCGCTTCTCGATTGCAAAGCCGTGTTCGACGAGCGCGGTTTCGACATACGGCGCGGCCTTCGCCACATACTCCAGGCGCGGCACACGTCCGCGCCGCCGGAAGATATCTGTCAGCGCCGCAATGTCATTCAGGTCGGGACGGGCGTCGTCGTCCGGCACCGCATAGTTGCGATAGGGATTGTCGCTGCCGGAATCGAAACTCGCGAGAAACGGGCCAGCCCGTTCGCAATCGGGCATGCGCAGCGCGAACGCGCGCAGATAGTCCTGGATGCGTCTGTCGAGTTCCGGGTTAGAATTCTCCGAGTTGGAAACGCTCATGTGATCCTCGTTCGCGCATGTTTGCGCACGGCGAGCCGCGCCTGGGCGCGGTTTGCGCATGATTGTCAGTGGGGTGCGGGGGCCGGGAGAATTAAACCGCGAAGCGCACACGCTCCCGCCGCACCGCGATTTTGCGGTGTGTCGAATGAGCGGTCTGCATGGCGCCTCCGGATCGGTGCGAGTGGGTCTCGCATTTCCTTGGTAGCAAACCGGTCCGCCATTCGCAATGACCGGCGCTCATGGTTGCGATGGTGGATGCAGCCCATGCTCTGCTACAACTGCGCCGGGGCAGGACAGCGGGGCGGCGATGTGGCCCTTCGGATCGAAACATTTTCTCGATGAGGAGGACGAAGCGTGGCATCTCCAGTCATGGGTCTGGATGCTGAAGAATTTCGGCGGACTGACGCGGTTGAAGTCCTCGCCGCTCGTGCGACCCACGGGTGATTTTTTCCCGCCGACGGATGCCAGAGGTCATGCCCGTGCCGAGCATATTTTCGCCTGTGTCAAGCAACACGCAGGGATGACGGACTGGCCTTGTCAACTGATCGCCCAACCGGAAAGTTCGCCGCTGAAGGTCGGCGAGCTTGCCTCGCTCGAACCTGTATCCGGTTCGCCACCATTGGGCACGTTCGGTGTCGAGCGCGGAGGTGAAGTGACGATCACCTACGATCCGGCGAAACTGTCGGAGCCCATGACGCTGGTAGCGACGTTTGCGCATGAGCTTGCCCATTATCTGTTGGCCACCGTGCGCGAGGAAGCGCCGGGCGGGCATGAAATGCATGAATATGCGACCGATCTGATGACTGTATTTCTGGGCTTCGGCATGTTTGGCGCCAATGGGTCCTTCAATTTCAGCCAGTTTCACAGCGCAGGCACGCACGGGTGGCAATGGTCGCGCGCCGGTTACCTGCGCGAGCGCGACTGGGCGTTTGCTCTCGCCGCATTCCTGATGCTGCGCGGCGAAGAGACAGGTTCGCTGAAGCCTCTGTTGAAACGCCATCTCTATTCCGACATGAATGTGGCGTACCGCCGCCTGCAACGCGAGCCAGCGCTTCTGGACGGCCTGCACCGGATGTGAGTCGCGCATGATGAACAGGGACGATTGCAAGCAGCCGGCGGGTATCACGGTGCCGCTGATCGACCGCGAGCGCTGCGAAGGCAAGGAAGATTGCGTCGCGGTCTGCCCCTACAGCGTCTTCGAGGTCCGCAAGCTCGAGAAGAGCGAACGCGCGCAGCTGTCGTTGAAGGGCCGCATCAAGGCGTTTGTCCACGGCAATCGCCAGGCCTTCGCCGTGCATGCCGATCAGTGCCACGCCTGCGGCGCGTGCGTGGCCGCCTGCCCCGAAACCGCGATCAGGCTCGTGAAAGCGGGGTAGCGCGAGGGCAGCGTTACTCCGCTGCCGTTCGCACGCCGTTTGCGGATTTCGCCGCCGGCGTTTTTCCGTATTCCGGCTTGCAGTGCCCGTCGATGAAGGCGCCGGATTCGATGCGGATGTCCTGGTGCACCACGTCGCCCGACATGTGCGCGGTCGAAGCGAGCACCACCTTCTTGGCCTCGATCTTGCCTTCGACGGTGCCGGCCAGTTCCACCTGGTCGCCGTAGACGGTGCCCTTCACTTTGGCATTCTGCCCCACTTTCACATTGACGCCGCGGACATCGCCGTCGATCTGGCCTTCGATCTGGATGTCCTCGCTGCTCTCCAGCTGTCCGGTGATTTTCAGCGCCTTGCTGATCACCGACGTGGCAGGCGGGTGCGATGCCTGCGGCAGCGCTGCAACCTGCGGTCTTGCAGGCGGAGGCGCAGGCACCGGCGGCGACGCTGCCGGAGTCCGCGTTTCGGTCGTGACCTCACGCGGGGCGGGCTTGGCGCCAGAATCGGCTTCACCGGGTTTTTCGGGGCGCTGGAAAATCGTCATGGCTGTATCTCCGGGAGTTGTTCGAGGGAGTCGAAGTAGTTGAGCGGCCGCCACGGCATGCGCGCATCGACATGGGCGCCGCGCGCCACCGTGACGTTGTTGTGAAAAACCTTGCCTTCGACATAGGCCGACGGGTCGAGCATCACCTCCAGCGCAAAGATGCGTCCGGTGAAGCGTCCGCCGATGCGGATGTGCCGGGCCGTCACGTCGCCCATCACGATGCCGCTTGCGCCGAGCACGATGCGTTCGGCACTGATGCGGCCGATCACGCGGCCATGGATGTGGATTTCGCCGTCGCTGTCCACGCGTCCGTTAACTGTGAGTGCGGTTCCGAAATGCGAGGTATCGAGCCCCGCGCCGCGGCGGGACGTGCTGTCGGACATGCGGCGCGACGAAGCGAACATGAACCCTCAAATTGGCTCATTCAGCGCCCCCGCCGTGTTTTCATCATGCGCGGGCGCGCGTGCTTCTTCAAGCGCATTGGGGCGTTCACGGACGAATCTTTTTGCAACCCGCGCGATGTGCGGCGGAAAACGTCACGCCGCCGCGGCCGGCGGATAGCAGAGATAGGTATGAAGAATGTATTTCGGCTTTGACAGCGTCGGCTTTCCAGAATGGGGAAACAGCCACAGAGGCGGAAACGCGATGAGCTTGCCGGGCGCCGGCGCCACGGACAGGCCGAGTTCGGGAAACACGGTCTCGCCGCCGTCGGTTTCGTTCAGATACAGGATCGCCGTCATGAAGCGCCTGGCAGCGTCGTGGCACATCACGTCGACATGGGTCGGGAAGGAATCGCGGCCGTTCGGCAAGTAGCGCTTCATCCTCAGATGCTCGAAGCAGAATTTCGGCGGCCAGTAGGCGGCGTTGGCGGCGACCTGGTACTTGTTGAGGAAGGCGAGGAATACGCCGATGAGCGCGGCGTTCTCCTCGGGCCAGTGTTGGGTGATATCGAGCTGGGTGAAACTGTGGCCGTGCTCGCGGGCGCAGGGTTCCCGGGCGTTCGAGGACTCGAAGCGCTCGATCAGTGCGGCGCATTTCTCCGGCGTCAGCGCATCGGAGAAGATCATCACAAGATCGGACAGCGACGTGGCAGCCATGGGGACCCGGCAAAATCTGGCGGGAATTATCGATTGATTAGGCTTACGGGCCGGTTAATGCGCAGACGCACGGGCACCGCGCTGACATGGAAAATTCAGGCAAAGCCGGTCGGGGCCTGCTTGAGGTGCGGCGGGTGCAAGACTAGCCTCGTCCCCGTTGGAGGGGCTCCTGGGAGTTCGGGGGGCATCTGCCCCGGATTGCCCGTATCTGACGAGGGAGAGTTCCTGTGAAACTTCTACTGATTGGCGTTGCCGCGCTGGCTCTGTCGGCCGCGGGTTCCGCGCAAGCCCAGGTTGCGTACACCAACGCCGTTCTGAACGGCTGCTACGGCCATATCAGCACGAGCGTGGACGATGGTTCCGGCCAGGCAAAGGATGTCGTCGGGACCCTCTGCTTCGACGGCAACGGCAACATCCTGGGAACCACGGGAACGCCAGGCTTGAGCGGTCACGTCCAGAACACCGACGGAAAGGTCAAGACGGGCGCGGACGAAACCGGGACGTATGCCGTCACCAACACGCCGGGCGACGGCATGGGAACCATGACTGCCGCCTGCGGCACGCACGAATTCGTCATCAGCCATGTCAACACCAACGGCATCGCTCAGGGAATTCATTTCATCGCCATCAGTTCGAACGGGAAATGCGGCTCCGGCACCCAGGTGATCGGCGGGTCGGCCGAATATATCGGGCCGCTCAACTGATCGAACCTGGCTTCGCGCTCAGGGTTTCGGCTGGTTGAAGCGGATGCGGTTTCCGAACGGATCCCACACCTGAAAGCCGAGGCCCCAGGGCTGGTCTTCGAGACCGGGGCGCATGTAGCGATAGTTCTTGCCGCCCAGTTCGCGGTGGTATGTG
>JBEKLN010000052.1:0-25321 GCA_050010175.1 Rhizomicrobium sp.
TGGTCGTCGGCCCATATCGCCGTGGCGCGCCGACCAGCCTCATCCGCTTGCGCCGCGACATGGGCGACGCGCTCGTGACGCGGTTCTTCGAGGAGATCGATCGGCGCGTCGTTGGTCCCCACGTAATACAGAACTCAGCCACGCTGCGGGCCAAACGAACGACCGGCGCGGATGGGTTTCGAACAGGCCCCATCTTGAGGATCGCCGACGAGCTCGGGCTCTTTGAATACCTCGAGCGCGAGGACGTGCGCCAGAGGCTATTCCCCACCTATCCCGACTTTCGCGTGGCGCGCGCGAACGACGAGGTGACGCACGTTCGGGACTCCAAGAAGAAGATGCGCTACTTCCTCGACGAACACGGCGACTGCCGCTTCACCTTTCGCGAGTGGACTGAGAACACCAGCAATCACGGCGGCGTTCGAAGCCGTGGCTACGGCGCCCGCGATGCGGCGGACTATTCTCGCGCCGGCAACACGCTCGAACCCCAAGTGAACATGAGAAAGTTCGACCCGGCGACTGGCGCCGTCATCGACGATAAGCGGGTTCGCGGCGAGTGGACCGAGGGCGCCGAGCGGCAAACTGGCGATTGGCGCGCCGAGATGATGACGCTTCCGCTCGTCTCGCCCGTTCGCGAATTGCGCGCTGGCAAGGCGACCTACCCGATCCAGCGAGGAGTCTTCGCGGGGTTGCTCAACGAGCGGGAGAGGAGCGACGCCGGATACACGGATGAGGGAACCAATCAATAGTGTCCGTCACCGTTCGCCGCGGAATGCGCGCACGGCGTCTTCCCGCCGAGCTGTGGCCTTCTCGGGCGGCTCGCCACGAACTCAAATTGAATGAACCCGCGCGCGAACAGCGGACTTCCTGTCGCCAGGCTTCTAATGGTTGTCGGGAGCCTATCGCCGCTTTTCGTCCTCTGGGCGATTCGAGGCACGCGTGACATTCCGGACTTCTGGTGGGTGTCAATGTGCCTGGCGTTTGCGATTCTTCCGAACGCGGCGCTTTGGTATCGGTGGCACCTCGCGCTCTCGAATAATGACCACAGGGTGCTCATCGCGAGGTCGTCAAAAGACCAGAGCGAGCACTTTCTCGTGTATTTGTTCGCGATGCTGATTCCACTCTTTGGAGTGGATGTCGGGAGCATGCGAGACGCCGCGTCGGTGTTCGCGGCGTTTCTTTTCATCGTATTCATATTTTGGCACATGAACCTTCACTACATAAACGTGGTGTTCGCGGTGCTGGGCTTCAACGTGTTCACCATCGAAGCCGCCACCTCCGGCGGTGATCGCCCTGATGCCGCCACGCGTAGCGTCGTCGTTCTCTCCAAGCGCCGCTCGTTGCCGCCTGACACCGAACTCGACGCATTGCGGTTAAGCGACACCGTGTTTATCGAGAGGGAGTAGAAAAATGGACGAATTTGATACCGACAATGTGAAGTCAGTCGAATTTTGCATCAGCGACCGCGAGAACGGCGAACACGAAAATTATCTGATCCCAGCTGATGACACCGTGCAGGACGCGCTGCTTCAAATGCTCCACGATACGGTCGCTTTTTTTGACGAGGCCGCCGACAACGACGCGCTTCAGGAATTCGAATTGTCGGAGAAATACTCCCCGCGCGAAACACTCGTCGCCGACCTGGACTCCGAGGCAATGGCCATGCCCAAGCTGCTTTTCGACGAAGAGGGCTGGGAGTCGAACCCCGGCGCCCTGGCCGATCCCGGAAACATACCCTTCTATTTCGCCGTTTATCGCGACAAGAAGAAGCGCAAGCTCGTGGGGGTGAAGCGCGCGACTCGTTTCAAGGGCGTCCTAAAAAGCCCGCTGGTGCAGCTGTTCGACGACAGCCTTCGAATGGTTGGCGACAACGTGTTCAGGCTCGACCATGAATTCGACTTCTTGATATCGTCCGAGCGGGTCTACATTCTCCATCCGCTGGGATTCGATTTTGTCGCAGAGGTCGAGGAGCTGATCGCCGCCGAGGCTCACGACAAGGCGCTGGCTCTCGGCGGGCAAGTCAAGTTCGCCGATTTCGGGAGGATAGCCGAGTTCGTCAAGCGGAAGAAAAGGGCCGCGCGCATCGTCGCGTCTCTGTCGGCGCGCGACGACCTTGCCCAGATCAAGAAAAGCAAATTTATTGGGGCCGCTGGCGAGAACGGGGTTGATTTGGAGCAGGTTGGCCAGAAATTTGGACCGGCCGAGGGTTTCGAATTTGGCTTCTTGGAGCTTCTCGACAGTCGGCGTTATACGACCAACATCAAGGTCGGCGCGAAGGAGAAATTCCTCGCGAATAGTCGCAAACGCATCGCCTAGGTCTCTGATGGCCTCCAGTTCCCGCCGCCACCATGCGGAGGAGAGCGCCGGACGGCCGATAGAAGGCGCAAAATAATCTCGATTATTCCGCCGCTTCGCTGAACAGCGGGGCCGTTTCAGTATCACGTTTGGACTCACGACGTTTCGCGCCCGCGCCCTTGCCCTCGCCGGGATGATCCGCATGCTCACCCACGATGTGAGCATATTTATTCGGCACCGCGCGAACGCGTTCCGGTGCCGGCATGGGCGACCGCACGGGAGGAAGCAGCTTCAAGGTGCGCGAACGCTTCCTGTCGCCGAGAAGCTGCCGGCGCATTTCCCATCCGAGCACCTCCGTGATGAGTGACGGCACCGCGTTGCCGAGCATCTTCTGCACATCGCCACGTCCGCAGTCGAAGACGAGACCGTCGGGAAACGTCTGCAAGCGGCACATCTCGGCTGCGCTCAGCTTGCGGTTCTTCCAATGGAAAGGGCCGATGGAGGATCCAGGCTGCGCTTGGATCGTCCATGACGGCAGATTCTTCGCGAGCTTGAGTAGGAAGCTCCAGTAGCGCGTTCGCCAGCCGAACAGCGGCTTTCCTCCGCCGCGATTGGTGTGCCATAGATAGTTCTGTCCTTCCGGGATCGTGGGAAGCAAATCTGCCCAATATCCTCCCGTCTCGATTGATGGCTCGTTGGGATGCTTAGGCAGGTCGCCGATCGCGTCCCATGCCGTGCGGAACGGCTCGACTGAGCCCGGCAGCAATTCGCCTTCCTCAGCCTCGCCATGCGTCGCAGCCGGAAATTGAAAGATAGCGCCGTCGCGGCTTCCGATCAGGAACACGCGCTCGCGCATCTGAGGAACGCCGTAATCGACGGCGTTCAAGACCTTCCATGAGACGCGGTAATTCGTTTTCGCTTCGCGGTTGATTAGCTCGATGCCTCGAAGCAGATGCTTCATTCCCTCGTCCTTGCCCTTGTAGGCAAGGCCGGGAACGTTCTCGAGCAGGAACATTCGAGGTTGAATATCGCGCAGCACACGAAGGTACGCGGTCAGCGTGTCTGCGCGAGGGTCGTCAAGGCGACGAGCGTCGCCGCTGACCCAATAGGACGACTTCGAGAAGGGCTGGCACGGCGGCCCGCCGATCAGAACGTCCGCCTCGCCGCGCCGGAGACCCGCGGCGGCGAGAATTTCCTTCGACGTGATCGCATGCACGTCGCCTTCGAGCACCGGCCATTTCCGGTTGAGCCGAATCGTCCGACAACAGGTCGCGTCCATCTCGACGGCGGCGGCAGTCCGAAATCCGGCCGCTTCAAAGCCGAAATCCAAGCCGCCGACGCCCGTAAACAGGCTAACTGCCTTGAGCATCACGCGAATCCTTAACAACGGGTCGAGGGTAGACTAGCTTACACGACTACATCTTGACCCTAACCGCGAAATCTTGTATTGTCAATACAAAAAACAACTCGCCCGCCGGTTATCCACGTTCGTCTACGTGAGGCCATGCGCGCCTACAAGCAGCGCACGGGCGAGCGCATGACCTACGAGCTGCTCGCGTCCCGCACAGGGCTGTCGCGCGCCACTCTCGAATCCATCGGCACCCGCAGCAACTACAATGCAACGCTCAAGGTCATCGCCCGCATCTGCGGCGCTCTCGATTGCTCCATCGACACGCTTCTTGAAGTTCGCGCGCCGAAACCCGCCAAGCGGGTCGCGAAATGATTATCGACAAGAAGCTGGCCGAAGCCGTGCTCTTGGAGCAAGCCGCGCTCGCGGAGAAGGGCGAGGTGGACGCTGCATGGATCAAACGGATCGAAAACTTCTCAGAAATCTGCGAACGTACGACGCGTACCCATGTCGCCTTTCTTGGCACCGCTTTGCTCGCCAAATCTGTCAGCCTTGAGGCGGACATTTATGCTGTGAAAGCGCGCTCCAAGGAAACGGGTGCTTATTCGGCGCGCAGCCTGGGGCATGGCGTCCTCGTGCCGCTTGCGCCTCAGCTAGGCATCAATCTCGGAGTGACCGGACGCGAGCCGCTGAACAACCAGCCTTACTTTCGGATCATGCGCGTAAGCCGCGACATCCCGATTCACGGCAACGCCAAGCCCGCGCTCGTCGCGCTCTGCGACCTGCTCGACATCGCTGATCGCTTCAAGACGACCAAGGAAGCGCGCCTGGCCTTGCGCGCCTTCATCTTCGTGCGGCGCAAATACGCGCCGGAATACGGCGCGCTTACCGCTGTCTCCGATGCGCTGACGCCGCGTCGCCTCGTTTCCGCCATCGAGACCTTCGTCGCCGAGGATTCCGAGGGCGGCAAGCGCGCCCAGGCGGTCGTCGCCGGATTGCTCGACATCTTCGCGGGCGAGGATCGCGTCGAGACAAGCCGTATCAATGATCCTGACCGTCACCTCCCGGGCGACGTAGGCGTTCGCGACGCCGACGATGCGAGCCGATGGGAACGAATGTTCGAGGTGCGCGACAAGCCGGTATCGAGCGCCGACCTTTATCATTTCGTGCAGAAGGCGGCGAAAGCCAAGGTGCAGGAAGCCGCATTCGTCGCCGTCGCGCGCACGCAGAAGGAGATCGACACGGAGGAAGCCTACGATTGGGCGCTTGCGCGTGGCGTGGCGCTGTCGGTTTTCAAAGGTTGGCGGTCCTTCGTCGCGCAATTGCTGTTCTGGAGCAGCATCTCGCAGATCGACGCGGCCAAGGAAGCGGCGCAGCATATCTACCGCCGCATCGTCGAACTCGAGGTTTCTCCGGCCGGCGCCGCGCATTGGCTTGAGCTGGTTTCAGCCGTCAAGTAGGCAGCGCACAAGCTCGAGGGGGCACCATGACGGATACATGGATATTCCAGTGCAACCCGAACCGCTTCGACATCGATGGATTCCTTGCGGCTCGTCCCGGTCGGACGACGTGGCTTGTGACGCGCCTCGGCGGGCAGATGAAAGTCGGCGATGATGCCTTCATTTGGCGCTCGAAAGGAAACGACCATGCAGTCGGCGGGATCATCGCCAAGGCGCAAATTGCCTCCGGCATATTCACGGGACCGGACGACCCGGCAGCGGCCCCGTTTTGGCGATCTAGCGCGGACGCCGACGAGATAAGGGAACGCGTTTGGCTTCGCATCGAGCGCGTCGCCGGAAAGCGCGAGACGCTGCAACGCTCATGGCTCGCCGAAGACCCTATCCTTCGCGACCTGCAAATCATCAAGATGTCGAATGCGACGAACTACGCCGTCGATCCGCCGCACGCGGCGCGGCTGAATGCGCTTTGGGAAAAGGCCGGAAAGGATTGGAGCTACGCCGAAACGGTCGCCGGGCTCCATGCCTTCGCGCGAACGTATCAGCATCCCGTCTCGAAGCTCCCGGATTCCCCGGTGGCGGAGGCTTCGCTGAAGATCGGCCGCACCATCGGCAGCGTCTACAACAAGGTCATGAATTTCCGCTCGCTCGATGAGCGCGACCCGCGCAAGGGCCTCGACGGTGCGAGCGATTCCGACCGTGCCGTATGGGCGAAGTTCTTCGATCCTTCGGCAAACGCGCTTCGTGAAGACGCGCTCGACTCCGAGACCGCGCGCCTCTGGCCGAGCGGCAACGACATCGCGCCGCTCGACGAGTCCGAGGCTATCGACGCGGCCTTTGAAAGAGAGACTCGCAAGCTCACCTCGCTGACGTTGGCGGAGCTGCAAGCGGGCTACGCCCGCGGAAGCGTCAGGCGAACGAAAGGCCCTCGTTCCCGGCGGTCGAGCACGCGCACCTTCGACCGCGATCCCTTCGTGGTCGCTGTCGCCAAGGTTCGTGCGGGGTTTCGGTGCGAGATGCCCGGCTGCGCCCACCTATCGTTCATCGACCAGGACGGCAACAATTATTGCGAGGTGCATCACATCCACCCGCTCGCGGACGGCGGCCCCGACACGCCGGAAAATGCGGCTTGCGTCTGCCCGAGCCATCATCGAGAGGCGCATCATGGCAAGAATGCCGCCGTCATCCGCAAGACGCTCGAAACCGCGCGCCTCGCCGATCAGGCACAAGCGCCCTCTAGCAAGGCACGAGCTTGAGCCGCGCCAGAACTCGGCGAATCTTGCGGAGGTTCTCGAGAGCGAGTTCGCGTTCTGCGTCGTTGAGGGTCGGCAGCTCGGCGACAATGCGCGCGTGGAGCGCGAACAGCTCGTTGCGCGTCAGATTGAACAATTCGCTGAATGAATAGGCTCTCATCTTTATCTCCTTCGTTCGCGACCGCGTAATTGCGGCCGACCGGCTTCGAGGGCGCGCCGAAGGAGGCGGGCCGCATCGCTTGCGACCGGAACGAAGAGGAGGAGTGCTTGCACTTGCAGCCATGACGCCGGCGAACGGCGCTCGATGGCCGGTCTAAGGCAGCAATGCGGTTGAGATTTTCAGAAGGAGATGCGAGCCTGTTTCAGAGACGAAATTTTGTACGCTCATGCTACGTGTGCGATAAATGAAGCGCATCTCATACGAACGATTTGAGGCTCTTGCGGCCTACGCGCGCGCGCCGATCACGCGCCTATATGCGGAAGAGGTGGGCTGGTTCGAGCACGCAAACGAACGTGTCCTTGGGCTTCTTATTCGTGATCGCACCGACAACGATTTCGGAGGTGTCATATTAGCTCACGACAAGAAGCTGAGGTATCGATGCGCTCACGCAACTGCATTTGATCCATCGGTCCACCGAGCCCGTATCGCGCTTCGTCGCGAAATGGAGCGCGCTGCTGCCGAGTCAGGTGAAAGCTATCACCAGGGGGATGAGCAAGGCGAAGCTATCGATTTCTTTTCTCCCCTGGCGTCCACCGATGCCCTCAATCCGCACTTCGTGAGACTTAGGGACCTTGAGCAGTATTCGGCTGCGCGGGGTATCATTGAACCCATGATGCGTTGGTATGAAGACGTTGACGGCAATTTCGTCGAGCAGTTTCAAACTGCGGGCTTTGATCCTCGTATCTGGGAGCTATATCTATTCGCGGCATTTCACGAAATGGGTTTTGCGATCGATAGAACGTATCCCGCTCCAGATTTTAGGTGCTTCGGCCCGTTCGGTTCATTTTGCGTGGAAGCTACGACTGTCAATCCATCTCGGGACGCAAGTGGAGCAATCGTTCCGGAGCCACCTCTCACAACTCCGGATGACATGGAGGCGTATCTAAGGCATTACATGCCGATCAAATTCGGCAGCGCTCTTTACTCCAAATTGCAAAAGAAATACTGGGACAAAACCCATGTAGGATCGCAACCATTTATCATCGCCCTACAAGATTTCTCTGCGCCTCAATCAATGACGCGAACCCGATCCGCATTTGAATCTTACGTGTTCGGTTACGCGCACGATTGGGATCGTGACGAGAAAGGAAATTTGCGGATACATCCGCGCAAGATTGAAAAGCACACTTGGGGATCCAAGGAGATTCCATCCGGCTTCTTTGACCAGCCGGATACGGAAAACATATCGGCCGTCATTTTTTCGAACAGCGGAACTATTTCGAAGTTCAATCGTATGGGCGTGTTAGCCGGGTTTGGTTCCCCGCGATTGCGCTTGATCCGAACTGGCTTCGCGGTCGATCACGATCCCAACGCTTCCGCTTCCAGAGCATTCCGCAAGCTCGTTAATGACCCAGGGTATAGCGAGATTTGGAGTGAGGGGATGTCTGTATGGCACAACCCCAAGGCCAGATATCCGCTAGAGGCCGACATGCTTCCGTATGCAGCCCATCATCATTTGCTCCCTGACGGTCAAATTGAGAGCTTGACGCCGGATTGGCATCCATTTGGATCGATCACTCTCCAAGCACTCGTTGACAATGATTCGGCTTCAGGGGTCGGCAAATGAAAGTGTCTGCGCTCGAAGCAAGCTATCCGGATGACTTCTATTCGAATACGTTGGACGGCGTTTCAACCCACAACCTATTGAACACAATCGGCATTCAAAATGAATTGCATATCGTTTTGAACAGATCGTACCTCGCAAAGCTCACTCGTTAAGACGCTGGTTGCAGGTGAACTCACGTCACGCAGACGCGCCCACGCGGCAGCTAGGGTTCGCGTCCAATGCGAGATGAAGGCTTTGAGGGATTCTTGGGTGGTCTTACGAGAAGATAGATGCCTGCGCCGGCAATGAATCCAAACAAAGCGAATTCCCCGATGGTGACCGCCGCACTGATTGCTACCGCAGTCGTCAGGCCCGTAAAGATCGCTTTCGCAACGACGAATACACCGTAGACGGTCGCGCAGGCGCTTGCGCCTTCGAGGCCAGCCGTGAATGCATTATCAGGTTTCATGCTCCCGCCATTCTTCATGACGAGTATACCTGACGTTCAAGCAACTAAATAACGAATCGAATTACCAATTAATGGTAGCTCTTGAGATAATTCGTGAGCAAAAAACCATGACCAACCGCGATGTTGTAAATTTCTGCTGCCAGCAGATATAGGAATGGCAGCAGGGACTGCACGTCGTTCCATTGCCTATCGCGGCGATGGCTTGCGATAATTTCCGCTATTTCATCGTCTGTTATTTCAACATCGGGCTGGAATTTGTCCCGCAGCAACTTCAACAGAGAAATCTTGTCCTGCTCGCCAATCGACGGGAAAATTATCTTGGCCACTGTCCGTAGCGTCATGAACGGCCAGAAAAAAACCACCAGCACGACGATTAAGACATGAACCAGAATCCAAAATAAGCACCAAGGAGAAATGAACAAAATCTTGAACAAAATGGATTTTCCCACGAGCGGGAATTCGAAGTAACCGAGAAACTCACCCCATACATCGCTCAGACGGAAGATCGACAGAAGAAGAACGACTCCCGTCGAAAGGTAATCCCTTACGATAAGAGGAATATGAGGTTGCCAACCGAACAACCACAACCAGACCGGAACGACGGTGAGGTCTAGCAAATGTTTCGTGACGGGCCGAACGACTGCGTTCCACGCGCCGAAGAACTGACCGAGCGCTCCATGCCAGTCGAGGTTTATGAAATGCGCGAAAAATGCTGCGAGGGCGAAAGCGCCGAAGACTCCGCCCACATGCCTGAAGGCCGTTCTGACGATATAGTAGACGCGAGTTAGGACATTCCAGCGCTTTGCGCGTTGCGGAGCCGCACTCCCAAGTCCTTCATTCCTCGGCTCGTGCATCGCCCCCGCCTCGCGGCATCGACCCGACCAACTTTAGCTGATCTGAAGGTTGCGGCGAAATCGAGGCCGCTTTTTGCTACCTTTGCGGCAGCGTACCGCTCGACGTTTCCGGCTACGTGATTCACGTTTGCAAATTGCGCCGGACGAAAACTGCGGTCGCTGTTGCTCCGTTCCTTTCGAAAAGAAGGAGCCACGCGCTGGCCTCTGAATCGATGCTTGTTTCTGCATGCGCGCGCGTCGCCGTCAAAACCGAACAGGGGTCCGCCCCCTTTGAACGATATGCGCGGCGTAAAACAAAGGCCGCGTCACGAATAGCGAGCAAACTCGCAAGTCGCCTAACACATTGAAATTACTTTCCCATTTGTTATTGACAGCCCAACGTTGCGGGGCTTAACCATGAATTGGTCAAGACCCACTTCTTTTCGTCGCCTGGGCGCATATGCAAGAGCGAAGAAGCATAGCAGACTGGATATTCAAGCTGGCCGCGCACGCCGCGTTTCCGCTTGCAGCGGCCGCCATTCTTCTTTCTCACTATTTTGGGTGGGATGGAGATACTGCCGCTCCGACCCGAGGTGTCACGCACACATCCCAGTCAGATCACCGACCGAGCCCCTGAAGCATTTTGTTGGCATAGTTTTCGAGCGCGTCGCTTTGCGACCGGGCTCTATTCGCTTCGCTCACCGAACCCGCAATCGGTTTCGGCCCATACGGGTAACGATCCCTCGCGCCGAAGGCTTGCGGAGGGTTCCGTCGGTCGCACTCGGTCCCGCAGCTTCGCTGCTCCTGCGGGTGCGCCGCTCCGCCCGCTCCTTCGGGAGCGCCGCCGTCACCCGAGCGGCATGTTCCGCCCGCATGAAATGCGGTCTCCTTATAGCCTAACTCGGAACGCGCGCGGCTGAAGCCGCACAGCGCACCTCATTTCCGCAAGCCTTCACTAAGGGGTTGCCACCCCTCGCGCGCGGTAGGGTGCGCAAGCCTCGCAACGGCTTCCCCGGATCAGCGCGCTTTGCTTGCGCGGATCCGGGCGTCCCCTCCGTTGCTCGCCCTTCCGCTTGCTACCCCCGAAAGGAGTTCTGTTTTCGATTTTGAGTCCTAAGGGGCGCTGCCCCTCGCGCGCGCAAGGGTGCGTGCGCTGTGGCGCACCGAGGGCCGCGTATCCCCGTTCTTCCTCCGCTCCGCTCCGTGCAGAACGGGTGATCCCCCTCGCGTTCCTCGCCCATTGCACTTGCTACCCCCGGTCTCGCCGACGGGCAGGGGTTCATGCGCGCGCGCTGCGCTGAACCCTGCCACCAGAAAGGCGAATGCCATGAGCGGATCGAATTTCATTCTCGTCAACGGCCAGCACCTCCTTTGGGCTGACCTCGTAAAGGAGAGGCGGCGGCAACAGGCCGCGCGGGCGAAGGCGAAGCAGCCGACACTTTTCGAACTCGTTGATGACACGCGACCGACTGCCGAACGGACGGCGGCAGGGCGGTATCTGGAACCGACCCTTTTTGCCCATCCCGAACGGGAGGGCTGATAAATGACTGCGAACGCAGCACCCCGAGCGGATATTTATTCGCGCGTCACCGACAAAATCGTGGCCGACCTCGAAAAGGGAGTCCGCACTTGGTTGAAGCCGTGGAGCGTTGAACACACGGCCGGGCGCATTACGCGTCCCTTGCGCGCGACCGGCCAACCCTATCAGGGAATCAATATCCTGATGCTGTGGGGCGATGCAGTCGCCAAGGGTTTTGCCTGTCCGGTCTGGATGACGTACCGGCAGGCGTCGGAGCTTGGCGCGAACGTGCGCAAGGGCGAGCACGGCTCGCCGGTCGTCTACGCCGACCGCATCACGCGCACCGAGACGAACGCCAAGGGCGAGGAAGTCGAGAACGAGATTCCCTTCATGAAGGGCTATACGGTTTTCAACTGCGAACAGATCGAGGGCCTGCCAACGCAATACTACCCAGCGCCGCCGCCGTCGCTGCCCGTTCCCGAAAGGATCGCCGCCGCCGAGAATTTCGCAGCCGCCACGGCCGCGGAATTCCGCCATGGCGGGAACCGTGCTTACTATTCATGCACGGACGATCACGTTCAGCTTCCGCCTTTCGAGAGCTTCCGCGACGGGGAAAGCTATTACGCCACCCTCTTGCACGAACTCACGCACTGGACGCGCCATGAAAAGCGCCTCAATCGCGAATTCGGTCGCAAGCGCTGGGGCGATGCCGGTTACGCCGCCGAGGAGCTTGTCGCCGAGCTTGGCGCGGCTTTCCTCTGTGCCGATCTTGGCGTCACGCCGGAGCCTCGCGAGGACCACGCGGGCTATCTCGCCTCTTGGCTCGAAGTGCTCAAGAGCGACAGGCGCGCGATCTTCACCGCAGCAGCGCATGCGCAGCGTGCAGCCGAATACCTTCACGGCCTGCAACGTACTGCTGAACCATCATGACGATTGAAATTTCATCGGTCAGCTTCCTACCAAATTTTGGTAGTTCACGATTTCATTGTCGATTTTTTTGGCCAAGGCTAAACTGCATGCACCCCGGAAGTGGAGCGGAAACATGACAATCGAGGATGAGATCGAGGCTGAACTTATGGTGCTGTGCCAAGAATATGAAGCTTGGAACAAGGCGCAAGGTCTCAAACTCGGTTCGGCAGACGAGCACCTTTTCGATGAAAGTCTGACCGAGGAACAGCGCGCATGGGTGCGTGACTTCTCCCGCAGATGGGACGAGACCGCTCCCGTTTATACTGGCGCCGGGTGCGTTCGCGGCCGGGACGCTCGAAAGCATCTGCGTTAGACCGGGACGGCTGGCGGATTGAACCCAGCCGCCAGCATCATCCAGCTGTCTCCCGCCGTGTTTTCCGTCTGCCGTTTCGTACGCATGATACGGGGCGCTCGGCTTTGGCGTTCCTGTTGCTCCATACCTTTCGAGACTTAAGAGGCCACGCTGCGGCCTCGTAGGGATGCGTAGTTCTGCATGCGCGCGCGCCGCCGTCAAAACCGAACGGGGAACCCGCCCTTACGGGCACCCCATTTCGGCTATGGGCCTTCGGCTTTTTGACTGCGCCGCTTGTTCGCGCATGCGGGCGAACCGCATCGAGGCCGCGATAAGCGTGGCTTCACAATCGAAAGGAAACGACAATGAGCAACAAGCAACCCGTCAAGAAACTTCCCTCGTTCCGCATTTACAGCGTCGCGAGCGTCGCCGGAAAGAAATCTACCTGGCAGGAAATCGGCGCTGTATGGCCGCACAAGGACGGCAAGGGCTTCAATCTTCAGTTCGCGGCCCGTCCGCTCGAAGGCGCTGGCATCGTCCTTCGCGCACCGCTGCCCAAGAAGGCTGCGTAGTGGCTCCCTCTCCGGTGCCGTCGTTCACATCCCGGCTCGCCGTCACTGGCGGGCCGGGATGTTGTTTTGTTTATACTCATAAAACTCTAACGCACTGAATTTGCTTTAAGCGTGTAAGAAGAATTCCCGAGATCGCTTGCAGGAGTGGAGCCTTTATGTGGCCCATCGAGGTTTTGCGAAGAACGACAAAGACGGCTTCATGCCCAATCAATGGGCTCGTTTTGATCGAATGCTTGCTGACACGGCTTATAAGAAAGGTGGATGGGAGGAGAACCGTAGAGACAGACACACCTGCGGCGAGTCACACTTGTCGCGACATGGCCCGCGCGGCCGCATCCGACTTAGGCGTTGTTGTTGCGGAGATATATCTCAAGCGTCCCGAAGGCCGCGTAGCGCGGCGTGTCCCATGCCTCATCAAACTAGAGGTTAGGGTTCGCGCCGGATATTGCTCGTTGAGCCAGTCGCTCGTGGGCGCGGGCGTTGAATATGGTCCGTGATTGCGCCTGCCATGTACCCAATAACCGCCGCAATGGCTACGGCTTTCACCGCGCCTAGCATGGCGACTGCTGTAATCGGCGCGGTTGCTATTAGAGAGGCGATGGCAAAAACGGCCATGATGCCGCCGGTCACCTTTGCAGATGCGCTAGCAATGCTTATTTGCTTCGTGTCTGGATCTCTCGTGAACGGCATTCCAATAGTATACCGTACACGGACGAAACTACTGAAATGATTTTTGTTGCCAAAATTTGGTAGCCAACGGTTTGCCGTAGGCTCGCGGCAAATTTAGATAACACCGGCCATAGCTAACAGTGCTGCCAAACCAAAAAAACAAAATGGTATAAGCGTAAGAATAGAACGAAGTCTCCAGCTATTATATTCCTCCTGATACCGTTTCAACATATCTTGGATGCGTTCTGGGCCGTCAATCGATTCCGGCGGCCTTGGAGCAAACAGGAACAAGAGTGCCATCAAAAAGCGCGCTGGCCATAACAAGACACGCCCAATCAAATCCGGCCCGTGGCGGAGTATGCTCCACCCGAGGCCGAGTGGTGAAAACCCCGCTCTCGCTCCGGAGCTGCTAACATCATAGTAACCGGCGTTCATTTCGGACCCAACCAATATAAGACCCACTCCGATGTAATCTTCAAAAGATTGCGGGAAAATCACGGACCAGTGCAGCACGTAACGGAAAAAAACGACAACTGTATACTCCAGCAAGAAACTAACGCCTGGCCTCACATACTCATTCCAGAAACCGAATATGTTCGTCAGTGCCCCATGCTGATCGAAGCGCAGGATATATTGAGCTAAGGCCAACAATGAGAAGGTGCGAATACCGATACCAACCGCTGCCAAGCCAGCAGCTCGGACGTTTGCTCGAGAATGTGCATGCGCGGAATTTACCTCGTGCGGCATGCCAATCGCCCTCATCCATCCCAAACCTATGTGATGGTGTAATTATGTTCTTTTTGGGGAACAGAAGTCATGCGCACGGCTCCTACGATCATCACTCGCGACATGATGCCTAACATGATGCCTAAGAAGGACGCGTGGTGGCTCCCTCTCCGGTGCCGTCGATTACATCCCGGCTCGCCGTCACTGGCGGGCCGGGTTCTATTTTTGTTGCGGGTTGGCCGCGTTGTTCCCGTGATCGCTGATAGGTAGCAATTGCATCGTTCGTTGCTTTGCGCGCGCGCCCTGCCGCTTCGATTGCGGACGCTTTCAGCTTTCGCACGAGCGGCGGCGTGTGCTTGAACGCCATCAGTCCCGCCCAGCCCAAGAACTCAAGGCCGGTGATCGTACCTCTCTTTATGGCTTGCATGGCAGGCGGAACAGCTTTCATCGCGGCCTGTTGAGCGGAGCGAATGGCGCGCGCCGTTTCCGATTCCGCTTTCGGCGCGGGAGCCGCTTTTGCTGCCGGAGGCGCGGCGGCCTTCGACGGCTTGCGCGCGAATACGCCAGTCGCGGCGAAATACGGATTGCTGCGCGCCCGCGATTTCAGCTCGGGCATGTCCCAATAGGACGGCGCGTAGAACGGCACGCTCTTCGACGTGCCGGCGGGCCAGAGAAGGCCCGAGCCGGTCGGGAAGTCCATCAATTCTTGCGGCAGAAAAAGCGCGCGGCGCACTTGTCCGTAGGAAAGGCCCGTACTCATCGAACCTTGGCCCGCATTGGATAAGGAATCTCCGGTGTTGTAACCCGCCGCCGTGACAGTCGTGTCGCCCGTTCGGCGGCTCATCCATTCGGCGGTCGTGAGATCGTTCGGGGCGAAGCCCTGAACGACGCCCGCGTTGCCGACGAAGGTTTCCCATCGCTCCTTATAGAGAGCCTTCAATTGATTCAGGTCTTGCAGCACCGGCCAGAGTTGCACGCCGAAGCCGCGCACGAGGCCGAAGGCGTCCTCCATTGGGGCCAGATGCCCCAATTGCGCGAACTCATCGAGCATGAAGAGCGTTTTCAGGCCGCCGGGGCGGTACAGCGCCCGCAGCGCCGAGACGATGACGAGGCGCAGCCAGACGCTATGCGTCCGCAAGCGTTCGGCGGGCAGGATCAGATAGACAGTGATCGGACGTTCTTTCAAATCCGCGAAATCGATGTCGTTCCGCGCCATGTTTGCGCGCATGAGCGGCGACAGCATCCACGCCGTGTGACGGTCTGCCGCCGATTGGATGCTGGCGATCTCGTCGGACTCGCGCGTGAAGCGGCCGATCAGACTTTCGATTTCAAAGCCGCCTTGATCCGCCATCGTCGCGGCTGTACGGCGAAGCCCGGCAGACTGCTTTCGATTTCCTTCTGAATCTCGCGTCCACTCATTCGGTTGTGTCAGCAGGTAGCGAACCTCCTCCATAGAAGGCTGACGATTTTCTCGCCGGGAGAGCTTTACCTCCCACATGATGAGCGCCGTAATGAGGCTTCGTGCGCTTTCCGACCAATGAGGGTCTTTCTCGCCGGGATCGATTTTTACCAGAGCTTCGGCGATTCCTGACGCATCATCGACGAATGTTGCCGCGTCGGGATCGAGCAAGGCGAGGGGATTGAACCCCGCGCCGCCGAGTTCGAGAACATCGAACGGATTGAGCACCACGACTTCGCCGAGCTTGCGGCGATAGTCGGCAGTAATTGCAGTCAGCTCGCCCTTCGGGTCGATCACGACGATCGATCGATCGCGAAGGCGGAGGAGATTGTTGACGAGGAGGCGCGTTCCCTTGCCGGAACCATTCGGGCCGAACAGGAGCAGATGGCGCTCACCGTCATAGGTGAGTTCGGTTCCGGGCGCTCCCTTCGCAAGATCGAGATAGCGCCCGAGATAGATCGACGCGCCAGAACCGGACGGTTTCGGCGGCGGCGGAGGATTCTTGCGCCATAGGGCCACGGCGGCTCACTTCTTTGAATTGAGCAGCGAAAGGGCTTCCGCTTCGCCCGCGAGGCGGGCGTCGCCGTGGGCCTTCTGCGCTTCGACGACTTCGCGCCCCGGCACCGGGCGGGATAGCGCCGCGATCTTGAGCGAGCTGATGATCGCTTGGCAGAAGACTTCGCACGTCCCGAAGAGAAGGATGCTGAAGACGATTAACTGCCAGCCCGAACCAGTAAAGGGCCAAGCGAAAGCAAGCCAGATCGAGCCGCCGCCGATCACCGCCACGCTGACCCACCCGCCGATGACGCCGGACGCGCGAACGGCGTGTTCCCGGAACGCGACCCACGCCAAGGGGAACGCCGCAACAACGAAGGCGATCAGCGCGAGCATGGCCCAGAGGTTGGCCGTCGCGTAGCTCCACGCGGCACCGGCGAGGTATGCCAAGAGGACAAAATGGGGAATGTGGAACACGAACGTCAGAATGGCGGAGGCCGCACACGCGGTCAGAACCATGAGCGGAAACAGCAGGGAGAAGACAAACTGGATCAGTCGCGCCAAGGTGACGCCGAAATCTCCGCTCGCACTGGTCGTCATCTCGTCGCCCGCCCAGCCCTCGAAACGGGAACAAATTACCAGAATTCGGCGAGACCCGAACTGGCGGCGATTTTTGTTTGGTTAAATACCCGATTGTTCTCGCAAACATCTGGTCGTGTTTGCTATTGGCGCGCCCAATCCGAGCATTAAGCCGGACCGGAAGGTAGCTGCCCTGCCTTCCATAAAATTTTGGGCCGTGTGTCGATATTTGAATATCTGACCCGGCGTCATTTTTCAGAGTGCGATAGTATGGAAGTGGAATTAAGCGAAAGGGCAAGCCATGCGCGGTAATACGCGGCGGGCTTCCGGCGGGGCCGAAACCCCTTGCGTCCCGCGCGGCTTGGGAGGGGCTATCCTGCCCCGTCCACCCCGGCCAAAGGGAGCCTTGCTCCCTTGTGGAAACCCAGCGTCAGAGCTTCCGGGCTCCGACACCACCGGCCGCCTGTCTTCCCAATGGACGGTGCGCCCCCTGAGAATCCGCGCTCAGGTAGCCTTGCTCCCCGAGACCCCTGCGGGCAAGGGGGCCACCCCCTTTTCGCCCCATCCCCCGATGCGGAGCGCGCCATGAGCCATGGCAGCGAAAAGCGCGTCCGCAAACGCATCCTGCCTATCCGGCTCTCCGACGAGGAGCGCGCCGCCATCGACGAAGCCGCCGAACGCGCCGGCCTCGTCGTCAGCAGCTATGCGCGCCAGGCGTTGCTTGGCGCGCCAGCGCCGCGTCAGGTGCGGAGACCGGCGATTGAGCGCCGGGAGCTTGCCCGCCTCCTGGGCGAACTCGGAAAAATCGGCGGCAACCTCAACCAGATCGCCAAGGCCGCGAACTCCGGCGTCACCGTCTACGAAGGTGAGAGCGACGCCGCCTATCGGGCCATTCTCGAAATGCGCGACGCTGTTCTCAAAGCCCTCGGGCGAGAGCCGTGATTATAAAGGGCAAATCCCGCTCAGGCCCGTCCGCGCTGGCGGCGCATCTTTGCAACACCGCCACGAACGAGCGCGTAACGCTGCTCGAAGTCCGTGGGACGGTCGCGCAGGATTTGCGGGGCGCTCTGATCGAGATGGACGCCTACGGCGCCGGAACGAGATGCGAGCTGCCGCTCTATCACGCCAACATCGATCCGCAGCCGCCCTATCGCCTGACGCCCGAGCAGATCATCGAATCCGTTGACGCGTTGGAAAAAAGGCTCGGTTTCGAAGGCCACGCTCGGGTGATCGTTCTTCACGAAAAATACGGGCGCGAGCATATCCATCCTGTGTGGTCGCGGATCGATCTCGACCAGATGAAATCCGTCAGCGACAGCCACAATTACCGCAAGCACGAAGAAGTCGCCCGCGATCTTGAGCGGCGTTTCGGCCATGAGCGCGTGCAGGGCGCCCATGCCGAGCGGGAAGGGGTAGAGCGCCCCGACCGCACTCCGTCACGCGCGGAGTTGCGGCAGGAGGAACGCACCGGCATCAAAGGCAAGGATGTGAAAGCGGACGTTACCGAGGCGTTTCATGCCGTCGATAATCCATTTGCCTTCCAAGTGGCGCTCGCCGATGAGGGCTACGTTCTCGCCAAAGGCGACCGGCGCGACTTCGTGATCGTGGATCGCCAAGGCGGGATCCACTCCCTTGCGCGGCGGATCGACGGGATGAAAGCCGCCGAGCTTCGCGAATTCATGGCGCCCATCGACCGCGAAAAGCTGCCAGACATCAAAGAGGCAAGGGAGATCGTCGAAGACTGGTGGCAGCACATGGACGACTCCCACGACGAAGCCAATACCGAGAAGAGGTATTCGCGCGCCGAAGATTACGTGAGCCAGACGCAGGCCGCGCTCAAAGATTTCATCGCGCGGCAGGAAGCCTTGGACGAATTGAACGAAGCGCCGAGACCGGAACGGCCCGCCGAGCAATCCGAGGACGAAGAACGCATTGCGCGGATACTTGACGACGGCGACCGCGACCGCCGCAAGGATGTTGAACGCGGCGAAACAGGGAGCAATCGGAAAAGCGGTGACCGGGTTTCCGACGCATTCGCGAATACCGAAATGAGCGAAGCCCAGCAGCAGCGCATGGACCGCATGCTCGATAGCGGGGGCGGCGAACGCGCGCATTCGTCAGAACGCGACGACATAGAACCCGACCGCCAGCGCGAGGCTCCGGGTGGAGGCCGCACCCGGAGCCAGTAAGGGCAGCGTGGGGCCAATCGCTGTTCGTCGCGTTGCATGCAGTTCAGGTGCTTCTTCGAGAATATGCCGTCGGGCTCCTGGGCCTGATCTTCGCCAAGTCGCGCCACGAAATCTGCGGGCGGCTGCGCCCTCTCGGGTCTGCCAAGCGTCCAAAGAACAAACCGCACTCTGCGCCGGCCGCAATTGTGTGCAGAACCGCACAATCCGCGAGCAGGATTGCGCTTGGCAACGCATCTAGGGAGATCGCCGGCCCACCCTTCGCACCGAAACGGCCGGCTGGCATGTGCGAAGAGCAACGTATCGATTATATCGCAGCCTGCGCAGGCCGCATCACATGGCGGCAATACTTTGCAAAGTGGAACAACAGCGCCCTGACGCTTTGACGAGCAACACGGCCACCCGAATCGCTTGCCGACTCGTTCGCGCACGGCGTATCGGTGAACAGAATGCTGTATTCTGTTCACGGCTCCTTTCCCCGGTCAACGGGTTCCGCTCGCAATATTTTTCTGCGCAGCTATGGGTACCGTTCATGAGCGGTTCATTATTCGACAGACACGGAGTCCGAAAATATCTAACAGCGCGGGAGCGTTGCGCCTTTGTCTGTGCGGCCCATCGCGAGGGCGGCGAGGTCGCCACATTCTGCCTCACGCTTGCGTTCACCGGCGCGCGCATTTCTGAGCTACTTGCCCTCACGCGCGATCGGGTTGATGTCGCCAACGGATCGATAGCTTTCGAAACCCTAAAGCGTCGCAGGCGCGGGGTGTTTCGCGTATTACCGGTGCCACCCATGCTGCTCGCGACGCTTCGGCGTACCCATAAGCTTGACGCGCCAAATCATGATCCAAAGGCGCGATTGTGGAAATGGGGGCGCACGACGGCTTGGAAACGCGTAAAGCACATCATGAAGCGCGCGAAAGTTGGGAATATTCAGGCGATGCCGAAAGCGGCGCGCCATGGCTTTGGCGTTGATGCCATCCAGAACAGCGTCGCTCTAAATGTAGTCCAACGTTGGATGGGGCACGCACGCATCGAAACGACGGCTATTTATGCCGACGTTATTGGCAAGGAGGAGCGAGCCTTGGCGAAGCGCACTTGGAAATCACTCGAAGCGGGTCTTCGGCGCGCCGAGTGTGCCTATTCCGGCAATATGTCTACCTGATAGGCTCCACCAACTTTTTCTCCGGTTCCCCGGATTCTTAGGATATGTCCCGCCTCGATACTAAAGGTCTGATAGCGCGGATCAAAGCCAGTGTAGTAGTGGTCCGTATCGAGCCAGCCTGATGGAATGAGTTCTACTTTTCGCCCGTCAAAATACAGCTGAACGGTGGTCTTTATGCTTTTTTCCTTACCGCGAAGGTAGTAGGTCACGATTGCCGGGAAGATTTCAATCTCTTCGCCGCGTAGCCTGAATTTTCCCAGGCGGCCCCAATGCCGCACAAATTTGTCCATAACATCTTCGCTTTTTGCCGCTTTCATACCCCGTCCCATGGCTGCTTGGCGCGTCCGCGACCGTGAACAGAATACAGCAAATTGTTCACGTGGGAGACGGCCTATGCGCCGGAAAAGGTGGGCTGCCGCGGCAGCCCGATTGCGTTCCAGGGCGTATATCAGTGTTTTGTTGGGTGGATGCCTCGCCGTTGCAGCAGTCGCCATGCGTCCGCAGCCAGCGATGGCGCAAAATGAAGCGGAAGAGACGACCGAATGTCACAGGTTCGCCGACCATCTGGTTGAGATCGGACGCATTCCTGAGGGCCAAAGAACGACGATAGGCTCGGCTTGCGTGGTTCGGTATTTCCTATGTTCCATGCAGGAGCAATCCGAGCAACGCATTCGGCGTTGCGTTGCCCAATGGGAGGAACAATCGGAAAGAGGAGCATCCGCGCCTCCACGACAAAGTGAAACGCCAGAAGACAGTGGGGACGGCCAGCGCGCCGTCGGGAATTGTTTGGCGTCGTTCCCCCTGCACACCGATGCCACCATGAGGTTTTGTTCGGAAGTAATCGACGACCCGACGGCGGGGGCACACGAAAAAGCGCTCGCTTACGCCTATCGCGCGCTCGTCCTCGTAATGCGGGACAACGCTGATCGCGACGGCCGCGCCCTGGCCGACATCACCAAAGCTACTCAGATCGATGGCAGCGTAGCCGAGGCGTATTTTGCGCGCGCGGAGGTGTATGGAAACACAGGGCGGTATGATGCCTCTATCGCCGATGTCGACCGCGCGGTTGCGCTGAATCTCCCGGCGCTTTTCCATCCGAAAGCGTTTTACCTACGTGGGCTGGGGTACTCAATGTTGGGGTTCATCCGACACGACAAACGAGAGTCCCAGCTTGCGGTAGACGATTTCGGCGAAGCCATACGGCTCAATCCAACGGATGCAGACTCTTTCCACGCGCGATCGGGTGCCGAAGATTACCTCGGCCAAAACGCAGCGGCGCAGGCCGACCAAGCCACAGCCGACCGTCTGGATCGAAAGCAGTGATGCCGGTTCCAGTACCACGCACGCCCCCGTTAGCGAAGGAGCGCAAAATGCGCACATTTCAATCCAATGCCTGTACGTTTTGCTCAACCAGGTCGGGCGCAGCGAGCAGTGCGCTTGCGAACGGCCCGCGCGCGGGCGTTTTCTTCCGGTGGCGAGTACGGCGTCACTTGTCCGGCTTGAGGCTCCTGGCACTCCTCGCCGGCCTTTCGCCAATGACTGCTGCGTCTGCCGAAGATTTTTTTATTTGCAAGGATCCAGACGGCACGACCGGCTATTTGCGGGTATACCATGCCGAAAAGAAAGTGACGATGATAACCGGCGAATCACCCTCACGATGCATCTCGACCTTCGTCGACGGCGCGTATGGTCCCGTTCTCAGTTCGCCACCCGGAGAAACATGCATTGTTCTCGCCTTCAGCGGCGGGGCGTCCGCGCATCAGTCGGTAACGTTTTCCGGGCATACCGTGACCGCCCACATCGACAACCCGAACGCGCATCTCACTTACGTCCTGAATACCGAAACCGGCATTTATGACTTGCCGAGCGGCGATATCGAGGAATGTCATCGGCCGCATGCGTGAGTGAAGCCCGACCATTCGACAGCCGATCATATTGAGAATGGACTTCCAGTGACGGGGGCGAACAGACTCACGAGAGGCTGCGCCCCTCAGCCGTCAAGGCCAAGACGAGCGCAGAATGCGACCGGGTAGTCGCTGCGCTCCGGCCCGCACCACTCGCATCCTGCGGCCTTGACGGCTTAACCCCGCTCATTGCCGCTCGGCTAGTCAGGTTGCATGCGCAACCTGTTTTCAAAAGGGGAGGGGCAGGGGCGCGGGTCTCCCGCGCACCCACTTCACAAGGGTCCCGAGTCGGTCGCAGATTGAACCCGTGGCCGGGGTGGGCTCAGCATGAAGAGTTCGGCTTACGCAACCGAGCGACTGTGTTCCCTCGGATGCGAGTAGGGCGCTCCTCAAAAAATCGTTGCAAACCGCGAATTCATACACAGTCCTTACACATACGCAGTTTTTCTGTAGAAAAATGTTGTTAAATCAACGAGTTAGTATTTGACGCGCTGGACTCAAAATCTGTTGTTGGCGACAACGTGCTGGTTCAAGTCCGGCCAGGGGCACCAGTCCGGCAGCGGCGAGACACTCAGGCGTCGGATCTGGACAAAATTTCTCCGACCATCGCGTCACGGCAGTGTGCATGAGGGGCCGACTCAGTTCCTATGCGGTGTTTTCGGAAGAGGGCACCCGGTCATGGCCGTCGCATTGCAGTTGGGCTCGACAAGCATCGACGTCGCGGCCCTTCAGTCCACGCTGATCTCTTTGGGGTTTCTCACTGGCGCGGTCGACGGCAATTTCGGACCGCAGACCGTGCAGGCCGTCATGGCGTTTCAAACGAGCAGGGGTCTGCCAGCCGACGGGATCGTGGGGCCGCAGACGGCGGCCGCGCTCAGCCTTGCAGGCGCGCCGGTCACGGTCCCGGCCGGCATGCCCAATGTCACGGTTGCCATCGCAGCGAAGATGTTTCCCGTTACGCCCGTCGCGAACATCGCTGCCAACCTGCCGCCGGTGATGACCGCATTGCAGCAGGCCGCGCTCACCGATCTTCCGCTCGTGCTGGCATCGATCGCAACCATCCGCGCGGAAACCGAAGGCTTCGTGCCGATCAGCGAAGGAATCTCGCAATACAACACCAGTCCCGGCGGCAGCCCGTTCGATCTCTATGACAATCGCGCGGACCTCGGCAATCAGGGTCCCACGGACGGCGCCGATTTCCGGGGCCGCGGCTATGTGCAGCTCACAGGCCGCGCCAACTATACGACGTTCGGTCCCATTGTGGGGGTGCCCGATCTGGCGACCAATCCCGACCAAGCCAACGACAGCATTATTGCCGCCGCGATTCTTGCGGCATTCGTACAATCGAAGAAGGCGGCGATCGCAGCGGCTCTGGCGGCCGACGATCTCGCCGCGGCGCGCAGGCTCGTCAATGGGGGCTCGAACGGTCTGGACCGGTTCACATCGGCCTACCGGATCGGCATGCAGCTGATGTCGCCGGGCTGAGCCGCGTGGTAATAAGAACGGTCTGGTGAGTTGAACTCATGCCGCTCGACATGCGCGAAACCTGCGAACGCTGCGCCGCGCCGTTACCGAAGGACTCGGATGCGGCGCGCATCTGTTCCTATGAGTGCACGTTTTGCGCGTCGTGCTGCGATCAGATGAAGGGACGCTGTCCCAATTGCGGCGGCGAGCTTCTGATCCGGCCGCGCCGCAGGCCGTGAATTACCGCCACGCCTATCACGCCGGCAATTTTGCCGACGTCGTCAAGCACGTGGCGCTGGCCGCGGTGCTGCTGCACCTGAGGAAGAAGGACAAGCCGTTCCGCGTCATCGATACGCATGCAGGGCGCGGCCTCTACGATCTCACGGCCGGTGAGGCTGCACGCACCGCGGAGGCCCAGGGCGGCATCGCGCGCCTCGTCGATCTGGATACCGCGCAAGTGCCGCCGTCGCTTGCCGCGTATCTCGATTGCGTGCGCGCGGAGGGCGAGGGGCGCTACCCCGGCTCGCCGCGCCTTGCGGCGCGACTGTTGCGCGCGCAGGACCGGCTCGTGGCGATCGAAAAACATCCGGAAGAGGAAGCTGCGCTCGTACATTCGCTGGCGCCCTTCACCAACGCCAAAACGGTGCGTGCGGACGGTTACGAGCGGTTGCCGGCCTTGCTGCCGCCGCCCGAACGGCGCGGTCTTGTGCTGATCGATCCTCCATACGAAGCGCCCGACGAGTTTGCGAATGCCGCCGCTCTGCTCGCGCGCGCACACCGGCGTTTTGCCACGGGAACTTATGTCTTGTGGTTTCCCCTCAAATCGAAGCCCGCGGCCGACGCGTTATGCGGCGAGATAGTCGCACACGGAATCAAAAGCGCAGCGCGCGTCGACATCGCTGTCGACGGCGAACAATCCGACGGGCGTCTGTCGTCGGCCGGGCTGCTCGTCGTCAATCCGCCGTATGGATTTGGCGACGAAATGCGCGCGGTGGCGCATGTGATTGCGCCGAGGCTGGGGCGGAATGCGCCGGCGCAGATATCCACTCTCGACGTCGCAGCGCTCTGAAATCCTTCGAAATGCCTACTTTCCACGTTAACGAAGCATATCTGTTGACTAGATCAATATGATCTAGTATATTAGTTATTGGGTGGCGGGTATGTCGAGGGTGCCGCGTTTGGTCGGCCGTTCGGAATGATTGCCTGCCGCACGCGGCCGGACGTGTTTGCGCCGGCGGCCGCGCAGCGGGTCGAACACCGGCGCTTCTTTGCGAGCGGGGAATACAATGACATTGAAAAGCATATTGCTGGGAACGGTGGCGTGCACGCTTCTGGCGGCGCCGGTCTTTGCCCAGGATTCGAGCGCAGTCGAGCCGAAGCACCATCACGGTGACTCGGTTGCTGCCCGCCTGGATCATCTTGAACGTGTTATCGAAGAACAGCAGGCGGAAATCCGCGCGCTGAAAGGCGAACGCGCGAGCGGCGGTGCGGGCAGCGGTGGCGCAACGACGGCCGCGCCTGCAGCTCAGCCGGAAGTCACGGCGCAGCAGTTCGAAGCCCTGCAGAACCAGGTCTACGAAGAGGCTGCGGCGCGCAAGGCGCAGCCGACCATCACGTTCACGAAAGTACACGTGCCCACGCCCGGAGCGCACGGAGGGTATTCCTACTCGTCACTCGTCACCCTCGCCAGTCCCGACAACAAGTGGACGTTGTCTCCGATCGTTGATGTGATGGGCGACTGGGCCGCATATGATCCGGGTCAGGCAGGCGTTGCGACGAACAAGGCGCTCAAGCAGAGCGGCGAGAACTTCCGCCGCGCCCAGATCGGTTTCCAGGGCAAGCTTGCGGGCGACTTCTCGTACAAGTTCCTCGTCGACTTCGGCGGAGCCAATGGCGACGAGACCTAT
>JBEKLN010000053.1:0-23478 GCA_050010175.1 Rhizomicrobium sp.
CGAAGTGAATTTCTTCATCGAATATTTTGCGCTCGATCTCATCATGGACGAAGGCGCCGTGCGCGGCGTCATGGCGTGGAATCTGGAAGACGGCACCATCCATCGCTTCCGCGCGCACAAAGTCATTCTCGCGACCGGCGGCTATGGCCGGAGCTACTTCACCTGCACCGGCGCGCATACGCAGACCGGCGACGGCAATGCCATGGTGCTGCGCGCAGGACTTCCGCTGCAGGACATGGAGTTCGTGCAGTTCCATCCGACCGGCATCTACGGCGCCGGTGTGCTCATCACGGAAGGCGTGCGCGGCGAAGGCGGCTACCTCACCAATTCCGAAGGCGAGCGCTTCATGGAGCGCTACGCACCACATGCGAAGGACCTCGCCTCACGCGATGTCGTCTCGCGCGCGATGACCATCGAGATCCGCGAAGGCCGCGGCGTGGGCAAGGAAAAGGACCACATCAACCTGCATCTGTCGCATCTCGATCCGAAGATCATTCACGATCGCCTGCCCGGTATCACCGAATCCGCCCGCATTTTTGCCGGTGTCGACGTCACCAAGGAACCGATCCCGGTCCTGCCGACCGTGCACTACAACATGGGCGGCGTGCCGACGAACTACATGGGCGACGCGCTCACGCTACGCGACGGTAACCCCGATTCCGTCGTGCAGGGTCTGATGGCTGTGGGGGAAGCGGCCTGCGTTTCGGTTCACGGCGCAAACAGGCTGGGTTCGAATTCGCTCATCGACCTCGTCGTGTTCGGCAAGGCGGCGGGGATGCAGTGTGCGAAGGCGGTGCGTCCCGGCGAAAGACATCCGGATCTGCCGAAGGATGCGGGCGAATCATCACTCGCGCGTCTCGACAAATACCGCAATGCCAAAGGCGGCACGCCGACTGCCAAACTGCGGCTCGCGATGCAGAAGGCCATGCAGGAAGATGCCGCCGTATTCCGGACCGGCCAGACACTGCAACAGGGCCGCACGCGCATCGACGACCTCTACCACAGCATGTCGGACATCTCGGTGTCGGACCGCTCCATGATCTGGAACAGCGATCTCGTGGAGACACTCGAATTCGAAAACCTCATCCAGCAGGCGCTGGTGTCGGTCGAAGGCGCGGTCAACCGCACCGAGAGCCGCGGCGCGCATGCGCGGGAAGACTTCCCCAGCCGCGACGACCAGAACTGGATGAAACACACCCTCGCCTGGCTCGACCCCGCGACGGGTTGGGTGCGTCTCGACTACAGGCCCGTGCACACCTACACGCTGTCGAACGACGTGGAATACATTCCGCCCAAAGCGCGCACATACTGATCGCCGCGGCGCACATGACGCTTGATCCCCTTCTTCGCGCACCGCTTGCAGTCCAGATTCATGTGGCAACAGTGGTGCCGGCGTTTTTCATCGGAACGTGGCAGATATTCTTCAGCCGAAAGGGTGCACCGTTTCACCGCGGGTTCGGATACATCTATCTCGGGCTGATGACAGTGACGTCAATCGCGGCGTTGTTCGTCCATCAGCTGATGCCAAAGGGGCCATTCTTCGGCTTCAGTCCGATCCATCTGTTGGTGCCGCTGACACTGTTCGGCGTCGTCGGCGCCCTGCGCGGCGCCTGGACGCGCAATGTGCGAATGCACCGCGCGTCGATGCTGGGTGTTTATATCGGCGGGATTCTGATTGCCGGCAGTCTCACTCTTCTGCCCGGGCGCATTATGCACGCAGTCGTATTCGGAAGTTGATCCGCAATCCGGCTGCGGTCACCTGCCCTTCCATTGCGGCTGGCGCTTTTCCGCGAAGGCGCGCGGCCCTTCGACAAAATCCTCACTGCGGAACATGGCGGCAACTGCAGGATAGTTACGCTGATTGGTGAGCGCGGCCTGGACAGACGGTTCCTCTAGCCCACGGTAAACGGCCTGCTTGGACGCACGTACCGACATCGGGCTGAGTTCCAGGATCTGAGAGGCCCATCGCTTTGCCGCAGGCAACAGGTTGGACCTGGGGGCCACTTCATTGACAAAACCGAGACGGGCGCCTTCATCGGCGCTCACGCGGCGTCCTGTCAGGATCATCCCCAGAGCCTGTTTCGGCCCAATCTCGCGAGGCAGCCGGTGAAGCCCACCGGCCAGCGCAGCCAAGCCCACGCGGGGCTCGGGCAACGCGAAAATCGCAGTGTCGGCGGCGACGATAATGTCGCAGGCCAATGCGATCTCGAACCCGCCACCCATCGCAATACCATTCACGGCCGCGATGACAGGCTTGTCGAGGTCAAAACGGGACGCGATCCCGCCAAAACCGCTCGGCGGTGCAGACATTTTGCCGCCCGCGGCCTGGTATTTAAGGTCGTTCCCGGCGCTGAACGCCCGATCACCGGCGCCTGTGACAATAGCGACCCATTGGTCCGCATCGGCGGCAAATTCGTCGAACACGGCTGCCAGTTCGAAATGGGCAGGCGGATGGAGCGCGTTCATCACATCGGGGCGGTTGAGCGTAATGACAGTCAGCGGCCCTTCCCGCTCGACCTTGCAGAATTCGTGGGCTGACATGGCGTCGCTCCGGTTCTCTTCCTTTGCAGCATCAGGACAACCTTCTCGCCAACGCAAGGCTTCAGTAACCACTATGCCTTAATTTTTACCGTTGCGAAGCCAAACCCCGAAGCGGTTGAAAGCGGCCAAATGGCGGACACGCCCGGTCCCTGGATCATCAATGTCTCCGGACGTGCCTATGGTCCGTTCGGCGCGGAGCAAATGCACGCTTTTGTGTCGGAGGGCCGCCTCGTCGCCATGTCCCAAACGGCGCGGGCCGGTGAAAACGAATTTCGCAATGCGGTCGACGATCCGGAGCTGGCACCTTTCTTCGTTGCGTCCAAAACGACCAATATGGCCGTCGCCGAGGCGATCAGACCCCGGGAGCCGGAACGCCCCACGGCATTCGGCAAACTTGAGGGACATTCACGCGATGGCGCGGAGCCCGTTAGCGGGCCTTCGCATATCATCGTGATCGCCGACATGAAGTCGCGATCGGTCAGCGGCATCGAAGAAGAAATCGTCAGGCTGGGTCAGGTTTGCCAGGTGCTGCCGCAGGTATGGATTCTGAACACGGATTCGTCCCTCAGCGCGGTGCGCAATCTTCTCGTGCAGCAACTGGGGAAATTGGACGTGATCCTTGTCATCGACGCCACCAAGGACAAGGCCGCGTGGTTCAATTTCAGTCCTGAGACCGAATCGCGGATGCGCCGCATATGGAGCAGGCAGGCCGATACCAAAGCACTGGCGTGAACCATATGTCACCCGAGAAGCTTCAGCGTGTCGCGGAAGCGCTGGTAATTCTGGACGTAAACTTCCGCCGACATTTTCAACAACATGAGCTGCGGCTCCGTCAACTGTTTCACCACGCGGCCCGGCGCGCCCACGACAAGCGAGTTGTCGGGTATCTCCTTACCTTCGGGGATGAGTGCATTGGCACCGATCAGACAATTCTTTCCGATCTTGCATCCGGTCAGCAGTGTGGAACCCATTCCGACGAGGGAGTAATCGCCGACGCTGCAGGAATGCAGGATCACCTTGTGGCCCACGGTGACGCCTTCGCCGATCAGAGTGGGCGTGCCGGGATCGGTGTGAATGACCGAGTTGTCCTGAACGTTCGAACGCGGGCCGACGACGATCCAATCATTGTCTCCGCGCAGGACCGCGCCGAACCAGACGCTCGCATGCTCCATCAAACGAACCCGGCCGATGAGCGTCGCATTGGGCGCGGCCCAGCAATTGCCGCTGGCTGCAAATTCCGGCCTGTCGCCGCCAAGCGCGTAACTCGTCATAAAAGATGCTCCTCTGGGATATACTCATTCGACGTAACGCGACGTTTACCCAAAAACGCGATACGCTTTGTGCACGGGTTGAGTCGCAGCAAAAGGGGGGAACCGGTCGTCATGCAGCTGTGATCTTTGTCGTTCCAGACTCCAACGTCCAAGCGTTATTGACCGGGAGAACCCATGGCCAAGCGTTCCACGCGTAGAAGAGTTCGCGATCAGGTAGAAGAAACTGCAAACGTCCACCCTCTCTTTCCAGGCTCCGCGCCTTATCATCCGTTAGACGCCGACGGACGGGACCGCAAGTACGTCAAGAACATCCGGGCGATGAGTTCGCTGCAGCAGCGTCTGATGGACGCCATCGACGAGCGGTCCGTCATCGCAGCACTGGGGCCCGCGGGCACCGGAAAAACCTACCTTGCCATCGCCAAAGCCGTCGAAGCGCTGGAACAGAACCGCGTGGGACGCATCGTTCTTTCGCGGCCGGCGGTAGAAGCCGGAGAGAGCCTTGGCTTTCTGCCGGGCGATTTACAGGACAAGCTCGCGCCCTATCTGCGCCCGCTTTACGACGCGCTGACGGAACGTCTCGGAACCAAGCGGCTGAAAGCGATGCTCGCGGAAGGCGTCATCGAAATTGCACCCGTGGCGTACATGCGGGGGCGTACACTCAACGACTGTTTCGTTGTGATCGACGAGGCGCAGAACTGCACCTATGGGCAGCTCAAGATGCTGCTGACGCGGCTGGGCTGGCGCTCCACGATGGTCTTGACGGGCGATCCCGATCAGACCGACCTGCTGAGTGGCATGTCGGGGCTGGGCGAAATTGCGAGCCGCCTGGAGCGGGTGCCCGAAATTGCCGTGGTGAGATTGGGTGATTCCGACATCGTGCGCCATCCTCTGGTCGCGAGCATGCTGACGGTACTCTAGACCGGTTGGGCTGGTCCTCTGAATGCACGTCAGAGGGCCAGCGCCACCTGAACCACGAAGAGACCGATCCCGAAACTCCAGTAACCGGCGATGGCGGCGGCCAGCCAGAATGCGTAGGCGGAGCACGACTTTTCGCGCCAGGATTTTGCCGCGTTGTTAAACAGCACGGTGGGGCCCGCGAACACCATGACCATGAGATAAGCCGTCCGCGCTGCGGTCGTGTCGGCCCGTTTCTTGACAATCATCCGATAAAGATTGGCGATGATCCCCGACGCCGTGAAACCGGCCGTCGCCGCGAATATCGCAACATACAGATCGTGGAACATGAACGCCTCTCCCACCGGTTGACCGTTGGGATGCAGCGGCCATGCCCGGTTCTGGGGGGCCGGACAGCGTCCGGCTGTCTCAGAATGGCTCACCGGGCGGGTGGGAGCGCCATTCCGGTGCAGTGTTGCCCGATAGCCAGACCTCACCAAGAATTGCTTAAGCAGGGAAAGTCCTGCACCGCAGCGAATCGCAGCATGCTAGACAGGCATCGTATTTCAGCTCTGCCGGAATTGGATGAGCAGCGGAAGCCAGCAGACGGACGACACGGTCAAGCAACGGTCGGGATGGCTGATTCCGCTCGCGGTTTTTGCTGCGACGGCCGTCCTGTCGCTCATGTTCCTTCTGCTTTATCTGGCGCCGACGCCAACCTCATTCATCGAGGAGCACCAGTCGCCGACATCGCGGACCGACTCCGTTCGGATCAGGCTTGACAATCTGTCCCTGCAGATTCCGGCGAACTATCTGCTTTACGCCAGCGCGCGTCAGGGCGGTGAGCAAAAGCACCTGGACCTGTTTGCCCGGCTTCCGGACTTTCACGGCTTCTCCGACTGGGATTCACAGACCTTCAACAGCAACAATGCGGACTCTCCCATCATTTACATGCTGATCCGGGACGAACCCTTCAATTTGAGCGAAGATCAGCGTCTCAAGAGAATCTATCTGAGCTACGTTGCAAATCCGGCGGGCAAACCGGGCCCCTTCGGACTGACCCAGTACGAGTTCCGGGAAGACTCCGGCTACAAAGGGGAGGATTTGTTCGTTGGAAGCGACAAGGGGCATGCAGTGGTGATGCGTTGTGTACGTTACAGCCAAGACGACCCCAGTCCCAGTTGCCTGAGGGACATGAGACTTTCGAGCATGGTCGTTCTCAGTTACCGCTTCAAGCGAGAGCATCTTGCCGACTGGCGCGAAATCGCAACCGGCGTCAGCGGCCTGATCGCATCATTTGTTCTGAAATGATCATCCGATCCTGTATCGGGCAGCCACCGTTGCCGCTCGCGGAAACAGGTTCTCGATCGTGATGGCGATAGCGGGCTGAATCACGACGGCCGCGATCGTATTTGCAAGCAGTGTCAGCGCAAAGGTCGCCCAGATTGCCAAAACGCTCCACAAGAACGGCAACGCGACCGCGGCGGCCAGAGCGGAAACCGTGCACAGGGTAACCGCGCGCAATTCAAGCCCCCGTTCCGATCCTGCAACCACGTCATCTTCGGTGACGATGTCCAAAGCGGCTTCCTGTGCGACAAATGTCTGCAAGATCAAACATAGTAAAATCGAAGACAGCCACATTGCCTCCACGACGGGCGCAGCGCTGAGTCCAAGCTTCGCTGCAACCCATATTCCCACGACAACAGCGAGAGCCAGCGATCCGGTCACCGACAGACATCGCCTCCAGTCGCGGATGACTGCGTAAACTGCTGCCAGAGACACAACACCAACAGCGGGAATGAACCAGAGATCGATCATCGCAAAATGCCGCGTCTGCCGGGCGCCGAAATAAGCGATTGCGCCCAGGACGACTGCAATTCCGAACACGCTGAACCCAAATCGTCTGTGTGCAACCGGCGAAAATGGCAATGCCAGCCTGACAAACAGCTCCCGCGTCCTGTTCGAACGGGCCACGTATGCTTCGCCGAAGTCCAGCAGCGGGGCAGCCAGAGATTGGACTACACCCACGGAAACGATCGCCAGAACAGCCGCGGCGGCGAACTTTGGCACTTCGCTCCACCGCTCGATCATCCGGCAAGCCACTGCCGCCAGGACAAAAAGCCCGATCATGAGTGCCATCAGACGAATTTTCATCCGCGCGATCGGTCTGAAGATTGCGTCCTCGGGTTCGACGCGTGTCGATCGCCCGGCATTTGCGGTGCCCGTCAGCATCGCCGCCGTCAGTCCCGCGGCGAGCGCCAGCCCGGCCGCAGCCGAATCCCCGGCGCAGAATGTGCCCAGAGCCGCCAGCATCCCCGGAAGCGGCGAAGTCGAAATCACCAGCCCGAGCCCGATGTGGCGAACAAGCACGATCGCCAGCACGAATGCCAGGCCGCACGCGAAAGTCACATCAAGAAGTGGCGCGAGTCCGTTTTCCCGTGCGGTTGCAACCGCAGCCAGGAGACAGGTGCATCCCAGTGAGGCCAGGACGATCAGCCGCGCCAATCGACGCTCTTGAACAGTGAGACGAAAAATCGTTTGCGCGGTCCCCAGCCAGTACCCGCTGACGCTCAGCCGGCGCGCGACGGCGGCGCCTCGGGCAAATCCATCTCCAGGATCGCCATGTTGAAAGAGTAGGACGTCTCGCCCTCTTCCTCGTCCTTGAAAATGACGCCGATGAACTCACCGGCGACGTGCACTTCGACGGAGTCCTGCTGTTTCGGGCGCTCCAGAAGTGTGATGGTGTCGAGCCGGAAAAGGTTCCGAAGATACTTTTCCAGCTGCCAGATTTCGCTGCGGGTCAAGAAACGTGCTCCATGCGGCTTTAGGGTCAACTCGCATGCACGGGCTGCCCGGTCAAGCCACACATGTCCGATGCTGCCTCTTGACGGTTTGAACCGACCTGCCTACGGCCGGGCCATGTGCGAACCTCAGGGATATTATGCGGAATCCGCCGGACCAGAGCCGGAGCGACGTCCGCTTGCCGATACCGTGCGCGCAGATGTCTGTGTCGTCGGCGGGGGATACACCGGTCTGTCGGCGGCTCTGCACGCCGCAGAAGCCGGCGCGACGGTCGAACTGCTCGAAGCACACACTGTCGGCTATGGAGCGTCGGGGCGAAATGGCGGCCAAATTCACACCGGTTTTCGCAAGGATCAGGCCGAACTTGAGGCGTGGCTCGGCGACAAGCATGCACGCGATCTCTGGCAACTGTCCGCCGAGTCCAAGGAGCTTGTGCAGAGTCTGATCGAGCGGCATCGCATTGCGTGCGAGTTGAAGCCGGGGCTTGTGATCGCCGCCCACAGTACTGCGGCAGCCCATGCGCTGAGCAAAGACGCGGAACACCTGGCCCACCATTACGGCTACGGCCAACTGCAGATGTGGGATGGCGCTGCGACGGCGACGCAGATCGGCACAACCATCTACCAGTCATCGCGTTTCGATGCCGGCGGCGGCCATCTACACCCTCTCCTCTTTGCGCGAGGTCTGGCCAGCGCCGCGGAAAAAGCGGGTGTCCGCATCAGAGAGCACTCGGGCATAGGTTTCATGGAACGAGAAGACGACCGTGTGCATCTGCGTACCGAGGGCGGCATGGTCGTCGCCGACAAAACCATTCTTGCTTGCGACGCGTGGTCTGGTTCCGTGGCGCCGGAACTCGAGCCGTTCATCGGACATGTTGAGAGCTTCGTAACGGCGACGGCGCCACTACCGCCGAGTTTGAGCGACAGAATCCTCGCGTGCGATGCCGCAGTCGCGGATACGCGGCACGTGCTCGACTATTATCGCAAGAGCGCAGACCAACGATTGCTGTTCGCAGGCCGGGAAGCCTATTTCGGCATGCCGTCCGATATCGCCGCGCTGGTACGCTCGCGCATGCTGAAGGTTTTCCCCGATCTTGTGTCCGTGCCGACCGAATATGCCTGGAGCGGAACGGTCGGCATCACTGTTACGCGCATGCCCCATTTCGGCCGGCTGTCGGAGCGTATCTTCTTTGCGCATGGCTATTCAGGCCAGGGCGTCGCGTTGGCGACGCTGGGCGGCCGGGTCATGGCTGAAGCCGCTCTGGGCCATCCGGAAAGGTTCGATGTCTTTGCCCGCGTGCCGGCACGCAAGTTTCCCGGCGGCCGAGCGCTGCGCAAGCCGCTGATCGCCGCGGGGCTCCTCGCGTACAAGCTGCTCGACGCGTTGTAGCGCCGGCTGCGACGCCATCAGATCTGATAGTCGCCGTCGTATCCGTCGATCAGTTGGTCCATCGTCTGTGACGGCCGCTCTGAGCCGGCACAACCGATCACCCGCGCCGGAACACCGGCAACGGTACATCCGGCGGGAACGGATTTCAGTACGACGCTGCCGGCGCCGACTCGCGAGTATTCTCCGACTTCGATGTTGCCGAGCACCTTGGCGCCGGCCGACAGCAGGACCCCTCGCCGGATTTTGGGATGCCGGTCGCCGGTTTCCTTGCCGGTTCCGCCCAGCGTTACGCCATGCAGCATCGACACGTCGTCTTCGACGACTGCCGTTTCGCCGATCACGACGCCGGTTGCGTGGTCGATGAATATCCCCTTGCCGATGCGGGCTGCAGGGTGAACATCGACCCCGAAAAGTTCAGAGACCCGGCTCTGGAGAAATTGTGCGACCGTGGTGCGGTTCTGAGCCCAGAGCCAATGCGCGATCCGGTAGCACTCCAGCGCATGAAACCCCTTGTAGAACAGAAACGCCTGCAGATAGTTATGACAGGCGGGGTCGCGCTCGAACACCGCGGACAGGTCGGCCCTTACCGCGTCGCCAATGACAGGATCGGCGTCGAGCGCCTCATCGAAAATCTCGCGGGCGAGCATGGGGCTCAGGTCTTCCCCGCCCACCTTCTTGGCCAGATGATAGGACAGCGCGTCTTCGAAGCGCTGGTGCTTCAGGATGGTCGCATGCACCAGGCTGGCCAACGACGGTTCCGTCGAAGTCAGTTCTTCCGCCTGGGTGCGCAAGGCGGACCAGATGGGGTCGCATAATGCAAATCGCTCAGCCGGGACGAAATTCATTGCCCTCTCCTTGAGGCGCCATACTAGCGGCTTTCGCTTTCATTGCCCATTATCCGCCCACTCTCCCTAACGGTCTTTTGACGTACTTAATCATCGCCCCCGCTTCAGCCAACCTCAGGTAAGTCCCCCAGCCATGTCACTGTTAAATGACGCCTCCGGAGTCCTTGCATTGCTCCACTCCCGCCGTTCCGGCTCGGCCAAGGCCATGACGGGGCCCGGACCAACGGCCGAAGAAATCAACGCGATCCTCCGAGCCGGCGTGCGCGTACCGGATCACGGCAAACTGGCACCCTGGCGGTTCATCCTGTTCGAAGGCGGCGCGCGGGACCGCTTCGGCGAAGTCTTGGTTGACTGTCTGTATGCCGATGACCCGCAGGCGAGCAGCGAGCGTGCCGAACAGGAGCGCAAGCGGTTCCTGCGCGCGCCTGCCGTCATCGGTGTGATCAGCAGAGTGCGGGAGGGCATTCCGATTCCGGAGTGGGAACAGATCCTTTCTGCAGGCGCGGTTTGCGAGAACATGCTCATCGCGGCGCATGCCCTGGGTTATGTCGCGAACTGGATCACGGAGTGGTACGCCTATCATCCGCGTGTGAGAGATGTGCTGGGGCTGAAGTCCGGCGAGCGCGTCGCGGGTTTCATTCATATCGGCACATCGAGCGTGGACCTGGAGGATCGTCCGCGGCCGGATATCGAGATACTGACGACGCGATTTGGCGGGTGAGTGTAACTGGAACCGCCGGCATCCTGCCCGCATTTGGTGTTGCAACAGCACGGTGCGGGCTGGAAGCCCGCAGCCCCGGTGACGCATGGTCCCGGATCAGCGTATTCCGATCAGCTTGTGCGTTTGCAGGCTTAACCGCCATTGCGGATGCGCCAGGCAATACTCCGTCGCAGCGCGCGTATTGTCGTCGCGCGTAGGATTGTCCATCGGCTGCAGGAAGAAGGTGTCGAACGCAAGCGCCGCATAGCGCTCCGGCGGCGCACCGGTTTGCGGGTAGACCAGCTTCAGCTCGTTGCCGGACGTCACAACAAGGTCGGCATTGGCCTTCGGGCTGACGCAGATCCAGTCAATGCCGTGCGGCGGTGCGATCGTGCCGTTGGTTTCGATTCCGACTTCGAACCCCGCGCCGTGCAACGCGACGATCAGCGCTGCGTCCAGCTGCAGCAGCGGTTCGCCGCCGGTGCAGACGACATAGGGAGTAGCGCGCGACTCCTTCCGCCATTTTTCCCGCACGGCTTCCGCCAGCGCGGCCGCATCGGCAAAACGGCCGCCGCCAACTCCATCTGTTCCCACAAAATCCGTATCGCAGAACCGGCAGACCGCCTTCCCGCGATCGCGTTCCAATCCGCTCCACAGATTGCAGCCGGCGAAGCGCAGGAACACGGCCGCACGCCCGGTGCGTGCGCCCTCGCCCTGCAGCGTATAATAGATTTCCTTGACCTGATAACTCATCGCGCAGCGAAACTCTCATAACCGCGGGCGCGCAGTTCGCACGCGGGACATCGCGCGCAGCCATAACCCCAGTCGTGACGCTGCGTACGATCGCCTTCGTAACACGTCACCGTCTCTTCGACGATGAGATCGACCAATGCCTGCCCGCCCAGGCGCCGCGCCAGCCCCCAGGTCGCGGCCTTGTCGAGACGCATCAGTGGCGTGTGGATTGTAAAATGCATGTCCATGCCGAGATCGAGCGCGCGGCCCGCCGCCTTGATGGTTTCGTCGCGGCAATCCGGATAGCCGGAAAAATCCGTCTCGCACATGCCTCCCACGAGGTGGCGCGCGCCACGGCGATAGGCAAGCGCGGCAGCAGCGGTGAGAAACAGGATGTTGCGGCCCGGTACGAATGTCGTGGGCAATCCGTTCGCGCCCATTTCGATCTTCACTGCATCGGTCAGCGCGCTGCCGCCGATCGCCTTCAGCACGCCCAGATCGAGCACATAATCTTCTCCCAGCCCGTCGCGCCAATCGGGAAACAAATTGCGAAGAGCATCGAGTATCCGTGGCCGCGCCTCCAGCTCCGCGGCATGGCGCTGGCGGTAATCGAACCCCACCGTTTCCACGGCGGAAAACCGGTCGAGCGCCCAGGCAAGGCAGGTGGTGGAATCCTGTCCGCCGGAAAACAGCACAAGTGCGGTTTGGGTGGTCATGGGAAAGCCTTAGCGCAGAACTACGGCGAGCGGATAGATAGGTCGGATCGTCACAGACCGCGCTGTCTTACTGCAGGTATTCGGTCCAACGAACTGTTTCGGCACGAGCCGGGCTTCGGCCGTTCGTCCAAAATGGGGGATGAACGTGACCGCCGGGACAGGCTAGTCTGATCCGAATCAATCGACCGGCCCCGCCTCGCGATGCAGTACAAACCGATCCCAACACCGACCGCTGTTTCCGCTGGCCATCACGGGCCCATCGACTCTATCGAAGCTCCGCGGTGATGCCCGATATTTTTCTTTCCTACAGCCGCGAGGACCAGGCGACAGCACGTCGCTTTGCAGACGCGTTCGAGGCGCAAGGCTTTTCGGTCTGGTGGGACGTCACGCTGCGTTCCGGCGAAGCCTACGACCAAGTGACCGAGAAGGCGCTTCGCGATGCACATGCGGTCGTCGTGCTGTGGTCGAAGAAGTCCGTCGAATCTCAATGGGTGCGGGCGGAGGCGACGCTTGGCCACCGGAGCAAAAAACTTGCTCCCGCCATGATCGAAGCGTGCGAGCGGCCGATCATGTTCGAACTCACGCAGGCGGCCGATCTCTGCCATTGGTCAGGTGACCCGCTGGACACGGCGTGGACCGCTTTTCTGGCCGACGTGAAGCGCTTCGTGAAAACGCAGACTGCCGTTGCCGAAAACTCCCTCAGTCCGGTACGCAACGCCGGGAACGACCTCCGCGGTGAACGGCCGGAGGCGCCCCGCACGCCGGCGATCTGCGTCCTGCCGTTCGCCAACATGAGCGACGACCCGCAGCAGGAGTATTTCTCCGATGGCATCAGTGAAGACATCATCACGGACTTGAGCAAGGTGTCGGCGCTGGCTGTCATTTCCCGCAACAGTGCGTTCCAGTACAAGGGCAAGTATATCGATCTGCCCAAGGTCGCGCGCGAACTGAAGGTCAGTCACGTGCTGGAAGGCAGCGTGCGCAAAGCCGGCGGCAGGGTGCGGATCACTGCACAGCTCATCGATGGCGCCACCAACGATCACATATGGGCCGAACGCTACGACCGCGACCTGAGCGACATATTCGCGCTTCAGGACGAAATCTCTGAAGCCATCGTCAAGGCGTTGAAGCTGAGGCTTCTGCCGGAAGAGAAGAAAGCCATCGAACGGCGCGGCACGGACAATGTCGACGCTTATAATCTCTATCTGATGGCGAGGCAGTACAGCCTCATGGCCAATTCGCGTCACCGTGACATCATCGTGCGCCTGTGCCGGCGCGCACTCGAACTCGACCCGAATTATGCCAAAGCCTGGGCCTTGCTCGCGATCAGCCTTTCGAACCTCGTGCTCCTGAACAGGCGTGTCGGGGAGAATGGATGGGACGCAGCCGAAAAGGCGTTGTCGCTCGAGCCCGATCTCGCCGAGGCCCATGCTGCGCGCGGTCGCGTATTGGGTGACAATGGCCGCAATGAAGACGCTATTGCCGAACACGAAAAGGCAATCAGGCTCGACCCGGAGTCCTATGAGGTCAATGCGGCAGCGGCAAGAAGCTTTCTTTCGGCGCGGCGCTTCGCCGAAGCCGCGGCGTGTCTCGATAAGGCGTCAATGCTCGCCGAGAACGATTTCTGGTCTACAGGCATGGCCATGCAGGCTCATCGCGGGGCAGGAGACACGCAAGGCGAGCGCCGCGCTGCGCAATGCACCCTCGAGCGCGTGGAGAAAGCGCTGGCAATCGAGCCCGATCACGGCAATGCCATGAGCTTTGGCGTCACGGCCCTCATCGCCCTGGGCGAAAAGGAGCGCGCAATCGAATGGACCGAGCGCGCGATTCTGCTCGATCCGGACAATATCAACATGCGCTACAACCTCGCCTGCGGCATGTTCCAGTTGGGCGAAATCGAGCGGGGGCTCGACTACCTGGAAACCGTTATCGCGGGGACCGTGCGGCAGGGGGTGAATTGGATGGTTCTCGACAATGATCTGGATCCCGTCAGGGATCATCCCCGCTTCAAAGCCATGATTGCCGCGGCGGAAGCACGGCTCGCTCCCGAAGGTGCAGCAACTGGGTCACCGACGTCGTCATAGCCTCCATCAATTTCCTTACCGTTGGCATGCGCGGGTTTTCCCCCCGCCTGTTGAATTATACCGAATTGGTTCATATGGTAACGGCCAAGTCCGGGCCCATGCCCGAGTTCGCGCCGCTCTTTGACAGTGTGAATAAACGGAAGCACCCGCGAAAACCGGATCGCGGACAAGGATACACCTCTGTTCTTCGCCTTTTCCTCCCCCGTTATGGCGGAAAAATACCGCTGTATGAAAAGACCTCTAAAATATAAGCCATTGATAGTCATACGATATCATGAAGAACAGGGGCCAAAATCCGGATTCCTCCTGTTATTGGGCCTACAAAACCTTCTTGCGCCGAACGACGAAGCTTGGTGAAGCTTCCGGCCTCCGCCACAACCGGAATTTACTCCTCCCCTGTTCCTGCTGAGCCCCGGACGAACAAACCGGTACGGCAGGGCCCGGCAAGTCCGCTCCTCCTTGCCTTTACCCATTCCCTGCGTCAGCTTTGCGCAAAACAATAAGGAAACGCGCTCGTGACAGCACAAGCGGTGACAGGGACAGGCCTGTTCACACCCGCCCAATCCATTTCAAACGAAGAACTCGTCGCGTCCTTCAACGAATATGTCCGCCGCTTCAACGCAGAGCGCGCTGCCGAAATCGCCGGCGGTTCCTGCACGGCACTCGCCGAATCCAGCGTCGAGTTCATCGTCAAGGCATCGGGCATCAAGAACCGCTATGTGATGGACAAAGCCGGCGTGCTCGATCCCGATCTCATGCGGCCCGAGATTGCGGAACGGCCCAACGAACAGATTTCCGTTCTCGCCGAAATGGCCGTCACCGCGGCGCGCGATGCGTTGAAGGCGGCCGACAGGAAACCCGCCGACATCGATTGCGTAATTGTCGCCTGCTCCAATCTCCAGCGTGCCTATCCGGCCATCGCTGTCGAAGTGCAGGATGTGCTCGGTATCGACGGTTCGGCGTTCGACATGAACGTTGCCTGTTCCTCGGCGACCTTCGGGCTTCAGATGGCGGCCGACCTGGTGGCGGCGGGACACGCGCGCGCGGCCCTTGTCTGCAATCCGGAAATCTGTTCGGGCCATCTGAACTTCCGCGACCGCGACAGCCATTTCATCTTTGGCGATGTCGCGACCGCATTCGTCGTCGAACCGGCGGCGCACGCGGCCGGATCGAACAGCTGGGAGATCGTCGCGACCCGGCTCAAGACGAAGTTCTCCAACAACATCCGCAACAATTTCGGCTTCCTCAACCGCGCAGCACCCGAGGGCATCGGCAAGCCCGACAAGCTGTTCGTCCAGGAGGGCCGCAAGGTCTTCAAGGAGGTCGTGCCCATGGTGGCGGACCTCATCACCGGCCATCTCGAAGCCAACGGCATTCTGCCTTCCACCCTGAAACGGATGTGGCTCCACCAGGCCAATCTCGGCATGAACGAGTTGATTGCCCGGCGAGTCCTCGGCCGCGATCCCGCCCCCGGCGAAGCACCCAATATCCTGGACGAATACGCCAACACGAGCTCCGCCGGCTCCGTCATCGCATTCCACAAATACAGCGCCGACCTGAAGCCCGGGGACCTCGGCCTGATGTGCTCATTTGGCGCAGGCTATTCCGCGGGCAGCGTCATCTTAAGAAAGCTTAACTGAGCACACGCGCCGCGATGGCGGGTATCGCGACGCATTAGCCACGACCGTGCCCATCCGACGTTGCGCCTTGCCTTTGGCTTACGCCTCAGACAGCCTAAGGCCCTGATATCGAAAGCGGTTGGGCGTAATGAAGGTAGCGATCAGCGGCACGGGGCTTTATACCCCGCCCGATACGATCACGAATGACGAGCTTGTCGCCTCGTTCAACGAGTACGCGCGGCAGCACAATATCGATCATGCCGACGCCATCGCGGCCGACAAAGAGCAGCCGATCCTCAGATCCAGCGACGAATTCATCGTCAAGGCGTCGGGCATCCACCAGCGCCATGTGATGGTGAAAAAGGGCATGCTCGAGACGGAGATCATGTGTCCGCGGGCATCGGAGCGGCCCAATGAAGAGCTCTCGATGACGGCAGAAATCGGGGTCATCGCGGCGCGCGAGGCGCTCAAGGCCGCGCATCGCAAGCCGGAGGATATCGACGGCGTTATCGTCGCAGCGTCAGTGGTGCAGCGCTATTACCCCCAGATCGCCATCGAGGTGCAGAATGCGCTCGGCATCAAAGGCTTCGGGTTCGACATGCTGGCGGCGTGTTCGTCGGCCACCTTCGGCATCCAGGTGGCCGCCGACATGGTGGCCCAGGGCCATGCGGGCGCCATGCTGGTGATCAACCCGGAGATCTGCACCAGCCATCTCAATCTGCGCGACCGCGAGACGCATTTCATCTTCGGCGACGCGGCCACGGCCTGCGTTGTCGAGCCCGCCCAGCACGCCGACGGCGACAACACCTGGGAGATCGTCAGTACACGTTTGGAAGCGCGCTTCTCCAACAACATCCGCAACAATTTCGGCCCCTTCAATCGCTTCTCGCCCGAAACGATCGGTACGCCAGACAAACTGATTACTCAGAAGGGCCGCAAGGTGTTCAAGGAAGTGGTGCCGATGGTGTCCCACTTTATGCTGGAACATCTGGCCGATGTCGGGATCAGGCCGGATCAGCTGAAGCGACTCTGGCTCCATCAGGCCAACATCAACATGAACGACCTGATCGCCCGCAAGGTGCTGGGACGCGAACCGTCACGCGTGGAAGCGCCGAATATTCTCGACGAATACGGCAACACGAGTTCGGCGGGTTCGATCATCGCCTTCCACAAATTCAGCAGCGACCTCAAGAAAGACGATCTCGGCCACCTGTGCTCCTTCGGCGCTGGCTATACGGCCGGCAGCGTGATTATGAAGAAGAGGAATTAGGCGGCGGAAGCTTCGACAGCCTTTTCTCCCCCGTTCGCGTCAGCGAATGGCTGGAGGTGGATCGCGCGAACCGCAGTTCGCGCGAGACGGAGGGGCAATCCCAAATGTTGCGCGCGTGGCTTCCCTCTCCACGGCTTCGCGGTCCCCCTCCCCCACGCTGCGCGCGGTGCAGGAAAGTTCAGTGCACCAGGAACAGAGGCAGCTTCGCGTGGCTCACGACGTGGCGCGTGACGCCGCCGGCAAAAAACTGCCGCAACCGGCTGTGACCATATCCGCCCATGACAAACAATCCCGCGCCGCATGCAACGGCATTTTCGAGGAGCGTCTCGCCGATCGGCTTCGTGCCTGCCTCTATCGCGCGATCCGTACATGCAACGCGGTGCAGCGCGAGATATTCGCAGACGTTGGTCAGCGGCGTTTTCTCCACACTGCCCGAACGCACGGACAAAAGATCGACATGCGCGGCTTTCGCAAGATACGGCAGCGCCGCCGTCACCGCATGTGCGGACGATGCGCTTCCGTCCCACGCGACGGCGATCCTCTCTGCGAACCCCTGTGCGGGCGGTTGCGCCGATAACAGGATCGGCCTACCTGTTCCGATCAACGTTTCCTCGAACGCTTCGGTGAGGCCCGGTTTGTCCTCGTCGCTCAACGGCCCGAACACGACCAGATCCGACAGCCGCGCCGCTTTCACGATGCAATCGGAAAAATTTCCCTGTACGTCGCGAAACGATGCGCTGACGCCTTTCGCCGGCTGAGCGCTTTCGAGAACCGTTACACCCGAGTCATCTGCAGACGATTTCAACGCCGCACGCGCGAGCTCGGCCGCCTTGTCGGCCGCTTCCCGTGCGACATTGACGATCTCCTGCACGATGACGGACGATACGCCCTCGCCGAAAAACGGCATCGCCTCCGCGGGATCGGGCCGCACGAACAGCGCCACGACATGCGCTTCGAACGGCTTGGCGGCCGCGAACGCGCTGGCCAGAACGATCCTGTCACGTTCGGCGCCGGTCAGCGGCGCGATGATCTTGGCTATGGTCATGGTTTCCTCCGGTCCAACGGGGCGCACCTGCGATCCTAACCGAATTCGGAACAGTTGGTTCAGACAGTTTTGTCGCGCGAATGTCGAAAAGCTCCCGGCCGCTTCACAAGTGACGGAAATTCGAGAAGATGCAGCTTCGAGAATGGACGATGTGGCATGGGCAATTCTAACGTCTCGCGAAACCTGACCGGCGTCTGGCAGGGGCTGTATTCCTACCCGCGGGCATTGGCGCCCGTGAGCTTTGTCGCCACGCTCATCGAAACGGAAAGCTGGTTGAGCGGGTCGACGCATGAGCCGCATCGCAAGACCGGCGCGACCCTGTGCGCGACACTGCTCGGCAAGCGCGCCGGCAACGCGGTCAGCGTCGTGAAATCGTATGAAAATCCCGAGGGCGGATACGGCGCCGACATCCGCTACGACGGCACGGTCAGCGATGACGCGACGGAAATCGAAGGGCTGTGGACTATTCGCCCGGATTGGTCAGGCAGATTCTTGTTGGTCCGCGGCACGCCCGATGCCGAAGCCGTCGCCCGCAAGAAATTCGCCCGGGCTTAAGTCCCGGCTCCGCACTCACACCCAGCCACGTATACGCATGAAACGCATAAACCGGCTCGTAGGATAGGGTTGGTACACCGGCTCCCAGATTTGCTCCCTGACCCGTTTGGCAGCGGTGGATGCGCTGGTGCGCGATGCGAGGCTGTCCTTCTGCGCCTGTCGCATCACCGCAATGCCGACGGACGCCGCAACCTTGCGCAGGTCGGTAACCGGCGGAAGCAGGCGGCCACTGCGATCCGAGGCGGCCGGAGACATGGCCGCGAGAGCTTTGGCTGCCGCCATGAACATGCCGTCGCTAATGCGTTTCGCGCCCGATGCAAGCACGCCGAGTCCCACTCCCGGAAAAATGTACGCGTTGTTTATCTGGTCGACCGGTACGGAATGGCCGTTCCGGATCACGGGCGGAAACGGGCTTCCCGTGCCGATGAGCGCGCGGCCGTCCGTCCACGCGAACAGTTGTTCCGGGGTTGCTTCGCTGCGTGCGGTCGGGTTCGAGATAGGGAATATCACCGGACGCCGCGCGTTCGCCGCCATCTTGCGGATCACCGCTTCGCTGAATGCGCCCGGCTGACCCGACACCCCGATCAGCACCGAGGGTTTCGCATTCGCCATCACATCCAGCAGGTCGATCCTGTCCGACTGCTGCAACGTCCAGCCCGAGACGGCATCGCGGCCTTGCACGAAGGGCTTTTGTGCTTCGGTGATATGGGGCATGCCTTCGACGAGAAGGCCGTCGACATCCACGGCATAAAAGCGTTTGCGGGCTGCCGTTTCAGTCAACCCGTTCTCGATCATTGCGCGCAACAGAAGCGAAGCGATGCCGCATCCCGCGGAGCCCGCCCCCAGGATCGCGATTTTCTGTTCGACGAGCGGCAGCCCTGTGACGTTGATCGCCGCCAGCACCGTGCCGGTGGCGACGGCGGCCGTTCCCTGGATGTCGTCATTGAACGTACACAGGCGGTCACGATAACGATCGAGCAGGCGGCCCGCATTGGCGCCGGCGAAATCTTCCCAGTGCAGCAGCGCGTCGGGCCAGCGTTCCGACACCGAGGTCACAAAATCATGCACGAACTCGTCGTACTGGGGGCCTCTAATCCGCTCGTGGCGCCAGCCGACATAAACGGGATTTTCGATGAGTTCCTGGTTGTTGGTGCCGATGTCGAGCAGCACCGGCAACGTTCTCGCGGGATGGATGCCGGCGCACGCCGTGTAGAGCGACAGCTTGCCGATGGGAATTCCCATGCCGCCGGCGCCCTGATCGCCAAGGCCGAGAATCCGCTCGCCGTCGCTGACGACGATGACACGCACGCGGTCGAACCACGGATTGGCCAGGATCTCGCGGATGCGGTGCCGGTTGGGATAGCTTAAGAAGACGCCGCGGGGCTTGCGCCATATCTCGCTGAAACGCTGACAGCCCTCGCCCACCGTGGGCGTATAGACGAGCGGCAGCAATTCATCGATGTGCCGCACAAGCAATGCGTAGAACAGCGTTTCATTGACGTCCTGAAGATCGCGCAGGAAGGCGTATTTCTGGAAGTTGTCGTCGAGACCGTGCAGCGCCTTCATGCGGCGGCCAACCTGTACCTCCATCGTTCCGACGTAAGGCGGCAGGAGTCCGTGAAGGTGAAACGCGTCGCGCTCCTCCTCGGTGAATGCCGTGCCCTTGTTGAGCAGGGCGTGGTTGATCAGCTCGAATCCGGCGATGTGGCTGACGAGGGGTCTCATGTCTCCGGGTATGTGAATGCGCATTCGGTGCGTGATCCTGTCGGGCCCGCTTGGGGGCGCAGAACATTACCCCCGACTCGGTGTAGGATTTATGGACATACTCAGGGGAGGAATTCATGGGTTTTCTTGGCAAATGGCAGCCGCAGCTTCTGAGCCTGCTTCGGATTGTCTCAGGCCTGCTCTTCCTCGAGCATGGCATGTCGAAGCTGCTTCACTTTCCCCACGTGCCGATGTTCGACAATGTCAAGCTGGTGTCGCTGCTGGGATTGGCAGGTCTGATCGAGCTGGTCGGCGGCGCGCTCGTGACCATCGGACTGTTCACGCGCTACGCGGCTTTCATCATGTCGGGCGAAATGGCCGCAGCGTATTTCCTCTATCATGCGCCGCAAAACTTCTACCCGGCGCTCAACATGGGTGATGCGGCGATCCTCTACTGTTTCGTCTTCCTCTATATCGCGGCCGCAGGGCCGGGTCCGTGGAGCGTGGACAGGAAATGAGTTCTCCGACCCTCCCTTTGAATCAGCTTCAAGGGGAGGGTCGGAGCACCTTCCTATTTCACATTGCTCGTTGAACGGATGAACGATGCGACGGCATCGTGCATCTCCTTCAGCGACGCCTGGTGCGCGTACACCATGTGACCCGACTGGAAGTAGTGGTACTGGATGTTGCCCTGAAGGGTCTGCGGCATCGGCAGCTGATGCATCTCGTACCAGCCCTCGTAATAGGGCGTGGCAAGGTCGAAATACCCGCCCATGAGCAGGACCTTCAGATTCGGATTCTGCTTCATCGCGTTGGCGAGGTCGGGCATCACGTTCGCTGCGCCGCGCCCGGGGAACTGTGAACCCGGCGCCTTGTGACGCATATCCCAATCCATGAACACACGCGCGGACGGAACATAGAGCTTGCCCTGGCCGTAATTCAGGTCGTTGCGCACATACGCGTTGAACGCCGAGACATAAGCCGAGCTGATGGCCGAGGATTGCGGATCGTAATCGGACTTCTCGCTCAGCGGATCGAGCGTAATGCCCGAGAACCGCGTGTCGAGGCGGCCGGTGGTCAGGCCGCTGTCGTCTTGCAGCGTTTTTTCGAATTCGCCGCCGTCGATGCGCAGGTCCGCCTTCAGGATATACCAGACCGGCAGGCCCGTGATGCTGTGCAGCTTGTTGGCGATATCGCTGCGGCGCTGCGGCGACAACATAGCGCCTTGCTGCAGCGCGTCTGCATATTCACCCGTGGCGAACTGTTCGACCGAATGCACGAAACCCGGCAGGTCGGCCGGCTGCTTGCCCGGAATCTTGTGGTGATACCACGCCGTCGCTGCGTAGGTCGGCAGCGCCAGCTCATACGGCAGGTTGACGCCGGGGTTGGATTCCGGCCGGTCGACCGAGAGATCGAAATTCAAAATCTGCGACAACAGGATCACACCGTTAAAGTCTGTGTCGTGCTGGGTTTCAAGATCGTTGATGACGACCGCAGATCTCGGCGTGCCGTAGCTTTCGCCGAACAGATATTTCGGCGAATTCCAACGGTTATATTTGGCAAGAAACTCCTGAATGAACGTCGTAAACGCCTGTCCGTCGGGATCGATTCCGAAGAAGGCCTTCTCTTTGTCCTTGCCCGCGATGCGGCTGAAGCCGGTAGCCGGCGCATCGATGAAGACGAGGTCGCTTGCGTCGAGCAGGGTCGAGTCGTTCTCGATGACCTGATAAGGCGCAGGCGGATTGTGCGTGTCGTCTGCCGTGACCACGCGCTTCGGACCCCAGGCACCCATGTGGAGCCATACGGTCGCGGATCCCGGTCCGCCATTGTAGATGAAGGTGACGGGGCGCTTCTGCGGATCCTCGCCTTTCTTTGCGTAATACACAAAGAAGATCGACGCTTCGGCGGACGATTCATCCGCCTTTGAGTCAGGGTTTTTTGCGCCGCCGTTCTGCGCGGAATCGTTCCAGTCGGCAGGATGCACGACAAGCGTTCCGGCAATGGCTTTGTAGGAGATGCCGTTGACCGAACCGTCGGTAACGGATTCCTCGGATTTGAAGAATTTGCCGGAGTAGAGGTCGGCGGTCTTGGCGCCGTTATTCTGCTGATCGAGTGTGCTCGCCGCATAGGCGGCGGCGCCCGCGATCGCGACGGCCACGATCGCACCAATGACGTAAGCGGATTTCATCTGTGTTCCCCTCTGGACCGGCGGAAGGCCGGATTCTGTCAAACCGCGATCGGGGTCGAGCGGCGCTGACTTCGACTCGAGGCGCGGATGACGACAGGGCAATTCTAGGGGGCCATTTTCAAAATCCGCAACACCCATGGGCGCATACCGGGGTTCTTTGCCGCTGCGTCAGAGGCGCCAGGGCCGGATTGTCGGTTTCGAATGCAGCCAAACTAGTAACGCGGGACTATGGTAAATCCCTGTCCCTTTTCACGGAGCAAACATGAGACTCGCGCTTGCCCTCGCCGCCCTTGCCCTGGCATCTGCCGCCGGTGTCGCGCAGACCAACGCTCCCACACCTGTCCCCGTCTCCCATTTCGACTCCTTCGAGCTGGAGGGCGGTGGGCATGTCACCATGAAATATGGTCCCGCGCAGGTTGTCCGTCTCCTCAAGGGAAGCACGTCCTACACCAATATTCATCCGGACGCTGACGATCATAGCAAGCTCGTGATCGAAACCTGCAACGCGGACTGCCCGCACAACTATGAGCTTGAGGTCGAAATCGTTACCCCCGACATCGCAGGCGTTGCCATTTCCGGCGGCGGTCACATCGAAAGTGCAGGCGCTTTCCACGGCCTTCACAAGATCGCTGCTGCCGTGCATGGCGGCGGCAAGATCGACATCCGCTCGCTCGACGTGAGCGAGGTGACCGCGGCCGTCAACGGCGGAGGCGGCGTTCTGCTGAAGGCGAAAGACACGCTCGTGGCTGCTGTCAATGGCGGTGGACACATCGAATATTGGGGCAATCCGCAAGTCACCGAGGCCGTCAACGGCGGCGGCAGCGTCAGCAAGGGGAACTGACGCCGGTTCACACGACGCGGTCGCGAATAAGGGCGCGGTCGGCCCAGCAGGCATGCGTGCCGCTGCACAGCTTGTGCGGCAACGCAATGCGGCAGACCGGACCGTCCTCGATGTGTCGTGCATCGATCAGGATACACTCGGATGTGCCGGTGTTCTCGTCGGTGATAAAACTGACGAGATAGCCGTCGTCTTCTTGCTTCGCGTTGAGCCGCGGCGCAAACGGCGCTTCGCTTGCATAGCGTCCGGGTGCGAGCTGGTAGGCGCGGCAGTCGCCAGACTGTA
>JBEKLN010000054.1:0-21121 GCA_050010175.1 Rhizomicrobium sp.
CCAAAAAATGGGCCGGCAGGGCGCGGCGGAGCGCTTATAGCCGCACGCCGATTGCGGCTGTCAAGCCGGGTACCACGCGCCCCGGAATCTGCCGGGTTAGCGTTGTGTGCCCGGGTCTCGGATGGCATACACGGGCGCCATAATTATGCCTCCGCGCTGACAGGTTTGTGGATGAAGGAAGGCCGACTCTCGACGCTTGATCGCGCGTCGCTGCGCATCCGGCACGGTTCCGCCAGGTTTCGTGAATCGATCTCGGGTGCACCGAGCCGGCCGATCATCTTTATCCATGTGCCCAAGACCGCTGGAAATTCGACCGTCAAGTATATTCAGGCCTGCGTGGGAGAAAAGATTCCCCGCCGCCATTACATGGTTCACGACAACGAAACGAAGCTGGGACGAGAACAAGACATCAGACGCGCCCGAAAGGCGCGATTCGTTTTCGGACATATGGCGTGGCATGCCTTCGAGGAGATTCGGGACGGACGAGACGTCTTCTCATTCACCTTCCTGCGCGATCCATTGGATCGGTTGTTGTCCAATTACGCGTTTCTGCAGGCCATCACTCGGCCGGCCCATGCCGAAAAGCATTACCCGGGAATCGCGCAGATGTCGCTCGCGGAGTACGCTGCCTGCGCGCATCCGCTGTATCGTTATGGCATGGACAATTTCATGGTCCGACAATTTGCCGGTCGGCTCGACGAGTATCCGCACGTCACGTCGCCTGCGCAGGAAATGCTGGACCGCGCGAAGGAACATTTGTCGAGCCTGAGCTTTGTCGGGTTCACCGATCGCTATGACGAGAGTTTCGCCGCGCTGATCGCGAAGGCTGGGCTGCCAAGTCCGAACATCACCCCGCGCTACAACGTGACGCGCCAGTCCGGCGCGAGGAAGGAATCCTCACAGATTGACGATGCGACGCGCAGACTTCTTCTGGATCGCGTCAGGCTTGACATGGAATTGTGGGAGTTCGCGCGAGACCGCTTTCTGCCACTGTTGCCGGCGCGTTCGGCGTGATTTTCAGCCCTCGTAAACCAGCGTCGGCCATGCGTAACTTTCGGATAGCGGCAGCCTGAACGTCGTCTCGACAATCCACTTCGCGACCAATGTTTCCGAAAAGAGCCCGTGCACTTTCTGCCAGCCCCGCCGCGCCGTTTCGCGGCATTGATCATCACGCGCGCCGAAATGGCGCAGCTTCGCAATGAGATCATCGGCGCCGTTGAACGGGACGAGTTCATCTGCGCCAAACAGTGCATCGAACCCGGCCCGATGATCGACAAAGGTCAGCACACCATTTCCCATTAACTGCGCCATGCGATCCGAAGCGTAGAGACAGGCATCGTTTGGCCGGCTCAGCGCAAGTCCCATCCGCGAGCGTCCCAGCAGCGAAATAAGCTCGGCTCCGTGGACGGCAGGGCGGTCCATCATGCCGCGGATTTCGAATCTGAGATCGGGCATTTCCAAACGAATGCGTTCACAGAGTGCAATGCGCTCCGGATCGGCGCTGCCTGCAAACACAAGGTCGAATTCCGGATCTGCGCAATCGAACGCGCGCCCCCTCTCGATCGATGAATCGACGGGATTGGGCATGTAAGTCACGCGGCCGCCTTCCGCAGAGATGGCAGTGAGCGCGTCGCCGGCGGTCGTTACAAACGTCGCGTCGACGACGGGCGACATGGCTTTCAGCAGCTCGAGATTGCCGGTCGAAAACGACAGCGAGTCGCAGTTCCAGTGGGCGATCCGGACTCCGGGACATGCGGAACGGATCGCGCGGATCGTTTCCGGCAGAATGAGCGACGCATGCCCCAGAAGCAGGAGCTCCGGCCGCACAGCATCGCACACCGCCTTGAGCTTGCGGTTTGCGTGCCCGCGACCGGCCTCGCGGATGCCGAACAGATATTCCGCAGCGACGTCCCGGTCACAAAAATTGAAGACATTGTGTCCGAGCCGGGTCAGGCCATTGTTGAGCTTGTACTCAGTTCCATAGAAGCGCTGCCCGTCCCGCCTGAGGGTGAAGTTGGAAACGTGGACAATTCGCATCGGGCGAGCCTGTCAATCCGGTTCGTGACCGGCGCGCACTTAGCAGCGGCAGCCCCGGCCCCGCAAGCCGGAGAAGAGAAGCCGTTTGCCTGCTATTTCAGCGGTTTGCGGAATTTGTAGATGAACTGATCCGTATGACCGCGGATGCTCTTGTCAAACACCAGGGCAGTATGAGGATCATTCGGATTGCGCAATGCGTCGCTTTCGCCCACGAACTTGAACCCGGCCGCCTCGACCTCCTTCTTCACTGTGGCTGGATCGATTCGATGCAGCGTGTCCGTATCCCGCAGGCCGGACCCTGCTTCGGCCACATGGTCGAGAACTATGTATACGCCGCCGGGTTTTAGCGCATCGAAGACGGCCTTGTTCACGGCGGTGACGTCGGCCGGCCCAAAAAATTTGTCGTGGAGATCGTGGTAGTTCTGCGATGTCCAAACGATGTCGAGCTTTTCGGGCGCCACAAATTTCGCGACCGGCGCGTGAATGTAGGACACGTTGGGGAAGTTGGGATCCGCGGGCGGGGGAATTGTCACCTTGTTCTTCGCGTAGATCGCATCGATATCGGACGGAAAAAACGCGTAAACCCATCCTTTCTCTCCGACAGCCTTCGCGAATATTCGTGTGAAGTAACCTCGACCGGGAACGAGGTCGGCAACTTTGTCGCCAGGTTTCACCCCCGCAAAGGCGAGGCTTTCGGCCGGCTTGCGGTCTGCGTCACGGGCCTTGTCGGTGTCGGGACGGGCAGGATCGGCGACCGCGGCGGCAATGTTCGCCGGAATTTTCTGCGTAGCCGCGTGGGCGCCGAGCGTCAGACTCAGCGTTGCAAGAACGGCCAATGCTGCAATGCGTTTCATGATCCCTCCCGCTGGCGCATATGAAAAGCGCGCCCAGCGCTGCATATACCAGACGGCGCGGGTACCGGGTACGCATGGCTGCCATGCAGTTCATTTCCCATTGATCAAACTGGCGTGTATTCTGTCCGGGGTTGGCCGACTGGATCGCTTCGTGCTTCGACACGCGGGCGACCGGTTCATGGATGGGCGGCGGGGGCGAAGATGGGGTCGGCGTCGAATCACGGCACAACAAGCCCTGGAAAACGGCTATTAATCGCCGCCGCCTCGATTTTTGCCGGTTCTCTCCTCGTCTGTGCGTCCGGGCCCGCAGCTGCAGACGACGTTGAGACAGTCATTGTGACGGGCGTTCGACCCCCGGAGCCTGTCGGAAACGCGGCGTTTTCTGTGGTCAATCTCGATGCCGCGCAATTATCCGAAGCCGACCGGCTCGACGCGGCGCTCGAACAGCAGGTGCCCGGGCTGTCCCTGTTCCGGCGAACGACGAGCATGAGTTCAAACCCGACGACCCAGGGCGTCTCGCTTCGCGATATCGCTCCGTCCGGCGCGGGCAGGGCGCTGGTGCTTCTGGACGGGATCCCCATGAATGATCCGTTTGGCAACTGGGTCATCTGGGGCGCACTTCCCAATGAAGACATTTCGAGCGCCGAAATTGTGCGCGGCGCGGGGGCGGGACCGTACGGCGCAGGTGCGTTAACCGGCACGATCAATCTCGACGAGCACGCGGATTTCGACGGTGTTTCCGATGCCGATGGCTCGGTCGGCAATCTGGACACCTATCGTGCCGGCGTTTCCGGCGGTGGCGGAGTGGGTGATGTGAATCTGTTCGCGAGCGCGTCAGGTGAGCATTCCGACGGCTGGATTCCCGTCGACGCGGCCCAGCGCGGATACGCCGACAATCATGTTTGGCTGAACACCGGATCCGCTTCGTTGCGCGCGCAAACGCAGATCGACGATGTTTTCGCTTCGGCGCGTCTCGAATTCTACGATCAGGCACAAGGCGCAGGTCTCGTCGGTGCCGAAGCAAAAACACGCGGATTGATTGGGAGTCTCACATTTGCGGATGTGGCGCCCACGGATGGGTTGGGCTGGCGTGTGCAGGGCTGGTTCTTCAATAGTGGCCTGTCGAACACATCCGTCTCCGTCCCCGCCGATCGCGGTCCCCCCACGCCGGCCGACGATCAATACTCCACGCCTGCTCTAGGGCTCGGAATGAACGCGGCGCTCCTCGGCGCCGCTGGACACTTTCACTGGGAGACGGGCGTCGATCTTCGCCACGATGTCGGTGTGTCTGACGAATACTATCAATTCTCAGGAGGCGCATTCCAATCGGGGCGCAAGTCCGGCGGGCAAATGCTGGTGGGCGGCCTTTATGGCGAGGGCGCGTTCGACTGGGATAACTGGCTGTTCACGGCCGGTATACGCGGCGACTACTGGGGCACAGCGCAGGGGCACCTTCTGCAGTACGCTCTTTCGACAGGAAAGGCGACAACGGACGACCGTTATCAGGCCCGCGATGGCGTCGTTCCGACGGCCCGCCTGGGTGCGCGGCGCGAATTCTCTGACGACGAATACCTCCGCGCGTCGGCTTACGCAGGATTTCGTGCGCCGAGCTTGAACGAGCTTTATCGGCCGTTCCGCGTCGGCAACAACGTAACCGATGCAAACGCCTCTCTGTCACCCGAAGAGTTGTACGGCGCTGAAACCGGCTGGGGAGGCAAGCTCGACTGGCTGAGTTGGGATGCGACGGGCTTCTTCAATCAGCTTCACAACGCTGTGGGCAATGTGACGATCGGACAGGTGTTCTGCGGCGGCAAGCCCTGCGGGATTCTCTATCAGCGCGAAAATGCGGGCGACGTGAACGCGCTTGGCGCCGAAGGCGAGGCCACAGCAAAGCTCACCGATACCGTCTCGTTGTACGGGGCGCTCTCCGTGACCGATGCCCGCTTCCAGGACAACGCGCGCAATCTTTCGGGCAAGCGCCCGGCCCAGTCGCCGCGCATGGTCACAACGTCCGGGCTGACATGGACGCCCTGGAAGGACTGGCAGTTCGGCGGAGATGTGCGTCTGGTGGGCGCCCAGTTCGAAGATGATCAGAACATCTACCGGCTCGGATCTGTGTTCGTCGCCGATCTCCGGGCCGAATGGCACTTCCATGCCAACATGGCGCTGATCGGCGAGGTCGACAATATTGCGAACGCGACGGTCAACACGGGGGAAACCACATTCGAGGCAAATGGCAGCCCGGTCATCTCACAGGGTGCACCGCGCACATTCGAGATTTCAGTCGCTTACGCTCAATAAGCTTTGCAGTCGTTCGTTGCCCCAGGCGCGCTATCCCGCGCTATACTTTTCCGCGCGGATATTGGGAGAACGAGAATGGAGATGGTAAGGCTCGGTTCGAGCGGACTAAAGGTTTCACGCATTTGTCTCGGGTGCATGACCTACGGCTCGCCCAAGTGGCGCGACTGGGTTCTGGATGAAGACGCGAGCCGGCCGTTTATCCGGCAGGCATTGGACGCCGGCATCAATTTCTTCGACACCGCGGATGTTTATTCGTCAGGTGCGAGCGAAGAAGTCCTCGGTCGGGTGCTGAGGCAGTTCGATGTCCAGCGTGAGCAACTCGTCGTTGCGACCAAGGTCTTTAACCCGATGGGAAGCACGCCGAACGAAGCCGGGCTTTCGCGCAAGCACATCATGCATGCCGTCGATGCGAGCCTGAAGCGCTTGGGGATGGATTATATCGATCTCTACCAGATCCACCGGTTCGATCGGACCACGCCGATCGAGGAGACGATCGATGCCCTGCACGATGTGGTGAAGGCCGGAAAAGCGCGCTATATCGGCGCGTCGTCGATGTATGCGTGGCAATTCTCCAGCTATCTGCACAAAGCAGACTCGGTCGGCAAGACCCGCTTCGTGTCGATGCAAAACCACTATAACCTGATTTATCGCGAGGAAGAGCGCGAGATGATTCCGCTTTGCCGGGCCGAAGGGGTCGGCCTCATTCCCTGGAGTCCTCTTGCGCGCGGATTCCTCGCGGGCAACCGTCGCAGACAGGACAAAGGCGAAACGACGCGTGCGAAGAGCGACGAGTTTGCCCACGCGATGTACTATCAGGACAGCGACTTCGATGTTGTGAATCGGGTATCGGAGATCGCGGCAAATCGCGGCGTATCCAACGCACAGATTGCCTTGGCCTGGCTTCTCGGCAGAAATGGCGTGACGGCGCCGATCATCGGCGCCTCAAAGCCAAATCACATTATGGATGCAGTCGCGGCCACGGAACTCAAGCTGGACGATTCAGAGCTCAAGGCGCTTGGCGAGCACTACCGCCCGCACCGGGTTCTGGGCCACACTTAGCCAATGCCCCGCCGCTGTGCCTGGGAGTGATCCAGCTAGATGCAGATCGGCCCGAGGACACACCACTGGTGCTCTTTTGGAGTCGGCGGTTCGGGCGGAGTTGGACTGGTCTGGGTCTGGGTTCGCTCGTCAGCCTTCTCGCTCCAGCCGCCACCGAGGGCGATATAGAGGTTGATGTCCGACTGCAGTCTGGACAGCTTGACCTGGATGAGTTGGTTTTCCGCAGTGAACAGCGTCTGCTGAGTCTGCAGCAACGTCAGAAGCTCGATGATTCCCTCGCGGTATTGCAGCTCGGAAAGCCGGAATGCTTCCGAGGATGCCTTGACTTCCGCGTCCAGTGCTTCCTCTTCCTGACCGTAGTTGGAAACCTGCCCGAGCGATGTTTCCACGCCGGAAAATGCGGTGAGAACGGCTTTGCGATAGGTGGAAACCAAAGCCAGCTGTTGCGCCTTGGCGGCATCGCTTTCGCCGACAAGCTTTCCGCCGTCAAAAATCGCCTGCAGTGCGTTGGCGCCGATGCTCCACTCCATTGTCGACGCTTGAAACAGCGTGCCGATCGTCGAGCTTGCCGTTCCGCCGGAGCCGGTCAGGCTGATGGCCGGGAAAAATGCGGCGCGCGCTGCGTCAACACTCGCATGCGCGCTGGCGAGATTTGCTTCGGCTTCGGCAACGTCGGGACGGCGTTCCAGAAGAGCTGAGGGCAGGCCGGGTGCGACTTGTGGAACGGCGACGCCGTCGAGGTTCTGGCCTTTGACGTCGAAGGACTCGGGCGTCTTCGCAAGCAGGATCGCAAGCGCGAAACGAGCTTCGCGTTCCTGTTCCCGCAATGGAGGCAGCAGCGCCTTCTGACCCTCAACCACTGCTTCCTGCTGCGCAAGGTCGAGATTTGACGATACGCCGTTTGTCACCTTTGCCTTGGTGATGGTGAGAATGCGATTCGCGTCGTCAATGTTTTTTTCCGTCAGCGCGATCTGCTCGCGGAGCGCGAGCACGCTGAGGTAGGTATTCGCCACGCTGGCGGTCGTCGTTAATGCAACGTTTTCCTGCGCGAAACGTGACGATTTGAGCGTCTCGTCGGCAGCGCGCAAATTATCCTGCGCCAGCCCCCAGATGTCGGCTGCATAGGTTCCGTTGCCCGTCACACTGAAACTGTTTTCGGTAAACGCGCTCGGAGCGCCAACTCCGGTTATGCCGACGGTACCCTTGCCTTCTCGCGAACGCGACGCCGCCGCCCCAAGCGTGAAGTCGGGAAACAGCGCGGAGCGAGCGACATTGTATTCGGCCTGGGACTGCAACACGTCGGCCATCGCGACGGCGAGATCCAGATTGTCCTTTTGCGCCGCGACAACCAGGTCGCTCATCTCGTCACTTTTGAAATTCTGCCACCACTCCGCCTTCGGCCAGACGTCAGCGCCTGCCGTGACCGGCCCCGTAAAGGAGTTGGGCATATCGCTTGGCCGCAAGGCCTGAGGCACGGGCGACTCACAGCCGGCGGTCACGAATACGCACGCGAGCGCCAAGGCTGACCCTACAACTGACTTCATCAACGGATTCCCACTCGAACCGGTACTCGCCTAATTAAACCACGCAGGCCCGAAAACAAGGCCGGGCGCTGACTTATGCGCCCCGCCGGGCGCGATCCGCTCCGCGGCGAGGTCATTGAGCCACGGTTGTCCGTATTCAAAGGCCATGCAGCGCGGGAATGGCAGGTTGGACGGCCGGACGGGGGTCTTGGTTCGGGGTCCAAAGCCTGTCCGGCCGTCCACACGTCCGTGCCCCAGTTGGAGCGCCGATAGAGGCACGGTCGCTACGGAGTCCGCAGCCAGAAGGACTGCAGCCGAAAGCGGTAGTCGAATGGGATGTAAAGGTTCGTGCCAACGCACGCCTATCGCGTCCACGCCTTGGATGGTCGTTCGAATCGACTGCCCATTGCGCACGCAAGAAATGCCCGCCATTGCTCCTGCTTCGATCAGCTAGGAATAGGCGCGCATTACCTCGATTCAAACTCCAAAATTGTATCAAAGTGTCGTCGTGCCGGCGCAAATGGTGCAATACCGACGGTCGCGGCAGTGCGCCGTCGAATCAAAGCGGGCGCCAGATGCACGACAACATGTGTACGCTCCTCAGGTACCGTCGGATGAATTGTGAATAATCCGGAATCGCGTCAACCGCTGCTGTGCAATAGCAAAATCAGGCTGAAGTTCGACCGCCTTGCGACAATCTTCGTACGCGGCGCGGATGTTGCCAAGCGCTTCATCCGCGATCGAGCGGTCATAGTATGCGATCTGCATCCGGTCGAATCCGATTGCGATGCCCTTGTCGATGTCGGTCAGAGCTTCTTCGTAGCGTTGCATGACGATCATCACGACGCCCCGGTCTACATACGCCTCGCCCAAATTGGCGTCGATCGAAATTCCTTTGTCGTAATCCTCGAGCGCTAATTCCGGCCGGTCGCTGCGCGACTTCAATATTCCGCGGTTGATGTAGGTTGCGGCGAGATCTTTGCCTGCCAGTGCGGTTTCTTCGATCGCAGTTGTGCAGGTAGCGATTCCTTCCGTGGTTTCTCCGCCGAATTCGGCGTATTCGAAACAGCTGCGCGCCAAGCCGCCGCCGAGTACGGTGACCGCAGCGTCCGACTCAGTGACCGATGCCGCAGCGGCAATTACGAGCGCTGCACCCGTAAGGATTACGGTCCTCATTTGGTTGCTCCCTCCGGAATGGCCAAGTCTCGCACCACGCCCCCCGCCGGTCTACGCCCCCGCGCGCGCGCTCCAGTCAAATATTGCTGAGTTGGACGACATTCATTGGGTTTTGTCTGCCGGCGCCGTCAATTTCTTGTGAGCACCCGAAGGCTGCCAAATCCCGTGTCCGCTGACGGTCGGGGAGCGGTGTTCCGGGCCGGTCAACTCATTCGCCAACGGGCAAATTACCCTGACCAGGGATCGGCCGTAAAATCCGCGACTGCGTGCAACGGAACATGGATGGCCGCCCGCATTCCGAGATAAACGATTGCCGTCATGCTTTTCCGATCGGGATCCCATTCGAGTTGGGGTGCCACGCCACCGGGCTTGCGAAAGACGTGTCCATCGAACACGAACTGCTTAGGCTCCGTTTGGCCCCAGGCGACGTTCATTCCGTCGGATAGCCGCTGACGGATTGCAGTCCGGTCGTCCTGAGATGCGTTCTCGATGTCCATCGCATCCGGCGCACACAAGTAGATATTGCCCTTCGCATCGATCTCCAGGCGGGCGATGACCATGACTTCGCGCGACTCAAAGCCACCCTGCCAGCGGCCGACCGGCGGCGGCGCTTTGGCGCAGCCGAAGACCACGACCAGACACAGACCTATGACAAAAACGGTTCTCGCCAAACGCACGTGACTTCTCCCGGACCCTGATCCGGCACCGAAGACTAGGCAGTCAAATCTGAAAAAACCGTAAGTCGGGACATTCGTTCGCTTGCGCCGGAAAGCCGGACGGTCGATATCTCCCGCTATCGAGTGGGGAGCTCACATGTCGACTTTGCCATCAGGATTTTTGTCCGAGGCCCTTGGCCGCATCCAGCCGGCTCAAACCATAGCGGTCAGTCAAAAGGCACGTGACCTGAAGGCCGCCGGACGGGACGTCATCGGGCTCGGGGCGGGGGAACCGGATTTCGATACGCCGGACAATATCAAGGAGGCCGCGATCGCCGCCATGCGCAGGGGCGAGACGAAATACACGGCGGTTGAGGGAATTCCCGAACTTCGCAAGGCGGTCGCGGCCAAGTTCAAGCGTGAGAATGGCCTTGAGTATACGCCTGCGCAGTGCTTCGTGGCGCCCGGGGGAAAGGCGGTGATTTACGCCGCCATGATGGCAACCTTGAACCCGCGGGACGAAGTCATCATTCCCGCGCCGTACTGGGTCAGCTATCCCGACATCGTGCAGCTGGCTGGCGCCCGGCCGAAGGTCGTCGAAACCAGGCTCGAGGATGGCTTTCGTCTGACGCCGCGCGGGCTCTCGCGCGCCATCTCGCGCCGAACGAAATGGCTCATCTTCAACCAGCCGTCGAATCCGACGGGCGCCTGCTACACGCGCGAGCAACTGAAGGCGCTCACCGATGTGCTCGTCGCGAATCCACATGTCTGGATTCTGACCGACGACATGTATGAACATCTCGTGTTCGGCGGATTCAAGTTCTCGACGATCGCGCAGGTCGAGCCGCGCCTGTACGAGCGAACGCTGACCATGAACGGTGTATCCAAGGCGTATGCGATGACCGGCTGGCGCATCGGCTATTGCGGCGGACCGGAACCGCTCATCCGCGCGATGTCAAAGCTGCAATCGCAGACCGTCTCCAGCGCCAGTTCGATCTCGCAATGGGCCAGTGTCGAAGCACTGAACGGACCGCAGGATTTCATACCCAGGTTCCAGCGTGCGTTCGAGGAGAGACGGGATCTGGTCGTCTCGATGCTGAACCAGGCGCGCGGTATCGAATGCCCCAAGCCGGAGGGTGCATTCTACGTCTATCCGTCCATCCGCAAATTGATGGGCCTGCGTTCTCCATCGGGGAAGGTCATCAGGACGGACGAGGATTTTGCCAGCGAGCTGCTGGAGGTTGAAGGCGTAGCCGTTGTCCATGGTGCAGCATTCGGTCTTTCGCCGTTTTTCCGCATTTCCTATGCGACGTCAAATGAGCAGCTTGAGGACGCGTGCGGCCGGATACAGCGGTTTTGCGGCAACCTGACGTAGCAGGGCATCTAAGTAGAGTTCCTTACGTGTAATTCCAATCTTTCTCCAAGGACCAGTTCAGTTTCCAAATCCCACCCGCGTTTGATGGGAGCTTCGACGCGTATGGACGGAACAAAACTCGAGAAGGCGCAGAAGGCGCGTGAATTGGCCCGGTGGTTTCGGACGCGTCTCCACGACGGGATCGGCAGCGAACTCAAGGGGTTGATGGCGTCGACCGCGGTCGCGCTGGAGTGGGAGGCGTTCGAGCTTGAGCGCCAGGGTGGTGCGCGACGTCATCCCCGCAAACCGCGGCTGGTCTCGGCCCGCGCTGCCTGAACCTCATCCCTCGGTCCTTCATTCTTCCCCCTTGCCAGCCCCCCTGCAACGGCGCGAGCATTCGCTTTCAAGCGGGGCGCGTGACGAGAGCCCGATCCCTTCAATCCTGGGGAGGGCAACGCCCGCCGCGTCCCGGTGCCGCCTCAAGGCGGGCAAGGGAGAAGACTATGTCGAAAAAAAATGGAGGAAGTGGGCCACGCGCAGTGGCCCTGGTGGGACCTTACGGGAGCGGCAAGACGACTCTGCTCGAGAGTATCCTTTCGATCACCGGATCGGTTCAGCGCAAGGGTTCCGTGGCTCAGGGCAACACGGTCGGCGATTCTTCGCCTGAGGCGCGTGCGCGCCAGATGAGCGTGGAAGTCAACTGCGCCACGACGAAATACCTCGACGAGACGATCACGTTTCTCGACTGCCCCGGATCCATCGAGTTTCTCCAGGACAATTTGAATGTATTGCCAGGCGTCGATGCCGTCGTCGTCGTGTGCGAACCGGACGCAGCCAAGGTCCAGATGCTGAAGCCGTATCTGAAGCGGCTCGACGACCTTTCCATCCCCCATTTCGTCTTCGTCAACAAAATCGACAAGGCCGACGGCTCGCTGCGCGATCTTCTCGCCCAATTGCAGGAAGCAAGCGACAAACCGTTGCTCATGCGGCAAATCCCGATCTGGGAGAAGGGTGTTGTGGCAGGCTTCGTCGACCTCGCACTGGAGCGCGCCTTTGTGTATCGCGAGCACGAGGAGTCCAAGATTGTCGATCTGACCGGCGACATGAAGGAGGAAGAGAGACAGGCGCGATTTTCCATGCTCGAAAAATTGGCGGACTATGATGAGCACCTGATGGAAGAGTTGCTCTCGGATGTCGAGCCACCGCGCGACGAAGTTTTCGGCGATCTCTCCAAAGAACTGGCCGACGGACTTGTGGTACCAGTGTTGCTGGGATCGGCTGAACGAGACAACGGCATCCGCAGGTTGTTGAAAGCGTTGCGCCACGAAGTTCCGGAAGCAGCCGTAACCGCGAAGCGCAACGGCATCGACGTCAATGGCGATACCGTCGTCCAAATCGTAAAGACTTATCACGGCGCGCACGGCAAGCTGTCGCTGGCGCGTGTTTTGGGTGGCACACTCAAGGACGGCGCCGTGTTGCATACGCGGGACGGGCGCGACGCAAGGGTTGCGGGAGTATTCGCGCTGAAAGGCGATGCTCAGACAAAACTCTCCGAAGCGAAAGTAGGCGATACCGTCGCACTGGGGCGCCTGGAGGCGATGTCCACGGGAGATACGCTTTCGAGCTCAAAGTTGGGGCTTCCGCGTATCGACATCGAGCAGCTCGTGCCGGTGTTTTCCCTGGCAATCGAAACCACCGATCGCAAGGACGAGGTGAAACTGACCTCCGCCATCCACAAACTCCAGGAAGAAGATCCTTCGCTGCAATTCGAGCAAAACGCCGAGCTGCAGGAAATGTCGCTCGCGGGCCAGGGCGAGATTCATCTGAAGGTTGCCGCAGAAAAGCTTGCGAGCAAATATGGACTCAAGATCACGACGCACACGCCGAAGGTCCCCTACAAGGAGACGATTAAGCGGCCGACGAAGCAGCACGGACGCCACAAGCGGCAATCGGGTGGCCATGGCCAGTTCGGCGACGTGCACATCGAGATAAAGCCCTTGCCGCGCGGCACGGGGTTCGTATTCGAGGACCAGATCAAGGGCGGGGTCGTCCCGAAGAATTTTATACCGTCTGTGGAAAAGGGCGTCGTGGAATTCCTGAAGCAGGGACCGCTCGGGTTCCCGGTTGTCGATGTGGGTGTCGCGCTGTTCGACGGTTCTTATCACACTGTGGATTCGTCGGACGCGGCGTTTCAGACCGCAGCACGCATCGCGATGACGGAGGGAATGCCCAATTGTGCCCCGGTGCTGCTCGAATCCATCATGCGCGTCAAAATTCACGTGCCGAGCGATGCGACATCGAAAGCCAACCAGGTCGTCAGCGGCAGGCGCGGACAATTGATGGGGTTCGATGCGCGTCCCGGCTGGAAGGGATGGGATACGGTCGAAGCGCAGATGCCGCTATCGGAAATCCACAACCTCATTATCGAACTGCGGTCGCTGACCCAAGGCGTGGGCACGTTCGAGATGGAGTTCGACCATCTCTCCGAGCTGACAGGCCGGCTCGCCGATCAGGTTGTAGCGACCCGCAAGGCCGCCGCTTAGGGTTGGACTCGAAGCAGTCGCGTGACGGGGGTTGTGTGTCTGCTTCGAACGACTTTGAATCGAATCGCGCAAAAAAACGGCCGGAGCGGGGGGCGCTCCGGCCTGAGGGCAGTAAGCTTGGGTGCACTCACGCCCGAGGGGGCGGGCGGAGGCCGGCAAAGCTTTCGCCCTGCCGATGTCACCAGCCAGGGGAGGCTCGGTGACCCGATTGACATATGTGTTTGCCGCTCCGTTTCAACAACATTGCCAAAAATTTAGTCCCTCGACGTCTAGTCCCGTTCGTCTCGTTCGGCGGATTGATGAGCGGCAGTCGAAGTCGAGAAGCGCAAACCCACCAGACCGGTGGTGACCGCATCGGCACGCGCGCCTCCACCGGTTGATGGCAGTGCCACATCGTTGAGGCTGATCTGCTCTTTGCCCGCAGACTTCAACCGTTCGTTGATGGGCGCCAGCTGGTCTTTCTGAAGGGCGGCGAACGACGCCTCGACGTCCCTCAATTCGTGCTCAAGAGCATCCAGCCGTGCCAGCTCATACGGTTCCGGCCGGCTCTCGACCGACATGATCGCGCCGTACACGTAGTCGAGATGCTCGCGCAGGCGTTCTTCGCCCGTAATCGCGCCGCCTTCCTTGGTGGCGACGATCAGCTTGCGCAGATCGTCGGCATTCCCTGCAGTCTTCATGAGCGAGTCGCGAAGCGGATCTCCTTCAGGTAGCGAGTTTGCTGCTGCCTGTGCCCCCTCCCGCACTTGCACGATCTTTGCCGCCAGTTCGCTCATCCGGCCGAATAATGCCGACACTCGCTTCGCGGCATCGTACTGCGCCTTGCGATCGGCAAGCGTGAACGTGGCACGGCGGTCAAGGGTGATGTCCAGCGGCATGCTGTAGGAGTGGTCGCCCTTTGTCAGACGCACCGTATAGGTGCCGGGCGGAACACGCGGCCCGATAACGGAATTGAATACGATCGTGGCACCGGGCGGTGTCTGCGGTGGATCGTCATGCATCGACCACACGACTCGATTGAGACCCTTGCGGTTCGTAGCCGGTAAACTGGTGATGACCTTTCCCTGCGAGTCTACAATATCGAGCTTCAGCCGGCCGATCACCTGCCGCGTTTTCTGGTAGTAGGAAATCACTGCGCCGTCGGCGGGGTTCTGCCCGGAATACTGCGCATCGCCGTTGGCCCAGCCGCCATTACCCTCAATCCGCTGCTGCTGCTTCGGTCCGGGGATCAGCGCTGCATCCGCATCAATCAGCGATGCTTTCAGCGCGCGCAACGGCGAAATGTCGTCGACGATCCAGATGCCACGACCGTGAGTCGCAATCACCAGAGCATCGTCGCGGGTCTGGAAGGCGAGGTCGCGAACGGCAACGTCCGGGAAGCTGTTGGGATGGAATTTGGCCCAACTCGAGCCGCCGTCCAGCGAAACATAAAGGCCGAACTCGGTGCCCACGAACAGGATGTTGGGCGACTTCGGATCCTCCTTTACGACGTGTGCATACCCGCGCACGTCCTGTGTTGCAGGCGTAATCAGCGGCGTCCACGTCTTGCCGTAATCGCGCGTGCGGTAAACGTAAGTGCCCATGTCACCGAATGTGTGGCGATCGACGGTGACGTACGCGGTGGCGGGATCGTAACGGCTTGCCTCGACCCAGCTGATCCAGTTGCCCTGCGGCAGCCCGGGTACGCTGCCCACGGTGTTGCTCCAGGTCTTGGCGCCATCGCGCGTCACCTGAATGTTGCCATCATCGGTCCCCACCCAGATCACTTTCGCGCTCCTGGGGCTTTCCGAGATCGAATAGATCGTCGTGTGTGTTTCGGCGGCCGAATTGTCGACGGTGATGCCGCCCGACTCTTCCTGCTTCTGCATCTCGGGATCGTTCGTCGTCAGGTCCGGCGATATACGATCCCACGTGAAGCCATGGTCCTTCGACCGGAAGAGGAACTGGGCGCCGATGTAAATCGCGCCCTTCTCGTTGGGCGAGAGCGCGATCGGCGTATTCCAGTTGAAGCGCAACTTCTCTTTGTAGTTAGCCTTGGGCTGGATGTCGCGCTGCTCGAGCGTCTTGCGGTTGATCCGCGAGATGAAACCACCCTGCGACTCGCCATAGGCGAAATTCGCATCAGCCGGATCGGCGAAGGCGAAGAAGCCGTCTCCGCCAAGCAGATTTTCCCAGCGACTGTTGCTGATCCCTCCCGGATAGGCGCTGTCGCCGGCCCATACCGAATTGTCCTGCAGTCCGCCGTAGACCTGGAATGGATCCTTGTCGTCGACGCTCACGTGGTAGAACTGGCTGATCGGAAGATTCTCGCTCTTCCACCACTTGACGCCGCCGTCGTACGAAATCCAAAGGCCGCCGTCATCTCCGCCGATGACGTGTTTGGGATTGCTGGGATCGATCCAAACGTCGTGCCAGTCGCCGTGGCTGCCTCCGCCGGCATCAGTGAAGCTCTTGCCGCCGTCTTCCGAGGCGATGAGATGCAGGTTCATCTTGAAGAGGCGATCCGGGTTCGTCGGGTCAATGACGAGTCGCGCAAAATAGAACGGGCGCCACACCATGTTGCGGCTGCGGTCGCGCTCTTCCCATGTCACGCCGCCATCGTTCGAAACGTAAAGCGCAGAACGCACGTTCTCTATGAATGCGTAGACACGGTCGGGATTCGACGGCGCGTAGGCGATCTCCACACGTCCCCAGGGAATCCTCGGCAGGCCCTTGTTCGTTTCGGCCGTCATGGCCGTCCATGTCGTGCCGCCATCGGTAGAGTGATAGAGCCCGCTGCCGGAAGCTGCGTCCGGCCCATTGCCGCCGGAACGGAAGGTCCAGCCCTTCCGACGGAAATCCCACGTTCCCGCGAACAATTCGTCCGGGTTCTTGGGATCGAGCGTTACGGACGAACACCCGGTCGAAAGGTTGCCGCCTTTCAGGATAAGCGACCAGGTCCGGCCGCCATCGGTTGTTTTGTAGAGGCCGCGATCCGCGCTGTCGCTGAACAACTTTCCCGGAACGCAAGCGTAGACGGTATTTCCGTCGCGCGGGTCGACGACAATCCTGGTGATCCGCTCCGAATTCGGCAGACCCATGTTGGTCCAGGTTTCGCCGCCGTCCGTCGATTTGTAGATGCCGTCGCCGATGGAAACCGAATTGCGCGTCCAACTCTCACCCGTGCCCACCCAAACGACTTTTGGGTTCGTCGGATCCAGCGCAATCGCGCCGATGGACTGGACGGGCTCCCGATCGAATACCGGTTTGAAGTTGGTGCCGCCATCCTGCGACTTCCACACGCCGCCGGACGCCGCGCCGATGAACACGGTGACTTTGCCATCCTTCTCCGGACGGGCTGCGATCGCGGCGATTCGGCCGCTCATCGTGGCGGAACCAATATTGCGAATTCCGAGACCGGATATGGTCGAGCTTTCAACCCCCGCGTACGCGGAGGTCAGGGCCGCGGCCGGAATCGTGGCCAGACAGGTCGCCAGCAAAAGCGACGCGGAGAATCGGTTCAGAGACATGGAGGTCACCGTGTTCAAGAGAGCACCTGTTCGCACTATTTCGCTGGTGCTGCGGGCGCAGCCGGCATCTGGAAGAGCGACGCGGCAATATCGGCGTTCGCCTGCGCAGAAGCTATCGTGATGGTTTGTTTGTCGGAATCGGCGCCATCTTTCGGCCCGCTCACAATCGAGAATGGGAAATAGACATCGTTGACTTTCTCATAGTCGCCGAGATCGGTCTGGGTTTCCTTTTCCGAGCCGCGGATCGTGCGCTGCTCGAGAATTCTGATCTCCAGATATGCATCGGGATCGAGGAAGTAGGTGAATATGGTACCGTCCGGCTGCGTGACGCGGAGCTTGTAGGCTTCCGTGCCATCGATGTCTTCGCGGCCGAGATAGTCGACCTGCGAACCCTTCGCATGTGCGCCGAGCAGTGCGCCGTCGATGGACGCTTCGTCAGCCAGTTCGCGGGTTTCGTCCGCACCCATCTTTTCGGCGTCCTTGCGGCCTTCGAACGGGTTGATGCGCCAGCCGTCCTTGCCGTCGAACCCCTGGACGACAGTGAGCCCCTGAAGCGACGCGTCGACCCGCACGGCATTGTTTGCAGGGTCGATTCGCTCGCGCGTTTCCTTGTAGGACAGTTTGAAATCGCCGGCGAACCGCAGCTCGCCTGTGGTCACGATTGTGTGAATGGCAGCCAGTTTGTCGGCACCACCGCGTGCAGCGAGGTTCTTGGCAATAAGCTCGTCGGCGGTTTGCCCATTCGCGACTGCGAACGAACACAACAACATCGGCAGGGTCGCTGCCATCAAGTGCAATTTCAACGGATTTCCCTTCGATAATCGGATCTCACGATTCCCGACCGTGAGAGGCATGTGAATTTGCGCAAGCCTCTATCCATGGTCAACTCTGGCGGTGACGCGGCGGGGTTGCAGTGAGCGCAGGTGTTTCGACATGCCCTCACGCCAAAACCAGGGACATCGACACATTGCCGGAAATTCACGATTTACTCTCTTCCGGGATGCTCTGGGTGACGATTATCGCATCCCCGTTCATCGGAAGCTTCCTCGGGGTGGTCATCATCCGACTGCCTGCGCGCCGCCCGATTGCTCTTGGCAGGTCTGAATGCGACGTATGCGGACAGGCTCTCGGCCCGCTCGACCTGATCCCGTTCCTTAGCTGGATCGGCTTGCGCGGCCGCTGCCGCCGCTGTGGCGCCAAGCTTTCGGTGTTTTATCCGCTGATCGAGCTGGCTGCGCTCGTGGTCGCGGTCTGGGCGGCGACCACCGCGACCGGGCTGCGCGATCTGCTGACATGCATCATCGGCTGGACATTGCTCGCCGTAACCGCAATCGCGTGGCGCAAGCAAAAATCGGTGTTGGTCCCGGTGTTTGTCTTCGCCGTCTGGTTGCTGTGGCTGTATCTTCCCGGCCTGATCCCTCTCCTCGCGCCGCGTTGATCGGCCGGATTGGGCAGGTCAGTATTTCCAGTCTTTCGCTGCGCGCACGAGAAAATCGCGGAAAGCGCCGACCCGTTTGGACTGACGCAGCGCATCGCAATACACAAGGTGCACGTCGAAGCTCGGACCTTCGATGTCGGGAAGGATGCGCACGAGTCCTTCGCGCTGCGCGACGACGTAATCGGGCAGGGCAGCGATGCCGACGCCGGCTTCGGCCGCGTGCAGGATACCCGTGATGTTGTTGATGCGCAGAAGTCGGCCGTATTCGCCGGGGGCCAGGCGCCGTGTCGAATCCTGCAGCCAGTTTACATCGCGGATCTCGGGCGCCGCGGTCTCCCCGTAGACGATCATCGTGTGCTTCACGAGATCTTCGATCTGGTCGGGTTTGCCGATGCGGGCGAGATACGATGGTGCCGCGTAGATGTGATAGTGCACGGTGAAGAGCTTGCGCTGGATGAGATCGGCTTGAACGGGTGCTCGCATCCGCAGCGCTATATCGGCCTCGCGCTGTGCCAGATCGAGCTCGCGATCCTCGAATACGAGGTGCAGTTGCAGCTCCGGAAAATCGCGCAGGAACTCGTTCACCTGTGGCAACAGCCAATAGGTTCCCAGTCCGTGGCTGGTCGTGACCTTCAGCGATCCGCGCGGCGCGGACTGAGCATTCTTGAGTGCTTCCTCGGCTTGTCCCAAGCGCGCCAGAACATCGGATACGGCACTGTAGAGCACCTCGCCTTCGTCGGTGAGCGTCAGCCCTCTCGCGTGACGCTGGAATAATGGCGTGACGATCTCTTCTTCGAGTGCGCTGATCTGCCGGCTGACCGCAGACTGGCTGAGAGCAAGCATCTGGCCCGCATGCGTGAAACTTCCCGCCGACGCTACTGCGTGAAAGATGCGAAGCTTGTCCCAGTCCATCGGCTCTCCTTCGTGCGGGTATCAGTGCCCGCCAGCCAGAAACCTCTCCGCTTCGAGTGCAGCCATGCAGCCCATACCGGCAGCCGTGACTGCTTGGCGGAAAATCTTGTCCTTGACGTCGCCCGCCGCGAAGACGCCTGGAACGCTCGTGCGCGTGGAGTCGGGGGACGTGCGGATATAGCCCTCGGAGTCCATGTCGAGCTGGCCACGGAACAGTTCGGTCGCCGGCGTGTGTCCGATGGCGATGAAGAGACCGTCGATGCTCAGCGTTCGCGCTCTGCCGGTTCCGAGATCGCGGATCTTAATTCCCGTGACGCCGCGCGGATTTTCGCTGCCTAGAACTTCGTCGATGACGCTGTCATAGATGATGTCGATTTTGGGATGGTCGGCGAGGCGGAGCTGGTTGGTCTTGTCCGCGCGCAGAACAGCCCGCCTGTGAATGAGCGTCACGCGTTCGGCGAAGTTCGTAAGGAACAGCGCTTCTTCGGCCGCTGTGTTGCCGCCGCCGACAACCGCAACGCGCTTTCCACGAAAGAAGAAACCGTCGCAGGTCGCACAGGCTGACACACCGAAGCCCTTGTATTTTTCTTCGCTGGGCAGCCCGAGCCAGCGCGCCTGTGCGCCGGTCGCGATGATCAGGGATTCCGCGAGATAGCGATCGCCGGAATCGCCGGTCAGTGTGAAGGGACGCCGCGCAAGATCGGCCGACCCGATCATGTCCTGGATCAGCATCGTGCCGACATGCTCCGCCTGGGCCTGCATCTGTTCCATGAGCCAGGGCCCTTGGATCGCGTCGGCGAAACCCGGATAATTCTCGACTTCGGTGGTGATGGTGAGTTGGCCGCCGGGCTGCAGCCCGGCAATCATGACCGGCCGCAGCATCGCGCGAGCGGCATAGATGGCCGCTGTGGCGCCCGCCGGTCCGCTTCCAAGTATGACGACCTTTGCCTGGGTATCGGGCATGGCGCTCCGCAAAGTTCAGGTGCGCTCCTGCCTGACTGCAGCGTCATCGCCCCTCGGCGTTCATATCGGCACAGGTTCGCCAAAGGTCAAGAATGCAGCGAACTGCCTGCAATCACATGATTTTTCCGAATTCATCGCGAGCGTCCGCCACGCTTCAGAGCGACTCAGCAAAGTCCGCTCCACCCCCGACACGAACTTTCCGGTTTTGGTTATTTTATTGCGCAGACACTGGTCCCAGCGGTACAACGGACAGTCACAACTGCCCAGGGCGCACACATCATGGAGCGGCACAAGCTCGATTCAATCGACATGCGCATACTGGCCGAGCTGCAAAGCAATGGCCGAATCACGAACGTAGAATTGTCCCGTCGCGCGAAGATTACTGCGCCGCCATGTTTGAGGCGGATGCGGACTCTCGAAAAGGCCGGATACATCAAAGGCTATCATGCCGACCTCGACGCCAAATCGCTGGGCTACGAAGTCACGGGGTTTGCCTTCGTTGGTCTCGTCAGTCAGGCGGAAGCCGACCTCAAGCACTTCGAAGACCAGGTTCGGTCATGGCCCACGGTGCGCGAGTGCCACATGCTGTCGGGCGAAGTCGATTTCCTGCTCAAATGCGTGGCGGAGGATCTCTCGGCCTTCCAGACCTTCATCACCGAAACGCTGACGGCAGCCAAGGAAGTGGCGAGCGTCAAGACGGCGCTCGTCATCCGCGGCAGCAAGTACGAGCCAGGCGTACCGCTCGAGGTCAGGTAGCGGGCGCGCTCAAGTGACGTTGGCGGCTATCGTGGCGGAG
>JBEKLN010000055.1:0-19727 GCA_050010175.1 Rhizomicrobium sp.
CCGGGTCGCCGCTCCTGTCCATCATCATTCCGACGCGCGAACGGGGCGAGTTTCTCGCATGCTCGATTCGCAGCGCGCTGGCCTGTGCCGACCCCCAAATTGAAGTCGTCGTCAGCGACAACGCCAGTGCCGACGCAACCCGCACCATCGTCAGCGAAATCGGGGATGAGCGCCTGGTCTATGTGAATACGGGCTCGCGCGTTCCCATGCACGACAATTTCGAATTTGCGCTGGGGAAGAGCCGCGGCCGCTATCTCACTTACATCGGGGACGACGATGCGGTCCTGCCGGGGCGCCTTGCACGTCTCCTCGCGCTGCTGCGCGACGAAGAGCCCGAGGTCGTCAACTGGCAAGCGCCCAACTATGTCTGGCCCGGTGGTGCCAACGGAACGGACGGCGTCCTGACACTTAAACCCCAGCATCTGCGTGGCGGACATACACGCATCGCGTCGCGCGACTTGCTGCGGGGTCTTGCCGGCGGTTCGAAGGAGAGCTTTCGGCTCGGCGGCGCCAAGATTTATCACGGCTGTGTCGCGCGGCACGTCGTCGACAGCGTCGTCGCGCGTTCGGGCCGCTACTTTTTCGTGCCCTGGCCGGACGTCGGCGCGGCCGTCGCGAATCTCTTTGTTACGGACAGCATCTGGATGCTCGGCAGCCCCTGCACGCTCGGCGGGGAATCGCGGGCCAGCAATGGCTGGGCACAGCGGTTTCAGGACAGCGCGAAAGACGCCGCGAACAATCCCCATACGGCCTTCGTCCAGGAATATCTCGACCGCCCCGATACTGCCGCGGCGGACGCCCGCATCCGCCCCATCGCTGCGCTGACATTTTTTACACTGGCCGCGACTGCAGCGAAAATAGGGACCGCCCCGGAGCTTCCCCTCGACGCTCACGCGTGGCTTCATCTGATCGAGCCCGAGCTTGCGAGCCTGGCCGAGCCCGCACGATCGCAGCAGGCCGACATCATCGACGCGAGCCTTTCGCTGGCGGGGTTGGCCAGACTGGACCGCGCCTGGGAGAGCAAGGGACGATACAAGCCGCCGCGGGTCCGCCCACCCGTCCGGCAGCACAGACTACTGCCCAACCGGATGAATATCGTGTCGCGACCCGGCCTTTGCAGCAATGTCTTCGAGGCCGCGCTCGCTGTCGATCGGCTTCTCGGCGATACGGACGATTCGCGTCCGCGGGCAGGTCTCGCGCTGAGCGCCGCGTGGTTGGCTGCACTGGCGCGAGCGGCATCCATTATTCGAAATTCGAACAGCGTGACGGCGGCCGACGCTGCAATTGCTTAACAGCGCGGGGCTGTTCATTTCGCCCCAGTAGCATGCCCGCGACCGGCGGGCTAAGTTTGCGGCAGCAGAGGTTTCGCATGGCTCCTGACCCGGCACGGACATGAAAGTCGTCATTCTCGCAGGCGGACTGGGCACACGCTTCTCGGAAGAGACACAGGCGCGGCCCAAACCGATGATCGAAATCGGCGGGCGTCCGATACTCTGGCACATCATGAAGATGTACTCCGAGCACGGGCTGAACGATTTCATCATCTGTGCCGGTTATCGCGGCTACATGATCAAGGAGTATTTTGCCAATTACCGCCTGCACCGCTCCGACATCACAGTCGATTTCGGTAACGGCTCCATCGCCTATCACAGCTCAGATGCCGAACCGTGGCGGGTGACCATCGTCGACACCGGCGAAACGACCATGACCGGTGGACGAATCCGGCGCGTTGCGTTGTTTCTCGATCCCACCGAGGCGTTCTGCCTTACGTATGGCGACGGTGTCAGCGACATCGATATCCGGGAAGAAATCGCGTTTCATCGCAATCACGGCAAGCTTGCAACCATCGCGGCCGTCGCACCGCCGGGACGCTACGGCGCGCTGCAACTGGACGGCCGCCGGGTCGCGCACTTCGCGGAAAAGCCCCCGGGCGATAATGCGCATATCAGCGGTGGTTTTTTTGTCCTCGATCCCAAGGTCATCGACCGTATCGCGGGCGACGATACGTACTGGGAGCGCGAACCGCTCGAAAGTCTGGCGAAGGACGGCGAGTTGATGGCGTTTGTCCATTCTGGCTTCTGGCACGCCATGGACACGCTGCGTGACAAGAACCGGCTGGAAGAACAATGGGCGGGCGGCGCGCCACCATGGAAGACGTGGCGATGACAAGCCGCACGCCTGATCCGTCATTCTGGAACGGCAAGCGTGTTCTGGTAACCGGACACACGGGCTTCAAGGGAAGCTGGGTCAGCCTCTGGCTCGCCCGTCTCGGCGCGCAGATAACCGGATTGGCTCTCGCGCCCGAAACGTCGCCGAACCTCTTCGAGCTCGCCGATGTCCGCGCGGGAATCGAGTCGCGCATGGTGGACTTGCGCGATTTCGATGCCGTGAACCAGGTCGTTCGCGCAGAGGAGCCGGAGATCGTTCTGCACCTGGGCGCGCAGTCGCTCGTCAGGCGCGGATACGCCTCGCCGCTCGAGACATTTGCGGTCAATACTCTCGGCACCGCCAATCTTCTCGAGGCGCTGCGAACGCAGGCGGCGCCGGCAGCCGTGCTGATCGTCACCACCGACAAAGTCTACGAAAACGACGAAGACGGACACGCGTTTGCGGAGACAGATCCGCTCGGCGGACACGATCCCTATTCGGCATCGAAAGCCGCTGTGGAAATCGTGACCCGTTCCTATGCGCGCTCCTATTTCAGGGACGCTCGTATCGCCACTGCACGCGGCGGCAATGTGATCGGAGGAGGCGATTTCTCCGACGATCGTCTTGTACCCGATGTCTGGCGTGCCGCGCAGGCCAATGAGCCCGTCACGCTGCGCTATCCGGATGCGACGCGACCGTGGCAGCATGTTCTCGACTGCCTCAACGGCTATCTCGTCTACCTGGAGGACCTTGCGCAGGCAAAACCGCTGCCTCACGCGCTCAACTTCGCTCCCGACGACAGCGACACCTTGAGCGTCCGCACCATGGTGGAGCGGCTGCAGCGCGGGTTGGATGTTTCCCATGGTTGGGCTCGGGAAACGGGAGATTTTCCCAAAGAGATGCGTCTGCTGAAATTGTCCGCCGAGCAGGCGTCGGCTGCGCTGGGCTGGCGAAACCGTCTCGACGCGGACCGTACGATTGCATGGACCGTGGACTGGTACCGCGCCTTCACCGCAGGTCGCAACGTGCGGGACACAACGGTGTCCCAGATCGCTGCGTTTTCGGAAGACCTATGAACGGCCGCGTCATTACAAGCTGCCGCTACTGCGCTTCGCCGTTGCGGTTCAGCGTGCTCGATCTCGGCAAACAACCGTACTCCAACAGCTTTCCGAAACCCGGAGATGTCGCGCGCGAACGCGCCTATCCGCTGCATGTGCGGCTCTGCGAGGAATGCTTTCTCGTTCAGACGGATTTCGATGCGCCGCCCGGTGACATTTTCACAGCGGACTACGCCTATTTCTCGTCCTATTCGGCAAGCTGGGTCGAACATGCACGCCGCTATGCGGATGCGATGACATCACGTTTTGGTCTCGGCAAGAGCTCCATGGTTGTCGAAGTCGCGAGCAACGATGGATATCTGCTCCAGCATTTCGTGGCTCGTTCCATACCGTGCCTGGGCGTCGAACCGACTGCCGGCACCGCGAACGCGGCCACGGCGAAGGGCGTTCCCACGCAGATCGCTTTCTTCGGAGAGGACACCGCACGCGATCTCGCGTCCCGGCGGTACTCAGCCGATCTCATGGCTGCGAACAATGTGCTCGCGCACGTACCGCACATCGCCGATTTCGTGCGCGGATTCGCGACGCTTCTGAAACCGGATGGCGTGGCGACTTTCGAGTTTCCGCACCTGCTTCAACTGTTCCGTATGAACGCGTTCGACACCATCTACCACGAGCACTTCTTTTATCTGTCGCTGCGCGCTGTCGAGAGAATCTTCGGCGACTGTGGGCTCAGGGTATTCGATATTGAACGCCTCGCGACGCATGGCGGATCGTTGCGCGTTTTTGCCTGCCTGAAGGCTTCCTCGCACGAAGAAACCAACATCGTGGCCGAACTGCGATCCGAAGAGGAAGCCGCCGACTTCGCGCGAACGTATGGCTATACGGGCCTCGAACCCGCGGTGGCGCGGATAAAATCCCGAACGCGCACTTTTCTCGACTCAGCACGCGCCAGCGCCAAAGTGGTTGCTGCCTATGGCGCAGCCGCCAAGGGGAGCACGTTCCTCGACACCTGCGGTATCGGCATCGACGACGTGATGGTGGTGGCGGACGCCAATGAACACAAACAGGGCCGCCTCATGCCTGGAAGCCACATTCCCATCGTATCCCCGGCATCCTTGCGCGAATTGAAGCCCGACTACGTGTTGATCCTGCCCTGGAACCTCAAACAGGAGATCATGGCACAGCTGGGCGATCTGAGACAGCGCGGAACGCGTTTCATCACCGCCATACCAGACTTCGAGATTGCGACGTGATCTTCGAACCGCTCGTCATCCCCGGGGCCTTCAAGATCACCGCGGAGCCGCACCGCGACAACCGAGGATCGTTCGCACGGCTGTATTGCCCGGCGGAATTCGCCGCGCACGGAATTGAATTCGGTTCGACGCAAATCAACATGTCAACCAATGCGCGCCGTCATACGTTGCGCGGACTGCACTACCAGCTACCGCCCCACGCCGAGTCCAAATTCGTGCATGCGGTGCACGGACGCGCGTTCGACGTGGTCCTCGATTTGCGTCCTGACAGTCCGAGCTACAGGCGATGGGTATCGGTCGAGATCGGCGCCGAGGGGATTGTCGCGGTTTTCATTCCCGAGGGCTGCGCCCACGGGTTTCTCACGCTGGAAGACGACACGTCCATTCTCTACCAGATGGGCCGCCCTTTCGTGCCGGGGCAGGATCGCGGCGTGCGCTGGAACGATCCGGCATTCGGCATCGACTGGCCTGCTGCACCGGCGGTCATGTCTGAACGCGATGCCGCCTATCCGGATTTTGTCGAACACGGGCAGCGGCAGGTCTCATGACGCGCGTCCTCGTCACCGGCGCAACAGGTTTGATCGGCCGGCACATATCCACGTCGCTTGCGGCGCGAGGCATCGAGGTTCACGGCGTGGCCCGGCATGCAGCCGCGCTCGACGGCACTGTCATGCACGCTTGCGACGTTCTCGATATCTCATCGACACGCGAACTCGTGCGCAACCTTCGACCGGATATCGTCGTGCATTCCGCCTGGGTGACGAGCCATGGCGTTTACTGGCGGTCGCCGGAGAACCTCGGGTGGATCACTGCGAGCCTCGCGCTCATGATTGCCGCGCATGCCAGCGGTACGCGTCGCTTCATCGGCGTCGGGACCTGCGCGGAATATGCAGCGTCCGATGTGAAACCGCGCAATGAACGCACTTCGGCAATCCAGCCCGCGACACCCTACGGCCAAGCCAAGGACGAATTCCGGCGAACCGCGGAACTTTTCGCATCGAAGCACGACATGGAGTTCGCATGGGCGCGCGTCTTCATGCTGTATGGTGCCGGCGAACATCCCGATCGCTTCGTCGCGTCGCTGGCCCGCGCGCTCGTGGCCGGCGAACCGGCGCGCATGTCGAGCGGTGCTGCTATCCGCGATTTTCTCGATGCACGCGATGTCGGCGAAGCCGTGGCAGTCCTGACTGCATCCAGTGTGACGGGCGCGGTCAATGTCGCTTCCGGCGTGGGAATCTCGCTCCGCGATGCGGGGCAGAAGCTGGCCGGGATTGCCGGCCGGCCCGATCTGTTCGCGCCCGGAACCTTGCCCGATCGCGCCGGCGAGCCGGCGTCTCTCGTGGCCGATGTGTCGAGGCTAAAAGACGAAGTAGGGTTTCTGCCGAAGGTCAGCCTGGATCAGGGATTCCGAGACGCATTGGAATACTGGCGCCGATTGCGTGGCCCGTGAGCCAACGCACGACATTGTTTGACTGGCGCGCCGTTATCCACCAAGTATCGGGCGCGCAAAACCGTCGCCGAGAGACTGCTCGTGAACGTAACGTTCGACACCGACCGTAAAATCATCGTGGCAGACGGTAAGGAACTGCCGCTTTATTCCAAGGAAGGATTCGAGCTGCTGTCGAAGCTGTGGCTCAAGGTCGGGTGGAACCAGAAATATACCTATACTTTCTCATGGTTCGGCGTGCCGATCATCCAGCTGCCGGAAGACATGATCCGCTATCAGGAGCTGGTCTTCGCGCTGAAGCCGGATGTGATCATCGAGACCGGCGTGGCGCACGGCGGTTCGCTCGTCTATTCGGCAAGCCTGTGTGCGCTGATCGGCAAGGGCCGCGTGATCGGCGTTGACATCGCCACGCGGCCGGCGAACAAACAGAAGATCCAGGCGCATCCCATGGCCGACCGCATCACGCTCATTGATGGTGATTCCGCTGCGCCGGAGGTGGTCGATCAGGTCCGCAAACACATTACTCCCGGAGACACGATTCTCGTCGCGCTGGATTCCAATCACTCCTACGCGCATGTCATGCGGGAATTGAAAGCCTACGCGCCGCTGGTGACGAAGGGCTCCTACATCATCGCCACCGACGGCATCATGACCGATCTCGCCGATGTGCCACGCGGGCAGACAAACTGGGACACAGACAATCCCGAAAAGGCAGCTGCGGATTTCGCCCGCGACAATCCCGATTTCGTCATCGAAGAACCGGCCTGGCCGTTCAACGAAAGCGAACTGACCGAGCGCATCACGCACTGGCCCGGCGCGTATCTCAAACGCGTGCGGTGAGCGGGTAACCCGTCAACCGAGCAGGCTCGCGAGATCACCATGTCCGCGCTCGCGGGCGAAGTCACCGGCCGTCTTTCCCTCCGGCGTTTTGCGCGACCGATCTGCGCCGGCTGCGAGAAGCGCGTCGACCGCATCTGCAAACCCGTTGGCGGCGGCGATCATGAGCGCCGTGTAGCCGGCTTTCTGCGCGATGTCCGGATCGCCCGTTGCGGCAATCAGCATTGTGAAGGCGGTCTTGCCGAGTTTACGCCCTGCGCAAGCAGCATGGATCGCGAGATTGGAGTCCATTGCCCTGCCCCATTGCCGCGCATTGCCGCCGCGATCGAGGAGACGCGCCACAGCATCGTCGCGGCCGAGAAAAGCCGCCAGATGAAGTGCGGTCCAGCCGTCGCCCGACAGGGTCTGGACCGTCCACGGCGCAAACGCGAGACACGCATCAATACGGGCGACATCGCCCGCGGCTGCCGCTTCCTGCAAAGTCAGATTGCCCCGCTTTGCCAACGCCTCGACGCATGTCGCCTTGCCGCGATAGGTACAGTAGAGGTAGGGCGTTTCGCCGTTCTCGTTGACAGGCGGCACAGCCGAGTTTTCCATCGCGCGCAACAAACCCGCGGCGTCATCCGCGTCCGCCAGCGCAAAGAGAGATTTCACATCCATCGTTCCCAGACTCATCAAAAAGATCAGCCGTAACGATAGAGGCATCGCAGGCGTTGCGCATCCGCCGGAATTGCGAATTTCAGGCCGCGGAGGCCCGCACCGCGCCGGGGGTGATGCCAAAATGCCTGGCAAAGGCGCGATCGAAAGCCGTGCGGCTTTCATAGCCGGCTCCAGTGGCGACGTCGACAATCGGGCGATTGGTGCGCAGCAGCTCGCTGCGTGCATGTTCGAGTCTTCGTGCCGCGCCATAGGCCAGAGGTGTTTCATCGAATACGGACTTGAACAGGCGGATCAGATGAAACTGTGAGAGCGCCGCCGCATCCGCAGCGCCCGCAAGCGTCGCGCGACTGCCCATATCGTCGAGATAGGATTGCGCGCGCAGGCATCGCCGCAACAATTCTTCGCGCGTCACACGCTTGGCAGCCCGGATGCGCGACGTCTGTTTCCGGCGCAACGCGACAGTCGACACAATTTCGTTGAGGGTTGCGCAGCACAATTCACGCAGGCGTTCCGCGTCGGGCTCGGGTGTGCTGGCTGCTTCGCGCAGCGATGCCAGCGAATGCAGCAAGGCCGGTCCGGCCTTTGCGGCTGCGGTCGGGATCTCGGGAAGAGCCTGATCGGACGATTTCATAGTCCCCCACGCCAAATCCGCAATCGCTTTGGGAAAGAACAACACGAAGGTTTCGCTCGGCTCGCCCATGTTCATGCGATACGACTGCCCCCGATTGAGCAGGAGCTGCGTCGCGCCGGCGAGGCGATAGAACCGCCCTTCGCTGCGATATTCGGCTGAACCCTCGGGCACCCATTTCAGGGACAGATCGGGCGAATCCGCGCCGCCTTCAAACCTGCCGCCCCGGCCGTTGAGTATGGAGACGCCCGGCGCGTGAGGCCGGCCAATGCGCAGCCGGCGGCTGGCGCCAGGCCGCAAAAGGTTGGGTTGGTCCAATGTAACGGCGAATTCCATGAAACCACCCTAGGATACCCTTTCTTCACCCTCAAATAAAGACATGCAGATTTCTTTATATGATCCTTGAAGATCGAGCGCCTCGCTGCTATACCCCGCGCGCCGCAGACAGGAGCCCGCCATGGCCGATTACGCCGTCAAAGACATCAACCTTGCCGATTGGGGACGCCGCGAGATCGATATCGCGGAAACCGAAATGCCGGGCCTGATGTCGACCCGCGAAGAATACGGCAAGAGCCAGCCGCTAAAGGGCGCCAGAATTGCGGGCTCGCTCCACATGACGATCCAGACCGCGGTCCTCATCGAGACGCTGAAGGCGCTGGGTGCGGATGTGCGCTGGGCCTCGTGCAACATCTATTCGACTCAGGACCACGCGGCCGCGGCGATCGCAGCGGGCGGCACGCCCGTGTTTGCGATCAAGGGCGAGAGCCTGGAAGATTATTGGGATTACACCCACCGCATTTTCGAATGGGCCGATGGCGGCGTGCCCAACATGATCCTCGACGACGGCGGCGATGCGACCTTGCTCGTGCATCTGGGCGCGCGCGCGGAAAAAGGCGACACGGCGTTTCTCGATAAGGCCTCCAACGAGGAAGAAGAAATTCTCTTCGCCGCCATCAAGCGCCGGCTGAAGCACAAGCATGGCTGGTACACCGAACTTGCCACGAAAATCCGCGGCGTGACGGAAGAGACCACCACGGGCGTGCACCGCCTGTACCAGATGGAGAAGGACGGTTCGCTTCTCTTCGCGGCGATCAATGTCAACGACAGCGTCACCAAATCCAAGTTCGACAATCTCTATGGCTGCCGCGAAAGTCTGGTCGACGGCATCCGACGCGGCACAGATGCGATGATGGCCGGCAAGGTCGCCATGGTGGCGGGATTCGGCGATGTGGGCAAAGGCTCCGCGGCGTCGTTGAGGCAAGCCGGTTGCCGCGTGATGGTGTCGGAAATCGATCCCATCTGCGCGCTGCAGGCCGCGATGGAAGGATACGAAGTCACCACGATGGAAGACGCGGCGCCGCGCGCGGACATCTTCGTCACCGCCACCGGCAATCTCGACGTCATCACGCTCGATCACATGCGGGCGATGAAGCATCGCGCCATCGTCTGCAACATCGGTCATTTCGATTCCGAGATTCAGGTGGCGGCACTCAAGAACTTCAGATGGCACAATGTGAAGCCGCAGGTCGACGAGATCGAATTCCCCGATGCCAAGCGGATTATTCTTCTGTCGGAAGGCCGGTTGGTGAATCTCGGCAACGCGATGGGCCACCCGTCCTTCGTGATGAGTTCGTCGTTCACCAACCAGACGCTGGCGCAGATCGAACTCTATGCGCACCCCGAGAAATACACGAAGAAGGTCTACGTGTTGCCCAAGCATCTCGACGAGAAGGTGGCGCGGCTGCATCTCGACAAGATCGGCGTCAAGCTGACAAAGCTGACGGAGAAACAGTCCAGCTACATCGGCGTGCCGCAACAAGGTCCGTTCAAGCCGGATTCGTACCGATATTGATCTAGCGGCGAATCTGCAGCCGGACGATTGTGTTTACTCCGTTGGCGTCTGGTGCATAGTAGGGGACATAGTCTGCCCTCACGTATTCTCCAGACGCGATTGGCCCACCGTTCGATCTGGTCTTATCGAAGCCAGCGTTGAAGCCGCGGGTGTAGAAAAATGGCACTCCCCGAACGCTGAAATGCTCCATTCCCGAATTGATCGGAAGTAGTGGATGAAAACCTTCCACCGGTCCTTGCGCAATCAAATAGTTTTTTGAAGCAACGTCCGCGCTCAAGCACCAATATGAGTAGAATAAGAACGCGGCCATCAGCGTGGGCACCAAGATTCCGAGCAGCGCGAACGCGGCGCCGATGGTCCTGGTTCTGTCTCGCGAACCGTTGACCCAATCTGGCTTCCACATCGCGACTGCGCCCGCCATGGCGAAGCCCAAGGGATAAATTCCGACGGGCCAAAGTTTTCGGATTGTTTCCGCAAAACTGAGATCGAACACCGTCTCGAAGTGCATTCTTGGCCCGAGCATTCTTCGAGGCCGGATCATAGCAAGAAACTGTGCCGAACAGGCCCAAGGCGCTCGACTCCCCTTCCTCCGTGTACCGACTTGTTAACAACTTGATAAGACTCGTTAATTTCCACAGGCTGCGAAAAATCGGCCAAATCTGGGGGTATCTCCTACATCTTGGTTTTTACAATTTATTAACCACATTCCCTATTCCGACTCGCGCCTCCTGCGTATCATGTTGATTCCACAGTGATTCGTCCGTTTCACGGGCGATATCAGGGGCGGGAACAAAACATGAGTCCCAAAACGGGACACCGGGGTGTGCGGATCAGGGGGCTGGCTTGGACGTGGAGCGCGACCGCGCTGGCCACCTCCATTGCCCTGTGCCCCGGGCCGGCGCTCGCGGCCACCCCTTCCCCCGATCCTGTTTTCACGGCGTCGCTGATCGCAGCGGCAGCGGTGGCGCTGGGCCTTGCGGCGGGCCTCTGGGCGGTGGCGCAACAGCGCGTGGTAAAGAGAGCCCGCGGGCTGCTGGCCAGTGCGGAGTCGCGGCTCAGAGCATCGGCGGAAGCGCGCGATGCACTGCTGGCGGCAGGGCGGGAGTCGCTCATCGCGTGGGGCCGCGACGGCAGTCCGCTGCGCGCCTATGGCCAGGCCGATCTTCTGCTCGACGCATGCCTCGCCGGCCCCGACGCCACGAAATTTTCCGAAGCGATCGATGCGTTGAGCGATCGCGGGCTGGGATTCGCGTTCGATGTGCGCGACAGCGAGTCCCGCACCATCTCGGTGCGCGGGCGTGCAGTGGGCGCGATGGCGGCGATCTGGCTGCAGGAAGAAACGGCTGCGAAATCGGGCAGCCTCAACTTCGAGAACCTTCTCGATGCGCTGCCCCTGCCGGTCTGGATGCGCGACAGGAAGCTCGCGCTCACATGGGGCAATCGCGCGTTTCTGGCGGCGACCGAAGCCCAGGACATCGACAAGGCGATCGCAGCGCAGGCGACGCTGGAAAAATCCGAACGCGATCTGGCCGCTGCCGCGCGCAATGAAGGCCATGCGCTGGAAGCCAAACGCTTCGCGGTTGTTGCAGGCCAGCGCCGTGCGCTTTCCTTCACGCATGCGCCCATCAATGGCGGCATCGTCGGCAGCGCAATCGACGTCACCGATGTGTCCAACGCCGAAGCGCGGCTGCAGCAGCATATCGACGCCCATGCCGATACGCTCGACAAATTGGCGACGGCGGTCGCCATCTTCGACCGCGAGCAGAAACTCGCATTCTACAACCGCGCCTATGCGCAGCTGTGGTCGCTGGCCGAAACCTGGCTCGATACCCAACCGACAGACAGCGAAGTCCTCGACCGGCTGCGCGAGCAGCGCCGGCTGCCCGAACAGCGCGATTATCAGGCCTGGAAACGCCAGCGTCTGGCGCTTTATCAGGGCGGCGGCGATTTTCTGCCCGAAGATCTCTGGCATCTGCCGGGCGGGCAGACGCTGCGGGTGGTGGCCCAGCCCCATCCCTTCGGCGGGCTCACCTTTCTCTATGAAGACGTCACCGAAAAACTCGCGCTGGAAAGCAATTACAACACGCTCATCAAGGTGCAGTCCGCCACGCTCGATACGCTCACCGAAGGCGTCGCCGTGTTCGGGCCCGATGCGCGATTGAAACTCCACAACGCCGCCTTCGCGCGCATCTGGGAGCTGGAACCGGCCGACCTCGAAGGCGAACCGCACATCCAGAAAATTGCCGAAGCCTCGATGGCGCGGTTCGGCGATCAGGCGTTCTGGCTCCGTTTTGTCGCCTTGATCGCATCGGGCGCCGAGCGCCGGCGCGATTTCGGCGAGATCGAACGCTCCGACAAAATCATTCTTGCGCTGTCGCTGGCGCCTTTGCCGGATGGCGCCACGCTCGTTACCTTCTCCGACATCACCGACCGCTCGCGCATCGAAAGCGCGCTGCGCGATCGCGCCGAAGCGCTGGAAGCGGCCGACAGGCTGAAATCGGATTTCATCCACCACGCCTCGTTCCTGTTCCGCGATCCGTTGAATGCCGTACACGGATTTTCGGAACTGCTGACCGGCGGCCATGCCGGCGAACTGACGGAGAAACAGCGCGGCTATGTCGAGAACATTCTCGAAGCATCCGACAAGCTTGCCGAAGTGACGAGCGACATTCTCGATCTGGCGATGATCGATTCCGGCGCGATGCGGCTGGAGCTTGCGCGCATCGACCTGTTCGAACTTCTCACCCGCGCGGGCGAGCCGTTGCGCAAACATGCCGAAAGCCTGGAGATCGGATTTGCGCTGGATTGCGCGCCCGAGATCGGCGAAGTGGTTGTCGATCCGCGCCGCATCCGCCAGGTGGTGTTCAATCTTCTCTCCAACGCTTTCAAATATACCCCGCGCGGCGGAGACATCGTGCTGGGTGCGGCGATCAGGGGCGACGATGTGCAAATCTACGTCTCCGATACGGGCCCCGGCATCGCCCCGGAACTGAAGGCCAGCGTGTTCGAACGCTTCTCCGCCATGAGCCGCGCCGGCAAGGGCGCAGGCGCCGGCCTGGGATTGGCGTTGGTCAACCGGTTCGTCGAACTGCATGACGGCTGGGTTGAGATCGAGAGCGGCCCGAGGGGCACGACCGTCCGCTGTCACATTCCGCGCCGGTTACCCGATATGGGCGCGCTGCCGGAAAAAAATGCCGAAAAAAACCCGGCGGAGGCATCGGCCTGAACGCCTTGATCGGGCTGGGATTTTCAGCGCAACAAAATATTACAGGGGCAAATAACAGGGGAAAAATCGAATTTCGCCATGTTTGAACCGGATTATTTCACGTTTTCAAAGGCTTGATGCATCATAATTAATTTCATAACAGGGGCATTTTTGGGCAATAACAGCGGCAAGAACAGCGACGCGCCTTGCCCCGCCGCGCAGGGGTTATTCGCAAGATATTGAGGCCATTCACAGTGTCAAAGAGCGGCGCGAGCCCGAGCGCTGGCTCGAGCTTGGACGGCATCATAGCAACCAATTCGGTATAGAACAACTGTGGCGTGGGCTGTTCCCCCGCGGCGCCGGTCAAAGGGCGTTGATTTCGCGGTTTTTAATCTGACCCCGAACTTGCCGAACTTGATCAAGGAATCGCGGTACGCGTGCTTTCGCTAGCGGGAAGTTCCAGTAGTCGGGACTCTGTTTGATATTCCGCTTCGCGCCAAATGCGCACCTAGAGGGTCGTGTGGTCATCAAGTGCTGTATCGCCATGGCGCCTCGAAGGCCTAATCACCTGTGAGGGTCAACGTACGTCGACGATCAACCCAAGCGCTTCCGGGGCGACCCGAGGAACGCCTTCTCGATCAGGGCACGCCACATCGCCTTCGGCAGGACTCGGTTGAGCATTAGCAATGCCGCTGATCCGTTGGCGGTATAGCGCAACCGATGCTTTTTATCGGTCGCGGCCCGGAATATGGCCTCAGCCACGCCTCGCGGTCCGGCAGCTTTCTTGGCACCTGCCGCGTAGCGCTTTCGCACGCTGGCCGCTACAGGATCATAGGCAGCGCTTTGTGCCCAGTCATGCGCGAACTCCGTTCTGATGCCGCCCGGCTCGACGAGTTTTGCGCGGATGCCGAACGGGGCCAACTCGTAGTCCATCGACTCGGTGAGACCTTCGACAGCAAATTTCGATGCTGAGTATGGCGCGAGGAATGGCAATCCGACCCTGCCGGCGGCCGACGATACGTTGATAATGACGCCGGACGACTGCCTGCGCATCAATGGCAACACAGCCTGGGCCATCGCAACCAAGCCAAAGACATTCAGCTCGAAAAGTGCGAGCAGCTCCTGTCTGGTGACGCCCTCGATCGCGCCGCCAAGCCCCGCGCCCGCGTTGTTGACGAGAACATCAATGCCGCCGAAGCGACTCTCGGTCTCCTCAACGGCCTGCCGGATCGATGCGGCATCCGTAACGTCCAAATGAACGCCGGCGACGTTTGCCGCCTGCGCCCAAGGTCCAAGGTTGCCCGGATTTCTCGCTGTCGCGGCGACCTGCCATCCCTTGCGCGCAAACAGCTGCGCGACAGACTCGCCGACACCCCTCGATGCGCCAGTGACCAATACCGTCTTTGTCATATCCGATCTCGCTTTTTTCGCGTCCAAATCGACGTTAGCGATTCTTGACTGTTGAGTCCATAACATATAGAACGCTGTCATGGTCAGGCCCCGTGAGTTCGATCGCGACGCCACGCTGGAACGCGCCATGGAGGTGTTCTGGGCAAAGGGGTATGCATCCACGTCGACGGAAGAATTGTTGGAGGCCATGGGTATCGGCCGTCAAAGCCTCTACAACGCCTTTGGCGACAAGCGGCGCATCTATCTGGAAGCGCTTGCGATGTATCAGGAGCGCACGATCGCAGCGCATCTGAAACGGTTAAACGCGCCCTCCTCCCCTTTCGAGGGTATCAAGAACCTGTTGCAGGGTCTTATCGCGGACGATGACGACGTGCGCGCCATGGGTTGCATGGGTGTGGGCTCGGTCGGGGAATTCGGAACAGCCGACCCCGAACTCGTCGCGATTTGGGCTAAGACAGGCCCTGTGCTTCGGACTCGCATTGTCGCCCGGCTCCGCGAAGGCCAGGCGAAAGGCGAAATCGATTCCGCGCTCAATGCGCAGGAAACGGCCGGTTTCATCCAGATGACGATGAACGGGCTTCAGCTCGGCGCTCGCGGCGGCGCAAGCGCCGAAGCGCTCCGAAAAATGGCCCGCTTCGCAGTCGATCGTCTCAAAGCACGCTAGCAAAACAAACCGAAGTTCGTGGTCAGAGTAGAAACTGGCATCGAATATGATCACGTGGCCAACGATCCCTAGCGGCCGAAGAATGGGTGGGGACCGCTGGTCCTGTCATCGGAATCCACGTGACTGTTACCGCGTTCCAAAGCGCCGGCGATCAGTCACGCGCGAGCCGTCTCACGCCTGCTGCGCGGCCGACCCGTTCATCAGGCGCATGAAATGTTCGGCGTGCTGCCAGTAGTTTTCGCGCGTGACGCGGTCGATGTCGCCGGTCTGCTGCGCCAGATTGCGGTAGTGTTCGTATCGGCTCTGCCAGTTGCCGCCCGGCTGCCTGACGGCATTTGCCTGCGGTTTGAATCTGGTGTTTGCGGGGCTTGAAGTCCGCTGCCTCTGGGCGCGGTTGTCGGGATTGTAGCTCATTGCTCTCGTTGGTTGATGAATCGCCATGCCGGCCGACACGATCGTCGCCGCTGGGCTCGTAAGAAATATCCTGGTGACGGGCTGCGCTTCGCTCGTCGGGCGAAGATCACCTGCAGCGGATCGCCGTCTCGATCGCGCGCTCATCCGCGCAACACTTTTTCTCCACGCCGGGATGTTGCCCCTTTTTGCTTTCGCAGCGCTTAACGGCCGAGGGGCCGCGCCGGCGCGGCGCGAAGGGGTTGCGAGCGGACCTGCGGATTCGCAGCTGCCGCACTTGCGGCCTTCCGCGCCTTTTCGTGGCGGCGTCTCTTGTCTCTTTTCTTCGCATGCAACAAACGCGCGCCCATATCCACACTCCTCGTACGATGTCAGAAACAGCTGCTTTGCCCCGTCCGGTTCGACCGGACGCCGGTCAGGGTGCCCACGCCTTCGCGGTGATGGAGGCGGCGGAGGGATCTTGGCGTTCCGCCGCACCATTTCCTGGCGTCAGGCGGACTTCAGGTTGACGGCCTTCGAGCCCTTCGCGTCCGGTTGGACTTCATAGGAGACGCGTTGACCTTCCGAGAGGCTTGTCATGCCCGCCACTTCCAATGCCGTGGCGTGAACGAAGATATCCTTGCCGCCGCCTTCCGGCGCGATGAAGCCAAAGCCCTTGCTTGAATTGAAGAATTTTACTGTTCCGATCGCCATGATTGTTCCTGATGGTTAAGAGTGGCCCGGGCGACGGCCCGGGTCGCGCAAACGAATCGATCAGAATGGAAAGGTCCGCTGTCCCGGCGATGCGCGTATTTTGCGGGTCGGGAGGTGAGCAGTGCGCTTCATCCGACAGCACGCCGTCGCCCACAGCACATGGGGATTCACCACGGCCATTACAAGGCGGCGCGAAAAAGTCCGCCAAACACGGCGCCGGAGTGGACACTCACTAACGGTGAGCCCGCCCGCGAAATGCGACAGATATGGTTGCCACGACAGGTCCTGCGCCGACCCCGCGCTTTCGCAACGGCTATTGCGCCGGATTCGGGGGAGGAGTCGCGGGCGCAGTTCCGGGGAAACACATGTTCACGCCCGTTGTCATGGTGCCGAAGGACCGTTTCCGCGGATCGTAAAGAACGCCGAAATTGTTGCCCGAGTCGCATTTGGGCGCGCCGTCGACGATCTCCATTGCGCCGACCAGGATCATCTGTTCGCCGTTTTCGAGCGTGCCGCAAAAGCGATACTTGAAATGCGTGGGAGCACCCAGACGTTGGCTTTGGATATCCCCCACCAGCTGCATCGAGAGAGGCTGATCGAGAGACCACGTTCCATCCGGCCGACTGGCGGGATCGGCACAATTAAAGCTGCGCGCGGAGGCACTGCCGGCGACGAGAAAAGCGCAGACAGCGACACATGGAAGATAGCGCGACTTCATATTTTTTTACCCCGCGAAAAACGACCGCATCGGGCGACAGAATACATCGTGCCGATGTGAACGGCCAGCAACCCGGTGCCGGCGGCAGGACACTGGTTGCGCGCTGGGCATCGCAGTCGGTGCTCTTTTCGGTCTTGTGTCGAACGGGCTCATGGGAACGGAGCCGTTTCAGCTGGCGAATTGCACCGACACAAAACGCTTCGCCGCAGGGCGCGGGGCAGTCCGACGAATCCGGATTTACAGCGCGTTCATCCGATGTGAGGCGTGACCGAGCCCTGCCTTTGCGCGCTGGTTGCGGCAGTGTTTTCCCGGTCACGCGATTCTGTTAGTGCCGCTGCTGCTGCAGCGCGTAGCGGCACACGGCATTGTAATTGCACACGGTATAGACCGCGCCGTTGAGTACGATCGGCGTGGAGGGACTGCCGGAACCGCCTCCGATCCCACTGAGGTAAGCGCCAGTGGTCGCGTTGAACATGCACAGATTGGCGCCGTCGTCATGACACTGTGCATAGACCACACCGTTGGCGAGCGACACACCGGAGGTCAGGCCGCCTGCGATACCGGTAAACGGATAGCTCCACTTGACGGCGCCGCTGGCGAGGGACAGGGCGTAGAGACTGCCGTCTACGGAGAAGTAGGCGAGCCCGTTGGCGACGGCTGGAGCGATGTGTCCGTAATCCGGACCCTGGACCTGCGTGCTCCACAGCTGCGCGCCGGTTTTCTCGTCCAGCGCCACCAGCGAGCTGGTTGCGCCGTCATTGTTGTTTTCGTGATAGACGACCTTGCCCTTCGCAATCGCCGCGGCGATGCCGGTGTCCGTGGTGTAGATGTACCAGGAGGGCGTACCGGCCCCCTCGGGAAGGGCCACGAAACTCGCCGAGTATCCCGGCGGCGCATTGGTATCGCCCGAGCCGTAATAGAGCGTACCTTTCTGCGCCGACGGCACGCCATTGCTCTCGAGATTGCAGTCGTTGGCTCCGGTGTCGCCGCAATTGCCGTACACGTTCACGCCTGCGCCTGTTTTGGCGTTCAGCACCACCTGGTAACCGACATGGGCGTAAGACGCGGTATCGGATTCCCCAAACGAGATATTGGCGCCGTCCAGCACAGGTCCGCCATAAGGCGCGCTGTCGACGGGATTGTTCTGGGGATCGTCGTAAATCGCGTATGACCACACCTGCTCGCCCGTCGTGGCGGCATATGCGCAAAGTCCGCCATGACCGCTGTCCAGCTGGCAGTTGGCATAGACCGTGCCGTTGCTTGCGACCAGGCTCCAATACGCCGGCGCCCCGTTTTCGTTGACGACCACACTCCACAGCAGCGTGCCGTTCGAGGCGTTATACGCATAGAGCGTGCCGTCCGTGCTCATCGCGAACACCTTGCCGCCGACCGCCACCAGAGGCGCATCGATCTCTGCGTTGGTGGTTGCGGTCCAGCTCAACGTCAGATTTGCAACATTGGATTTGTTGAGGGTGTTTTCCTTCGAATTGAAGCCACCGTGCTGTGCGGTCCTGCCCGGCTGGGGCCATTGCGCCGTTTTGGCAACGGCAGCAGCCGGAAGTGTCGTTGCCAGAAGTACGACTGCCAGACGGGCGAGCGGGTGCAAAGGCTGACTCCTCGTCACGCGGGAGCGGGAGAAGACGCGGGCTCTCATGGTTGAATTCCTCTTGTTGTGAGGTTGGCGCGCCGTCGCGTCCTGCGATCGTTCGCGGCCTACCCAAACTGCTTCGTGTGAACTAGGATGCGAAAGATCTCCTGTCGTCGGCGACAGGCGTCTGCGGACATCTGCGGGCATGTGCGGGAAAACCATTCGCGTTCAAGACGATGCAGAGCGCCAACGGCCCCCCTGTCTCCGATCGACGCCTTCAATCCTGGAAAGAGATTGCTGCCTTCTTCAATTCCGACGAGCGGACGGTTCGCAGGTGGGAGAAGGACCGGGGACTGCCGATCCATCGGGTGCCCGGCGGCGCGGGGACCAAGGTCTTCGCCTATACCGATGAACTGACCCAGTGGCTCGAGCGCCCCAAGGCTGAAACCGGGAGCGCACTCGATCGTGGCGCGGTATCGGCCGAGCCGTCGCCCGAACCGGCAGCGGCGCGATGGGCGCGCGATCACTTTCCGATCCTCAAAGCGCTGGCTGCGCGGCGCGGCGTGCTGATCGTGCTGTGCGTGCTCGTGCTCGCCGGCACCGCCGCGGCGGTGCGCCTGCTTCCGGTCACGGGCGCATCCCAGCAGCGGCCCGTCATGCGCGCGATCGCCGTATTGCCGCTCGCCAATCTCTCGGGCGACCCGGCACAGGACTATCTGGCTGCCGGAATGACGGACGAACTCATTACCGAGCTTGCCCGCATCGGCTCGCTGCGGGTCGTGTCGCGTACTTCGGTGCAGCAATATGCGAAAATCACCAAGTCACTCCCGGTCATCGCCGGCGAACTCAATGTCGACGCCATCGTCGAGGGCTCGGTAGGCCGCAACCGGAACGAGATACGGGTCAATGTCCAGCTGCTGGATGCGCGCAACGACCGGCACATCTGGGCGGACACGCTGGCGCGGGACATCAATACCGAATCGTCCCTGCAGCACGAGCTCGCGGCGCAAATCGCAAATCAGATCGGCGTGCAGCTGACGCCGTTCGAGAAGCAATATTTTGCCGGGCACCATGCCGTCACATCAGAGTCGTTCGAAGCTTATTTGCAGGGACGGTACTATTGGAACAAGCGAACGCCCGAGGGACTTGCCA
>JBEKLN010000056.1:0-19303 GCA_050010175.1 Rhizomicrobium sp.
TCGGTGTAAGTCTCGCTTATCGGTTGGAGTGCAATGGCACGCACGCGATAATTCTCCAACGCTTACGGGCGGCGCGGCGCGCTTGCGGCAAGTGGCGTTTGGGTTCGCGCCTTCCGCGCCTGTGCGATCGGCGCGACGCGATCCCGCAGTTCCTCCAGAATTCTCAGCTTCTCGGCAAACGTCTTTCGCGCCAGTTCGCGGCGCCCGGCGGTCTTGCGTGCCAGGATTTCGGAATTGTCCGGGTACTGCGTTCGAGGCGCCGCCATTTACTCAATACCCGCCAGAGGGTCCGCTATTGCCGCCTTGGAGCAGAACTCGCACCAGGCGCCCAACAGATTGTGCCTCTCCAAGGTGTCTTTCAAGCGTTTTAAGTCAACAGCGTTCTGCTCGAAGAACGCCTGAATTCTGGACAGATCCTTGAGACGGCCTACCTTTAACGCCGTCGCGACAACATGTTCTGCCCAGAGGCAACGGGCTTTAAGGGGGACCTCGTCCGGCCGCGCGACGTCAATCTCGATGGCCTGCTCCAGCGCCTCCTCGTCCAAGGCCGATGCGACGGGTAGAAACTGCACTGGCCAACCTTCAATTTCGAAGCCGACATTCGTGCGTTCGGTGTAGCCATTCCGGCGAGTGCATTTACTATGGGGTCGAGAAGGAGAAGTCCGGAGGAATGCTTCCCGAAATCGTCCACTGATATGAGAATGTCCAGATCCTCGGTGAGCGTCGGCTCAATATAATTCAATGCGGCCACAGCACCTGTGATTGCGTAGTTCGCAATTGCGCGTCGTGCAGCGAGTTCGGTCACGACTTCTATGGTCTTGCGCAGGGTCATTGGGTGATGTGCTGAACCGTCGCTCGATGATAGCCTATTGACGGGGCAAGCGCGAACTATTCGCGGCCCCGCAATCAGACCCGCCTCAATCGAACGTCTTGCGCACCTGCGCGTAGAGCCGCGGCTGGGATTTGATGTAGAGATTGTCGATCGACTCGAGCGGCGAGATGTTGCGTGGGCCCGCGTAATCGTCGAACGTATCCTGGTATCCGTACCGCGCCAGATTATCCAGCTCGAGATGAATGCTCCAGCTCTGCGTCGGCTTGTACTCCCACCATACCGACAGGAAGGGCGGCAGGGTGCGCTGATACTGAACCTGTTCGACGCGATAGTAGTTCTGCTTCCAGCAATTGAACCAGTAGACGCCCCAGGTCGATTTCAGGCTGTCGATGTCCTGGGTCAGCGTCCATTCGATATCCTGCGGGCGTTCGCCGGAAATCGGACGTAATTCTCCGGTCACCGGATCGTGTACGCTGCTGAAGCGCCAGATGTTAGTCGTCTTCAGAAGGCCGTTGGTCAGGCCGATCTTGTCGAGTGGCACGGTGAACTCGACATCGACCTGGTTATTCTGCCCGGTTCCGATATTGCCCGGTGCATCGAACACGCCGGATGTCCCGGTAACGGGCACCAGATCCTGAACGTCGTAAATCTGTTCGTGCATCAGCGTGACGATGAGCGCGCCCTTGTCCCAGAAATCTTTCTCGTACGAGATTTCATATTGGTCATGCTGGTCGGGCTCAATATCGGGATTGCCTGCCGTCACGCCATTGGCCGCCAGGTTGCTGCTGGCGATGAAATTGTTGAAGTCGAGCTGGCCCAGCACGCGTTCGTAGCGCAGACGAATCTGCGTTCCCTCTTCGGGAGTCCATGTCAGAACGGCGCGGGGTTTCGGATAGAAGAAACTGCGCGAGAGATCGGTATAGCCGGTTTCGGCGATGGTGGAGAACTCGAATCGGGCGCCGGCATCCAGCGTCCATGCGTCGGAGATCTTCCACGTCCCTTCGCCGAATACCTCGCCTCGCTTCTCGTTCACATCGGCGTTGGCGGACGGAAGCGGCACGGCGACTCCGTCGTCAACGAAACCGGACCGCCCGTTGAGAAAATTGTAGACCGCTTCGGCGCCGCTTTCGAACGTCAGCATCGCACTCGGCATGAAGCGCAAGGTCGTCCGTGCGATCGATTCGCCGGTATCGGCCGCGGAATTGAATTGCTCGTTCTCGCTCTGGGACATCAGCGTATTGTAGTCGGTGGTGTGTCCCAGCCGCTGCAGGAGCAGCGCCTCCACGCCCACGGAACCCGCGTCTCCGTTCCAGTGCAGCCCGAGTTCGCCGTTGTTGTTGGCGTTCTCGTCGGCGATGAACTGATCGTTGCCCGGCGCGGTCTCGTCGAGCGAGGAATGAAACGGGTTGGCCTGTAGCGCGATGTTGGCCTTGAACTGGCCGCCGAACAGGGGAACGGTGGCGGCGCCGGTAAGCCCCCCGCCCGATCCGAATCCGGTCGTGTGCGCATCCTGCCGCGCGACGCTCCCGGTCGCGATATCGGTGACGTCGTGAAATCCGTTGCCGACGGAATCGTCGAAATTACCGTAGCGCGTCAGCGAGGCCTCATAAATGCTGTCGTCCGCATGTTGGGTGAATTGCAGACTGGCGAAGGGTGCCGTGTGGCCATCGGGCCAGAAATTGTCTTCGACGTCCGCGACGACTTTTGTGGAGTCGTCCTTCTTGCGCACGACGTTGGCAATGATGGTCTGTCCCTGCATGTCGATACCGGTCTCGCCGCCGCGGATGACGTCGATCCGGTCGACGTCCGACGCCGGCATCCGCTGCAGGATCGACTGCAGGTCGTCGGTCTTCGATGTCGGACGCTCGCCGTCGATGAGCACGTTGCCCGCCGTCCCCGCAAAGCCGCGCAGCGAGTTGCCGTCGTTGAAGGAAAAGCCGGGCAGCCGAGAGATCATGTCGTAGGCGGTGTTGGGGCGGGCGTCCGCGAAATAGGACGCCGGATAATTCAGGATCACGCTGGACGCGTCGTCTGCTGCCGCGCCGGCTGCACCGAGCGCGGTGAACGCGGAACCTGCCAGGCAGCGCGCAATGCGTCTGCGGATGCCGCGCCGATACTGCATGAACCCTCGGGCATGTTGTGCGGCGTTCGCGACGCCCGGCGAGACCCTATGCAGAATGGGTTAATAACGGTTTGCCTTAACGCCCGTTAACCGGCGCTCTCTCCCAGTCGGTTCCCACCGACGTGTCCTAAAAATCCGGAAGATCCTGGACGTCCGGCTTGCCGTGATTGATCACCGACTCGCGGTGCTGGCGGTAGGCGCTACGCTCGGTTGCATAGACATCGAGCGAGGTTCGTTCGAGATCGTCGATCAGGCCGATGTTTCGCGAGCGTGCGTCCACGACGCCGCCAACGGCCTTCCCGAATTTGAACCAGCTCGCGCTTTGGAAGGCGATCCAGGTAGTCGGATCGAATGCGAGATCCACGCCATATCCGATCGAGTCGCGCACGTCGCTGGGGCCGAGAATGGGTGTCACGAGATAGGGCCCTTCGCCGACACCGTAACCGGCCAGGGTCTCGCCGAAATCCGTCGTGTGCTCGGGAATGCCCGTCTTTGCCGCAACATCGACCAGTCCGCCCAGACCGATCGTCGTGTTGACCAGGATGCGCCCCAGTGTATCGACGGCGCGTTTCGGCCTGGCCTGCAGGACATCGTTGACCAGAATCACCGGCGTAGCGAAATTGACGAGAACGTTGTGAATTCCGTCCCGGGCAAATTCCGGAACCGCCCGGGAGTAAAACACGGCCACCGGTCGTGCGACGTGCTTGTCGAGACTCTGGTTGAACTCGAATATTTTCCGGTTGGTGGACTCCAGCGGATCGTTGTTGCCGCTGGAGGTATTGCTGTCCGCCCACGCTACGCGACAACCGATCGCCAGCAGCATCAGGCTCGCGGCAATCACGCGGAGGCCGATCGGTTCGGGTCGTTGGGGCAGGTCTGCACGGCGCCGGATTCGCACGATCATCTCCGGCGCCGCGGGGTTCGGCCGACTGTCATCCGGAACGCGCGAAGGACCATGGCCGTACTCAGAATCACCTGGATTTAAATCTTTCGTCGGCCCACCGGGGCAGCGCACGAACGTGATGCACGATGTTTGCCGGTCAGGCCATTAAATTGCGGTTAACCAATGCCGAAGTTATCGCGGCCGGCGCGCCCGTCGGCCGTTTTACCTGAATCCCCACGTCAGGAATGCGAGAGTGGCGATGGCCCACAGGGCGAGAACGCCGGCTCCCACGAACAGAACTGCGTTCAAGATGCCGAAACCGAGAAGATTCGCGCACGCGGTTTTTTTGGGCTCGCGTTCGATCTCCGCGAGTTCGACGAAATCGTGCATGCCAACCCCCGGATGTTATCTTTCCGGCCAAACTATGGTCTCGCGGCTGAACCGCACATGAACACGGAAGCGCGGTATTGTAGGGTTGCTGCCGACAGCGGAGGTGAAAGAGGTCGTACAGCAATGCGGAACTTTATTTGATTGACAGCAACGCAACATCGCCGCTGCATGCCGGCATGCATGGTCTTGATCGCCGAACGCCACCATGCCCGCCCATAGGGGTCGCCCTTCGTAGGGTTTGGTCCAACAAGTGTAGGGTGTTGCGGAATTGCGCGAAACATCTGTGAAGCCTAACCAAGCGATGGGCAACGAGCCCGGTGCGAACGGTGAACACTGTGCATGCGATTGTTGTCGCCGCTGACGGGACGTTGCGACGGACCTCGCCACGCCGTGCGATCACACCGGGGTCATCCCGAACCGTTCTCATCCCCGCGCTCCGTCCGACTGCCGAATCGTTCCGGCACCAGGCAGCGCGGCGGTTGCGATGAACGACCGTTGGTAAGAAGAGAGCGCGGCAATTGGCGCTGAAGCATCGTTCGGGGCGGAATACGACTTCGGGAGCGTCGCAAGACAGGCAGGGTGTGCTCCATGTCGCATGACCTCGCGCCAGGTACTCCGGCGCATCCGCAGCGTTCATCGTCCGGCGGATTTCGCTCACGTCAGTGGGCGTACACGCTGCTCGAAGAGGGGCAGCTTGAAACGGGCTTCAGCCGTGTTGTCGACGCGCTGCTCATCACGCTCATCATCGCCAACGTCACGGCGGTTGCACTGGAAACCGTGCCGTGGATCTACGCGCGATATCACGTGCTGTTTTCCGAGTTCGAGCGGTTCTCGGTCGGAGCCTATACGATCGAATATGTTGTGCGCGTCTGGGCGGCGATCGAGGATCCGCGCGTCGCCGAACGTGGCCCGTTGCAAGGCCGCATCGCGTTCGCCATGCGGCCCCTGATGATCGTGGACCTGCTCGCGTTTCTCCCAAGTTACCTCACCGTCTTCTTCGCGATCGATCTGCGCGTCCTGCGCATTTTCCGCCTGTTCCGCCTCGTCAAGCTTGCCCGGTATTCGCCCGCGCTGCCCGCGCTGCTGGGTGTTCTTTATACGGAACGTTCCGCGCTGTTCGCCTCGATGATTCTGACCATGAGCATCATGTGCGTCAGTGCGGCGCTGATGGTTTACGTCGAAGGCGCGGCTCAGCCCAAAGTGTTGGGCACGCTTCCCGATGGCATGTATTGGGCGATCACCACGCTGACGACGGTGGGATATGGCGACGTGGTTCCCGTCACGCCGATCGGCAAATTCATTGCCGGCGTGACCATGGTCATCGGCCTGCTGCTGTTTGCCCTGCCGATCGGCATCATCGCCAACGGCTTCGTGAACGACCTGCACCGTCGCCAGTTCGCCATCACGTGGAGCATGCTGAAGCGCCAGCCCCTGTTCTTCAATTTCGACGTGGCGGAGTTGAGCGAAATCCTCGATGCCATGAGTTCGAAACTCGTCCGCGAGCACACGCAGATTGCAATCGCCGGCCAGAGCGCGACTACGTTTTTCATGATCGCGTCGGGCAGCGCGCGCGTCGAGCAGGACGACGGCGAATACGAACTCGGTCCCGGCGATGTTTTCGGCGAAGAGGCACTTCAGGTGACGAACACGTATCGGCGAAGCGTCGTGGCCGGCGGCGAAATGCGTTTGCTGCTGTTGCCGGGCGACGAACTGCGAAGGCTGGCGCGCAAATTTCCCCTGCTGAAGCGTCGCGTCGGCCATGAAGAGCCGTGGTGACGCGCGCGCAGCAGTCACGACGGCGCCCGTCGGAGACCGACTGCAGAGCGAACGCCGGGGCAACGTGATGATCAGACCATTGCTGTCGGTGACGGTCGCGTTGGGGCTGCTCGGCTGCGGCGCTTCGGATTATTTCGACCGGCAATGGTCGAGCGGTGTGCCCCCGTCCGTGCTCTTCGGGGAACGCGCCCCTGCGCCATCCCTTCAATCGTCCGCCGCTTCGCCCGGCAACGCGCATTGCGAAGACGTCGCCAAATCCCGCGCCGAAGATGCCGCCGCGAACGGCTATGACGACGACATGCAGAACGCGGTCCATGACGGGACCTACGCCGATTGCATTACTTGGCACAACGCGCATCCCGGCGGGGATTGAGGAATGGATCGCGATGCGTGCATCGGGGCTGATCCGGTCTGACGACAGATCTTTGCAGGCGCCGCGCTTAACTTGTCACAGTTCAGTCTATCGGTACCGCCATATTGATTGAGTCTGCAGTTTGAGAAACGATGTTTTCCGCTGCCGCGAGCCGGCATTTGGCGAAAAGACGAGAGAGAATGACGATGACAATGGCTTCCATGAAACTGGCAGGCGTTGCGCTGTCGGGCTTCCTTCTGGCGGCCGTCTCGGCTCACGCGGCGACAGAAAAAGTGGTGTACGAGTTCAAGAGCGGCAACAACGGAGCCAGCCCGCTAGCGGGCCTGATCGAGATTGGCGGGACGTTCTATGGCACCGCCTACCAGGGCGGCGGGTCGGGTTGTGGGGGAATCGGTTGCGGCACCGTGTTCTCGATGACGAAGGCGGGCAAGGTGAAGGTGCTGCACGTCTTCACGGGTGGCAGCGATGGGGCTTCGCCGCTCGGCGGCCTGATTGACGTCAATGGCACGCTCTACGGCACGACCACGGGAGGGGGCGCCTATGGCGATGGAACCGTGTTCTCGGTGACGACGGCGGGCGAAGAGACCGTCGTGTATTCGTTCATGGGCGGGAGCGACGGGCGAACGCCGAACGGCAGCCTGATCGACGTCGGCGGCACGCTTTATGGCGCGACCTTTCTTGGAGGCGACGCCAACATTTGCGACGGCGGCGGCTGTGGTACCGTGTTCTCCGTTACGCCCGCAGGCGTCGAGGCGGTGGTGTATGTCTTCCAGGGCGGCAGCGACGCGAGCGGGGCGGACGGCAGCCTGATCAATGTGAATGGCACGCTCTACGGAACGTCGCAGGGAGGTGGTGGCTCTGCGAACTGCACCATGGGCTGCGGTACTGTGTTCTCCGTGACGCCCGGAGGCTCCGAGCAGGTGGTGTATGCCTTCCAGGGCGGCAGCGATGGGATGGAGCCGAACGCCGGCCTGATCGACGTCAACGGCACGCTCTATGGCACGACCTTTCAGGGTGGCTATTCGGGGGGACAGTGCTTCGGTGGCTGCGGTATCGTGTTCTCCGTAACGCCCGAAGGCGACGAGCAAATGCTGTACGCGTTCCGGGGCGGCAGCACCGATGGGATGTGGCCGGACTCCAGCCTGATCAGCGTCGGGAGCAAGCTCTACGGCACCACTTACGAGAGTACTCAATTAGGGGCTGGCACCGTGTTCTCGGTGACGCCGGCAGGCGCCGAGAAAGTCGTATTTCCCTTCGGCCTCGACGGTGAAGACGGGGCCAACCCGGAAGCTGACCTGATCGAGGTAGGCGGAAAGCTTTACGGCACGACGACCGCCGGAGGTGGGACGGGCTGCGGAGGGGTCGGCTGCGGCACCGTGTACTCAGTGAAGCCGTGACGGTCTTTTTCGATTCCACCTGTTCCGTCCAAAAAATCGCGGGATTAATTGCAGGGGGCATGACCTGCATTTTCCCGTGCTTATAAAATCAATCGCCGTTGTCGTCGCCGTCCTGCCTGCGCGAAGCTGAAGCTTCGCCGGGTCTTGTCACTCGACTGCTCGGCCGGAGCCTTGGCGCAGGCGGATCGGCGAAGGCTGGCCGGGAATGTCACCCGTTCGATTGCGCCATCGCGGCCGTACCTGGTCGCGCGTTTCGCGTCGACGCCGCTGAGGGATGAACCACCTCGCCTGTTTCCCTGCCGGGCTTGAAAAACGACACACGATTGCGTCTCGGGCAGCACCTGTTCCGGACAGGGATGCGACTCGAACCGGACATGTCATGCGACACGAACCGGCGCCGTGAACGACACCGACATGCGTCAAGAAGGTTTCATAATGCGGACTCGCCTGTGGGCGCGCTGAGGCAAGCACACCACAGCAGTAGCGATGTTTCGTTCCCTGCATGACGCGGATCATCGAAGGACGCGCATCGCAACGCGGTTGAGCGACTCTGCAAGGCGGATCGCATGCAACGGATGAGCACAGTGAAAGAGGATGACAAGACGGGGACATCACGAATGCGAGGAATTGAGGGTGCGTCAGCGATCGTTCGGCGAGCGCGCGGGATTTGTGCGTTCCCTGAGGCAGCCGGTTCCGACATGTACCAAATTGGTTGACATGGTTGACCGAACTGCCTATAGTTTTTTTGATGGGTGCGAACGGCTGAACCCTCCACCTCCCCACAAGAGGGAAGCGGGAAGGAATGATCGGAGAAAACAAAAAAAGTCCCTCAGAAAATCCCTGCTTCAGGGAACTTGCGTCAAAAAATCCGTATACGGACGAATTAAGCGCATCCTCCATCGTTTGAAGCGCCACGCTTTTCGCCTATCGTCGGCCACACAGCGATCAAGGCCCGCACCATGTCGTCACGCCCCATCGTCATCGCCGTCGACGGCACCGCGGCGTCCGGCAAGGGAACGCTCGCCAAGCTGCTCGCGCGCTACTGGCGCTTCGCGCATCTGGACTCCGGCAAGCTCTATCGTCTGGTAGGAATGGCGGTGCTCGAGGCGCACGGCGATCCGACCAGCGAAAGCGATGCGCTGAAGGCGGTCGATGCGATCTTTCCGGATCTGTCGAACCCCACGAAGATCGACGATCTCCGCCTCGTCGGCGGCGATGCCAGTGCCGCCGCGTCGCTTGTCGCAGCCAACGCCAAGGTGCGCGCGGCGTTGCTGGCGCTGCAGCGCGCGTTTGCGGCATCGCCGCCGGGCGGTGCTGCCGGCGCGTGCATCGACGGACGCGACATCGGAACGGTGGTGTGCCCGTATGCGACGGCGAAACTGTTTGTCGACGCCAGGCCCGAGACGCGCGCCCATCGCCGCTGGCTGGAGCTGAAAAGCCACGACAAGCCCGGCAGTCCGCCTGTGCCGGACGAGCCTGCCATCCTGGCCGACATCAACGCCCGCGACGCGCGCGACCGCACCCGCGCCGTGGCGCCACTGGTGCCCGCCGACGACGCGGCCTTGCTGGATACGACAGGATTGGATATAGACGCGGCGTTCGCGGCTGCCCTGGGCTTGGTCAGTACCAAAGTCGAGGAGGCGCTTAAGGCCCGCCACAGGGGTTGAAGGAGACCCGGCGGCGCCTATGTAGGCAGGCTTGCGAACATCCCCGATGAACCAGATCCGCGTCCCGCGCACCCATGCGCGTGGCGAAGACCGCCGGCTTGAACCCCCGGCCGGCACGAACGAACATTGTAAAGGACTTCAAATGGCAAGAGCCGCCGTCGCCGAATCCATCGCCCACCCCAGCCGCGAAGACTTCGCGGCGATGCTCGATGCGAGCTTCGAGGGTCGTTCGCCTGCCGAGGGCTCCGTCATTCGCGGAACAATCGTCGGCATCGAGAACGATTTCGCGATGGTCGATGTGGGGTTGAAAACGGAAGGCCGCGTGGCGCTGAAGGAATTCAGCATGCCGGGCATGCCCGTGACCGTGAAGGTCGGTGACGAAGTCGAGGTCTATCTCGAGCGCGTCGAGAATGCGCTCGGCGAAGCCGTCCTGTCGCGCGACAAGGCCCGGCGCGAAGAAAGCTGGATCCGCCTGGAGCGCGCCTTCAACGAACAGACCCAGGTCACTGGCGTGATCTTCGGCCGCGTCAAGGGCGGCTTCACTGTCGATCTCGACGGCGCGGTCGCGTTCCTTCCCGGCAGCCAGGTCGATGTGCGCCCGATGCGCGATGTCGGACCCCTGATGAACCAGCCGCAGAACTTCCAGATACTCAAGATGGACCGCCGCCGCGGCAACATCGTCGTGTCGCGCCGCGCCGTGCTGGAGGAACGCCGCGCCGAGGAGCGCTCGTCGCTTGTGGCGAGCCTGCAGGAAAAGCAGGTCGTGGAAGGCGTGGTCAAGAACATCACCGATTACGGCGCCTTCGTGGATCTTGGCGGCGTCGATGGCCTCCTGCACGTGACCGACATCGCCTGGCGCCGCGTCAGCCACCCGACCGAAGTGCTCAATGTCGGCCAGACGGTCACAGTCCAGATCATCAAGATCAATCAGGATACGCAGCGCATCAGCCTCGGCATGAAGCAGCTGCAGACCGACCCCTGGGAAGGCGTCGCGGCGAAATATCCGCCGGGCGTGCGCTTCAAGGGCAAGGTGACCAACGTCACCGACTACGGCGCCTTCGTCGAACTCGAGCCTGGCGTCGAAGGCCTCGTGCATGTTTCCGAGATGAGTTGGGTGAAGAAGAACGTCGCGCCGTCGAAGATCGTGACGCCGGGACAGGACGTGGACGTTCAGGTGTTGGAAGTGGACTCGAACAAGCGGCGCATCAGCCTCGGGCTGAAGCAATGCATGGAAAATCCGTGGAGCGCATTTGCCGCCTCGCATCCGCCGGGTACGGCCATCGAAGGCGAGATCAAGAGCATCACGGAATTTGGCCTCTTTGTCGGTCTCGACAGCGAGATCGACGGCATGGTGCATCTCTCCGACATTGCGTGGGACAAGCCGGGCGAGCAGGCCGTCGCCGATTACAAGAAGGGCGACACCGTCAAGGCGAAGGTGCTCGATATCGACGTCGACAAGGAGCGCATCAGCCTCGGCATCAAGCAGATGTCCGGCGATCCCATGGACAAGGTGGGACCGATCAAGAAGAACGACGTCGTCACCGTAACCGTGACCGAAGTCACGGATGGCGGCATCGAAGTGGCGCTCGCCGACGGCGTGAAGTCGTTCATCCGCCGCTCCGATCTCGCACGCGACCGCAACGACCAGCGGCCGGAACGGTTCGGCAAGGGCGACAAGGTGGACGCGCTGGTGACCGGCGTCGACAAGGCAACCCGCAAAATCTCGCTCTCGATCAAGGCCCGCGAAGTCCACGACGAGAAGGAGGCGGTGGCTCAGTACGGCTCCTCCGACTCCGGCGCGTCGTTGGGCGACATTCTCGGCGCGGCACTGAAGAAGCGGACTCAGGGCGACGACGAGGAGTAACTTCGAAGCGACACAATCGGGAAAACGCTGCTAAGTCAGTGGCTTCCTGTTGACGCGTCCGGTCCGCTCTGACAGGGTTAACCGTGTCGGAGCGGACCCAAGGCGCTCGCTTCGCGGCAGTGCCCTGGGGGAGGGCGTGGAATGATCAAATCCGAACTGGTGGCTCGGCTCGCCGAGCGATATCCGCATCTCTATCATCGTGACGTCGAGCGGATCGTGACGACCGTGCTCGACGAAATCACCAAGGCGCTGGCGGCAGGCCATCGCGTGGAGTTGCGCGGTTTCGGCGCGTTCTCGGTCAAGATGCGGCCGTCGCGCACAGGGCGAAATCCGCGCACCGGCGCGCCGGTCAGCGTCAGTGAAAAGCGCGCGCCGTTTTTTCGTACGGGCAAGGAATTGCGCGAGCGGCTCAATATCGGCTCGCATGAGGCAGTTTGACGCCCACGGACTTTGCCTGACTTGTTCTGAACGCAACCCGGGCCTAATGAGCCCGCGCTGATGCCAAACGCCCGGTTCTGCAACCCCGTCTTCGTCGCGCTTGATACGCAGGACATCTCCCGTGCCCGCGATCTTGGCGCGATGCTGAAGCCCCATGTCGGCGGACTGAAGATTGGGCTGGAATTCATCACGGCACACGGTCCCGCAGGGGTACGCGCGGTCGCTGCGTTGGGACTGCCCCTTTTTGCCGACGTGAAGTTCCACGATATCCCCAACACTGTCGTCGGCGCGACAAAAGCATTGGTGGGACTTGGCGTCTCGATCTTCAACATTCATGCCTCGGGCGGTGACGCGATGATGCGCGCGAGCGCCGATGCCGCAGCGTCTGCATCACCGCGCCCGCTTGTCCTGGGCGTCACCGTGCTCACCAGTCTGAGCGACGACGACCTCTCCGCTGTGGGACAGATGGGGCCCGCGAGCACCCAGGTCGTTCGTCTGGCGCTCCTCGCCAAATCGTCGGGGCTCGATGGCGTGGTCTGCAGCCCGCTCGAAATCTCCCAAATCCGCGCGGCGTGTGGTCCCGACTTTTTGATCGTGGCGCCCGGTGTTCGCCCGGCAGGCTCCGATCTGGCCGATCAGAAGCGGGTCATGACGCCATCCGAGGTCGTGCGCGCTGGCGCGGATGTACTCGTCATCGGCCGGCCGATCACCGAAGCGCACGATCCGGTTGCGGCCGCACGCGCGATCGCCAGCGAGATCAAATCTCTAAGGTAAATTAGGCACTTGGCAAGCTGTCCGCCGCTGGCTTGCAATAGCTGCCGCGGCCAGTGATAAGCCGTCCATGGCGGTACAGGTGAAAATCTGCGGTGTGACGAGCGTCGGCGCGGCCGATGCGGCCGTGCGCGCGGGTGCCGATTTTGTAGGGTTCGTCTTTCACCCAGCGTCGCCGCGGCACCTGACACCGGCCCAAGCTGCGCAATTGGCGCAGCGTCTGAGGGGAAGCGTGCGTCTGGCCGTGCTGCTGAGCGATCCGCTCGATGAGGAACTGGCAAGCGTGGTCGAGGCAACCCGGCCCGATTTCATTCAACTGCACGGCAGGGAAGCGCCGGAACGCGTCGCCGTCATTCGCACGCAGTTCGGGCGGCCCGTGATCAAGGCAATCCCCATTGCCGAAGCGTCCGATTTTGCCTGTGTCGCGCGCTACGAACCTGTCGCCGACTTGCTGCTGTTCGATGCGAAGCCGCCCGCGGCGGCCGGCCGCGAAGGCGGGCACGGCGCGCCGTTCGACTGGCAATTGCTCCGTGGACGGAGCTTCAAGCGGCCGTGGCTCCTGGCAGGCGGTCTCAATACGGAAAATGTGGCGCGCGCGATCCGCACGGCAGACGCACCGGGCGTCGACGTTTCATCCGGAGTGGAAACCTCGCCGGGCATCAAGAGCGCGGATCTGATCACAGCGTTTATTGCTGCCGCCAGGTCCGCGGAGTTTGCCGAAGGACAAGGCACGTGACCCTTCCGACCAACTCGCTGCGTCAAGGCCCCGATTCGAACGGGCATTTTGGCGCCTATGGCGGGCGCTTTGTCGCGGAAACGCTCATGCCGCTCGTTCTCGAACTCGAGAAGGCCTACGAGGAGGCCAGGGCGGACGTTGCATTCAATGCTGAATTAAACGGGCTTCTGCGCCATTATGTCGGCCGTCCGAGCGCGCTCTATTTCGCCGAGCGGCTGACGAACCATCTCGGCGGTGCGAAGATTTATCTCAAACGCGAAGACCTCAATCACACAGGCGCACACAAAATCAATAATTGTCTCGGGCAGATTCTGCTCGCGCGCCGCATGGGCAAGACGCGAATCATCGCGGAGACCGGCGCAGGCCAGCACGGCGTTGCAACGGCGACGGTGTCGGCGCGCTTCGGATTGCCTTGCATCGTCTACATGGGCGAGGTCGATATCGAGCGCCAGAAGCCGAACGTGTTTCGCATGCGGCTGCTCGGCGCGGAAGTGCGCCCCGTCAAGTCCGGTTCCCGCACGTTGAAGGATGCAATGAACGAGGCGCTGCGCGATTGGGTGGCCAATGTGCAGGACACGTTCTACATCATCGGATCGGCGGCGGGCCCGCATCCCTATCCCGCGATGGTGCGGGATTTCCAGACCGTGATCGGCGATGAGGCACGCGTGCAGATCGTCGAGATGGAAGGGCGACTGCCGGATCTGGTGATCGCCTGCGTGGGCGGTGGATCGAACGCTATTGGGCTGTTCCATCCCTTCCTCGACGATCCCGATGTCGCCATTCACGGCGTCGAAGCTGCAGGCGAGGGCGAAGACACGCATCACCACGCTGCGACATTGCGCAAGGGTTCGCCGGGCGTGCTGCACGGCGCGCGCAGCTATCTGCTCCAAGACACGGACGGGCAGGTGCTCGAAGCGCACTCGATTTCTGCCGGTCTCGACTACCCCGGCGTCGGACCCGAGCATTCCTGGCTCAAGGATCAGAATCGCGTGCAATATTTTTCGGCGACAGACCAGGAGGCACTGGATGCATTCACTCAGCTCTCGCGGCTGGAAGGCATCATTCCGGCGCTGGAGCCCTCGCATGCACTGGCCCATGTCATCCGCGTTGCTCCCACAATGCCGAAAGACGCGGTCATCGTCGTCGGCCTGTCGGGACGCGGCGACAAGGATGTGTTCACGGTCGCCGCCGCGCTGGGCGAAACGATATGAGCCGCATCGCCCAGCGCTTTGCGGATTTGCGCAAGAACGGTCGCGCTGCATTCGTGCCGTTCATTACGGCCGGCGATCCGGATCGCGACACGAGTTTCCAGATATTGAAACGGCTGCCGCAGGCCGGCGCCGATCTCATCGAGCTTGGCGTGCCGTTCTCCGATCCTATGGCGGATGGCCCCGCCATCCAGGCCTCGTCCCAGCGGGCGCTGAAGTCGGGCATGACGCTCGCCAAGGTGCTCGACATGGTGCGTGCATTCCGGGAAGGCAACACGGCGACGCCGATCATCCTCATGGGATACGTCAATCCCATCCACGCGTTCGGAATTGAGCGCTTTGTGGAAGCCGCGGCACAAGCCGGCGTGGACGGTCTGATCACGGTCGATCTGCCCCCGGAAGAGGACCAAATCCTGCGAAATCCCGCCCGGACCCATGGTCTCGACATCATCCGCTTGTCGACGCCGACAACGGATGATTGCCGTCTTGTCACCATTCTCGACGGCGCCAGCGGCTTTCTCTACTATGTCTCAATCGCAGGCGTGACGGGAACGAAGAGCTTTTCGTCCGGGGAGGTGAAGGCCGCTCTTGCACGGTTCAGGGTTCGTGCCCAGATTCCCGTGGTGGTCGGATTCGGAATCAAGACCCCCGAGCAGGCCGCAGGGATTGCCCAATTCGCGGACGGCGCTGTCGTCGGTTCCGCGATCGTAACAAAAATCGCCGAGGCGGCTCCAGCCGGGCGTCAGTCGTTGGTCGACGATGTTGTGCAGTACTGCGCCACGCTTGCCCAATCGGTGCATGCGGCGCGGGGCTGAAGCGTGGTAGAGTAGACTCTATGAACTGGATCGCCAATTTCGTCCGCCCACGAATCAAAAGCCTGATCGGGGGCCGTGCCAACGAGACGCCCGAGAATTTGTGGAAAAAATGTCCCGCCTGCGGCGACATGATTTTTCACCGCGATCTGGAGGCGGCGCAAAATGTGTGTCCACAGTGCGGATATCATCTGCGCATCGGTGCGCGCGAACGATTCGCGGCGCTATTCGATGCCGGTGCGTTTGAGGAGCTGCCGTCCCCGGACGTGCCGCTGGATCCCCTGCGGTTCCGGGACGAGCGGCGCTACACCGACCGGCTGAAAGACGCCCGCAACAAGAGCGGGCGCGCCGAGGCGCTCTCCGCGGCCCGCGGAACCGTCGACGGAACGCCCGTCATGGTCGCTGTCCAGCCGTTCGATTTTCTGGGCGGCTCGCTCGGCATGGGTGTCGGCGAAGGCCTCGTTCGGGCTATGCTGTTGGCCGTCGAGGAACGCCGGCCGTTCATTCTCTTCGTCTCATCGGGCGGCGCTCGCATGCAGGAAGGCATCCTTTCGCTGATGCAGATGCCGCGCGTGACGATCGGCGTCGACATCATCCGTGAGGCCGGGCTTCCCTACATCGTCGTGCTGACTGACCCCACGACGGGCGGCGTCAGCGCGTCCTATGCGATGCTGGGGGACATCCAGATTGCCGAACCCGGTGCACTCATCGGCTTTACGGGGCCGCGCGTCATCGAGCAGACCATCCGGGAAAAACTTCCCGACGGTTTCCAGCGCGCGGAATACTTGCTCGATCACGGCATGGTGGACATGGTCGTGCATCGCCACGATCTGCGTGCGACGATTTCGCGGTTGGTTCACATTCTGATGCGCCAGCCGAAACCAAAGTCGCGCGCGGCCACACCCGCCATCATAAACGGCAGCGCCCAACGGCAAAGTCCTGCGAAGGCGAACGGCCACACCAATGGCCGCGCCAACGGATCATGAACGTTCGGGACAAAAGCGACGCGATCCTCGAACGTCTGCTCGCTCTTCACCCCAAGCGGATTGATCTCGTTCTGGACCGCATTCAGCGGCTTCTGGCCGATCTGGGCCATCCCGAACGGAAACTGCCACCAGTGGTTCACGTCGCGGGAACGAACGGCAAAGGGTCGACCTGTGCGTTCTCGCGCGCGATGCTGGAAGCGCAAGGGTTACGCGTGCATGTCTACATCTCGCCGCATCTCGTGCGGTTTCATGAACGTATCCGCCTCGCGGGAAAGCTGATTGACGAAGAGGATCTCGCCGCCGTTCTCGACGAGTCCGAGCGGGTCAATGCAGGCGCGCCGATCACTTACTTCGAGATTACGACGGCGGCGGCACTGCTGGCATTTTCACGTCATCCCGCCGATGCGCTCATTCTGGAAGTGGGCCTGGGCGGAAAATACGACGCGACGAACGTCGTTATGCGCCCCCGCGTTGCGGTCATTACGCCGGTCGGTCTCGATCATCAGGAATTTCTGGGTTCATCGCTTGCCGATATCGCTGCCGAGAAGGCCGGCATCATCAAGCCGGGCGTTCCCGTTATTGTGGGCCAGCAGGACGACATCCCGCGTGACGTGATCGCCCGCCGCGCCGACGCCCTTGGTGCGCCCCTAGCGATTTTCGGACAGGATTTTTTCGCGCACCAGGAACATGGCCGTATGGTATATCAGGACGCGGACGGATTACTCGATCTTCCGCTTCCCCGCCTCGTGGGCCGGCATCAGATCGAGAACGCAGCCGTGGCGATTGCGGCGATGCGGCGGTCGGGGTGGGGCGTCGAACGGGCGCTGGAGACGGGGCTTCGTACCGTCGAATGGCCGGCGCGCATGCAGCGGTTGACGCGCGGGCCGCTGCTCGACCTTGCGCCAATGGGTTCGGAGGTGTGGCTTGATGGCGGCCACAACCCGCATTGCGCGGCGGCGATCGCGCGTACGATGGCCGACTTCGAGGAGCGTGCGGAGAAGCCGCTCTATCTCATTTGCGGGATGCTGAAGACAAAAGACGCTCATGGGTTCCTGGCCGCCTTCCGCGGTCTGGTTCGTCACGTCTCAACGGTCGCCATTGAAGGTGAACCTGCGACGCGCGGTGCGGGCGAGCTTTACGATGCCGCGCGTTCATGCGGTCTGGATGCAAACCCGGCCGAAGACATCGACGACGCGATGATGCAGGTCTCGGCCTGGGCCCGCGCACGGCCGCATGAGGGACCGCCTCGTGTCCTCATCTGCGGCTCGCTCTATCTCGCAGGCGTGATTCTGGCGCACAACGCCTGAATGCGCGCCCGCGTCAATACACCTGTTGCGTCTCGAGGTTGCCCTGCGGGCTATATTGACAAACGAGGTAATCGTTGCCGCCGCCGCTAGCGATACCGCATCCCACATCGGTCGTATTTCGCCAGACGAGCTGCGTGTAGTGCGCAACCGCATGCCAGTCGCCTGACGTCGATACGTTGGGAAAATTGGTGTGGATGAACCACTTCTTCTCGTTACCCCACATGGCGACGAGCTGGGTCAACGAAGCCTTTCCCGTCGTCCACATGGCGAGATTCTCGCCGCGTCCCACCGCGCCGCTGTGACGCATCTGGTTTTCTTTCGCGAGTTCTTCTGCCCATTGCTGCGCGCTCTGAGCCAAAGTGTCGGACCATTGCAGGGGCGGCAGCCCCACCTCCGCGCGGTATTTGTTTTGCGCCGTCAGAAGTTCGTTCTTGTCGAGTGCCGTTCCGGCATCGGCAACCACCATGCTCGCCATCGCAGTCATCGCGATAGCGGCCACAACCGTTTTACGCATTACTGGCCCCCCAGCAGTGTTACGCGCGCCCACACCAAAGCGTAATCACGCGTGCCCATCACATGTCAACGCGGCACACACTGCCCATCGTGCAATTCGGAAATTGTCACAAAATAAGGTAAGCTGGCCTAGATCGAGCCTTCGATCCATTCCTTGATTTTGGATTTGGGCAGCGCGCCGACCTTCGTCGCGGCGACCTGCCCCTGCTGGAAAATCATCAGCGTGGGTACGCCGCGCACGCCGTATTTTGTAGGCGTGTTGGGGTTCTCGTCGATATTCAGCTTTGCAACGATAACTTTGCCGTCAAGTTCGGCAGCCAGTTCCTCGAGAGCCGGCGCGATCATACGGCAGGGGCCGCACCATTCCGCCCAATAGTCGACAACCACCGGTTTCTTGGAATTGAGCACATCGTTCTGGAACGATGCATCCGTAACCTTGATGGGCGACGCTTTGGAGCCCCCGTCGTTCTGAGATGACGCCTCGGAAACATTGATGGGGGACATTTTTGGCCTCGGATGAGCTTTGCCGACTAAATCTAGGAACGGGAGTCCTGAGGGTCAAGGCGTGCGCGGATTTGCGCGATTTCCGCATCCAGGATCTCGTCGGGAAGCGGCATCAGGGATGGCGATTCGGTCCAGACCAGGGCGCAGGCGATTCGCCTGCCGGGAAATATCTTCGCAAGTGCAGCGCGGTAGAGCGCCATCTGCGTACGGTAGATGACCGGCACCTCGGACAATAGTGCCGGGGCAGGACGATTGGTCTTGAAGTCGACAGCAAGCACGCGAGCCGCGTTCACTGCCAATCTGTCGAGCCTGCCATTGACGCGCGCGTCTCTCCCGAGCTCGGGAAGGTCGGCTACGATTGAGACTTCAGCGCGTGCTTCGGGTGCAAATACGTCGGCAAACTCCGGGTGTTCGAGAACCTCTAAAGTCTCGGCGATCAGTAATTCGGCCTGTGCGTCGTCGACCTGCTTGCGGAGAAGATACGTGCAAGCCGCGTCGCGCCGGTCTTGTGGCGCAATGTCGGGCAGGCGGGCAAGGAGGGCGTGAATGAGCAGTCCGCGCTCGAAGCGTCTGGAGTCTCCGGCCGAATAGGGGACAGCGGGTTCGTCGGCGCCGGCAGCCTGTGACGGTCGGATCATGCGCGGACGCTCTTGCTCGGGCGCCGGATTTCGAATGGTCCACTCGGGCAGATGCGTCGGGAGCGCATCGATACCCATCACGGACA
>JBEKLN010000057.1:0-18426 GCA_050010175.1 Rhizomicrobium sp.
GACCGCAAAATCATCGCAGCGCTCGGCGAGGTTCTGCTGGGTTCGAACCGGCCGCTCATCGTGTCATCCGGCACCGGGCTCATCGGTCCATCGAAGACGAGCGGTCCCGCGGTCGAGACCGATGATCCTCCCAGTTCGGCCATCGTTCCGCGCGCGGCCACCGAGGAGGCAGCATAAGCGCTCATCGCAAAGGGCGGGCGCGTGATCGTGCTGCGGCTGTCGCCGGTGCATGACATAAGCCGTCAGCGCCGGATTACGCGCCATCTCGGCGTAGGAATGTCGCCCTCAATTCCCTGCACGACACAACAAGCGGCGCATGAGTGCGACATTCGCGGACGTGTTCCAGACTTCAATGCGACTTGTTCCGGACATCGAACGGCACAAGAGCCAGACACGCGCGCGACACCAAAACGCGTCCTCCGCGCTACATTTTGGCGCCTCTTCGGACAGTCCTCTCAGGCAACGACGCGACATGAAGGAGCGACGTGCGTTTCCCTGCCCGGTCCGATTGTGCGGGTTGCGTTTTTCCGTCGTCGCGATCACGCGCGTGTGGAAGACGCCGTGCAGAGATCGGATCGAACGCTGTGCAGCGAGGCGACGGGAAAAGGGCGTCGCCATTGCATGGCGCTCCCAGTGGGCGACAGACCAAATCGGTTGACACCCAACCGCGAGTCCGTTAGAGTTGTTGAAGGGATCGCGACCGCCAGCGCGCCAAAAAACAAAAAATTCCCTCTGAAATTCCCTGCTTCAGGGAATTTGACGCGAAAGCGAATGCTTCTTCGCACACTGAGCGAAACGTTCCTCTTTCTTCCCGCCTCTCGAATGCGCGCTGAGGCAAACGGGCGGACAGCGAACGCCATCCGCCCGCGGCATCTCAGTTCGGCATCAGCACGTGATCGACGACCATGATCACGCCGTTGGACTGATAGACGTTGGGAATCGTCACCCGCGCCGTGTTGCCCTTGGCGTCGGTGATCGTCAGCATACGTCCTGATCCGCTCACCCACAGGGTCTCGCCTTCGACCGTCTTGATCTCGGCCTTGCCGCCGCTCTGCGCGATCTGCTGGTCGAGCGCCGACGTATCGAGCCGTCCGGGCACGACATGATAGGTGAGGATCTTGTCGAGCGTGGCCTTGTTCTCGGGCTTCAAGAGCGTGTCGACCGTGCCTGCCGGCAATGCCCCGAAGGCTTCGTTGGTGGGCGCGAACACCGTGAAGGGGCCGGCACCTTCCAGCGTATCGACGAGACCGCCGGCCTTGACCGCGGCCACGAGCGTGGTGTGGTCCTTCGAGTTGACGGCGTTCTCGATGATGTTCCTGGAGTTAAACATGGGCGCGCCGCCCACCATGGGGTTCGCAAATGACGGACTTGCCAATCCGGCGGCAAACGCGATGATGGCGGTGGCGCTCAAAAGCCTGATGGTGTTCATGATAATTCTCTCCTCAAGTCCGCCGCCTGCCTCGGCCTGTCCTCGGCGTTGTGCGGCGTCTGGCTTGTCTACGGGCCGGCGCGCACATCGGATGCATGACGATTTCATTCCGTGATTTGTTCATCCGGCGGGGCGTCCCGCGCGTAGTCTTCCCGGACCGAGTCGGAGTAAGCTCGTGGGCGAGGCGTGTTGTGCAGATTCCCGATTCTTTCACGTCAGCACAGCGAGGAGCTTGGTGCACGACCAGATGACCGACCTTGGTTCCGACGATCGGGTCACGGCGATTTCATCCGCAGCCACGCTGATCGAAGCGGCCGGGCGGGGCAGCCGGCTCGCGCTCAAGCGTCTCTACGATCTCGAGGCCAAGCGGCTTTACGGCATCGCGCTGCGCATCGTGCGCCGCGCCGATATTGCCGCCGATGTGCTGCAGGAGGCGTTCCTGCAGGTGTGGCAGAACGCAAATTCCTATTCGCCGTCGCGCGGGGCCGCAGAAGCCTGGCTCACCGGCATCGTGCGTTTTCGCGCGCTGGATGCGGTGAGGAAGGCCGGCCGCGAGATCCTGACCGACGATCCTTCGCTTGGCGACGCGCCCGATGAACCCGATGTGATCGAACGCATCGGGTCGGCTGCGGAAGCGGCCGCGCTACGCAAGTGTCTGGGCCTTCTCGACGAGGTGCAGAAGCGGTCTGTGGTCCTCGCCTTCGTCGACGGCTACTCGCATGCCGAGATCGCCGAGCGTTTGTCCGAACCGCTGGGAACCATCAAGAGCAGAATTCGTCGCGGCCTTGCCGCTCTCAGAACGTGTCTCGAACCATGATCCCCGAAGACCAGGAAGAACTGTCGGCACTGGCCGGCGAATATGTCCTGGGGCTTCTCGAGCCCGAGGAGATGAAGGAGATCGAGCGCGCACTGCCGACTAACGGCGCGCTGTCGCGCTCGGTCGCATTCTGGCAGGAGCGGCTCAATCCGCTGGCGCAGCTTGCCGCGCCGGTGGATCCGCCGCTCGGCACATGGGGGCGGATTTCCGCCAAGCTCGGTTCCGATCAGCGTTCGCCGCGTCTGCCGGTGTGGTGGAACGATGTGGTGCCGTGGCGCTGGGCGGCTGCGGGCCTCGGCGCACTCGCCGCGTCCTTGTTGCTCGTCGTGGCGCGCCCGCCCGCCGGTGCGCATTACATCGCGCTTCTGAGCGCGCCGAATATTCAGTCGCAGGGATTTCTCGTGATGAGCGGACACAACGAGATCGTGGCGCGCGCCCTGGCGGGAGCTGCACCGCCTTCCGGCCACGCCTTCGAATTGTGGGCGATCTATCCCAGCAACGCCAACCGCCCGCAAGCGTTGGGAGTAATCCCTGCGACCGGCGTGTTGCGCGTGAAGAATTTTCCCACCGACGTTCTGGGCGGCGCGACATTCGCCGTCAGCGTCGAGCCGCCGGAAGGCTCGCCCACCGGGCGGCCGACCGGTCCCGTCGTCTTCGAAGGACAATTGCGCACACTCTGACGGGGCTCGCGATCAAGTCCCGCAAATGCTAGAACGGGATTGCGTCAGATGGCCGGATGGCCGCTCGCCCAAACGGCGGGAGGAAAGTCCGGGCTCCACGGAGACACGGTGCCGGATAACGTCCGGCGGGGGCGACCCCAGGGATAGCGCCACAGAAATCAAACCGCCGATCGGCGTAAGCTGAGGCAAGGGTGAAACGGTGCGGTAAGAGCGCACCGCGCGCACGGTAACGGACGCGGCACGGCAAGCCCCACCGGGAGCAAGACCAAATAGGGACGGTACATGGCCTGTTTCCGGGCTGCCGTCCGGGTGGGTCGCGCGAGGCGTCCGGTAACGGGCGTCCCAGAGGAATGGCCATCCCTTCACGCGAGTGAAGGACAGAACCCGGCTTACAGGCCGTCTGACGCATTTTTTCATTCCCTGCATGTGATGCGCGTCACCAATACCTCTGCATCAGTTCCTCCGCCCACTGAGGTTCGCGGATTTCTCCGCGCGGCAGGAATCCTTTCATCACCGGCTTGATGTCGAGCACCGGCGTGCCGTCGATCGCATCGAGCCCGCGCACGTACAGCGTCAGTCCGTCGACGCGCTCCAGGGCACAGACGCAGATGCCGATGCGATTGGGACGGCCCTTGCCGCGCTGGGCGAATATGCCCACGAGCGGCCAATCGTCCCGCCCGCGCGGATGGCGCGCGCCTTTTTGAATCTCCTCGTCCGGCACGCGATCGAAATGGAACACCACTTCGATGTGGGAAAATTCGGCAAGTCCGCTCGTTGCGTCTGCCGCGAATTGTACTGGATCGAGCTCGATACGCGCGAAGACGCTGTCCCAATCGTCGTCGATCGGCTGATCCCGCCCCCCCAACACGCTGGCGATCGGATTCATCGTGATGGGTGGGAACGTCATGTGCGTGCTTCCTTTTGAATGAGAACAAATCAAGTACTAGCACATTAATCCTTTATTTACCCAACTTGAGGGATCATTGCATTGTTGCCAGTTTGTTCTAGTAATCGCAAGCGGTAGACGGGTGTCCCCCAGAGTTAGACTCGTTTCGCCTTGATTTTCCTCGGTTTTTCGATTGACCGGGAAGAATTACCCATGCTATCCCATACTGTCCCATGCTACCCCACAGGAAGCCTCTTCAGGGATGAGAAGGCGAGTGATGGCAGCGGGACCCGGGGACGACGGGGACGATGGGCGGGGCGCCTTTCATTGGACGAGTTGCGGGCAAGCTCGACAGCAAGAGCCGGGTCTGCATCCCTGCGCACTACCGCCAGATCCTGACCGCCCAGGCGACGGCCGGCGTCTATGTCTGCCCGTCGTTCCACACAGGCGCGCTGGAGTGCTTCGGCGAAGACTTGCTGCAGCGATTTTACCAGGCGCAGGCGCAGCTCGATCCGTTCTTCGAACCCAAGCATGACGACCGTGCGAGCTCCGTGCTCGCCATGACCGAGCAGCTGCCGCTCGACGAGAACGGCCGCGTCCGCCTTCCCGACGAGATGATCGCTCATGCAGGTCTCCAGGAGGGCGACCCCGTGATGTTCGTCGGCCTCGGCACGAAATTTCAAATCTGGCACCAGGATCGCTGCAGCGAAATGCTGGCAACGAAATTCGAAAATGCGCGGGCGCTGCGCGACTCCTCAGGCAACGGAGGCGCGTCGTGAGCGGTGGACACACGCCCGTGCTTCTTGCCGAAGTTCTCGAATTGTTGAGTCCGCGCGACGGTGCCCTCTACGTTGACGGCACATTCGGCGGTGGCGGTTACGCGCGCGCCATTCTCCAAGCCGCCGACTGCAAGGTTCTCGGCATCGATCGCGATCCCGATGCGATTGCGCGCGGGCGCGTGCTGGTGGAGCAGTTTCGCGGCCGTCTGATGCTGGCTGAGGGACGCTACTCGGACATGGAAGGATTTCTCGCGCGGGAAGGCGAAACGGGCACCGATGGTGTCGTGTTCGATCTCGGCGTGTCATCGTTTCAGCTGGATGAAGCGTCGCGCGGCTTTTCGTTCCGCAATGACGGGCCCCTCGACATGCGGATGGGGATCGACGGCCAGACGGCCGCGGAGCTTCTCAATACGGCCGAGGAAAAGGACATCGCCAGCTTGATCTTTTCGCTCGGCGAAGAGCGGCAGGCGCGGCGGATCGCGCAGGCCATCGTGCAGGCGAGGCCTCTCGCGCGCACGGGCGAGCTTGCCGAGATCGTCGCGAAGGCGTTGGGCCCCGCCGCGGCACGCCATCCCATTCATCCCGCTACCCGCACCTTTCAGGCATTGCGGCTCGCTGTGAATGACGAGCTGGGCGAACTGGAGCGCGGACTCGCAGCCGCCGAGCGCAGCATTCGTCCGCATGGCCGGCTCATGGTTGTGGCCTTCCATTCGCTGGAAGACCGCATCGTCAAGCGGTTCCTCGCCGAGCGTAGCGGTGCGCTGCCCGGTGCTTCGCGGCATGCGCCGGAACGCCGGCGCCAGCGCGTACCCTCATTCAGATTGATCACGTCACGTCCGCGCACGCCCAGCGAAAGCGAAGTTGCGCGCAATCCCCGTTCCCGATCTGCGCGGCTGCGTGTGGCCGAACGTATCGAGGTTTCCGTTGCAGCGTAGGAGCCGAATTATGACCCGGGTGCTCAACTTTTTCTGCATCGTGTTCACGGCCTTCGTGTGCCTTGCGCTTAATCACGTCTCGGACCAGACGCGCGTCACCGAAGCACAGCTGAAACGGACACAGCTGGATATCGCATCTTCCGCGGATCGCCTGAAGCTGCTCCAGGAAGACTGGGAGCACGCTTCCAACCCATCGCATATCCAACAGCTCGCCGCGGCCTATATCGGGCTTGAAGACACGGCGACGGTGCAGGTTGCATCGCTGGAACTGCTGCCGCGCCGTGGCGAAAGCTCGCCGCTTAGCGGTCCTGCCGTGACCAATGCCAGTGCGGAAATGCCCGTCGCTGCGGCTCACCTGCACCTCGCCGCCGCCCACGCGAGCGAATGATATGGCCAGGACGGTGCCCACAACCATCGTACAGCGGCGCATCGCCATTGCGGCTGGACTCTGCGTCATGGGCTTTGCGCTCATTGCAGTCCGCCTTGTCGACGTCACCGTCCTCAGAGGAAAAGAAACTGGAGCAGCCGGCCCGGCCGTTGTCGCTCTGAAGAGCGGTCGCGCCGACCTTCAGGATCGCAACGGAACGGTTCTGGCCCGCGACCTGCCGGTCGCCGACATCTATGCGCGGCTCGCGAAGCTGAAGGATCGGACAAAGGCTGCGCATGCGCTTGCCGGCCTGGCCGGCGTGAGCGGCGACAGGCTGGCGCATGAATTCTCCGCGCAGCACAATTACGTGCTTGTCGCGCGCCAGATGTCCGATGATATCCAGACCAAAGTCCGGCAGCTCGGCTTCGGCGAAGGCGTCGAATTCACTCCGGCTGTGAAGCGTTACTATCCGCAAGGAACGGCGGCCGTGCAGGTGCTCGGCACCACCGACCCCGATGACAACGGCGTCGACGGTCTCGAACTGGGTCTCGATCAGACGTTGCGCAACGCGTCGCCCGGAACCGGCGTCGCGCTGTCGCTCGACATGCGTATCCAGTACGCGCTTGCCCACGAGATCGAAGCTAGCCGCAAGGAGTTCGGTGCCCGCGCCGCGGGCGGCGTCGTCATGGACGTGAACACGGGCGAAGTCCTGGCGATGGCATCTTTGCCGGACTCGCCGGAGGACGCCGCCGCATCCGGCGTCGATCCGCGCCGCAACCGCATGGCGCAAGACGTCTATGAGCTGGGATCGGTCTTCAAGATCTTCTCGTTCGCGCTCGCCGTGCAGGACCACACGATCAGGCTCAACGAGGTATTCCGCATCGGCAGCGGTTTCCAGCTTGGCCGCTATACGATTCACGACGCCGAACACATGCCCGCAACGTTGACGGCGCGCGACGTGCTTGCGCAGTCGTCCAATGCCGGCACGGCGCAGATCGCACTGCGCTCCGGCGCGGACCGGCAGAAACAGTTCTTGCGGACGATCGGACTCCTCTCGCCGGTTCGTTCCGAGTTGCCGGAACGGGCAGCCCCCCTCTATCCCCGGCATTGGGGCGAAATCGAAACGGCAACCATCGGCTTCGGTCACGGCATCTCGGTCGCACCGCTGGCCTTCGTCAGTGCTGCAGCCTCCATGGTTAACGGCGGCAGGAGGATCATCCCCACCTTTCTGAAACATCCTGACGACGCCAGGGGTGAACAGGTCATCAGCCCGGAAGCGAGCGCCACGATGCGCCAGCTGCTGCGATACGTGGTAACCAACGGAACCGGCAGGAAGGCCGACGTTCCGGGCTACGATGTCGGCGGAAAAACCGGATCGGCAGAAAAGGTGGCCGGCCGCGGCTACGTCGCCCATAAACTTCTGACATCGTTCTGCGCTGTTTTTCCGATCGAAAAACCGCGCTATCTGGTGTTTGTCATGCTGGACGAACCGCATGGCACCAAGGAAACTTTCGGACTGGCATTGGCCGGCTTCACCGCCGCGCCTCTGGCAGGACGCGTCATCGCGCGGATTGCGCCGATGTTGGGCATGCCGACGGAAACCCCCGTGCTCGTGCAGGCCAAAGAGAATTCATAATGGAACCATATTCGGGGGCCATCGTCGCGAAGGGTAATGTGGGCGTCAGACCCGTGTCACAGGTGAATCAGTTTGCGGGCCTTGCGTGCGACAGCCGCGAGGTCGCGCCGGGCTACCTGTTCGCGGCCTTGCCCGGCACACGCGCGAACGGATCGGATTTCGTCGAAGATGCGGTACGGCGCGGTGCCGTCGCTGTGCTCGGAGTTCCCGCCGTGCACGGCGTCGCAGAATCTCTCGGCGTACAATTCATTGCAGATGACAATCCGCGCCGGCGTCTCGCGTACATGGCCGCGGAACATTTCGGTGCACAGCCTGACACCGTCGCCGCCATCACGGGCACCAACGGCAAAACGTCCGTTTCCGTTTTCCTTCGCCAGATTTGGAGTGCGCTGGGTTACAGCGCCGCCAGCATGGGCACCATCGGCGTGGTGACGCCGAACGGCGAGATCAAGCTCGAGCACACGACCCCCGATCCCATCGTGCTGCATCGGACTCTTGCGCGGCTGCGCGGCGATGGAGTCGATCACCTTGCGCTTGAAGCCTCGAGCCACGGCCTTGACCAATACCGGCTCGACGGCGTGCGCATCGCAGCCGCAGCCTTCACCAACATCACCCGCGATCACCTCGACTATCATCCGGACTTCGCGCACTACCTCTCGGCCAAGCTGCGGCTGTTCGGCGAGCTCCTCGTTGACGGCGGCATCGCCGTCATCAATGCCGACGCCGAGCACGCCGAGGATTTCGCGCGTGCCGCGCAGGCGCGGGCAGCTGAAGTTCTGACGGTCGGTGAAAAGGGCAACGCGCTTCGGCTTGTCTCACGTCGGACGCGTGCTGACGGTCAGTCGTTGGCCGTACGTTATGTGGAGCGGGACTTCGGCATTCATCTGTCGCTCGCTGGAAGCTTTCAGGCGTCCAATGCACTGGCGGCGGCGGCGCTCGCCATAGGACTCGGCGAAGATGCCGACAGGGTGTTTGGAACTCTGGCCGGGTTGCGCGGCGCGCCCGGCCGGTTGCAGAAAGTCGCTTGCGCGGCGTCGGGTGCGCCGATCTATGTCGACTATGCACACACGCCCGATGCGCTGCTGACCGTGCTGGATGCCATTCGCCCGCATGTCGAAGGTCGGCTGCATGTCGTGTTCGGCTGCGGCGGTGATCGCGACGCGGGCAAGCGCCCGCTGATGGGGCGGATCGCGGCCGAGCATGCCGACCGCGTGATCGTGACCGACGACAATCCCCGCAGCGAAAATGCCGCCGGCATTCGGGCCCAGATTCTCGCAGCGTGTCCGTGTGCTGACGAAATCGGAGATCGTGCGACTGCCATCAGCTCTGCCATTGCCGCGCTTGAGCCCGGTGACGTCCTGGTGATCGCGGGCAAAGGCCATGAGTCGGGCCAGATCGTGGGCAGGGATGTTCGTGCGTTCTCCGATACGGAGCAGGCGGTCAGAGCGGCACGCGAGCTGGGTGGACGGGCAGTGGAGGCTCATTCGTGAGCCCGCTCTGGACTTCTGCAGAGATTGCCGCTGCGACGTTGGGAACGGTAACGCACGCGTTCGATGTGTCCGGCGTCTCCATCGACACGCGCACCATCAGGCCCGGCGATCTCTTCGTGGCGCTGACGGGCGAAGTACGTGACGGGCATGAATTCGTTGGCGCAGCGCTGGACGCGAAAGCCGGCGCCGCGTTGGTTTCGCGCGTTCCGGAGGGGATTTCAGCCAACGCTCCCCTGCTCCTTGTCGCCAATACGCAGCGCGCGCTGGAGGATCTGGCTCGAGCCTCGCGGACGCGTGCCCGCGCAAAAATCGTGGCGGTCACGGGCAGCGCCGGTAAAACGACGACGAAAGAACTGTTGAAGCTGGCGCTGGGCGCGCTGGGCGCGACCACCGCATCGGCTGCGTCCTACAACAATCAATGGGGCGTTCCGTTGAGCCTCGCACTCATGCCGCGCACGTCCGAATTCGGCGTGTTCGAAATCGGGATGAATCACTTCGGCGAGATTCGTGTGCTGGTCGGCTTCGCCCGTCCGCATGTGGCGCTCGTGACCACGATTGCGCCAGCCCATCTCGAATTCTTCGGCAGCTGCGAGGCTATCGCGGATGCGAAGTCGGAAATCTTCGAGGGCCTTCTGCCCGGCGGCACCGCCATCCTGCCGCTCGACAGCCCGTATTTTGCGCGTCTTTCCGCACGCGCGAAACAGGCGGGTGTGTCGCGCATTCTCACCTTCGGCGAGAAAGCCGGCAGCGACGCGCGTCTGGTTTCCATGTCGGGTGACGATCCGATGACCGTCGAGGCGGACATTCTGGGTCGCCGGCACTCATTTCAGGTCGGCGCGCCGGGCGCGCACATCGCGCTCAATGCCGTTGCGGCTCTCGTTGCAGTGGCAGTGCTCGACGGTGACGTGGTCAACGCAGCGGCGGCGCTGCGCGATTTCGCACCGTTGAAAGGCCGCGGCGCGCGGTTCGACGTGCCGGTCAATGGCGGCCGCGTGCGGGTCATTGACGAAAGCTACAATGCCAATCCGGCGTCCATGCGCGCTGCACTTGCCCTCCTCGGGTCCGCCCAACCGGATGCTGCCGGCCGGCGCATTGCCGTTCTGGGCGACATGCTGGAGATGGGCCCGCAGGGGCCGTACATGCATGCGGCGCTGTCCGACGCCATCGAAAACGCGAAGGTCGATGCGGTGTTTGCGTGCGGGCGTCAGATGGCGGCCCTGTGGGATGCACTGCCCCCATCGCGTCATGGCGCCTTCGCGGAAACGTCGGCGGATATCGCGCCGAACCTCATGCGCGCGTTGAAGAACGGCGACGTCGTCCTCGTGAAGGGTTCTCTGGGAAGCAAAATGGCCGTGATCATCGATGCGCTCAAAGCGCGCGCGACGGGAGGTTGAGTCGAATCATGTTGCCATTCCTGCTTGTGCCGCTGTCTGACCGTGTGGGCGTTTTCAACGTCTTCCGCTACATCACGTTCCGAGCCGGCGGCGCCGTCGTAACAGCCCTGTTCATCGCATTTGTGATCGGCCCGCCCATGATCCGCTGGCTCAGGTTGCGCCAGGGCAAGGGTCAGCCAATCCGGGTGGACGGCCCGCAGCGGCACATCATCGAGAAGCAGGGTACGCCGACGATGGGCGGCCTGATGATTCTCGTCTCGTCCGTCGTGGCCACGCTTCTGTGGGCGGATCTGACCGACCCGTATATCTGGCTCGTGCTGCTCGTCACGCTGAGTTTCGGACTGCTTGGCTTCGCGGACGACTACAAGAAGGTGACGAAGCGCACCTCGGCGGGAGTCTCGAGCGGCCTGAGGCTATTCATCGAGTTCGCGGTCGCAATCTTCGCAAGCTTCATCGTCATGCGGCTTGAAGAACCCAGTTTGTCCGGAGCCGTCACCATTCCCTTCTTCAAGACCGTGCTGATTCACCTGAGCTGGTTCTATCTCGCGTTCGGCGCGCTCGTCATCGTCGGCGCGTCAAATGCCGTCAATCTGACGGACGGTCTGGATGGCCTGGCCATCGTGCCGGTGATGATCGCGGCTGTGACCTTCGGCCTCATCGCCTATCTCGTCGGCAACGTGAAATTCGCCGACTATCTCCAGCTCAATTATGTGGTGCGCGCGGGCGAGTTGTCCGTCTTTCTCGCGGCGCTGCTCGGCGGCGGTCTGGGCTTTCTCTGGTACAACGCACCCCCCGCAATGGTGTTCATGGGCGATACGGGTTCGCTGTCGCTGGGCGGCGCGCTCGGCGCCGTCGCCATCGCCGTCAAACATGAAATCGTGCTCGCCATCGTGGGCGGCCTGTTCGTGATGGAAGCCGTTTCCGTCATCGTGCAGGTGGCGTCGTTCAAGATGACGGGCAAGCGCGTGTTCCGCATGGCGCCGATCCATCATCATTTCGAGCAACTCGGCTGGCGCGAGCCCACGATCGTGATTCGTTTCTGGATCATATCGGTCGTGCTGGCGTTGGTCGGGCTGTCAACGCTGAAGCTCCGGTAGAAGATCATGATCCCCGTCCGCACCCGCACAAATTCAGATGTGGCCGTTTTCGGATTGGCCCGCTCCGGCTGTTCGGCGGTGCGCGGGCTGAATGCCGGAGGGGCACGGGTCTTCGCCTGGGACGACAATGCAGCGGCGCGCGACAGTGCCGAACGCGAAGGTGCCCGCATCGCGCCGTTCTCCGAATGGCCGTGGGCGTCGCTCAAGTCTCTGGTGTTAAGCCCCGGCGTGCCGCTCACCCATCCCGCGCCGCATCCCGTGGTGAAGGCGGCGCGCGCGGCCGGCGTGGAAGTGATCGGCGATCTCGAACTGTTCGGCCGTGAGATCCGTCGCGATCCGACCGTGCCGGGTCGTGCGCCGGTGATCGCCGTCACCGGCACCAACGGCAAATCGACGACGACGGCGCTGATCGGCCATATTCTTGCGTCCTGCGGCTTCGCGCCCGAAGTGGGCGGCAACATCGGCAAGCCGGCGCTCGATCTCGCCGCGCCCAACGGCCGCACGATGTATGTGCTGGAAGTGTCGTCGTACCAGATCGATCTGTCGCCCGATCTTGTTCCCGATGTCTCCGTGCTCACCAACATTTCGCCGGATCACCTCGACCGGCACGGCACGCTGGAAAACTATGTCGCCGTCAAATCGAAACTGCTCGAACAGACCGCCCATGACGGCTGCGTCTGCATCGGCGTCGACGATCCGCAATCTGCGTCCGTCTACACGCGGCTTGCCGCAAGCGGCGGGGCAACCCCTGTGCCTGTTTCCGTGGGCAAGGTCCTGGGACGCGGCATCTTCGCAATCGACGGAGCGCTGTACGATGCGCAGGCCTCGCGTGCCGCCAAAATCATGGACCTGTCCGCCGCGGCACGCCTTCCCGGGGCTCACAACTGGCAGAACGCTGCACTCGCCTATGCCGCCACCCGGCCCTATGTGAAGGATACGCGGCAGATCGCGAACGCAATCGCAAGTTTCCCGGGCCTCGCGCACCGCATCGAAGATGTCGGCCGCGTCGGCAATGTCCGCTTCGTCAACGACTCGAAGGCGACCAACGCGGATGCGGCAGCGAAAGCGCTGGCCTGCTACCAGGACATTTTCTGGATCCTGGGCGGCAAACCCAAGGATGGCGGCATCGAGAGTCTCGCGCCGTATTTTCCGCGCATCCGCAAGGCTTTCCTGATCGGCGAAGCCGCAGCGCTGTTCGAACAGACCCTGGGAGATCGCGTGCCGCATGAAACATCGATGACGCTGGAACGCGCGGTGGCATCTGCACTATCGGAAGCCCGCGCGTCGTCCTGCACGCAGCCGATCGTGCTCCTGTCGCCGGCCTGCTCGTCGTTCGACCAGTTCCGCGATTTCGAAGCGCGCGGCGACACCTTCCGCTCGCTTGTGCAGGAGATTGCAGGCTTGCCCGTGCGGGAGGCGTCATGAGTTTCTCCCGTGCGGACAGAAGCGGCTATGCCTCCTGGTGGTGGACCGTCGACCGGGTCGCGCTTATTGCGATCACGGCCCTGATCGCGATCGGACTCGCGCTTGCTTTTGCTGCGAGCCCTGCAGCGACAGCGGGTCCGTTCCAGACCGGCGATTTCCGCTTTGCGGTCAAACAGATCGCATTCGCGATCATCGCCGCCATGATTCTGGTGGGAACGTCGCTGCTGCCGCTCCGCACGATCAAGATATCGGCGCTGGTCATCTACATCGTCGCCCTGACCGGGGCCATCGTTGTGCTCGTTCACGGCTCGCAGGTGCTCGGCGCCAAGCGATGGGTCGATCTCGGATGGATCAGCCTGCAACCGTCCGAATTCCTTAAACCTTCCTTCGCGGTCCTCGCCGCGATCGTGCTTGCCGAAAAGCCGGGCCGATTTCCCAAGCCGCTGATCACGTTTTTGATGGTGGCGCCCGCGCTCGTGCTGCTCGTGCTCGAACCCGACGACGGGCAGACGGCGCTTCTGCTCGCGCTGTGGGGCGCGTTACTTTTCTTCTACGGCATCGACCTGTTCTGGGTAGGCATATTGTCGGTGTGCAGCCTCGGTGTGGCCGCGCTCGCGTTCCTCCTCTTTCCGTCGTCGCATCTGCATCACAGGCTGGCGCAGTATTTCGATCCGTCGAAGATGGGCTACCAGCCGTCGCTGGCGCTGAAGGCGTTCGCGCACGGCGGGCTTGCGGGCGTCGGTCCCGGCGCAGGCACGGTGAAGTACCACATTCCCGAAGCGCATTCCGATTACATCTTTGCGGTCGCCGGCGAAGAGTTCGGACTCGCGCTCTGCGGCGTGATCGCGATCCTGTTCTGTATTCTCGGCGTGCGTCTTTTGCTGCGATCAGCGCGGATGAACGACCGCTTCGCGGAACTTGCTGGCGCAGGCCTCGCCACCGTCGTAGCGCTGCAGGCATTCATCAACATGGGCGTTGCGGTCAGTCTCTTGCCGGCGAAAGGCATGACGCTGCCCTTTATTTCCTATGGCGGTTCGTCGCTGTTTGCGGTCGCGTTGACGATGGGCTTTGCGCTGGCGGTCACGCGGCAACGCTCGCGCGTCGGCGGGAAGCCGCGCGCCGTCTACGTCATGCCACCGGAGGCACGGGCCGCATGACGACGATCGTGCTCTCCGCCGGCGGAACCGGCGGCCATCTTTTTCCGGCGCAGGCGCTGGCGCTTGAGCTTGTGCGTCGCGGCAGGCGGATCGTCGTGATGACGGATTCGCGCGGCAAGAATTATCAGTCCGCGTTTCCCGGCGCGTCGATCGAAGCGGTTCCCTCCGCTTCGTTCGCATCGAGCTCTTTCGCCGCCCGCGTGATCGCGCCGTTCGAAATTCTCCGCGGGATCATCGTCGGTTGGACGAAGCTCAGGCGCCTGAAGCCCGCGGCCGTCGTAGGCTTCGGCGGCTATCCCAGCCTGCCGGTAATGGTTGCGGCCTGGCTGGCCGGGTGTCCCTCTGCGGTGCACGAGCAGAACGCGATCCTTGGCCGCGTCAACCGCCAGATGGCGCCGCGTGTCCAGGCAGTGGCAGCATCGTTCCCGCTCGCGAAATTCGCGGCGAAGAATGCGGACAGCGTCGTTTACACCGGCAATCCCGTGCGCCCCGAAGTGGCCGCGCTCTCAACGGTTCCCTATGCGGCGCCGGCAGCCGATGGCACCATCAACTTGCTCGTCTTCGGGGGTAGTCAGGGTGCCCGCGCCATCAGCGCGCTAGTTCCGGCGGCGATCACGCTGCTCCCCGAAGGTATGCGGGCACGACTTGACATCGTCCAGCAGTGCCGCCCAGAGGATATCGACTCCGTCCGAGCGGCCTATGAATCCGCCCATGTGAAAGCCGAACTCGCGGTATTCTTCAGTGACCTTCCGAAGCGCATAGCGGCGGCGCATCTGGTGATCTCGCGGAGTGGCGCATCGACGATCAGCGAGCTCGCCGCGATCGGACGGCCGTCGATCCTGATACCGTTTCCCTTCGCGACCGACGATCATCAGACCGCCAATGCGGAGGTGATGGTGAAAGCCGGTGCGGCCGAACTGGTCCAGCAGCGCGATCTGTCCGCCGAGAAACTCGCAGGCATGATCGAGGCCGACTTCAATGCGCCGCAGATGCTGGTCGCGCGCGCAGCATCGGCGCATGCGCTCGCGCGTCTCGATGCTGCCGCGCGCCTCGCCGATCTTGTCGATCGTCTGGGGGAGGGGAGGTCATGAGCGTGCAGTCTCCCACCCGCGTGCCCTTCGGCATCGGTCCGATTCATTTCATCGGTATCGGTGGTATCGGCATGAGCGGTATCGCCGAAATCATGCACAACCTCGGTTACAAGGTTCAGGGGTCCGATCTTGTCGACAGCGCGAATGTAAAGCGGCTGCGCACGCTCGGCATCCCCATCAGCATCGGGCAGGATCCGGAGAATGTGAAAGACGCGGTCGTGGTCGTGTACTCCTCGGCGGTGAAGGCAGGCAATCCCGAGCTCGATATCGCGCGCCAGCGCAAGCTGCCTCTGGTGCGCCGCGCAGAGATGTTGGCCGAGATCATGCGACTGAAGAATTGCGTTGCGGTCGCCGGCACCAACGGCAAGACGACGACGACGACGCTGGTCGCCGCACTCCTCGATGCCGGCGGATTCGATCCGACCGTCGTCAATGGGGGCATCATCAATGCATATGGAACCAATGCGCGGCTCGGCGCCGGTGAGTGGGTCGTGGTCGAGGCCGACGAGAGCGACGGCACATTTCTGCGACTGCCCGCAACGATCGCGATCGTCACCAACGTCGATCCGGATCACCTGGATTATTACGGCACGTTCGACAAGATGCGCGAAGCCTTCCAACGCTTCGTCGAAAACGTCCCATTCTACGGCTTCGCCGTGCTCTGCATCGATCATCCCGAGGTACAGGCGATGGTGGGCCGCGTGACCGACCGGCGGCTGATCACCTATGGCTTCAGTCCCCAGGCCGATGTGCGCGCCGAGAATGTGGATTTCGCCGAAGGCGGTGCGGATTTCGATGTAGTCTTCATCGATCGCGTGAAAGGCGAACTCATCCGGCTGGACGATGTCCGCCTCCCGATGCCCGGTGAACACAATGTCCAGAATGCGCTGGCAGCAATGGCCGTTGCGCGCAATCTCGGCATTGATCCGTCGCGCATACGTTCTGCGCTCGCGAAGTTCGGCGGCGTAAAGCGGCGTTTCACCAAGGTCGGCGAGTGGAAGGGCACTGCGATCATCGACGACTATGCGCACAATCCGTTCAAAATCGCAGCTGCATTGAAGGCCGCACGCCAGGCGTACAAGGGTCCCATCGTCGCGATCGTTCAGCCTCACCGCTATACCCGCCTGCGCGACACCTTCGAACAATTCTGCACCTGCCTGAACGATGCCGATGTGGCCATCGTGACGCCCGTGTATCCGGCTGGCGAACAGCCGATCGAGGGATTCGATCGCGACAATTATGTGTTGGCGTTGCGTGCGCATGGACACCGCCACGTGCTCGTCGCGGACGGAGCCGACGATCTGCCGAAGCTCATAGCGGATGTTGCCAGACCCGGAGGCGCTATCGTGTGTCTTGGTGCAGGCTCGATCACGCAATGGGCGGGCAATCTTGAATCCGCGCTGAAGGAAGAGGAGGCGCGCTCATGATCTCCGTTCCGTCGCGAGTGATTCTGCCGCAGGTGCGCGGCGCCTATACCGAAAAAGCGGCCCTCAAGGATCTCGTGTGGTTTCGCGCCGGCGGTCCTGCGGAGGTATTGTTCCGGCCCGCGGACGTCGATGATCTGCGTGCGTTTCTGGCGGCAAAACCCACCGGAGTTCCGGTCACGGTCATCGGCGTGGGCTCGAATCTGCTGGTCCGCGACGGAGGCATCCCAGGTGTTACTATCCGGCTGCCTGCCGCATTCGGAAAAATCGCGACGCAGGGTGCCTGGCTCAGAGCCGGTGCCGCGGCGCTCGATGCGAATGCCGCACGCGTTGCAGCGGATGCAGGCATCGGTGGGTTGGAATTTCTGCGCGGTATCCCCGGAACCATTGGAGGCGCGCTGCGCATGAATGCTGGTTGCTATGGTCGCGAGATCAGAGATGTGTTCGTCGAAGCGACGGCGGTGGACTCACACGGCAATTTTTTCACGCTCGGGCTGGAAGACATGGGATTTTTCTACCGGAAGAGTGCGGCGCCCGACGACCTCATCTTCGTCGAGGCCGTGTTCAAGGGAACGAGGGAATATCCCGAGACTATCCGCGCGCGCATGAACACATTGGTGGGAGAGCGTGAAGCCTCCCAACCCGTACGGTCCAAGACGGGGGGCTCAACCTTCAAGAATCCTCAGGGCCATAAAGCTTGGCAGCTGATCGATCAGGCTGGGTGCCGGGGACTTGTGCGCGGCGGCGCGCAGGTCTCGGAGAAGCACTGCAACTTCCTTATCAATACGGGCGATGCCAGCGCCGGCGACATCGAGGCGCTGGGCGAGGATGTGCGCGACCGCGTGCGTGACAAGTTCGGCGTTGAGCTCGAATGGGAAATCAAGCGGGTGGGCGTACGGTGACCACGTATAAGAGAGTGGCGGTACTGTTGGGCGGCCGCTCTGCGGAGCGGGAGGTGAGTCTCGTCACGGGTCGCGGCTGCGCCGACGCCCTGCGCGATGAAGGTTTCGATATCGTTGAGATCGATCCGAAAGACGACCTGAGCGCGCAACTCGCCGCGACGCAGCCCGATGCGGTGTTCAATGCCCTGCATGGCCGCTGGGGCGAGGACGGCTGCGTGCAGGGTCTGCTCGAGCTGCTGCGCATTCCCTACACCCATTCCGGCGTGCTGGCGTCCGCTCTCGCGATGCACAAACAGCGGGCAAAAGACGTCTTCAGGGCGGCCGGTCTCCCCGTCGCCAACAGTATCGTGGTCGATCGCCGTGCGGCGAGCGAACAACATCTGATGGAACCGCCCTATGTGGTCAAGCCCGTCAATGAAGGATCGAGCGTCGGCGTGTACATCATCAGAAAGGGAGACAATCGCCCGCCCGCCGAACTCGGCAGCGAAACATGGACGTTGTCTGATGCGATGATGGTCGAGGAATTCGTTCCCGGTCGTGAGCTGACCGTAGCCGTGATGAACGGCAAGGCGCTCGGCGTCACCGAGATCACGACCAGTCTCGAATTCTACGACTACGAAGCGAAATATGCGGCTGGCGGCTCGCGGCACATCCTGCCTGCGAAGGTCTCCGCGAAGATCGCCGGCGAAGCGATGAAGCTTGCCGAAGCGGCGCACGCCGCACTCGGCTGCCGCGGCGTGTCGCGCAGCGACATTCGGTATGACGACACAGAGGGCAAGGATCGCCTGATCGTCCTCGAGACGAACACGCAGCCCGGCATGACACCAACCTCTCTCGTGCCGGAGCAGGCTGCATTCGCCGGCATGACGTACGGCCAATTGTGCCGCTGGATTGTGGAGGACGCATCGTGCGATCGG
>JBEKLN010000058.1:0-18099 GCA_050010175.1 Rhizomicrobium sp.
GCGCCGGCAGCGCAGGTGAAACCGGCATCGATTTCAATTACGGCGCGGCGCCGGACCTGCAACTCACGGCCGTCCTCCCGCTGGGTTACCAAAGCCCCGCGGACGGCAAATTCACGGAAGGCTTGGGGAATGTGGAAATCGCCGCGAAATACCGCTTCCTGCATCAGGCCGACGACGGTTGGGATGTGAGCATCTTCCCGCGTGTCTTCCTGCCGAGCGATTTCAGTTATGCGGGAACGCAGCACACGTCGCTGTTCGTGCCGATCTGGCTCGAGAAGGACTGGGACGAATGGACCACGTTCGGCGGTGGCGGTTGCGAATTCAACAATGGCGGCGATTCAAGAGATTTCTGCCAGCAGGGGTGGGTGCTGGCGCGCGAAGTGATGCCGGGGCTGCAGCTGGGCGTGGAGATCGTCCATCAGACGGCGGATGTGAAAGGCGGTGCGTCCTTCTCCGGAGTGGGCGGCGGCGCGATCTACGACATCAACGAGCACTATCACCTGATGGGATACGTTGGGCCGGGCATCCAGAATGCGGCGGCCAACGACGAATGCTCGTGGTATGTCGCGATGCAGTTCACGTTTTAGCGAGCGGTGATTTGGCTCGGTTGCTGCGCATTGACAGAAGCCGGAAAACCATGCCGTGCGCGACGCTTGACGCAGGTCGAATAATTCCGGTCACCAGACATCGAAGTGCTTGTGAGGCTGACATGAACACCCAATCCGCTCTGAGCAAAGTGCCTGCCGTCACGCTCGGCTTCTGGCTCATAAAGATCGCGGCCACGACGCTCGGCGAGACCGGCGGCGACACCGTCACCATGTCGATGAACTGGGGCTATCTCGCAGGCACGGCTCTGTTTCTCTCCCTGTTCGCGGTTCTGGCCGTGTTCCAGATTTTCGCCAAGCGGTTTCATCGCGCGCTCTACTGGGCCACGATCGTCGCCTCGACGACCGCCGGTACCACGATGGCGGACTTCTTCGACCGCTCTCTCGGCATCGGTTATGCGGGGGGCGCGTCGAGTCTGCTCGCCTGTTTGCTCGTAGTGCTCGTGCTTTGGTACCGGTTTGAGGGCACGATTGCGGTGGAGACCGTCAACCGACCGCGCGTGGAGGCGTTCTACTGGGCGGCGATCACATTCTCGCAGACACTGGGAACGGCGCTCGGCGACTGGGCCGCGGATGCGGGGCTCGGCTATGGCGGCGGCGTGCTCGTGTTCGCAGCCGCACTGGCCGTGCTTGCGTTGGCGTATTTTGTAACGAATGCCTCGCGCGTTGCGCTGTTCTGGGCGGCGTTCATTCTCACCCGACCGCTCGGCGCAACCGCCGCCGATTATCTCGACAAACCCTTAAGCGAGGGCGGGCTCGCCTTCAGCCGGCCGATTGCATCGGCCATCATCGCCGTCTTCATCGTGCTGTGCGTGCTCGTGCTGCCGCAACGCGCCGCTGCGCATCCGGAAGGACCGATGGAGGCCGCCTGACCTGCTCGATTTCTGCCGGGCTATCGCCCGGCGATGGCCGGGGCGATGGAGAGCGTCACCGCTCCCGTGTCGATGAGCTCGATCGTTTTGACGAAGAGGTGGCGAACGCCGGGGAGCGGATCGCCGCGCTTGAACTCGAGCACAACGATGCCGTGCCTTTCGAGCAGGTGTCCGAACGAGGCAAGTTCGTCTTCGTTCGTCGTGGCGTGCAGTCGTGCCGCCGTTTCCGTGATCGCTTCCGGCCGGCACCGGGCGCAACGAAAGGACGATACGTAGCCGCCCAAATCTTCCGACCAGGTGGGTATGACTTTGATGCCCGATTCGGGAAAAACCTCCAGGCACCCCGAACAAAGTACCTGACGCTCTTCACTCTCGTCGTGCCGCCCCATGTTCAAAACCTGCGCCGTGCCCTGCGGCAGCCTACGGCTTTCTCAAGCTGCGTGCCGGGTTTTCTGCGGATTGATCCGCTGGGCTTGGGCCGCCCACCTGATAGGATCGGCGCGTCGGCACCCCAAGGAACATCCATGCTTCGAGCACTCATCGCAGGCGCGGCGCTCGCGCTCGGTACCCTCTCCGCGGCGCACGCCCAGATCGTGTTCGCGCCCTCAGCGGCGCCGCAGCAGCAGCAACAGGCGCCGCGCATTGCGCACAAGGGCGATACGAGCGCCATCCACTCCATCGCGATCATCTCGGCGATCGGCCAGACGCTGGTCCTGGAGGACACCGCCAAAATCGTGCCGGAACAGCGCGTCATCGACATCAAGCCGTGGGCTCTCGACAACCAGGTCGAAGGCGCATTGCGCCAGCGTCTCGGCGGAAATTTCACCGTCACGGCCGCGCGCGCGGACAGGGCATATCTTGCGCGGATCGCAAATTCGCCGTGGGGCGATTCCGAGAAATATGTGGACCAGTATCTCAAGACCGTTCCGCATGACGGTATCGATGCCTTCGTCGCCATCATTCCCGAACTCGACGACGGTGCGCCGGGGCTTGCGGGCCTCACGCTTGAGGTGCCAAGCGCGGGATCTCCGCCGCTGGGCGTGGCCAATTTCGAGGTCGTGGTCGTCGACGTGCGTTCCGGCGACATCGTCGCCAACGCCTATTCGCGCATCCGGCCCAATGCGAGCGGCGAACCCGTCTTCGCGTCTGCTTCGTTCCCCGATTCGCTGAGGCCGGCAAGAGACTTCGCGCTCGCCGACCTGCAGATGAGCAAAATGCGCACAGAGTATTCGAAACTGCTCGACGACGCGCTCGCGGAGACGCTGGGCTCCTTGAACCTCGGCGCGGCCGCGCCTCCACCGGCCGCGCGCACGCTGGTCCCCCTGCCCCGCGACAAGGATCCGTATCAAGCGATCCACTCCGTAGCGGTCGTGTCCGTTATCGGCGATCAGATGCGCCTGGACCAGGTGGGGGACACTTTTCTCACGCAGGCGCACGACACGTTGTCAATCGGCGACTGGCATCTGGATGCACAGATCGAAACGGATATCCGTTCCGTCCTGGCCAAGCGCTTTAGCGTGAAGGGCATGGAATTTGACCGCAATCATCTCGTGAAGTCGTCGTTGAAGGACGAGGCGGGCAACGTGCAGGCGATTTTTCCAGGGCTGAAAACCAGCGACGATGTCGACGCCTATATCGTCGTCGTCAAGCAGCCCATGCAGCTGTGGAAACACGGCCACGGCGACGGGCTGGGCATTTTCAACGAGGCATCGGATTCCGGAGCGGGAACCTCGACCGAGGTTTATGCGAGCTATGCGATGGTGCTGCTCGATGCACACTCGTTAAAGCTGATCCGTTATGCGCCCGGTACCGTCGGCCCGCCCTACTCCACACCGTCGCCCCGCCATGACATCGACGCGACTCTGTGGTCGGCGGACGCCGCTGCACTGACGCCGGCTCAAAAGTCGGGCATCGAATCCGCGCTTCAGGATCTAATGCACGACAGCATCTCCGACACGCTGCTGCGGCTGGAACTGACGGGTCAGACGGTTGCGGGGGCGCCTTAAGGCCGTGCCCGCCCGGCACAAAAAATGCGGCGGCTGCGCTTTCGTGCAACCGCCGCCTGTCTCTCAAACCAACGCCTTCCGGGGAAATCTCCGGATGAGGGGAAGCATCCGGAAGTCGGCGTTGAATGCATCATGCAACGCGCGGAGCTTGTGACCAGTGAGAAATTTTTCATGACTGCCAAGTCATTGCCCGAATAGGGCGATGTACTGTATTGTTGCACGTCTTTGACGGTCATGAATTCGATGTCATGCGCCGGCGGACCGTGATCCGCGTCAGCCCTTCAGGCGCCGCACAAAAAGAAGAACGGCGGTTGCCAACTGACGCAACCGCCGTGTCCACTCACTGCGCTTTTCAAATATCCAGCAGAGGGGGTCAGCCAGTATTCAGCGCGGTGAGTGCATAATGCGTTATTCCCCGAAAACGAACAGTTCGGAATTGTACTTAGGTACATTTGGTCGCGATCATGAAACTTTCGCCGCATTGTCAATGCAACTTCAGGTAGCGTTTGCCGCTCACCTCGCGCCCTCAACTTCCGATCCTGCGAGGCTCCCCGAGCCGGCCCCGCCAGAAGAGGCAGGATTGACCGCCTCCGCATCGCGCCGATATACGGGCGCGCCCGCAGCCGCCAAAAAGGTCAAATCCGATGAAAAAGAAGAAGTCGCTGCCGGCCGCCTACGCCGCGCCCACCAAGGACACGCGCTTTGCCGGAACATTCGAGGTTCTGGTGCCGGTGCCCGATCGCATAAAGCCCCACCGCGCCGCCCAGGAATTCGCCTCGATGGAAGCGGCGGAATCCTGGATTCACAGCTCCGAAGGCAAGGATGCCATCGAACGGATCCTCATGAACCCCGACAAGTAGCAGTCCCCGCTCACATCGGCCGACCGAGCAACGCGTTCACGCCGCTCCAGACGATCTCCACACCGATGCACAGAAGAATGAAGGCGGTGAGCTGCATGACCGCCTTGGTGCCGCTGTCGCCCAATGCCCGCAGCACGCGGCCTGCGAAGCGATAGGCGACGTAGATGGTCACCGACATTACAAAGAGCCCGACAACGGCAGCGCTCCCGATCAGTGCGAGATCCGGCCACCAATGCGCGGTCTTCGGCCACTGGCTGCCCAGCGTGATGGCCACGGCGATAGAGCCCGGGCCCACCGTGAGCGGCATGGTAAGCGGGTAGAAGGCCGTGTCGGGCCCTTTCGTGGTTCCGGCCGCGTCAGGCTTCTTCAGTATCTGCGGCGATTCGTCGGAGTGCAGGAGCTTCCATCCGAATGCCGTCACCACCATGCCGCCCGCCACGCGTACGACAGGCAGCGTGATGCCGAAGAAGTCAAGCACATGCGAACCGATGAAAAGCGAGCCCAACAGCAGGAAGAAGCTGTTGATCGCCACGCGCAGCGCCAGCGCGTTGCGCTCGGCCGCGGTCCATGGCCGCGTCAGGCTGAGGAAAATCGGCGCGCTGCCGATCGGGTTCACGATCGGAAACAGGCCGGCATAGATGAGAAGGAAGGTGTGGAGGAAGGAATTCACGAAGCGCACCGGACGAGCGCGACGATCCAGGAATGTACATGGACCGCCGCTTCCCAAGTCCGAGCAGTTATATCAGCGAGCCCGCAAAGACAATCACCCTACTCCGCAGCCGCCAGCGCGCCGATCGTTTGCCGTTTCCGCCTCGTCAACCACCACCAGGCGACTGCCATGATCGCCAGATTGATCCCAGCTCGTACAATACCGTCCAGGAACAGATCGCGATGGAACGGCGGCAAGATGCCGGAGCCGAGCATCAATTCTCCATGATACCCATTATCCGTCCACGTGAGCTTCTGGAAGGCTCCGAGCACGCAGGCGATCGTGACACCGGCAATCAGCCACGACCGCGAGATGCGTTGACGCGAGCCGACCACGTAGAGAACCGCCGCAATGACAAGCGGTGCGATCAATGTCGGCAGTGCATTCCAGGCGGCGACCACGGAGATCATCAATTCCGGAACGTGGTGCGACGGATTCTTGTAGATTTGGCCCACGATGCGAAAGGCCTGAAGCTCGACGATGAGCGTCGCGGCAAATGCGGCTATCAAAAGCGCGATAGGTCCCAATCCGAACACGGCCCAGGGATAGCGCGCCGTCAGCGAACGCAAACCGGGACGTTTCAGTATCTCGCTGACGATGTCGTCGTCGCTGCCGAGCCGCCGTTGCGCCGTGGATTCTGCGGTTGTCCGCGAGGCACCGTCTGCCAGTTCCTCCCGCACCAGATCGTCGAAATGATCGCGCAGCTCGCCGATGGTGCGGCGGACATGGCGCGGCGCGATGCCCGCGCGCAAAAGCCTTTCGCGCAATTCGTCAAAGCGTGGCTGAGACATGGTGCTGCTCTCCTATCGCCTGTGTAACTGCATTTGTAATGTGGGCCCATTGCCGGACCAGTCCGGTCAGATGTTTCCCGCCTTTGGCCGTCACCGTGTAATAGACGCGCGTGCGGCCGTTCACGAGCTTGCGGCGTGACTTCAGCGCGCCCTCGCGCTCAAGCGCATGCAGCACGGGATAGACCACGCCCTCGCCCAGGCTGATCGCATCGTTGGTCTTCGAGCGGATCGCCTGCACCAGCTCATAGCCATACATCTCCTGCTGCTCGAGAAGACGCAGGATGAGAAGTTCCGGCACACCGTTCATGAAGCTCGGATTGGTCATCGGCCCATACATCTAACCGCGATGCATAAATACCTTTAACCGAAAGGTATTGGCTGTCAAGAGATTCCATTCACTCCACGAGGGTTTGGGCGCGCTGGCCGCGCCGCTCTTCGCGCATCAGCTTCATTTCCTTCATCCAGGCGGCGCGCAGACGGGCGCGCGGCGTCGGATAGCGCACATCGGGAAACTCGAATGCGAGAACACGATCGGTGCGGAAATGGCGGAAGGCCCTGCGCAATTCGCACCATGCCACGATGATGCGAACGCTGTCCCAGTAGCTGACGGCGATAGGCCAAACCGTGCGCAGGGTCTTGCGCCCTTCTTCGTCCGCATATTCAAGCGCAAGCTTGCCCTGCATGCGGATGGCCGCACGCACGCGCGCCATATCGATGGCGTCTGCCTGCTGGATCCGGGTTGTGAAGGCTCTGAGCGACGGCTCCATCAGGATCGGCCGCAAATGCTCCGGTATGACAGCGCCGATTTTGGCGACGAGATCGGATGCGGCATTCGCAAGCTGCGGATCGCCGTGATCGCGCACCCATTGCGCACCCAGCATGGCAGCTTCGATCTCGTCGGGCGTCAGCATGAGCGGCGGCATGTCGAACCCACCTTCCAGCACATACCCCACGCCCGCCTCGCCGCGGATGGGCACGCGGTCGGCCATCAACTGCGCAATGTCGCGGTAGATGGAGCGCTGCGACGTTTCGAGTTCCTCGGCCACTGCCGCCGCCGTCACCGGTTTCCGCGCGCGGCGCAGTATCTGGATGATGCGAAACAGGCGGTCGGCGCGGCGCATGGCTCACTCCACTGCTGACAGCATGCTGTCAGCAGGCGCCGGGTATGCACAAGGCTCAATAACGGAGGACTCCATGATTACGCTGTTCGGTTTCGGACCCGCCTTCGGCCTGCCCGACCCAAGCCCGTTCGTCATGAAGACGGAGGTGCAATTGCTGATGGCGGGTTTGCCGTATCGTCACGAACGCAGCGGCCCCCAGGGAGCGCCCAAGGGCAAGATCCCGTTTATCGAAGACAATGGCGTCCGGATCGGCGATTCGACATTCATCCGCGCCTATTTTGAAAAGGCGTACGGCATCGACCTCGACCGCGGCCTTTCAGATGAACAGCGGGCGCAGGCCTGGGCCATCGAGCGCATGCTCGAGGACCATCTCTATTTCGCGATCATCCAGCTGCGATGGCTGGACGACGCCAATTTCGCCAAGGGCCCGTCCCATTTCTTCGATGCCGTTCCCGAAGCGGTCCGCGCGCAGGCACAGGCCGAGGCACGCGAACGCGTGCGCGGCAAGCTCGACGGACACGGGCTCGGCCGTCACAGCGAAGCCGAGAAGATCCAGCTCGGCGCACGCTCCATTGCGGCGCTCGCCGTTCTGCTCGGGGACAAGCCGTATCTCATGGGAAGTGAACCCACGGGCTCGGATGGAACCGCCTTCGGTATGATCGCTTCGGTTCTGACGCCCCATTTCGATACCAAGCTCAGGCATGCCGCCCTCGCCCATGCCAATCTGATGCACTATAACGACCGCATGATGCATCGCTTCTATCCCGCATTCGGGGCGCAGGCTGCGGCATAGAGAAACGTGAGGCTGGATGGCTGAGATCAAGACGGTCGACGCACTGCGCGCGATCATGGGTGAGCCGAACCGGCTAACCCGCATGAAGATCCGCGACGTGCTAGACGATCAGGCGCAAGCGTTCATCGCGGCTTCCCCGTTTCTGCTGCTCGCGACTTCATGCGCGGACGGGTCTCTGGAAGTTAGTCCCAAGGGCGACGAGCCGGGATTCGTGTCTACTGAAAACGAACGGAGCCTGCTCGTTCCCGATCGAGCGGGTAACAACCTGGCATTCGGTCTCACGAACATTCTCGGCAATCCGCAGGTCGCACTGATATTTCTCAGTCCGGGAACCGGAGAAACCTTGCGGGTCAGCGGGACCGCCACGCTTCATGACGATGTCAGTCTGTGCGAACGACTTTCGGCCCGTGGACGCGCAGCAAAGCTGGTCATCCGCGTGGCTGTCACGCGGAGCTATTTCCATTGCGCGCGTTCTGTATTGCGCGCGAATCTCTGGGCGCCGGACGCGTGGCACGAACCGATGAAAGTGTCGTTCGGCCGGATCATTGCCGATGCGACCGCCGGGGGTGCAGAGATGGCCGAGCAGATCGACGCCCGAGTCAGCGATGGCTATCGCACGGGGCTCTGAGAGTATTTTGTACAGCAATCCGGCTAATGCTGACTTTTCGGCATCCGCACTATCAGTCCGTCGAGTTCGGGCACAACTTTGATCTGACAGGAGAGCCGGCTGGTCTCCGTCAGTTCCTGCGCGAAATCGAGCATCGTCTCTTCCATGTCCTGCTTGGGCGGAATCTTGTCCACCCATGCCGGATCGACATGCACGTGGCACGTTGCGCAGGCACACGCGCCGCCGCAATCGGCATCGATACCGGGAATGAGATTCTTCACGGCGCCTTCCATGACGGACCAGCCCACGGGCACGTCGACGTCGTGCTCCTTGCCGCTATGCTCGATGTATTTGATCTTGGGCATTCCGTCTCCTTTACGCTGATGCAATGATTTTCATGGGGATGGTCGTGTCGGCAAGCCTGTCGCCGGAAATTTTCGTTCCGTCCGCGATGAGCTTGCGTCCCACGATGTATTCGGGCGCGGCATTGACTGCTTCCACGGCAGCGACGGCACCGTGCCTGAGATGAAATACCGCAAACTTCCGCGCGGACGGATTGCCGCGCAGCACGAGATCGTCGCCTTGGCGTGCCAGTCCTGCGATCTGCAGCTTCAAATCATACTGGTCGGACCAGAACCACGGCACCTCGCGATAGGTGGTCGGATTGCCCGCCATGGCAAGCGCAGCATGCTTAGCCTGATCGATGGCGTTCTGCACCGACTCCAGTCGGACGAGTTCGCCGTTGTGGCTTGTATGGCGCGTGCAATCACCCGCGGCGTAAACTCGGTGATCGGATGTCCGCGCGTAGTCGTCCACAACAATGCCGTCGTCGCACGGCAGGCCGGATTCCTTCGCCAGTTCGATATTGGGGATAACCCCGATGCCAACCAGCGCGATATCCGCAGGATAGCTTTTCCCGCCAGCCCGGACGGCCCTGAGCTCCGTCTGGCCTTCAAAGGCTTCGACAGGGGTGTCCAACTCCAGCTTCACACCGGCATCGCGATGCACGCGCTCGTAAAAATCGGAGAGCGGGCGCGATACGGCACGCGCCATAACGCGGTCCAGCGCTTCGAGAACGGTCACGTCCAGGCCATGCTTCACGGCAACGGCCGCCACTTCAAGTCCGATATATCCGCCGCCGACGATGGCCAGCTTCCGGCCGGGCGCGAAGTTGGCCCTAAGCCCGTCCACATCGGCAATGCCGCGCAGATAGTGAATGCCGGCGAGGTGTGCGCCGGGTATGGAAATGCGTCGCACCCGCGTTCCGGTTGCCAGCAGCAATGTGTCGTAGGACAGCTGGCGCCCGTCGGCGAGCAGGACGGTCCGATTATCGCGGTTGATCGACATTGCCGATACGCCCAGGATCATCTCGCAGCGCGCGTCGGCATAGAAAGCGTCAGGCTTCAGAAACAGCCGGTCGCGCTCCATAGCACCGGACAAGTACGCCTTGGAGAGCGGCGGCCGCTGATAGGGCGCGAAGGGTTCAATGCCCACCATCGTGAGCGCGCCGGTGAACCCTTCGGTCCTCAACGTGGCCACGGCCTGCGCGCTCGCCTGGCCCGCGCCGATAATGACAATCTGCTCTGCCATTCGCCTCGAATAGCCCCAAAACGAGGAGGGGCTAGCATGCCCCGGACCACCCGGCAATCGACCGTGGTCCGCGGCATTGTGGGCATGGTCCAGCCCCGCTAGAAGCGCCCCGGATGAGCCCTGACAAAGATGCCTTCGCCACCACGCAGATCCTCGCCGATCTGAACGCGACTGCTGCACTGGCGAAGCGCATTGCCTACGCGCTCAAGCCGGGCGATACGGTGGCGCTGGAGGGCGATCTCGGCGCCGGCAAAACAGCCCTCGCCCGGGCCATTCTGCGGGCACTCGGCATAACGGAAGCCGTCCCCAGTCCGACATTTACGCTGGTGCAGGAATATCCCACCGATCGTTTTACCGTGCGTCATTATGATCTGTACCGTATCGAAGACCCATCTGAACTGACCGAACTTGCGCTCGACGAAGCGTTGTCCGAAGGTGCCGCCCTCATCGAATGGCCGGACCGTATGCGGGCGTTGCCCGAGGGTTCGTTGCGCGTTCGGCTGGAGACAGTGGGCGAAGGTGTGCGCCGGGCCGTGATTTCAGGTCCCGCACGATGGGCCGGGATTTTCGCGAGCGATTGGGATGCAGACACCTGCTGATCGAATAGAAGAGACGCGCGCCTTTCTCGAAGACGCCGGCTGGGGTGCCGCGACAATCACGGCTTTGCCAGGCGACGCGTCGACGCGGCGCTACGCGCGGCTGGCGCTCAATGGCCACCGCGCCATGCTGATGGATCAGCCGCAGGGAGCGGAGGAGCCATCATCTCCCGCCGACGCTTCGCCGGAGCAGCGCCGCGCATTGGGCTACAATGCGGTGGCACGGCTCGCGGGCGCGGACTGCGGCCGTTACATCGCGGCTGCGAATTATCTGCGGTCCAAGGGGTTGAGCGCTCCGGAGATCTACGCGGCAGACACCGTCCGCGGATTTGTTCTCGTTGAGGATCTGGGCGATGACCGTTTCGACGATGCGCTGACGCGCGGCGAGGATGAGCATACGCTTTACGCAACCGCCATCGATGCACTGGCCGGACTGCACACGGAAGCTGCGCCGAGCGTGCTGCCGCCGGACAAGCCCCTCTTCCGCTACGACGAAACCGCGCTTCTGGCTGAAGTCGATCTGATGACCGAATGGTTCGTGCCGCTGGCGCTCGGCCGCAATGCCCACGTCGAAGAAGTGGAGGAGCACAGGACGCACTGGCGCGATGCGCTGCGCGACACGTTCGGGTGCTCGCCAGTGTTCGTGCATCGCGACTATCACGCGCAGAATCTGATGTGGCTGCCGGCACGCGAAGGCGCGGCACGCGTCGGCGTGATCGACTTCCAGGACGCCGTCGCCGGCACGAAGAGCTATGATCTCATTTCGCTGATCGAGGACGCACGCCGCGATGTGCCGGTGGAGCTGGGCTCGGCGATGACTCAACGCTATCTCGGCGCGATGGGCGACCATGGCGTCGACGCGGTGCGGCATCGCGCCGAAATGGCCGTGATGGCCGCGCAGCGCAACGCGAAGATCGCCGGCATCTTCTCAAGGCTTTACAAACGTGACAACAAACCCCGCTACCTGAGCTATCTGCCGCGCGTCTGGGGCTATCTCAACCGCGACCTCGAGCATCCCGCGCTCGCCCCGCTGAAGGCGTGGTACGATCGCGTGATTCCGACGGACCTGCGTACAGCCCCCGCAAACAGGGAGCAGATTTCGTGAGCACCAAACCGATCACACGCGCGATGATCCTGGCGGCCGGGCTGGGTACGCGCATGCGTCCGCTGACCAATGACCGGCCGAAACCCCTCGTGGAGGTGCGCGGCAAGGCGCTTATCGATCATGCAATCGATCGGCTGGTGCAGGCGGGCGTGACGATGATCGTCGTCAATGTTCATTACCGCGCTGAGATGCTGAAGGAGCATCTCGCGCACCGCGGCGATGTAGACATCGTCGTCTCCGATGAAAGCGACGGCCTGCTCGATTCCGGCGGCGGCGTCCTTAAGGCATTGCCGTTGTTCGAGGGCGGAGCCTTCTTCACGCACAACTCGGATTCCATCTGGGTCGAAGGTACCGGCCGAGCGCTGGAGAAGATGAAAGCGCGCTGGGACGACACGGAGATGGACGCACTGATGATGGTCGCGCCGACCGTGACCAGCGTCTGCTATGAAGGGCGTGGGGATTTCACCATGGACGCGGATGGCCGGCTTGCCCGCGTGACCGAACAACGTGTGGCGCCGTTCGTCTGGTCGGGCGTGCAGATCGTCCACCCTCGTCTGTTCGACGATCCGCCGGGACGAAAATTCTCGATCAATATCCTGTGGGATCGGGCAATCGAGAAAGGCCGGCTGCTCGGGCTCCGGCTCGACGGTGTGTGGATGCATATCGATCGGCCCGAAGCGATCCAAGAATCCGAGGACTTTCTCGACGACCTACTTCCCGCCTGAGCAATGGCAGTGAACGTCTTCACGATCCCGGCGGGCGCAGCGTTCGCCGAACTGCTTGTGCGCGGCGTTCTCCAACAGAGCGACACCCGCGATCCGTTCGCGCTCGCCGACACGACCATTCTCGTGCCGACGCGGCGCGCGGTGCGCACGTTGTCCGATTCCTTTGCCCGCAATCTCGGCGGCTCGGCGCTGTTGCCGCAGATCCGCCCGCTGGGCGACGTCGAGGAAGACGAACTCCTCTTCGACTTGACAACGGAAGATTTCTCGCTGCCGCCTGTTGTCGATCTCGTGCGGCGGCGCCTGCTGCTTGCGAGCCTGGTCGACCGCTGGGACCGGGCGCGCCACGACGGTGAAAGCACGTTCGGCTTTGCTCAAGCCGCGAGCCTGGCGCGCGGCCTCGGCCAGTTCATCGACGAAGCCGAAACGCAGGGGGCCGACCTTGCGAAGCTCGAAGAGCTCGCGGGCAGCGCGTTCGCCGAACACTGGCAGCATGTACGCGATTTTCTCGTCTTCATGCGGGACGAATGGCCGAAGGTGATGGCGGCAGAAGGCGTCATCAATCCGGCGGCGCGGCGCAATCTCGCGCTCGCTGCCCTTGCGACTCGCTTCCGGAATTCACCACCGAAAGCACCGGTGATTGCAGCGGGCACCACGGGCAGCATTCCGGCGACAGCCATGCTTCTGCGCACCGTCGCAACGCTGCCGCTCGGCGCCGTGGTGCTTCCGGGTCTGGATCGCGATCTCGACGACGACAGCTGGGCCAGACTTGACGAAGGCCATGCACAATTCGGCATGAAGCAATTGCTGGCACGCATGGAGATCGACCGCCACGACGTGCGCGACTGGTCCGCCGCGCATGAGAACACACAGCGAGCACTGCTGCTGCGCGAGACGTTGCGGCCGGCCCCCACCACGGACGCGTGGCGGGCGCTGGCCGCCGGCGGCCGCGATGCCATCGGCGCAGGGCTCGACGGCCTTTCGCTCATCGAAGCGGGCCATCCCGCGGAAGAAGCCGCAACCATAGCGCTCATCCTGCGCCACGCGCTGGAGAAATCCGGACAGACGGCGGCTCTCGTCACGCCGGATCGCACTCTGGCGCGCCGCGTTGCGGCGGAACTTGGCCGCTGGGACATTGCCATCGACGACTCCGCCGGCCGTCCACTGGCGAACACGCCACCCGGGGCATTTCTCTCCCTGGTCGCGGACGCCGCAACATCGAATTTCGCACCCGTAGCCCTTCTTGCGCTGTTGAAACATCCGTTGGCGTCGGCTGGTCAGGAGCCCCACGAATTTCGCCATCGCGTCCGCGAACTCGACCGTTATGCACTGCGTGGACCACGGCCCGACCCGGGTTTGTGCGGCATTGCGAAGGCAATCCAGGGCGCACGCGCTCAATCCAAGAGCGATGCGCACAAGGCGTTGCTCGCGTCGCTTTTGCACTGGTGGGGCGGCGTGGCGGCGCTGCTCGAACCATTTGCACACGCCATGATGCGGCCGCGCATACGGCTCGGCGAGCTAGTGCGGCTGCACGCACAAACCGCGGAACACCTGGCCGCGACGCGCACGGACAAAGGGTATTCGCGCCTGTGGGCGGGGCAGGCCGGCGAGTCTGCGCGCGAATTGGTGACGGCGTTCGAACGTGCCGACTCCGACCTTCCTGTCATTGAACCCGCAGCCTACCCCGTGTTGCTCCGCATGCTGGCGGAGGAACGTGCTGTACGGCCGGCCTATGGCACCCATCCGCGGCTCGCGATTCTGGGGCCCCTCGAAGCACGGTTGCAACATTTCGACGTAGCTGTACTGGGCGGAATGAACGAGGGCACCTGGCCGCATCCGGCGCCTGCCGATCCCTGGCTCTCTCGGCCCATGCGCAAGACGCTGGGACTGGAATCGCCCGAGCGCCGTATCGGGCTTGCGGCGCATGACTTCGCCACCCTGGCGTCGGGTCCGCGCGTATATTTCACGCGCTCGCTCAAATCGGAAGGCACACCGACGGTTGCGTCGCGCTGGGTCGAACGCCTCAGACAGTTGACGAAAGGCCTGGGCCTGCAAGACAGGCTTGCATGCAGCGAGAGTTACACCGCCTACGCCTCTGCGATGTCGGTGCCGGATGGCGCGCCAGCAGCGGAAGCAAGACCAAACCCCGCGCCAGCACTGCCGCTTCGGCCGCGCAGCCTGTCCGTCACCGAAATCGAAACCTGGTTGCGCGACCCATATGCGATCTACGCGAAGCATATTTTGCGTCTGAGGCCGCTGGACCCGCTCGACGCGCAGATCGGCCCGCTCGAACGCGGCACCGCGATTCATCTCGTGCTGGAACGGTTTTTGCGCCTGTGCGAGACAGGCATCCCCGCCGACGCGTTGAACGTATTGCTTGCCGAAGGCGATGCGGTTTTTGCAGAGATGGGCATACCGCGGGCCAGCCTTGCGTTATGGAAGCCGAGACTTGCGCGCGCCTCTGAGTGGTTCGTCGGGATCGAACGCCAACGCCGCGCCCGCATCGACCGCTCGTTTCTTGAAGTCTCCGGAGAGCGGATTTTCACAAGCAAGGGCGGCGATTTCCGCCTGCGCGGGCGGGCCGACCGTATCGACGTTCTGCGGAACGGTTCGGCCGTCATTATCGACTACAAATCCGGCAACCCTCCCACCAACAAACAGGTGGAGATTCTGCTGGCACCGCAACTGCCGCTGGAAGCCGCCATGCTGGCGGCCGGCGGTTTCGCCGACATAGGCGAACGCACAACATCCGAGCTGGTTTATATCCGCTTCAGCGGCGGGCAGATTCCCGGTGAATACAAACCGATTAAGGGTAACGTTGGCGACTTGGTCTCCAGGTCCGTCGAGCTGCTCGTCGGGCGCATCGCTCTCTTCGACGACGAGACGACGGCGTACACCTCGCGGGTCATTCCGTTCTCGTCCGATATCGGCGGCGACTACGATCATCTCGCCCGCGTGCGCGAATGGTCGGCCTCCGGATGGAAGGACGAGTCGGAATGACCACGTATTCCGCCAACCCGCAGGATGCCGGCGACCCGAAGCGCTCCGCCTGGGTGTCGGCCAACGCCGGCACCGGCAAGACATACACACTCGCCAACCGCGTGACGCGACTGTTGCTCGACGGCGCGAAGCCTGAGCGCATTCTCTGTCTCACCTACACGAAAGCGGCTGCATCGGAGATGGCCGGACGGCTGTACGCACAACTTGGCGAATGGTCGATGCTGGCCGACAACACGCTGAGAGAACGCATCGCCGAGATCGGCGCGCCGTCTCGCACCGAAGACGAATTGCGCGAGGCGCGCCGGCTGTTTGCGCTGGCGCTTGAAACGCCGGGCGGACTGAAAATCCTCACCATTCATTCGTTCTGCCAGCAGGTGCTCGCGCGCTTTCCGCTGGAGGCCGGCGTGCCGCCGTCGTTCCGCGTACTGGACGACCAGACATCGGGCGATCTCGGCGCCGAGGCCCGCGCCCGGGTGCTGGAACGCGCCGGCGGTGGCGATGCTGCCATCGCGCGCGCAGTGGCCGAAATCGTCACCCACGCCGACGAAACCAAACTCGACTCGATCCTGTCCTCTTCCCTCGGCACCGACCGGCGAAAATACGAGCGGCTCATGGATCGTCACGGCCACGATCTGGAACGTGTATGGGCCTTCGTCCGTGGCACGCACGGGATAGGAGCGGACGAGACATCGGACCAAATCGCCGGCGATTTCTGCGCAGAGATGCGTGCTCGGGAAACCAGCCTCCGTGAGATTGCCGCGTGGCTGGCTGAAGGATCGAAGACCGACCGCAACATGTCGGACGCGCTTATCGGCGCGGTCGAGACAGGCTCGTTTGATGCGTTCGTCGGGGCCTTCATGACGAAAGAAGGAACGCTCAGAAAGATGCTCGCGACCAAAGCATCGGTCGAGGCGAACCATCTCCTGTACGAGCAACTCGAAACCATCGCCGCAGACGTTGTCGCCGCCGAACAAAGATGCCGGGCGGCACGCGCCGCGGCCCTTGTCGAAGCAAGTCTTACGCTCGCGCACGCAACGCATGGCGAATATGCGACACTCAAGCGCCGCCATGGCGTGCTCGATTACGACGATCTCATCCTCGAGACCCTGCGGCTGCTCGAGACCGGCGACGCGGCGGCCTGGGTGTTGTTCAAGCTCGATGGTGGCCTCGATCACGTCCTCATCGACGAAGGCCAGGATACCAGTCCGGAACAATGGCGCATCGTGCAGCGCCTGGCGGACGAATTCTTCGCCGGCAGCGGAGCGCGCGAAGACGTGACACGCACGATTTTCGTCGTGGGCGACGAGAAGCAGTCCATCTTCAGTTTCCAGGGCGCCGATCCGACGCAGTTCGACATCCAGCACGGTTATTTTGCCGAACGCTCAGCAGCCGGGGAGAATGCGTTCGTCACGGTGCAGCTTTCGACATCGCGGCGATCGGCGCCGGAAATTCTGAAGTTCGTCGATGCGGTTTTCGCCGAAGAGGACGCACGACACGGCGTCACGTCGCGCAACGAACCCATTTCACATGAAGCGCATCGCAGCGAGGCCAAAGGGCGCGTCGAGTTCTGGCCGACCGTCAAGCCCGTCGAAAACCCCGAACAGGATCCCTGGCAGCGCCCCGTCGACCTCCCTCCCCTGATGAGTCCGCCGATGCGCACCGCATCCGACATCGCCGAACGCATAAAGGTGTGGACGAATGGGCGCACGCGCCTGCCCGGTCATACGAAGCCGATATCCCCGGGCGACGTCATGGTCCTGATGCCGCGCCGCGAACCGCTCGCAAGCGAACTCATCCGGCAATTGAAGCAGCGTGGCGTGCCGGTCGCCGGTGCGGACCGTATCCGGCTGAAGGACCAGATCGCGGTGATGGATATGGTTGCGCTCGGGCGCTTCGCCCTACTCCCGGAGGACGACCTCAATCTCGCCGCCCTGCTGCGTTCGCCGCTTTGCGGAATTTCGGAAAATGCGCTGCTGGCATTGAGTGCCAAACGCGACACGACGCTGTGGCGCGAACTCGAAATCCGCCGCTCGGAACTGGCGACGTTCGAATTCGCCCGTGCGTTTCTCGCCGACTGCCTCGCTCACGCCGATTATGCGCCGCCCTTCGAGTTCTACTCCCATGTGCTGGGCGCGCGCGGGATGCGCAAGCGAATGCTCTCGCGGTTGGGTGCCGAGGCCAACGACGCGATCGACGAGTTTCTGGCGCTCGCGCTCGGCTATGAAGCGCTCCACACACCGTCGCTGGAAGGCTTTTTGCACTGGCTCGAGCGCGGCGACGCGGAGGTCAAACGCGACATGGAACGCGGGCGCGACGAAGTTCGTGTCATGACCGTTCACGGCGCCAAGGGGCTGGAAGCCGACATCGTCGTGTTGCCGGACACGACCGCGACCCCGTTGTCACCCGGGCAGCGCGGCGCACTGCTCTACACCGATGACGGCGTCTTTTTTCCGCTGACGGCGGCACGCGCACCCGATGCGGTGGAACGCGCCAAAGCAAAGATCGCCGAAGACGCGCTGAAGGAGCATCGACGGCTACTTTACGTGGCGCTCACGCGTCCACGCGACATGCTCCACATCGTGGGCTTCGAAGGCAAGCGCGGCGTCAAGGAGGGTTCCTGGTACCCGCTGATGGAACGAGCGGCGCGCAGGATCGGTCTGCCATTGACGGAAGATGAAACACCGGCGTTGGTCATCGGAGACGCCGCGACTGAAACTCTGTC
>JBEKLN010000059.1:0-16879 GCA_050010175.1 Rhizomicrobium sp.
CGGAGACGATCCGGCGTATCGCGCTGGAGTCGTCGACAACCAGACAGCTGCGTCTGCCACTCATGCCGGAGTTCCCTTCGAGTTGCGATCGGGTCTGAAGTGATTGGAGTTGTCGCGGGATATGTAGTAGTCGAGGTCGATCAGGTCGGTCGCCCTCTCGCCTATGATCGCACTGCCGGTGAAGCCCTCCTGCGCCGCGTCAAGTTCGATCGAAATATGATCGCGCGCGATGTCGAGAATCTTGTCGACGACGATGCCGATCGTCCGCCCGCTGTTGTCGAAGACGAGGATGGGCTGCTTGCCTTCGGTCTTCCAGCTGTGCCTGGAATCGATTGCGATGAGCGGCATCAGGTGATCGCGATACTGCACGACGTATCCGCCACCCACATGCTCTATCGAACTGGCGTCCACCTCCTCGATGCGAGCGACGGACTCAAGCGGCACCGCCTTGCGGTCGGAGCCGCCCGCCAGGAACAGCAGCATTGACGACTGGTTGCGATCATGTCGCGCGGTGGAGGCGGTGGCTTGCGCCGCGGAGGCGGCCGCTTGTGTGTGACCCTGTCCGGCGGCGTTTGAAATGCCGTTGGGATCCAGGATCATGATGACACTGCCGTCGCCAAGAATCGTGTTACCTGCATAGAAGGCATTACCCCGCAGAATCGGCGCGACTGGCTTGACCACGATTTCTTCGGTATCGAACACACGGTCGACAACGATGCCGAAGACGAAGGCTCCCACCTGCGCCACCAGGACAAAGCGATTCTGTGTCGTGTCCTCCTTGCCAAGTCCAAGCAGATCCCGCAGCGAGACGAGGGGCAGCAGGCGGTCGCGCAGACGTAGAACGGAGGCGTTTTTAATCGTCTCGATGCGTGAACCGGAACGCGCGCTCGCGCGGACGAGCTCGATGACGTTGATTTGCGGAAACGCAAATCGCTGCCCCGCGCTTTCCACGATTAGAGCGGAGACGATCGCGAGCGTCAGGGGAATTTTTATGAGGAAGTCTGTTCCCTGCCCCGCTACCGACGTCATTTCGATCGTCCCGCCGATGCGCTCCACGTTTGTGCGAACCACGTCCATACCGACGCCGCGCCCGGAGACGCTCGTCACTTTCTCAGCTGTCGAGAAACCTGCGCGGAAGACGTATTGCTGAATTTGGCGATCGCTCATACCGGACAGTTCCGCTTCGGTCGCGAGTCCGTTTGCGATTGCCTTTCGCCGTATGCGCTCCGAGTCGAGGCCTCGACCGTCGTCAGCGATTCGGATGAAGATGTGCCCGCCTTCATGATTGGCGTCCAGAGAAATCGTGCCGGTCTCGGACTTTCCGGCTGCCAGACGGTCGGCGATGCTTTCGATTCCGTGATCGGCGGAATTGCGAATCATGTGGGTGAGGGGATCCTTGATCATCTCGAGGATCTGACGATCGAGCTCGGTATCCGCGCCGCGTTGCACCAGTTCGATTTTCTTGCCGGATTCGACGCTTAGATCGCGCACGATCCGCGGCAGCTTTGCCCAGGCGTTTCCGATCGGCTGCATGCGCATGCGCGTGACGCCGTCCTGGAGTTCGGACGTGATGTGGCTCAGACGTTGCAGCGGTACCTTGAACTCGCCGCTTTTCTGCGAACGCTGGAGCTGCATCAGCTGATTACGCGTCAGCACGAGCTCGCTGATAAGCGTCATCAGATTTTCGATCACGTCCACATTGACGCGGAGGGACGACGCAGCAAGCGCGGATTCCCTGACTTCCGTCACGGGAGTGTCTCTTGAGGCGCGCGTCTCCGCCTGAAGCTGAGCCCCGGCGAGCGCCGCGCATTCCGAAACCGGAGGTGCGTCCGGAATGGGGTAGTCAATTTCCATCGCGAGCGAAGGTATCGTGTGCGCAATTTCGGCGAGAAGCTCGGCCGCAACGGGAAATCCTGCTTCATCGAACACGGGCGGCGCGTCGGCGGGATCCTCGGATGTTCCGGTCTGGAGTTCGTGTCCGGCCGGTTCGTGCCCGGCCGCATCGGCGATGGCGTTGATTTCCGAGATGAGGTCGGCGTCGCTGCCCTCGGGTTCGCGACCTGCCGCCTCGAGTTCGCTCAGCAGGTGGCGAATGTGGTCGATACTTCTGAGAATGAGAGTAACCGCGCGCGGGGTAACGGAGAGCTCGCCATCGCGAAACCTGCCGAGCACGTTCTCGCCGGCATGCGCCACGGCCTCGAGTCGAGGCAGACCGAGGAATCCACAGGTACCCTTTATGGTGTGCATCAGGCGAAAGATGTTGCCGAGAATGGTAGCGTCGCTCGAGTCGCGTTCGAAACGAACAAGCTCCACGTCGAGCGTGCCGAGGCTTTCGTTGGTTTCGGTCAGGAATTCGTTGAGCAGCTCGTCCATGGGTGTCTCCCTCACGCCTTGCCGCGGATCATGAGAAGGCGTTCGACGTCGAGAACGATGAGTAATCTGCTGCCGACGCGGAAAACGCCGTCTGCCATCTCGCTCCACGAGGGGTCGAGCGTTGCAGGGTTTGGCTCCCGCTCGTCTTCGTTCAAGCTGACGACATCGCCCACGCTGTCGACGAGCAGAGTGTAGAACTCGGTTTCATTCTCGACCGTCACGCACTTGCAGGGCTTCTCGCCAAGCGTACTCGAAGCGCCGAGAGCCATGCGGGTCCGCATATCGATCACGGTGACGATGCGGCCGCGAAGATTGATGAGGCCGCGAACCTCGGCAGGCCCGAGCGGCACACGCGCGATCGTATCGGGCGTCAGGATGTCCTGAACGCGTTTGACCGGCACGCCAAAATAATGATCCGCGACCATAAAGGTGACGAAAGCCGATTGAACCTCGTCATTTGTCGTTCGGCCCTGGCTTGTCATCTGGTTCGTTCCACTTGTGGTTTGGAATGGACGTGAGCTGGATATCGTTGCTGCAGACGATGGGCAGATCGGAGAAATCCGAAGGTTGTGCCTGAGGGAGCGTGCATCGACCCCGGAGCCATCCAATCTGCCCAATCGTCGTTCTTTGCCTCGCTGCGCCGGGCCTCTATGCGGCTTTGACGCTGGTGAGAAATTGCTGGACGAGGTCCTTGAGATGTCCGGACTGGCCGGTGAGCGCCTGTGCGGCCGTCAGAACCTGATTGGCCGCCGCGCCCGTGCCGTTGGCCGCTTCGGTGACTCCGCCGATATTTGCGGAGACCTCCTGGGTGCCCTTGGCGGCTTCTTCGACGTTGCGGGCGATCTCCTGCGTCGCTGCGCCCTGCTCTTCGACCGCCGCGGCGATGGCAGTGGCGATCTGATCGATCTCGCTGATCGTCTTGCCGATGGATCCGATGGCGCGCACTGCATTCTGGGTCGCGCCCTGCACGCCGGTGATCTGCGCGCCGATCTCTTCGGTCGCCTTCGAGGTCTGGGTCGCGAGGTTTTTGACCTCGGCTGCGACGACCGCGAAGCCCTTGCCCGCGTCTCCGGCGCGCGCGGCCTCGATGGTCGCATTCAGCGCGAGAAGGTTTGTCTGATCGGCAATGTCGTTGATGAGGGCCACAATCTCGCCGATCTTCTGGGACGCATTGGCCAGCCCCTGGACCATCTCGTTGGCCTTGGTCGCTTCCGTGACGGCGTTGGAGGCGATCTGGTTGGAGTGGCTGACCTGCCGGCTGATCTCGGCGATCGAAGAGGAAAGTTCTTCGGTTGCGGACGCGACCGTCTGCACGTTGGCGGAACTTTGTTCGGAGGCTGCCGCGACGGCGCTGGCCTGCTTGGTCGTCTCTTCCGCCGTCGCACTCATGGACTGCGCGGAGGACTCCATCTGGGTCGCCTGGGCCGCCACGGTCTGCACGACGCCGGCGACGCTGACTTCGAAGTTGCGCGTCAGTTCGTCCATCCTGGCGCTGCGCGCCTCGGTTCGGCGCTGGGCCGCCTCCTGCTCCGCTTTCAGGCGGTCGGCCTCGATCATGCTGTCCTTGAAGACCTGCACGGCCGACGCCATCTGCCCGACCTCGTCCTTGCGGCCGACGCCATTGATCTCCGTCGACAGATCGTGCCTGGCAAGTTTACCCATTGCATCGGTCATCTTCCGGATGGGGGTCGATACGCTGGTGATGATCAGGAAACCGGAGACGATGCAGAACAGCGCCGCGAGCACGAGAGCTCCGACGATCCAGTTGCGGGCGACGATATACGTGTCTTTGATTGTTGCAGTCTCTGTGCGTGCGCCGTTGACCTGGAATTGGATGAGTGCATCAAGTGCGCCTTGAAAACCGTTGAACGCCGTTCTCATGTCACCAGTGTAATACTTCGCCGTGCCGGCGCGATCTTTCTGCGCCAGCAAAAGATACTGCGAGTTCATGGCGACGTAATTGTTCCACTGCGGCATCATGTGGTCGAATAGCTGGCGCTCTTCGCCAGGGGTGATCGTGGGCTCGTATTCGGCAAGAGCAGCCTGAACCTGAGGCAGCACGTCGGCATCGAGATGTTTCTCTTCGTGGGCGCGCGACTCCGGAGTTGTGGCAAGGCCGATGGAGGCCTGAACCTGGCGGTATCGCGTCGTTGCTGTTGCAAGGGAACCGAGTGAGCGCGTTCCGACGAGCCAGTTCTCTGTCACGTCCCTGGCGCCATCGTTCACGGCCGACAGGCGCTGCAGAGAAAACATGCCCAGTCCGGACGTAACCACCAGGACGAGCGCGAAAACGCCGATGATCTTTGTCCGGATCGTACGATTGTTAAGCCAGTTCATTTCGGTCTCCTTCACGATGTGAGAAATAAATGAGCTGGACAGGTGTCGTGCGTATTTCGGCTGTCAGACGAATTGTGTCGACGTGTGTCGCAAGCGACATTGTCTCCACGCCAGTCGCCTCATTGACGGGGCGAACGGCGAGACCCGTCTTCCCGGGATGGCCGGCAGCGAATGCTCGATGACAACATTGCGTCGCCGGTGCGCAGCGAACCGAGAACCGCGTGGCCGGAACCGAGACTCGATCCGGGAATACTCTCAGACATGGGAGGGAGGGTTGGAATCCGAGAATGCCGAGCGCGTTGAAGTATACGATTCCATTGAAGAACGCCGGCTTGGGCGCGATACCCGCGATCGGGTCGGGGATGCGATTGATCGGCAACTGCATCCCCTGATCGGATTCTGCATAGGCCATGCCCTCAGCACGGGACGAGTGGGAGTTGTTGCGGTTGGTGGCAATCAGATCGCTCGCGCTAGTTGGCGCAATCGCGGCTGTCGCATGACTTCAACCCGAATTGCCTACGGGTCTCGTTCCTTCGATCTGGAGCGGCGGCCCATCGATCAAAGGCGGATACCGCCATCTTCGCGCGCTGTAGCGTTCCTGGTCCGTCGCGTTATGCGCCTCAATACTTGAACGAAATTCCGTTGTATATTTGCAGTCTCGGCGTGGCCGCATTCATTCCGAAATTAACTCCAACGTCAAATTGAAGTTCGCGTCGAGTAAGCCAGGCGAGACCGAAATCAAATGAGGTCTGGCGCGTGCCTGCGGCGGGATCGAGGTCCTCGACGGTCCAAAACTCGACGGCGCCGGAGATTTCAGGCGTAATCTGACGGCCCAGATTGATCAAGTTTGTCACGCCCGGGTGATAGCCCGATCCTCCTTTGTCTTTCAGAATGTCGATCTCCGGGTCCGTCGTCAGAGAGAGCCCCAGCGGAAGCGCCAAGGTGACGGGCGCCACCGCGCCGACTTCGACCGCGCCGTCGCCAAGCCCTGGTGACGCTGTGGGAATCTTAATATAGGGCTCAAGTGCGAACCCGACAGTGCTATCGGAGTCCTGAATGATCGCTCTCTTGTAGCGAAAATAGAGATCGCCGAATCCCGAAACAGTATCGTGGCCTTTGGGCGATATCTGTTGGACGTTTTCATAGGGCGTGAACGAAAACTCCACGTCACCGTCGCTCGCAACGCCCAATTTGGCCGTCGTGCCTGCAATTTCCAGCGTGTCGGTTTTCATTCCAGCGTCGATCTGGCCGGAATAGTCTATGAATCCTGACTCGATCTGCCATCGGTCAATATCGACGGTGCAAGGATAGGTGGATTTGGTCGGCCGATCGGAGCACAGATCCGCCAGACCCTCGTCGGCAGCGGCCCAAGGGGCAGGCGCCAGAGTCGCGATCCAAAGAGCGGCCCGGAAGAAAATTAGGCGTGAACTCATGATGCGTCCCTATGCGAATTGCAAAGGTCTTAGGGGTCCGGAGTAACCCGAATTTTTCGTATTGATTTCCGTTTGTGTCGGGGTGTGTCAGACGTGCGAAGAAACGGACCGGACGTGACGGAGGTGCACAAAAGGGCTGCCCGGAACGCGCGAAACGGCCTGTCCGGGTGTAGCGCTCACGCGGAGGCGTGCGGCGCCCGACGGCGTAGTTGTCTCTTAACCTAAGTTTTTTCTAAACGATTTCAGTTTATGTCAGCAGACGACTATTCATTTCCTGGGGCAGAACCATATGACCCTGTGCAAGAATCTGGCGATCGTCGAGGACGATCCCGACGTTCGTGCGATCCTCGAGCGTTGCCTCCAGGCTGACGGCTACCGGGTAACATCGCTCGGCGCAGCTGCAGGGCTCGACGAAGTCTTGTCCGAGGGCGATATCGATCTGGTCATCATCGATGTCGGGCTTCCCGATGCCGATGGGCTTACCTTGACCCGTAGCCTGCGCCAGGACCACGATTTCGGCATCATCATCATCAGCGGTCGTGGCGACCTCACGGACCGCGTGGTCGGTCTCGAGATCGGCGCCGACGATTACATCACCAAACCCTTCGAGCCGCGCGAGGTGCTCGCACGGGTTCGCAGCGTTCTGCGTCGCGGCGGAAGGGCATCCAATGTCCAGCGCGAACCGCATCGCAAATATCGCTTCAACGGCTGCGTGATCGATCTGACTTCGCAGACCTTGACGGATAGCGAGGGAATGGCGGTTCCGCTGACCAGCGGGGAATACAAACTGCTGGAAACATTCGTGACACACGCCAACAGGGTATTGAGTCGCGACCAGCTTCTTGATTTCGTCTGCGCGAATGACGCTCCGGCATATGATCGCAGCATTGATGTCCGGATCGGGCGGTTGAGAAAGAAAATCCACGACGATCCGAAAAATCCCGCGTTGATCAAGACGGTGCGGAACGCCGGATATATCTTTGTGGGCGCCGTTTCCGCCATTTGAACCGCAGACTCCGCTCGTATTACCCCTTGGGCAGAGTCGCGATCCATCCGGCCAATCCGGCGATTGCGATCGCAATTGTGCTGATCCACCAGAGTCTCCGGGCACCGGCGTTCCGGATCGCGTGGTCTACTTCGACATCCAGTATGGTCGCATGGTGTCTCCTCTGCGGGAACTTCACGGATACATAGGAATTGTACATCGCTTTCTCCCTTCGGGGCGCCGCGTGGCGCCGCGAGGGAATATATGTTCTCACCTCCTTCACCGACTCTGTTCAGAAGGCTAGCGCGACTATCCGGACGTATTACCCGGGGACCGGCGGCGCCTGACGCGTGGCTCGCTTGTTTGCTCTTTGTGCTGCTCCGTATTTCGCCGTCTCGCCGAGCTTCGGGAGGAGCTTGAAGGGTGCGCGAATGCCGATCATCAGTCCACCCTCCCTCGGGATCGTAAGTCTGGCGCCACCACACGGCTCAAATCGCCCGCGCTGTATCACGGCGACCTTCGCCCGATCGCGAAGCGCGCGCGTCTTCGCGCCGTCCCGATCCCGGAGTCGCATTCTTGAATCCCCGCTCATACCTGATTTCAAGCCAGCCTCCTGTCGCGTCAGGCCGTGCCTTCGATAGCCTGTTGCAGCCGAATATCCATGGTCGGCTGGGCAATCGTCGCCATGGTTGCTCCGTCGGGCAGTCGCGTGGGGGACAACGTGATTGGCGATCCATCGGGTCGTCTGCAAATGAAATTCGGGGAACCACCCAAGGATTCAGGCGGCTGGTGACCGTGGCCGGCTGCGCCGACCCGCGTCATACGAAAAACGCAGGGAATCGCGCGGTGATGTCGTGCCGGGAAACGATGGACGGGGCGTTGCAATTCCGCCGAACCTATCCGTCCGTATGCGTCTGCGTATACCGTTGCGACGGGGCCATTTGGCGCATCTTCAGCTAAGACTTGTCCGAACGAGTGGGGCAAACTTATGAAATCGTCAGCTTCAGCAATGCGTTTGAGGTCAGATGCCGTTTCGCCGCGTCATCCATCGAACAACGTTCCGCCACCAAGGGGCATGGCCCCTGCACGGGCGAGCACCGACGCGCAGCACCTCGCTGCACGGTCCCTTCCCGGATTTTGTGAGAGAGACGAGACAAACCTGGAAAGCTCCGCGCGTCCGCCTGATGAGGTCGCCGCTCAAAGCGCTCACCTGCCGGCGGGATCGATTTTGGCCCGGCTCGATACGCACGAGCTTGTTCGGCTGCTGCTGGACCGGCCAGATGAGCTTCAGGTCGTATTGATGATCGAGAGGCGGCCTTCGCAGGAGATCGCGGCTCCCGATCGCTTCGGTCGCGAAACATCAAACGGGCGACCGGCGCAGAGACAGGTATCGCCGCCCGAGAGAGGCGCCGGAGGCGATAGTGGCCGCCGAGGACGGCTCGCAATGCTGACTCCGCGGGAGCGCGAGATTCTCGATCTGCTCGTTGAAGGCCGCCTGAATAAAGTCATCGCGTACCGCCTCTCAATTTCGCCACGCACGGTCGAGGCTCACCGCGCTCAAATCATGCGAAAGCTGAACGCCCGAAACATTGCGGAACTTGTGCGCATTGCGGTGTCCGATGACGGACAGATCGTCGACTCTCAAGTCGGCGCTGACTGGCAGTCGACACCTCTCGGGCTGGCGACGACGCCTCCGGGGAAAATCTTGTAGCTGGTCGTTCTCGAAGCGATCCGACCGCATTTCTTGTCGGCGGAGGCGTGGACAGGCCTTACCGACTAACTCCCAATTCCAACGCCTTGGACAATCTTCCGGCGGAGAATGCGTCCGCCAGGACGAGTTCTGCCCGGCGGAGACCCAAGACGCGAGCGCGAACAGTATAGTCGCGCAGGTGCGCCGGTTTCTTTGCTCGCGCTTTGGCTGCTCTGCGCGAAACAGGGGACATAACAGGGGCAAAATACAGCGGAAAAATCGCCGCATCGCGATTCCCGTTTGAATTCAGCAGCTTCGCGGACTCATGCGCTCCAGGAACAGCGGATAACAGCGCGCTGTTATCAGCGGCCGTGACGAAAATGCCAATGCGTGCAGCCGCTTGCGTGAAGCAGACACGGTGGCGCGCGCATCCCTTGCGCGGCCGGCGGCAAGCCGTCCGCAAAAATCATTTCATTCACACTGTCAAAGAGCGTCGCGCGCGATGCGCGAAGACGCGATTGCAGCACAGCCCGGCGCACGCTTCAAAAGAAACCTTCAGTATACGAATTGTGGCGGTCTCAGCGAGCGTGCGTGTCGATGGCGCGCAAGGCGTGGCGCGCGCAGACACATCACTCTTTGCTGCCGTTCAGCTTCGGCGGCCAAACACACCGGCATTTTCTCCACGTGCTGGATCTCGAACGAGGATGCGCGCCACGGACCCGCGCGCGCTGACCTCATTGCAGTCCCAGGAAGACGAACCAGCCTCGCGCACTTCCGCGACGCTGGATCGCGGCATCGAGCAGCTGAATGCCCACGAGCAGCAGTCCCGGTAGTGGGGGCGCGGCAAACACCATTGCTGCCGTCAAGCGCGCGAGGCGCAGCGGCCGCCGACTTTTATCCTTGCCTTTTCAAAGGTTTGAAGCCCGTGCGGTTCGGAAATCTCCCTGTATAGTACCAATTCAGTAATTTACGAACTTCTATGGACATCTCCATTTGTTCCTGATATGTTCTTATACGCAGACAAAAGGAACGGCGAATGATCCATGAATTTCACCTGTCGCCGCCCGGAAGCGGGCGCGGACCGTCCTGCGATGCGAACGGGGCGTTCGTCGGCGATATCCCCCTCCTCAAACGATCAATCATCGACGGACGAGAAAAATGGGAGGCGCGTGAATGTCGCGAGCTTTCGGAAAACATCGGCGCAAACTTCGGACTTCCCATCGACATGTCATCGAAAATGGGCGGCGTGCGGGCGATAGCCAACGCGCTCAACGAAGGCGATGTCGCGCGTGCGCAGGTCGCGACCGTGCTTCTGGCGATTCCCGATCCGCCGGTTCTCGCCAAAGGTGCCTGCAGTCCTGCCGACCTCGTGGACTTCATCCGTCAACTTCAATGGAGCGGGTTGATCAAAGCGGATTGGGAGCCCGACGAACACCCGCGCTGGCCGGCCGGCGCGCCTGACAGCCAGGGTGGACAATTCGCGCCGAAAGGCGACGACACCGGCCAAGCCATCAGTGACGCGGCGGCGCTGCGCGCGTCTCGCGACATGCCGCCCGAAATCGGGATTTCGCCGCGTCAGCGTTTTTTTGCGGCGCCGATGTTCCATCGAACATTCAGCCCGCACTGCGGGCCGACATCGAAAGCATCGATTCACTGCTCGGCGGCAGCAGGCAGCCATCGGCAAATGACGCCGAGAACCTCGGCATCTATGCAAGCTACGGCGATCACGTCGGCGATGTGCAGGTGGCCAGCACCGATGCGGCCACCCTGGACGGCTTGATTGGTGCGACGAACCCGAAGAATTGGGCAAATCTGACCAGGCTGGTCGGTGGGGCACTGAAGCTCGAATCGGGGCAAATCATCACGGCAGCAGCATTGCTGTCGGCTTGGGACATGCAAAGAGAAAAAGCCGCCGTTGATGCCGCGTTTGCCAAATTCGGTCTTGATCCGACGAACGCGGTGGATGTCCTCGCCATACGTGCCTATGCCTGGGCCCAACATTACGCCCCGATGAAATATTCCGGATTCCAGAATAATATCGACGTGCCCTGGAGCGGGCCGCGGCTCGAATCCGCTTCGCAGTCCATCATTGCGCTCGAGCTTGCCAGACCAGGTACGCTCGATCTCGCAAGGCAGGGCGACGAAGCGTCGGAACACTATCTGGACGTCGCCGTCGAATTGGGCATGGAGAGCGGCGCCATATTCGAGAGCCGCGCGCGGCCCGCGAATATGCCGGCTGCGCTTCAGACGACAAGCGAAGCAGCGCGCCGCGCTGGATCTTAAGACCAATGATCGAATGCGGGCACACCATCTCATTCCGGTCAATCTGTGGGCGCGATCTCCCATTACAACGCTCGCATACCAGGGGGATGGCGGCCGAATTCGGTGACTAACCTCATCGCGCTGCCTGCGGATGCAACGACCCAGGCTAAAGATGGCAATATTTTGCCGATCCACAACTCGAACCATCGAAACTATGACGGGGTGGCCGTCGGCGTAATCGCCATCGAACGGGCGAAGTATGGAGACGCATTAACACCGGCGCTGGCGCGTGCCATCTTTGAAGGCGCAGCAATAGAGATGCACAGCCGCATTTTGAAGCGGGAATGGTGGCCAAGATTGTACTGAGGTGAACCGTGACGCCATTTTGGATGTTCGTGTATTGGATGCCATACCAGGACGAGGACAAACTTGCGAACCACTGCACCGTTTTGCGCACTTCGAAGTTGTCCGAGGAAACGCCAATTGCCGGACGATTTGTGCAAGAGGGTCTACTGGCAGCGAAGCTGAAATTGACGCTTAAGAATTTTGATCGCGACTTTTTCTACTGGGATGATCTTATGTTCGTGTCGAAAAAAATGAGAGACGCAATGGCGCTCGGTCCCTCCGATATCCAATATTTCGACGTCGATACAAGCGAATCCGCCCCCTTGCCGCGATCGAAAAACTACAAAGCCATGCATGTTCCGGTGACGGAGGACGTAGCCGATCTGAAAAACTCGGATTATTATTGCCGCCACTGCTCGGATGGTTCCGTCCGCCCGTCAGGCATCCCGCCCAGCCTCGCCTTCCGCCGAGATGCCGAGCCAACGCACGAAATCTTTTACGACAAGTTCTTCAAAATCATTTACTGCACCGACGAATTCGCGTTGCGGGTCCTGAAGGCGGGTTGCTCCGGTGCGTTTTTTTTTGATCCGTCCCATCCCAGCGGCAATGACACAAGGTTGCGTACGCTGCGCGGCATCGAGAAGATCACCAAATGGACGAGCAAGGTCTTCCGCACCAAATTGATTCGGGAAATTGCGTGAGGTGGGGTTCTGCTGAACGATGAGGTGAAATGTGAAGGCATTCTGGATGTTCACCCCCTGGCTTCCCAACTCCATCAATGCAGGCCAATGGTTGGGAAGGTGCGACCTTCTGAACAGTCCCGAGATACGGCAGGCGCTTCCAGCTCCGGGAGAATTTGCGCGAAACGGCGTGCCGGTGGCACGGATGACTTTCGCCGACGAAAGTTATGACCGTGATTGCTTTCAGATCGGCCCGCTCACATTCGTGTCGGAAAAATTGCGGCGCGCCATGGCGCTCGGGCCCGCCGACGTCCAATATTTCGATGTCGATGCCGATCGAAGTCAATCCGCACCGTTGCCTCTCTCGAAACACTATCAGCTCATGCATGTTCCGGTTGCGGAGGACGTCTCCGATCCGGAACACTCGGAATATTTGTTCCGGCAGCGCCCCGACGGCTTTGAGGTACTCACCCCTCCGTACACCATCGCCTTCCATCCAGGTGCCGAGCCGGCCCATGACATATTCTACGACCGGTTTTTCAAGGTTATCCTTTGCACCGACGAACTCGCGCTGCGCGTTCTGTGGGCCGGTTGCACCGGATTGCGCTTTGTGGACCCTGCCCGTCTCCGTGGCGGACTTGGCCCGTATCGCACCCTGCGCGGCGTTGAGGAAGACGATGTCTGGGATCCCGTTCGAAAGATCAACGCCGTCAAATTGATTCGGGAAATTCCTTGAACATGCGGGGAGAGCCGACGCCGGAGCAAGCGCGCGCCGTTTTTGAAAAAGCGGCGGTATCCATGAGAGGCCGTATTCTAAAGCGCGAATGGTGGCCCAGACTGTACTGAGGTGTAACGTGACAATGTTTTGGACTCTCGCGGATCGCGCGTCGGTTCTCTGCGATTGGAAACTTGATCAGAAAAACTGCACCATCTTTTTGGACCACCCGGAGAAGGCGTGCCAAAAATGGCCTACCGTCGGAAAATTTGCGCGGGAAGGGCTGCTCTCGGCAAAGCTTATACTGACGCTTGAGGATTTCGATCTTGACTATTTCGGCAGCGGATTTTCGTTCGTATCGGAAAAATTGAGAGATGCGATGGCCCTTGGTCCGTCCGATATCCAGTATTTCGATGTCGACTCGAGTCAATCCGCGCCGTTGCCGAGATCGAAGAACTATCGAATCATGCATGTTCCTGTGACGGATGATGTGTCAGATCTCAAGAATTCGGAGTATCCGTGCCGGCATCATCCCGACGGCTCGCTCGAAATCGTCAGTCCGATCGCCCCCGCTTTTCGCGACGAGGCGCAGCCGGTACACCAAATCTTCGCTGATCGATCTTTCAAGACGGTCTATTGCACCGACGAGTTCGCATTGCGCGTTCTGTGGGCAGGTTGCACGGGCGTGCGTTTTTTTGGATCCCGCCCATCTGGATGGCCTCGGAAGCCGTTTCCGTACCCTGCGCGGCGTCGAGGAGGCCCGCGACTGGGATCCGGAACGAAACGCTCTTGTTCCCGGCAAATTGATTCGGGAAATTCCCTGAAATTGTCGTCCCTCCATGTCATTGCGGATTGCAATTCGGAATATCAATCTCTTTAAGAAATTCCGCGAGGGGCTGCGCGAACCCAGAAAATTCCGCCGAGCAAAGCCGATCGCGGTGCGTGGCGTACGCGCATATCCCGAAGACTGCCGCTTCACTCCCCCCGCGCCTTGATCCAGCCAGCGAAGTATTCGCGCATGTTGAGGCGATGGATGGCGTCGATGGCGCGGCGCTTGAGATCGGTTTCCGTTGCGCTGAGCTCTGCGCCTCCTGCCAATCGCGTCAATGGCCTGCGGAACGACTCGTCGGCGACGAGTTTGGACATTGCTGCCTTGACGAAGTGCCAGCCGGTGGGCGGCAGGAAGAAAAACCCGAGATGCACGGATCGGCCTGGCCCATTCTCGCAGCGATGCCAGTTTCCGCCCGGCACGAACAGAAAATCTCCCGCCTGCAGCACATCGTCGAAGATCGGCGTCTGCTCCGGCGGCGGTTCCGGCGGCGGCATGTCTATGACAGGATTTGAAACGGCGGGACCGTAAATTTTCCAGCGTTTGCTTCCCTCGACCTGAAGAATGATGAGATCTTCCGGATCGTAGTGGAGCTTGAATGCGCCGATCTTGCCGGTCGTGACAATCACGCCAATCTTGATCTGCTCGAACGTTCGCGCGCGGATATCGTCGCACAGCGCTGTCAGGTGCGGTGCGTGCTCGTCGATGCGTGTGATGCAGAGATTGAATCCTTCCGCCAGATGCGCTTCGACTTTCGCGATGTCGACCTTGCTTTCGGTGCCGGTCGCGGTTTTCGAAAGCCAGAGCTCATGGGGCACTGTGACCGAATCCCGCGAAAGGCGCAGATGGAAAAGGTCGCCGGGGTGCTGGCCCCGATCCAGCATGTCGCGCAGCAGAGTCCAGTTCAGCAAGCCCGTGTAGCGATCCGCGTTCGACGTGCGCATCAGGGTCAGCTTGCGTTCGCGCAAGAGCGACAGGAACTCCGCTTCGCTGAGCGGCGCGACCAGTTCCCCGAGAGTCGACGGTGAGTTCAGCATTCGAACCGGCATCCGACAGGTGGCGTGAAGGACGTGACCATTGGAGTGTCATAGCGCCGAGCGGGGCGAATGGAGAAGGCGCCAACCGTGGCGCTGGTTTCGAGACTCAGGAACAGTCTCGGCGCAGAAGGTGTGATGGCCGTGCCGCGATTTCCCTGGGCAGCTCCGCTGGCCATGGGCGGATTCTGATTTTTCTTTTTCCAATTTGTCGACATCGGGAAAATGATGTGGCGGAGCCGGAGGGATTCGAACCCTCGATACGTCTTTAAAACGTATAACGGTTTAGCAAACCGCCGCCTTCAGCCTCTCGGCCACAGCTCCGTAAGTCGCCCGGGGAACCCGGAGGTGGCGCAACTCATGCCTCAGAATGTGAAGCCTCACAAGGCCGTCCGGGGGTGCTTCCCTGGTGCGGGCATCGCGCCAACCTTTGACGGTCCTGCTCCGGGGACTCGCGACATGCTTACCGATGTCGCAACATTTGACGGATTTCAGCGAGACTTTTTCTGTCTTTTTCTTGCCAATTCGTTGATGGGTCTTGCAACAGCTTCTGACCGGGAGCAGCATTCGTGTCTGGGGCTGCCCGATTGGGGCACGCCTTGCCGCGAAATCTGGCTGTCCATCTGAGGGTAGGGCGTCGGCCGGGAGAAGAGATTGGGCGGTTGGGTGTCGAAGCCACCAAGAGCCGGAAGGGCTCGAACGGAGGAACCCGCCAATGCAGATCAAATACATATTGCGTGAAAAGGGCCGCGAGGTCGTCACCATCGCCAGCGATGCGACAATCTCGGAAGCCGCGCGCCTGCTGGCGCGCCGGCGAATCGGCGCGGTTATTGTGCGTGCGCGTGACGGAAACATTGCCGGAATCCTGTCCGAGCGGGATATCGTGCGCGCGGTCGCGGACGACAGCATCGCAGCACTCGGGCAGTCCGTGAGCGCACACATGACTCGCGCCATCTCCACCTGCTCGGAAACCGATACGGTCGAAGAGCTCATGGAGCAGATGACGCGCGGACGTTTCCGCCATGTTCCCGTGGTGGAGGACGATCAGCTGTGCGGGATCGTTTCCATCGGCGACGTGGTCAAGTCGCGGCTGGAGGAAACCGTTCGCGAAGCAACCACATTGCGTGAATATATCGCCGCCGGCTGATCAATCGGCGCGGCGCCGCGCTGCAGAGTGCGCAACACCCGCTTCACGGCGCTGAAGCGGGTGTTTGTTTGTGCGGTGTTGAATCCGCGCGGTCATCATGCGCCGCTCGATCGCGGGCGGGTTTCGTTGCGCGCCGAGATCGTGAAAGCCGCCGGCAGAGCAGGGGAGGTCAGGATATCAGTCCTACCGTCTTGCGCGCTTCGTTCCCCGGTGGGCCAAACGCGACCTGCGCAGGCTGAATCGACCCGGCAAACGTTGGGGCTTCGCCGAACGAACCGGCGGCAGTCGGATTGACGAGAAATTCCCACTACAGATTGCGTCCGCGTTCGATCCGGACCCATAGGGGGCAACCATCCACAGGTGTGGGAAAAATAGTGAAATTTCAGCGAATTTCCCGTTTGACACGCGGGAACCGCCCGCATATATACCGCGCCCACGCCGCCCGCCGGGCCTTGGTCTTGCGGGCGGTGTCGCATCTCTGGCATGATGGAATTTCGCGCCAAGAGACGGCTCTTTGACATTGTGATTCGAGGAAGGGGAACGTGGGCGGCGGTTCGGCCGGTTGCTCAGGGCGAAAGCCTTGGGCGTAACCAATCGAGCATTCCGAACGCTTACGTTCTTCAAGCAATGAGACATGTTGTTTCGGTGGAAACCGGTCCCCCCATGGGGCCGGCGGAAACCAAACTCCGTCATGTCAAAGTTGCGAACAACGTGAGCGGTTCGGTTAAGGCTCAGGATCATAACTTGAGAGTTTGATCCTGGCTCAGAACGAACGCTGGCGGCAGGCTTAACACATGCAAGTCGAGCGCCCCGCAAGGGGAGCGGCGGACGGGTGAGTAACACGTGGGAACATGCCCTTTGGTACGGAACAACTCAGGGAAACTTGAGCTAATACCGTATGTGCCGGTAACGGGAAAGATTTATCGCCAAAGGATTGGCCCGCGTCCGATTAGCTAGTTGGTGAGGTAAAGGCTCACCAAGGCTCCGATCGGTAGCTGGTTTGAGAGAACGACCAGCCACACTGGGACTGAGACACGGCCCAGACTCCT
>JBEKLN010000060.1:0-16804 GCA_050010175.1 Rhizomicrobium sp.
CGGTCAAAGAGATCGATACGGGAGAAGTGGATGCCGATCAGCTCTCCATCCTGAACGGTGAAGACATCCCGTGTCGCAAGGAGAATGCGGCGAATGAAAAGATCGTCGCGTCCTCGAACTGGTCGGGATATTTCGCGGGTGCGTTCGGCGACTACATTTTCTTCAGCGCGGGAGACGGCTGGAACGGAGGCATGGGCTTTGCGGTGTTCACGCGCGGCGGAAAGAAGCTGTTCGACGATGTGGCGAAGGACTGGTCTGGTATCTCTCTCACGGCCGTGCCTGCGCCACCGGGCATTGCGTCGAATCGCGCGATCGGACTGCGTTACACCAGGGTCTATGGCGCGCCATGCTCACTGGCGAATGCGAATGCCGGTGCCTGCTGGCGGCGCATTCAGCACGATACCGGTCTTACGGGAGCAGCACCGGACTGCAGGGCATTATACTCGATCGAGCAGAGGCGCACGCCGAAGCTTGCGAAGGAAGTGCTCGACGATCCCACAGTGATCGAATACGACACGGCCACGACGATTGCCGCAAATGGGGTGCACGTCACTGCAATTCAGGGTGCACCGCTCGTCTGTGCGCCTGCGGAATAACCGGCACTGCATTGTCCGATCGGGAATCCGGAGAGTATTCTCCGGCGCGGGAGAATCGGTTGCCACATCCGGCGCGCCGATGAGGGGGAAGCATGGCCAACGCTCAGACAGCCACCGAGGCGTTCGACATCGGGCGGGTGATCAACCGCGCCATCAGCGTCATAGGACAGAACTTCCTGACGTTTTTCGTGCTGGCCGCGCTGCTTACGGTTCCGATCCTGCTGTTTACGTTTGCAAACATGTGGCTCCCTCTTCTTGGGCCTCGGTACTCGCTGTCCTTCGGTACGCCGGGATCGGCCGTCGCCGTGATCGCCGGCGGACTGGCCGGACTGTTCATCTACTTTCTTTTTACCAACCTTTTGCAGGCAGCCATTACGCAAGGCACCATCGTTTCGCTCAATGGAGGCCATGCATCGTTCGGCGAGTGCCTGGCAACCGGAATTCGCAATGCGCTTCCCTTGACGGCCATCGGCGTTCTCGCAGCGCTTGGCATACTTGGCGGGTTTCTTCTTCTCATCGTGCCGGGTGTGATTTTTTCGCTGATGTGGAGGGTCATCATGCCTGTGCGGGTCGCCGAGCAGACGGGCATCACAGCCACGCTCGCCCGCAGCGCAGATCTTACGCGCGGTCACCGCGGCGCGATATTCCTGCTCGATATCATGGTGGGCGTTCTCGCCGCGGTTCTGGGTCTCGTCATCCGGCCTCTGGCCGGGCTTTCCCTGCTTGCAACCGTATCGACGGCCACGCCTGTCACTTTCATCGTGCTTACGGCAGTGGTTCGCATCGTGACCTATATGATCGGGGCGACGATGGTTGCCTCGATCTATTACGAGCTGCGCGTCATCAAGGAAGGCGTCGGACCGGAGCAGCTGGCGGCGATCTTTTCCTGACCTTGCAAGACCTCTCTCAGGATTTGTCGTACTTGTCTTTCCGCCGCCGGCCGAACAGCAACCGGCCCTCGAGGTGCGCGCGCAGCGCCGTGTAGTAGGCCTGAAGAAACTCGAGATCGGGCTCGTTGGCGGTTACGCCGATCTTGGCGCGGATGCGCTCTGCCACGGCCCTTACGACAGCCGGATCCTTCTGGCGCAAGACGTCTTCCAGAACGTTTAGTTCCTTGATGCCGTAAGCCTCCAGCGCTGCGGCGGTGAATTCGATGGTCGGGCCGTCTTCGCCGGCAAGATCGGAATCGAGAACGCGCCTGGGCGCGCGCACAACCCAGGTTCCGGCAACCAGGTCGCCGACGCGCAGCCTGTCGCGGTTGAAGAGCGGAAACAGCACGAACACGGCGCACCAGATAATCCCCATGAGCGTAATCCACGCGTCGATCCCGCTGCCGGACGCAAAGAGGAAGCTCAACGGCAGAAACAGCTCAAGCTCGCGCATCGCATTGCGGGCGAAAATGGCCTCTGCCGTGATGGGACCGCCGTTGCGCATGGCCACGCGCAGCCCCAGCGCGCGCTTTCCGGGAGTCGCAGCACGCGGCCTCAGCTCGAATGCCACGAAATAAAAATTGCGCAGGAAGAAAAAGACGAGAATCCACAACGTCGCCAGCACTTCCGCCGGCGACCAGGAGGTGGCCGCGGCAAAAAGCACAATCAGGATCGTAACGCCGATGAGCGAACCCACGATGATGGCGATGTCGAGCATAAAGGCCGCGACGCGCTCGCCCGCATCGGGGAGCACCAACCGGAGGTCCACGCCCTCCGGCGTCACCAGCTCGCGCACGCGCCCGGTCGTCACGCCCGACAGATCCGGCGAACCGATCGCTGCCGACGAGGCGGGCGCGCTCATGTTTGCCTCGACGGCAGATAGAAGTACGCGCCCCAGAAGAGCGCCGCGGCGACGGCGATGAGATAGCGGAGGCCGGTGTCTTCGACCAGCTGGCGCGCGAATCCTTCAAGAAGCCCTGCGACGCCGAGCATCACGACGACGCCGCCCATCACAAGCGCCGCCTGTTTGCCGGCAAGAGTGAGCGATTGCAGACGTCCCAGTTCGCCGGGAAACGCCAGCGCCCAACCGATGCGAAAACCGGCGGCGCCCGCCAGCGTCACGGCGAAGAGTTCCGTGGTGCCGTGGATCAGCGCCCAGCCGCCGAACTCCAGTCCCAGTCCGTGCTGCGCGAACACGGCGAAGAACGCGCCCAGCATCAATCCGTTATAGAGCATCAGCAGTGCCGTCGGCAGGCAGCAGGCGAAGCCCAGTGCGAATGCGAACAGCGCGATCTGTGCATTGTGCGTGAACAGAAACGCAGCGAAGATGGAAAGCCCGTGCGCCCCGTGATTGCCGAACAGCGTGTCGTGCAATTCCTTGGTGGACGCTTCCGGGTTGCGCCCCTCCGTCAGGGCCTGCGGCACGAGCGATGCAAACCAGTCCGGAGAATGCATGGTCAGGACATAGGCAACGACCGCACCGAGCAGGCATAGGGCTCCTGAAACCAGCGTTTCGCGCCAAAGTGCCTGCACTGCCTCGCGCCAGTCATCTGCGAAGAACCGGGCAAGTTGTTCGATGACGGTGCGCCGCGCACTGTACACGCAGAAATAGGCCCGGGTGCAGAGGCTCTCCAGATAGTTGACCAGGTTCTTGTCGAGCGAAATCGCGCGCGCCATCGACAGAGAGGAGAGGGTGGCGCGATAAAGCACGGGAATGGCGATGATCTCATCGTCGGACAGGCCCGCCGTGCGGCCCTTCTCGAAACGTTTCAGCAGACCTTCGAGGCGAATCCAGTCCGCTTCGCGCTCCATCCGAAATCTTCGACTCTTGAGGATCAGCGCCATCGATTTCTCACACCCGGTCCTGCCGCTTGGCGGCGAGATAGGCCGCCAGCACGCCCATGCCCAGTTGCTCGGGCGGGACGTCGACAACCTGTACACCCAACCGCCTGAGGCGTTCGACGACGATGTCGCGTTCGCGCAGGAGCGCATCGGCGATGACGGCGCGCGAGACATCGCCCGGCTGTTCCGGCCGCGCTCGCACCATGTCTTCCAGCTCCACGTCGTGGAAAAGCACGAACAGCACCAGGTGACGCTGCAGCAGACGTCCGATGTTCTCCAGCAGAAGCTCCGCGCTCGTCGTGTCGACGAAATCCGTGAACACGATCACGATGGAGCGATGCTCGAGTTCGCCCGACAGTTGCGTGAGGCCCAGCGTAAAATTCGTCTCGGCCGTCGAGTAATCGAGCTGGGACGCAAGCCGCTGCAGATGGGAGAAGGCCGCCGGACCGGCCACCGTTCCGGTTCTCAGGCGCGGCTTTTCATCGAAGGCGAATAATCCCACGCGGTCGCCGAGCTTGAGCCCGACATACGCCAGCAGCAGGATCGCCTGCAAGGCGCGATCCAGACGCGGCGCACCTGCGACGGGTTCGCTCATCAACCGCCCCGTGTCGAGCGCCATGACGATGTGCTGGTTCCGTTCGGCCTGGAATTCCTTCGCCAGAAGGATTCCGTGTTTCGCCGACTGCTTCCAGTCGATCATGCGGCGATCCATGCCCGCCTCGAAACTGCGCAGCGCATGAAACTCCGAACCTTCCGCCATGTTGAGCTGGATGTGCGCCCCCAGCGGGATATCGCGGCGGAACAGCCGGATGGCTTCTTCCTTGACCGATCTGAGATTGGGAACGATCGGCAGGCTCTTCGCGAGTTCTTCCCGCTTCTGCGACCACGCAAGGCCGAGCGGCCCCTGCCATCTCACCCAAAGTCGTTCGAAGCGACCCTCACCGCGTCGTTTGACGGTCAGCGCGAAACCGGCATCCGCAGTGCGATTTTCGATGGCGACCGACTGGCGATAGGGCGCGGAAACGATGCGCGGATTGACGTCGAGCGCGACCTCGGCGTTGCGCGGTGTGGAGAACCGTCCGAACCGGATCGAGAATCCGGCATGCGATGTTTCTCCCACGGCAAGTCCGTTCGGCAGATCGGGAACAATTTGGACGGCACTGCGCAATCCGGCCGCCAGGGCGTCGAGCAGCATGACGCAGGCGACGAACATCACCCAAACCGCACCCACCAGCCACAGCCGCGGCGCCGCGACTGCCAGCAGCAGCGCTGCGGGAATGCCGAGCGAAGCGAGAAAGACGGCGCGGGACGTGGGGTAGATCATCGTTTCGTCCGTCAGCGCGGCGCGTCCACGTGCTGCACGATCGCGCTTACCACGTCGTCGATCTTGCGGCCGTCGATTTCGGCCGCCGGCGACAGGATCACGCGATGGCGAAGGGCGGGCAGCGCCAGCGCCTTGATGTCGTCCGGGATCACATAGTCGCGTCCGTCGAGCGCGGCACGCGCCCGGCTCGCAGCCGCGATCATCGCCGCGCAGCGCGGACTTGCGCCGTTGGAGATGTCGGCCGACGCGCGTGTCGAGCGGACGATGGCAACGATGTAGTCGACGATGGGTTCGGAGAGTTTGGCGTCGGCGACGGCGGCAATCGCGGTGCCGATGGTGTCGCGGTCCGCCACCGCCGTCACGCCAAGTTGCGCAGGATCGGGCATGCGCACGGTCGCGCCCGTGGCAGCGACGATCGCGCGTTCCTGTGCTTCGTCGGGATAGCCCAGAATATGCTTGAAGAGGAACCGGTCGAGTTGGGCTTCCGGCAGCGGATAGGTGCCCTGTTGCTCGATGGGGTTTTCCGTCGCGATCACCATGAACCGCTCGCTCAGCAGATGATGCTTGCCGTCGAGCGTGACGCGGCGTTCCTGCATCGCTTCGAGAAGTGCCGCCTGGGTCTTCGGCGGCGTGCGGTTGATTTCATCCGCCAGCAGCACTTCGCAGAATATCGGTCCGCGGTTGACCGTGAACGTGCTGGTCTGGAAATTGAACTGATTGGTGCCCAGGATGTCGCCGGGCATGAGGTCCGGCGTGAACTGAATGCGCCCGAATTCGAGGTTCAGCGCCGCGCTGAACGATTGCGCAAGCAGCGTCTTCGCCGTACCCGGCACGCCTTCGAGCAGGATATGACCGCCGCAGAACAGCGCGGTCAGCATCAGATCGACGGAGTCTTCCTGGCCGACAATGACGCGTGCGATCTGCCCGCGAATCCGGTCGGCGAGGCCTTTGACCTCACTTACGTGCATGAAGCATCTCCTGTCTCCAGTCGTAAAGCCTGTTGGCCAGGGCAACGAGATCGCCCCGATGTTTGAGATGTTCCGCCTGCGCAAGCAGAGGCGCAAAGCGCTGCTGATGGCCGCGCTCGAGCGTTGCGATCAGGGCTTCGCTGTCCTGGGCATCCATTTGCCGGCGGATGCCGAGTGCGCGCAGAACCAGATTGCGTGTTGTCGACGCGTAACGCGTCGCCATGTTCGGTTCCCGGCGCAACATGCGGATCATGTCGGCGGCGTTGGCGACCAGGGCCGTCTTGCCGCGTGCGTAAACCGGTTCGTCCGGCGGCGGCGAGCCGAAGCGGACGGCCGCGTGATAGCCGATCAGGATGGCGGCGAGAATGGCGCAGAGCGTTGCACCGAGAAAGGGCGGCGCAAATGCATCGTGCAAAATGCTGGGATAGCGGCCCATGCCGTTGAGGGTGACGTCGAACAGGACGGGATGTCCGGCAAGCCGCAGCCGCCGGATCAGCGCGACGGCGAAGGCCGCCGTCGGCAGGTCGTGAAGTCCGTGTGTGTTGACGAAGTCCGGATCGCTCAGCACATAGACCCATCGTTTCGAATATCGGGCCAGTACGATGCGACCGTCATCGGTCTTGATCAGCGGCAGCCAGTCCTTGCCAGAAATCGTCTGCAGCGAGTCGATGGGCGCGAGATTGGCCGGAATGATCGAAAAGCGGTTCGATACCGGAATCAGGTTTGGAGCCGCAACATCGTTTCGATGATCGACGCGGGTTTTGTCGGAGAATTCCTTGAGAATGCCCGCGACCAGATCGCGGTCGATCAACCCGCCCTTCATCACGCGGCCATACGCGATCGGGTCGGGAAGCGGTGCCCATTTGGGCATGACGATGAGCACCGGACCCGGATGGTTGCCGTGAAGCGCCTTTTCGAGTGCGTCCGTGTCGGCGGGCAACGGCGGCGGCGTCAGAATGACGAGGTTGGGAACGCCGGCCGGGCGTTGTCCCCGGTCGATGGCGTTCGGGACGCGCGCCGCGTCGAGGAGGATTCGCAGACCTTCGTAGCCGATGGCCGAGCCCGACTGAGCGTGTGCGCCGCCGTCGTCCGCGCTGCGGAAATCCGGTGCATAGGCCGACAGCGCAAAATAGGCGACGAGCGACAGCATGCTGATCGCAACGAGGCCGATCGCAACGATCGGCGACAGCAGGCTTGTCTGCGGTCTGCCGGCCGCGCTCATGCCACTGCTCCCTGCCAGACTCCGGCAAACGCAAACCGCTCATAGGCGTCCCGGCACTGCGCGAAATCCGCCGCCGCGATCTGCAATCCTGCAAACAGTGCGCGCTCGACGATCTGCGTAATCGTCACGAATGTCGCGCGCGCGGCGACGGGCAACTGACGCAAGGCGCCGATTTCCCGGCTGGTCATCGCAGGCCTGACAAGCCCTGGCTTGTGTTGACCGATGTCCTCGATGCTGCGCAGCAGGATGAGATGCACGGCTTCGGCGTATTTGCCCTGCGACGCGAGCAGATCGGCTTCTCTCAGAAGATTGCGGGCGGCCTCTGCTTCGGGTCGCCACTCCGCCGCGCCGCCTTCGGCACCGGTACGGCGCTTGCGCATCCAGGGGTGACGCCAGATTTCGCGCCCGGCGAGGAATGCGATCACGAGCGCGCCGGCAATGACCACAGCCCAGCCGACATAGCCCATGAACGACAGGTTGGGCCAAATCTTCGCGAGGAATTTGAGGATATCGACCAGCCATTGCGGCGGGGGCGTTGGATGAAACTCCGGAAAATCGAATTGCAGCTCCCGATGGCCGAGAAGCTGTTGATGCGCCTGGGCGATCTCCGGTGAAATCGGGATGTGCGGAGTGGCGGGACCGGAATGAGGCGGGGTCACGAAAAACGTCGGCTGCGACGAACCATTCCAGCCGGCCCCGAAGGATCACGCTGAAACGGTTTCATGCGCACGCCCCGATACGCCCCCAAGCCGACTATGCATGGAGGCGGAGTGGTTCACAAGGCGAGGGAAGACAACGCGGATGGTTCACGCCGGGTTTACGAATTGTCGAAAAGGTGTGTGCAAGACCGGCCGCGGGCCGGTCCGGGACCGCTGGGCTGCGCTTCAGCCGTCGCGCAAACCGGACATGACAGGTCCGGGTTGCGGCGTGCAATCGCATCGACAGATGACTTCCGCAATGGGCTGCGCTATCACCCCGCGCCGGGAGAGAACGGGGTGATCATGCTCAGGCTCGGTTTGTCGGTCGCTATGACTGCACTTGTGTTTGCGTGTGGCGCGCGGGCGGAACCGCCGCCGGACGCGCCGTCTTCCGTCTTCGACAAACCGCTGAAGATCACCCGCATCCCGCTTCCGCGCAACCCGCAAAACCCGGAGGAGCGAACCGGCGTCACCTGCTGGTACTATGGCACGTTCATGGTGAAGCAGCTCGAGCTCGGCTATCAGGGACCCTCGGAAATCGCGATCCTGCCGGGGCACGCTCCTGTCTGCCAGCGCAGGCAGCTGAGCGCGAACGAACTGGTGATCCACCCAAACGTATGGACCGGATATTTCAAGGGCGTCGCGGGCAACTACGTTTTTTTCGATGGCGTCGATTCGTTCAACGGCGGCAGGCCCTTCGTCATTCTCGCGCCGGACGCCAAACGCATTTCGGACGACGTCGCAGTTTCCTTCGCCGGCGTTTCGGTGATCCCCGGCGGACTGAAGATGCGCTACACGCGCGTGTACACGTCGCATTGTTCGATCGCCGGCGCGCACGCGCACGAATGCTGGCAAATGATCTCGAAAGAGACGGGGCTGACCGCGCACCCGGACTGCAAAAAGGCCTATGTCGATCCGGAGAAGCATTCCGTGTTCGGGATCGAAGATCCGTCCGTGCTGGAGTATGCGGCGGACGAAACCCTGGTCAACGGCAAGCCTGCCATCGTTCCGGTGGCGCCGGCGCGCGCGGCACTCTGCCGGATGGCGGAGTAGCGCGTGCTGACCGATGCCGGATGGCGCAAGGCAAACAAATTCTGTACGCAGGCGCCCAGCGCCTGATCACTTTGGAAAAAGGGAAATGCACATGAAAACGATTTTTGCAGCGCTGCTGTTTGTTCTCGGCGCCGGCCTGTCCACCGCGGCATACGCCGAAGCCCAGCATGGCGCCGCCGTGACCCACCTCAAGATCGTCAACACGAAGGTCGGTACCGGCGCGGTCGCAAAAGCCGGCCAGTCGGTGACGGTGCATTACACCGGCTGGCTCTATCAGAACGGCGCCAAAGGCGCGAAGTTCGATTCCTCCGTCGACCGCGGCCAGCCCTTCACCTTCACGCTCGGTGCGGGCGACGTCATCCCCGGCTGGGACCAGGGCGTGGCCGGAATGAAGGTCGGCGGCAAACGCACGCTGATCATTCCGCCCGCTCTCGGCTATGGCGACAACGGCGCGGGCAACGGCGCGATCCCGCCAGGCGCGACGCTGATCTTCGACGTGGAATTGCTGAAGGTGCAGTAGCGCGAGAGCGCGGTTACCGCCGCCTGCGGCGAGGCGACGTCACCCCGGCGGCGTGCGCGCTCCGGCCGCGCATGCTGTGTGCCGGCGCCAACGATACCGCGCGCGAATCTCCGGGCGATGTGTTTCATGCCGCGTTGCTCCTCGGTCGGCGTCCGGAGGATTTGCTCCCGTCTGCCGGTGCGGCGGGTAGACGATGAGACGGCGAAAATATCTCGCGCCTATTTCGCTTTCACGCTGAACACGACGCCGTCGTTGTCCGCGCCGCCGATCGTCGTCGTCCCGTAAAGCATGTCCTTCTTGCCAAGGAGCAGGCTGGCGGTTGGAAACCCGCCGTGGCTCGGCGTGAACATGTACAAAACCGACTCCGTCCCGTCGGCTGCGATTTTGAATACCGTACCGCAGCCGCTTTGGTTGTGGCACGCGTCGCCGCCGCCATCGTATGTGGTGCCGTACAGATTGCCGGATTTGTCCATGACCAGGCCGGCCTGCGGATCATTGCCGTCTGCGCCGCCCTGGAAGGCATGAAGGATCGTTTCCGTGCCGTCCGGCGCGAGCTTGAACACGCCGCCATAGGCGCCGGCAAGCTCCCGAACAGTGCCGTAAAGATTGCCTGATTTGTCCATCACCAGGTTGCAAAGAGGATCCGCGCCGTCGCTGCCGCCTTGGAAGTTATAGAGCAATGTCTCCGTGCCGTCAGGCGCCAGCTTGAACACGGTCCCGCAGCCAAGCCCTCCGGAATCGCATGCGGTGCCGTTGCCGCCCAATGCGGTGGTTCCGTAAAGATTTCCGGCCTTGTCGCGAATCACGCCCCCGTCTGGGCCTATACCGTCGGGTGGTCCGGTGAAGGCATGCAGGATAACTTCCTTGCCGTTGGATTTGATCTCGAACACGGTTCCGTAACCGTTGCCGCCTCCGCCGATTGTGGTCGTGCCATAAAGATTGCCCTGCTTGTCCTCGATGAGGTTACCTTCCGGATCTTGACCGTCATTGCCACCCTTGAAGGCATAAACGACAGACTCCGTCCCGTCGGAAAGAAGCTTGAACACAGTGCCAAAGCCTTCGTCGTTACAGCTGCCGCCTATGGATGTCGTTCCATAAAACGCGCCGGACTTGTCGGCGACCAGGCCGGCGGCTGGAGCTGCACCATCGCACCCTCCCGCAAAATCATGCAGAATAGTTTCTGACCCATCGGGCGCGAGTTCGAACACCGTACCGCAGCCCGCATTGGACTCGCAGTCGCTTCCGTCGCCGGTACCGCCGCTGATCGTTGTCCCGTACAAATTGTCTGAGGCGTCTGCAACAAGCGAGCCCCATGGGTCAATTCCGTCGCTGCCGCCCTGAAAGGAATAAAGGGTCTTCTCGGCGGCCTGGGCTGAGCCCGTACAGATAAGAACCGACATTACGAGGACAAAACCAAATTCAGTCAGCTGACCTGTTCGCTTTGGTGGAATCGACATTGGGGCCCTCACTCTCAAAGTACCGAACCGCAATCTTACTCCAAATTTCATACTCTCCTAGTCAGGAATATCGAGTGCATTACCTTGACAAGAAATAATATTATCGGATAGCGTCCAAATACGGCTGTTTACTGTGGGCTGACGCCGCCGACTGTACTGAGGGACAGCAACTGACAGCTAGCGAGTTTTCGGCGCGTGCTTTGTGCGTCGCGGCTGTTCTGCGCGCTCAAACTCAGAGCCTGTGCCTATCCTTGGGGGGTGGATGGAAAAGATCGTTATACTGGTTGTCGCGATTCTCGCGCTGGTATTTCAGACCGAAGTTGCGCGCGCTCAAACACCTACACCTGCCTACGGGTTCAATTGCGTCGTAATCACCTGCACCGACACCAGCAACGGGCTGCGCAACTACAGCGGTAGTACGGTCCACACCTATGTGTCAGCAGCGGGATTCCGCACCCAAGGCGACGGCGGCGGCGACTGCTATCAGAAATCCAACTATCGCGGCGATCCGCATGAATTCGGGGCGTATGGCGACGGTGCCGTTATGGGCGGGATGCACGACGACACGACGTCCATCGAAGATTGGCTGGGCGCTTACGGCAATGCGAGCAGCTTGGGGCTCTCGTTACAACCTGCCAATTTCGGACCCTGGATCGCGTCGATTCCCGGCACGTACCTGGTCGACACGCCGCTCTTCTGTCCGCCGAATGCCACGATCCGGGGCGACGAAAACCTCGACAACAACGGGAATACCAACGGTCCCAATCCGCGCGTCAATTTCCAGGCGTCGGCTGCTTTTTCCGGCCTGTCCTATCCTTTTGTCGGGGCGGTACCGGGGAGTTTCTCCGGCTATGGCTCGCAGGCCGTGTTTTCTGCGAATTCCTATTGCCGGCTCTCCAGTATCGGCGTGACCGGCAACGACATCAGCCTGGAGACGGCGCCCAATACCTTTATGTCCCCCACCAACGACATGAGCTATGCGGCAGGCAGCGGGATGTTCACGGTTGAAGGAGGTAACGCGGTCTACGTCGTCGACAGTAACGGAAGTGTGGTTAGCAAAGATGGAACGGTGGTGACGTCGTCGACGTGTGGCGGTGCGTCTGCCTGCGACGTGTATGTTTCACAAAACGTGTCCACTGGCACCGCTCCCTATACCGCCTTCTTCTTCGGACCCGATGCCGTCGACGCCGTCGCTAACAACGTCACGATCGACTCCTTCTCGCTGCTGCAAAACGGGCGCTATGACCTATTCTGCGGCACCGGCGCGACGGGGCTGCGGGTGCAGGATACCCATATGCAGACCGCGATGCAGCACGGCATTTATATACCCGGCCCCTGTTCCAATGTGCGGCTCATCGGCAACAACGTATCGCAGGCCGGCAAAAACACTGTGGCGGATGCCCAGTTGGTCGGCGGAGACGGGATATTCTTCGGCGCTGCCGAAGGCTCTATCGAAGGCGGGATCGTTCAGGATCCCGCGGGCGTGGGAATCCATCTGTCGGGCGCATCGCAGATGTCCATTACCGGAATCGACATTCAAGGCAGTGGTAAGCAGGGCGCGGGCGGAGCCGCCAGCGCCGGTATCGATATCGATTGGGGCGACACGATCACGATTTGCAACAACCACATGGAAGGGAATGGCGGCGACGATGTCGATTCTGCACAAGTCTACTTCAACAATGCGCACACCCACGTCACCAACAACGTCAATTTGTGCGGCAACGTATATGCCGTGCAGACACCGAGCAAGAAAACGGCGAATGTCGATGTTGCCCCGCTCTATGTGTACGACGCTGCCGGCCCAAGCGATCCGGGCGTTCCGACGACGAATGCGCCAACGCTGACCAACATCCACATCTACGAAACGGCGGCACAACCGGCCGTATCCGTATTCTCGCCGAACGCGCAACCGCTGCTGCTTTCGGCCCTGGTTCCTCAGTTCACGCTGGCCCAGATCAACGGGCTCACGCTCTCGGATAATCTCGTGGTTCATCACGATATCAACATTGCAGCCGGCTCAGCCGCCGACAGCACGAATTCCACGACCATTACGCTTCCACCTTCGTCTACCCCGGGCTTTCCGGCCTGTACGATCGATCTCACCGCGAGCGGGGCAGGTGGACTCGATACCGGTTCCGTCCAACCGAATAAGACTTACTTTATCTTCGTCATTGCTTCCGCCGCCGGCGGACCGACATCCGGGGCGCCCACACCATCCTGCATGGCTTCGACATCCTTGACTCCCACGTTTCAGGGTACTGGAAATCCGTTTGCCGGCAGCGGATATTTGACGTTGGCGAGTGGAGGCACTGACGGAACCACCAATACCGTTTACAATGTTTCGCCGCTCAATGGGGTCGCCGTCGGCAACGAGGTCACTGGCACCTATACATCGCCGCCGACAACCATCACGGCGTTCACCGCCAATACGCCAGCCAGTGCGACGGCGAGTTGGTCAAGTATGAGTCCGACGCTTCTCTCCGTTACACCGGTATCAGGCACTGTGCAGTACGGGATGGCCGTCGCCGATGCGACGACCAACTGCATTCCCAATGGAGACTTCGTTGCGAACATCAACCTGAGTCTCCATCAGATCACACTTGGCAATGCCACGATGTCGCCCAACACGACGTGCGCGGGCAGTGGTAACACCGTCGTTTTCTCGGGAGCTCGGCAGGTCGTCCTCAACAATACACCATCGACTGCGGGGCTCGCGTCTTTGATGACCATCAGCACCGCCTATTGGCGCCTGATCGGGGTTCTCTATACCGACAGCAGCTCCAACGTTGTCCAATTCACGCAGAGCGGCGACACCATTTACCTAAACTCGCCTGTCCACGATATTCACCAAACGAACGTCGGAACAACCGCGACGGCGTATCCCCTCGCTTCAGTTCCGCTCGGCGTGTCGGTGGAAGCACTTGGCCGGTGTGCGGGCGGCGGAAACCTTGTCATCCTTTATCCGGGAACGATGCCCTTGCCACCGGCTGCAATACCCAATTCCTTTTCTACAGCGCCGGGATATGCCGTGACTTCAACGGCCCCGGATTCGGCGTTCAACTTCCGGCTTTACACCGACACGTCGCGAGACATTATCGCCCAAGCGAGCGCCGGGACCACAACGCTCGATTGCATGACCGACGGCTGGGTGTTTCACAGATAGTTGAGCTCTGGCGACAGCTCATACATTACCACAGTTCAAGTCAGACTTCCGCCAGCATCCGCGCTCGTCCCCTGTGACGGGCGGAACACGCAGCCGGATTCTTTCGTCGCACGTTGGAGTTGCAGCGCGGGGAATTTTCCCTGCTCGTCTGCGCTGCGCGCGTGTCCGAATTTTTTGTCGCGTGTTGCGTTGCGCGCATAGACTCCCCCGTGCTCTTCGACATTGTGAAACGCGCAGCGTTGCGCGCGAACATCCGCACGCGCGGGCGAGAGTCACGCCGCGATCTCCTTCGCACGCCGTCGTTGACATCAGCGGCTTCCCTGGGCCGGGTTCGCCGGTCGGCAGTTTTGGCCGCACCCGGCTGTTATGGGCGCTGTTCGCAGCAGTTATCGCGCGATCGAATTTTCGCCAGGCCGCCGATATAAAGCTGAATTCGCCGTTGCTGCACGCGCTGGCGCGGGGTCTCGGCTACCGGATGCCAGAGGACGTGCAGGAGACGGCGGACAGCGACGCGGTTTGAGTCGGCAACCACAGGGAAGGCCTGCCGCGATTTTATGGCCCATTTTCCAGCCATCACGATATTTACAACGACGATACTATTGGGCGCCGCGCACGACGGCGACGGGGCGAACTTTGTCGGTCAGTGCGCTTAGAAACGCGGCAGAGGCTGTCATGAATGCGAAATGGCCGGCGCCTGGAATCAGGATCAACTCTTTTTTCGGTGCTTGAACGCGATCGAAATAGTCTATCGCCGCAGTTGTGGGCGTGATTACGTCATCCTCTCCCTGAATGACGAAAAACGCAGTATCGATCTTGATCGCCGTCTTCGGCAAATCGGTCGCCATCTGGTCCGCCAGAGCGTGCACGGCGCTGAAGTCCATTCCATCGATCAGATCTTGGAAGTCCTTAGGATGACTGGCTATCAGCGTGGGAGCACTGGTGCGCAGTGATTGCAACCACGCTTGGTCGGACGGCGCCATCGCAGCACGAAGTCCCTTGCTGAATGCAAAATACTGCTTGGCGTTGGCTGGATCTGGATGTCCGATTGCTTCGAACTGTTTAACGGTCGCGTCGTCGCCATTGCGCCGCGCCCTTTCCAGCAGCAGGTCGAACTGGGTGTTGACGGAGGCCTTCCAACTCGCCACCTGGCCGGTGCCCACATAAGCGGCAAACAGTTCCGGTCTGAGTTGCACCATTCTGACAGCGACGATCGAACCCCATGAGTGCCCGAGGACAATTATTTTTTTCTTGCCAAGCGAGCGACAAAGATAATCGGCAACTTCAATTCCGTCTTTTGCGATTCGGTCGAGGTTGACGTCCGGTGTCTGCGCGCCGTAGCGACCGTAAGTGTGACCTGCACCACGTTGGTCCCATTGCACGACAGTGAACGCTTTTTCCCAGGGCTTATATTTGTCTGACTCCGGCCATTGTGCTTCGCCTGGTCCGCCGTGAACTACCAGCAGCACAGGATTGTCACGTTTCTCACCTTTGATGCTGATCCACTGGTCGATCCCGCCAATGGGAACGAACGTCGATTGATCGATATCGAGGGGCGGGCTATCGGCCGCAGCGTATACGGCGGCAACGGTGGCAAGGAGCAGCCCACTCGTCAGGACTGCAAACGCGCGCCGGTCGAGGAATCCGTTCATTCGCAGTACCCAGGCGAGCTTCGGCGATCACTCCCAGAAAATCTATTCACCCGCGATCTTCCCGTCCATCTGCATCAGAACGTGCGGCCAGGCCTCGCGGTGGCGTCGGCACGAGGGCTCGTCGGGGAAACCGGCGTGTGCGAGCTTGAGAAGTGTGCCGCTGCCCTGTGGCGCGACTTCGACGGTTACCATGGTCTCGAAGCCTTGTGTCGCCGACGTGACCCACGTGAGTTCGACAAGGCTCGGCTTTTCGAGCCGGAGGAAGCGTCCGAAATGCGGGTGGCGCTGGCTTTCAAATGCCGTTTCGAAGAAGAACACCGAGCCCACGTCCGCCCTCATCACGACGGAGCCGGGAACGGCGAACCAGCGATCGATCTGTTCCGTCCAGGCGCGATAGAGAGCGTCTGGCGTGGCGCGCATCGCGCGCTCCACGGTGAGGTGGAACGGCCGTTTGGAAAGATCGGGAGGGTTCATCGGAATCTCCAGCATTGCCCGGCCTCGTCAGACGCTTCCGTGAGCGAGAGATTGCCAAGCAGTTGATTTCAGCGCATATTTTCCCGTAATGACGGGCGTGGTCGCCAGTGTCGGCGCTGCACTGAAGCGCACCCGCAACCACCAACAGCCCTGAACCGACATTCCCCGGATGACCCCGAGTAGAGGCAGAAAATACCGCATTTCCAAGGTGCCGGGAAGCCCGAGCGACCGTTTTTGTCCCGGCGAGCGTGAGCGTTCAGGCATGAACATGCCCAAGAGGCTCGTTTGGCTCGATTTTCCTGGCATTCGGACACACTCCTCCTGTCGTTAGGATGCATTGCACGCTCCACGTTCTCAGGCCGGGGCTGGTGGTGGCCGCAGTCCGTCGATCAGTCTCAGAATCTCCCCGAACAATTGGCTCGGTACGGCCACCTCCGCCATCTGGAACGTCACGTAGCGCGTGGGTGACAATCTTCGCGCCTATCTTGACGAGCTTTTCGCGCAAGCTGGTCAGCGACCAGTGCTTGACGGTCTCCGGCAATGCCAGCGTCCGCATGAAGTTCGCGAGATTGTAAGCCAGCGCATGAAGCTGAAGCCGGACGGCGTTGGCGGCGAAGGAGCAGCACGACCGCCGTGTCCACTTCACCGCGTTCTTGCCTTCCTTGATCCACTGTTCGCAGGTGCCGCGTTGGTTGTAGAAGCCGACGACACGTTCGGCCAGGCGAGACAGGTTGGTGACGATGAAGCCGACGCGCGGATATAGCTCGCCGGGATGCCACTCGACCTTTGCCACGACGCGACGCGATGTCTTCCAACTCTGAGCCTGATAGCTGAAGTTGGCGTAAATGCGACGGACTTCATGCGGCGGACGCCCGACGGGGCGTGTGAGCAGATGGGCGATGCGTTCCT
>JBEKLN010000061.1:0-16701 GCA_050010175.1 Rhizomicrobium sp.
GTTGAGGACGAGGCGCTCATTCGGATGAGCGCCGTCCAAATGGTGGAAGACGCTGGGTTTATGGTCGTGGATGCCTGCAATGCCGACGAGGCAATCGAGATTCTGGAAAACCGAACCGACATTCGAGCCGTCTTCACCGACATCAACATGTCCGGTTCGATGGATGGCTGGAAGCTGGCACACTCGATCCGGGGCCGTTGGCCGCCGATCCACCTGATTATCACGTCGGGCCTGTACACGCCTGAGAAAGGACAATTGCCCGCCAAACGCCTGTTTATCCGCAAACCGTACAGCGCCGAACAGGTTACGTCAGCACTGCATGAACTCTTCGACCAGAGTCCCGGAACGGACAACGGCTATCGCAGGGTAGCGTAGCGTTCGACCGGTAGCCCGAACCGGGGCTTGGTCGATCTCTGAAAAATTCATATGCGGGTACGGCTTTCGATTTGAGAGCCTCCGGTCACGACCAGAAAGGGGCAGCCATGGCTCCCCAACCGAAGATGCATTCAGACGTGGGACTCAACCTCGCATTGGCGGTGATCGCCTCTTCGACGGCGCCTCTTCTGCTCCTTGACGGGGATCTCACGCTGATCGCGGCGAGCAAGTCTTTCTGTCAGGCATTTCAGATCGAACCATCCTCTGTGCCGGGCCGGCCGCTACGCGAGCTTGGCTCGGGCGAATGGAACATCGCGCAACTCTTGTCCCTTCTTAGTGCGACGGCATCGGATTACGCCAAAATCGAGAGCTACGAGCTCGACCTTCGTCGCAAGGGCCGCGAAGACCGCCATCTGGTCCTGAATGCCCAGAAGCTCGAATACGGAAGCGAAGACAGCACTCGACTGCTTCTGGCCGTATCCGACGTCACCGAGGCCCGCATCGCCGAAAAACTCAAGGACGACATGTTGAGGGAGAAAGCGATTCTCCTTCAGGAACTTCATCACCGGGTGGCAAACAGCCTTCAGATTGTCGCAAGCGTCCTCATGCAAAGCGCCCGCAAGGTCCAGTCCGACGAGATCCGCACCCATCTCTTCGACGCGCATCAGCGGGTCATGTCGGTCGCGTCCCTGCAAAAGCAGCTCTCGACGTCGAGCGCCTCCGATGTGGAACTGCGTCCGTACTTCACCGCGCTGTGCAACAGCATCGGGGCGTCGATGATCCGCGATCACAATCAATTGTCTCTGGACGTGAACGTAGATAAGAGCGTGACCAGCGCAGACGTTTCGGTCAGCCTCGGCTTGATCGTCACCGAACTGGTCATCAACGCCCTCAAGCACGCGTTCCCGGGCGATCGCAGCGGCAGGATCAAGGTCGATTACCATTCCTACGGTCCGAACTGGACGTTGTCGGTGACCGACAACGGCGTCGGAATGGCCGCAGACGGCACGGGAATCAAGGCAGGGCTTGGCACGAGCATCGTCCACGCACTGACGCGCCAGCTGCAAGCCGTCATCAGGGTTGCAGACGCGAATCCTGGAACGGAAGTAACCATTGCACACGCACAAGTCGCCGCCGTCCGGAGTGCGGGCATGATTCCGGCCGATCGCGCTGTATAAGAGCGGCAAACGCGCGGTCCGAGTACCGACACGTCGGCCCATCACCTGTTGAAGAGTCAGTCAGCGAGGTCAACGACCGCGTGCAATCCAGCGGCTCCTCTTCGGACGCCGAGTTTTGGACGGCGGCGCAAGAGGCGAACTTCACGTCACCGGGTCGGGAGGCCCTTTGGGCTGTTTCAGCGCCTCACACTCAGCCACGAAATTCAGCACGATCTGCCGTTCATCCTCGTCGAATAGTCCATTCGCGATCGCTCGCACGGCTTCCGCGCGAAGAAAAAAGGCGGCGGTTGTCTCTTTGTCGTTCATATCGGATACGCCCCATTCAGCGTGCGCAGTTTGCACGGAAGACCGAAGGCCACGATGGTCAAAAGGGAACATCCCCGCAAAGAGTGCCACCGTTTCTTGAATTCCGGGACGCAATACATGTTGCGGGATAATTCGCCACCGGAAATGTAAATCGATCCCCTGGATACCCCCCGGTCGAAGCCGGGCATTCGAAGCAGAAATTTGGGACTTGTTTAACCCGACGCGGAGGTTCCGGCGATACGGCTGCGGGCGCAGATGTTATCGTGCATCGAACGCGGGAGAACCATCGCATGAAGAGATTGCTTCCGGTCGCCCTGGCCGCTGCCCTCATGGCTCCGTACGCATATGCGCAGCGCGAGCCGGCTGCGCTCCAAATCACAACGACGAGTTGCCCCGGCGGCACGCAAGGCGCGGCCTATGCCGGATGTACGATCCAGGCCTCGGGCGGAACGCCGCCATACACATTTTCATTCAACACGACGGACAATTACCCGCCGTTGCCGGAAGGCATGTCGATCGATGCGGCGAGCGGGAGTATCAGCGCCGCCCAGGTCGGCGGCCAGGGCACATACGCCCCACTCCTCATCGTGACGGACAGTTCGGGCGCGCAGGCGAGCCGCCAGATCGCCTTTGCGATCGACGGCACAAACGCGTTCCTGGCGACCATCTTCCCGACGACCTCGATATTCCATCACCGAGTGGACTATGCGACGACCAACCTGCCCGTGGATACGTCGCCTGCCGCGCCGATTTACTCCGGCTATCAGTCCGAAACGGTGAAGCCCTTCTTCGGCAACACGTCTGGCTACCCGTTTCCGAACGGGATTCCGTCGTTCTCCGTGCCTTACAATCAACCCGACGTGCCCGTGACGACGACGGTATACCAATCCTATTTTACGAAGGGGCCGATCCCGGCGAACGCGCCGGTGGAAGGCACGAGTCAGTCGAACGGCGACCGGCATGTGCTGATCTATCGCGCGAGCGGCCCGAATACCAATCCCGCGCTCTATGAGATGTGGCAGGGGATTTATCTCGGCCCCGGATGGACGGACTCGTCCAACGCGCTGTGGAAGAATGTGAACGGCAATGCGCTCACACAGCAGGGCAAAGGCACATCCGACGCAGCCGGGCTGCCGGTGGCGCCGCTGCTGGTCAACGCCGACGAAGTGATCGGTACCGGCACGCCGACAGCACCCAACGGCACGGTGCAGCACCCCATCAGGTTCACGCTCAATCACATGCTGAATTACTGGGTGTGGCCGTCGACGCAAACGGCCGGTGTGGGAAGCTGCACGACGAAGAAGGGCCAGACGATTCCGACGGAGTCGGAAATCTCGCAGAAGAAGCCGCCCGCAAGCTGCACGATGACGGGACCTGCCGGCGAGATCTACCGGCTCAAAGCCTCCGTGCAGACGCCCAGTTGCGCAGCATCGAGCCCGCAGGCCGCAATCATCATCACCGGCTTCCGCGACTACGGCATCATCCTGGCGGACAACGGCGACAGCGGCGGGCTGATCGGTACGCCCGACGCGCGTTGGAACGATAGCGATCTCTCCTGCATCACGAGCCTGACGCTCGCGGATTTCGAGCCGGTGACTGTCTCGAGCCTCATGGTGCACAACGACAGCGGGGCCACGAAGCAGTGAGCGCGTGAGATCGACGCCGCGTCGAATCACTGCGCTGATTGGCGTCCTGGCGTGCAGCGCGCATCGCCCAGCTCACCAACCGCATTTTGGCGAGCTGCACGCATCGCTTGCCGGCCCTCATTGACATCGGGCGACAGCCGCCGGGACTACTGCGGCCCCTGAAAGCCGTGCCTTTTGATGGCCGTCAGAACCTTTTGATTGATGTCCCGGCGCTTGCCAAGCTGTGCCGAAGTCAGGCTGCGCAGGCGCATCCTGCTCTGGCAGAATCTGTATTCCCATTCGTCGAGCAGCCGGCGCTCATAAAAAAAAGTGATCGTGTCGGCGATGAGGCTCGTGTCTGGGTCCTTCCGCATCCGCTTGATGGCGGTGAAGATCAGATCCGACCGCAGCCCGGGGAAACTGCTCCACCCCACATTGCGTCAACGTTTTGTTCCGTATACGAATTAACTGGCGCGGCCACGGGTTTCCGCATAGAGTGCGGTCCCGTTCTTTGACAGTGTGAATCGCAAAGAAAGACCCGCCCGGCTTCGCCGCGGCACCGGCCATGGGCGCCAAGAAATCCAGCGTTTCCGGCGCTTTTCCTGCGCCAGCCGCTGTTATTCCGCTGATATGCCGCTGTTATCGCAGTCAGCGGTTTTGCGAAGCCACTGATTGAAAAGCGAATTTTGACATACAGCGGCGCCCGCGATTTTTCCGCTGTATTTGGCCCCTGTTATCGCCCCTGTTGTGGCTGTTATCGCGCCATCCCTTACCCCGCCCGGGTGAATCCGTCGGCGCTGATCGAGGATTGCGGCGCAATGAATGGGCTTGCTATTCTGATCGTGACACTTCGGCGGAGTCGCGCGGATGAGCGGGGAATTCACGAAATACGGCTCGCTGAAAGTGATGCCGGGAGCGACCGAAGTCCGCATCTCGCGGGATTTTCCTCAAAGCGTGGATCGCCTGTGGCAGGCATTGGTCGAGCCGGATCAACTCGTCGACTGGCTGGCGCCGGGTTCGATCGAACCCCACGAAGGCGGAACGGCAAAGCTCGACTTCAGCGACAGCGGCATCGTGATCGACTCGACGGTCAGCGAGTTCGATGCGCCGCGCAGCGTGGCCTATTCCTGGAGCGGACCCGGCGAGCCGACGCGGCCCCTGCGCTTCGAAACCATGCCCATCGCAGAGGGAACGCGCCTGACGATGACGTTGCAACTGCCCGCAGGCGAAGACGCCGCACGTGCTGCGGCGGGGTTCGAAGCGCATCTCGAAATGCTGGCGGCAGCACTTGAAGGCGTGCCGATCAAATTCCCCCTCGCCATGTTCAAGGCGATGCAGGTGGCGTATCGCGCGGCATGATCGCGACCCCGGCGCCTAGGCCGCCTGCACGATCGCCATATCCGGCAGGATAACGATCGCCCTGAAATCGGAGACGTTGGTGCGCGTCGGTCCGGTAACCAACGCATCGCCCAGCCGCGAGAAGAATGTGCCGCTGTCGTGATCCGCGAGAGCTTTCGACGCATGAAGATTGAGCCGACGGGCGCGCAAGAGTGTATCCGGCGTCACGATGGCGCCCGCACCGTCGTCCGTGCCGTCGATGCCGTCGGTGTCTGCCGCCAGCGCCCAGATACGTGGATGTCCGGTCAGCGCGAGCGCGAGCGCCAGCGCATATTCCCGGTTTGGTCCGCCCGTGCCTCGTCGATCAAGCGTGACAGTCAGTTCGCCGCCGCCCAGGATGACGCTGCCTTCGGGTTTCGACGCAAGTTCAAAGGCCATATGTGCTTCATGTGTTGCAACCGTTCTCGCCTCGCCTTCGATTCGCGTTCCACGATTGACGACTGAGTAGCCGGCCTTCGCTGCGATGGCGCTCGCCGCATTGAGCGCGTCCGACTGGGTGGCGACGATGCGATACTCAGTATTCCGCACGCGCGGATCATCGGACTTCGGCGTTTCAAGCTCCGAGCGCGCGAGCACGCGCGTAACGCCGGGTGGGACATCGATTCGGTGTCGCTGCAGAATCGCGATGGCGTCTGCTGCCGTCGTGGGGTCGGCAACGGTGGGCCCGGATGCGATCACACTCGGGTCGTCGCCCGGCACGTCTGAGATTGCGAGCGTGACGACTCGCGCGGGCCATGCGGCAACTGCCAGACGTCCGCCCTTGATCGCGGAAAGATGTTTTCGGACGCAATTGATTTCGGAGATTGCCGCGCCGCTTTGGAGAAGCGCGCGATTGAGTGCGCCGATGTCAGCGAGCGAAGCGCCGGACACCGGATACTCGAGCAAAGCGGATCCGCCGCCGGACAGCAGACAGATCACCAAGTCATCGGCGTGCAGACCGGAGACTGCATCCAGGACCGCCCTGCCCGCTTCGACACCCGCCGAGTCCGGCAACGGATGGCCTGCTTCAATGATTCGGATGCCCCCATTCGTCTCGCCTGCTCGGAGCCCGTGCCCATGACGCGTGACGACGACGCCATCGATATTGGGTCCGTAATACTCGACTGCAGCGGCCGCCATGGCCGCCGCAGCTTTTCCAGCGCCGATCACGATGGTCCGACCAGACGCACGCCCAGGCAGGAATCTCGTAAAGCCGTCGCCGACAGTCACCGCGTCAATGGCGGCGCGCCAGAGTTCAAGCAGAAATGGGCGCGCATCGATCGACGTCATGAACTCCTCTTCCTGACGATTGTCGGCGTTCAGCGGTCCGCGGCAAGGTCGGATCCGAGCGAGTCATGCGCCGCCTGCCAATCCCGGAACAGTGGCCGCCGCAGTAGCGCCCTCCACCCACTTGCATTGAAGAACGCCGCTGGAATGGACTTTGTATAAGCGACGGTGAAGATATCGAAGTCCCGGCCGTCATAGGCGCGCGCGAGCCACGCGACGGCTTTGTCGAATTCTCCTGATCTGGCGTACAACTCTCCAATATCGGCGGCGCCGAAATCTCCCTGCGGAAACTGCGATGCAAGGCCGTCGGCGATTTTGTGCGCATCGGCCAACTTTGATTCGGCGACGTCGATATCGAATTCACAGCTCAATCGGGACGTTGCGTCTTTGCCGCTCGAAAGCGTGGCCAGAACAAGGTGCGCACCCGCAATATGGCCGCTCTCTGAGTCAGCCCTGCAAAGCATCGCCAGAACCTCGGTCTGATCGGGCAGCAACGCCAGGGCCTCGTGTGCGGCCCTGATCGCATCGGCGAATTGCCCGTTGTGAATAAGCGCCGCAACGACGTTGTACCGGTCCACGAAAGACAGCGGGTCGAGCTTCGCCGCATTGCGCACGGTTTCAAGCGCTTCGTTTGGAAAACCCATCATCTGATAGTAGCGAAACATTTCGTGCAACACGGGCGCGCTGCTGGCGCTGATGGCGTTCAGGCGTGACGCATCGGCAGCTGCGGCAGACCAATTCATCCGGTGGAGCGCGAGATCGAGGTGAGCACTGAGCGCTGCCACGTTATCGGGATCGAGCGCCAGCGCACGTGCGAGAGCGGCTTCGGCCGCCGGCATCAAATCCTTCCTGCCCGGATTGTTTTCTGCATCGTCGATGAGTGCGCGCCCCAGGGCGGCCAACCCGTCCGCAAAGTCAGGCTGCAGAACGGCAACCTGCTTGAAAAGCACCACGGCCTTTGCCACGCCGTCTGCCGTGCGCGGCGCAAACTCGTGTTGCCCCTCGAGATACTTCCGGTACGCGATCGGATCGATCGACGCGGGCTTCCCCGCCGAAGGTCCGTTCGCAGTCCCCAGGAGTTTGTTGGTCAGCGCCGACGTAATGGAGCGCGCAATCTCGTCCTCCAACGTGAGGATACCGGTCATCTGCCGGTCGTAGGTTGCGGACCACAAATGATACCCGTCGGCCGCGTTGATCAGCTGCGCCGCAATGCGGATATGCTCGCCGTCCTCGCGAATGCTGCCCTCGAGGATCGTGCGGACGGAGAGGATGCCTGCGATCGTCTTGATGTCTTCGTTTTTGCCCTTGAACGCGAAGGACGACGTGCGTGCCGCTACCCGCAACGCGGACACATTGGCCAAATCGTTCAGCAACTCCTCTGAAATTCCGTCGGAGATGATCTCCCTGCCCGGATCGCCGCTCATGTTCACGAAAGGCAACACGGCGATGGACGCCGACGCGGGCGTGTTCGCAGCGGAGGTGATTTCGGGCGCACCGCGCCTCAGCATCACCGTGAACGCGACGGCGCCGAGCAGCACGACTCCCCCCAGCAACGACAGAACCACCGTGTCGCGATGCAGGACGAAGAGAAGCCGCTGAAGCAGGCCTTTGGAAGAATTGGGCGGAGTTGTCGCAGTCGCCTGCAACGGGTGGGCACCGGCCGCATGCGCAAGTCGGCGAATGTCGGCAACCAGCGATACCCACGCAGGATCGGAACGGTCACCCGTCCAATGGGAGAGTTCGGCCGTCTGGGTCAATTCGAACAGGATCGGCCGTTTGCAGGGCTCGATCATCACCGGCACCAACGTGCCACGCCGATTCGCTTCCGTCGCCTCCGCCCGCACCCAGCGCGACACCACCGACCGCGGCGACCAGAGAACGAGAACCACCCTGGCGTCCGCCAACGCCTTTTCGGTCACCTCGTCGTAGGCTTCTCCGGAGCGGAGGGTCACGTCCCACCATACCGAAAATCCGGCCGCAGACAGGGCTTCGGCGAAACGTCGCGCTATCGCCTGGTCTTCGCGGTTGTACGAAAGAAATATGTCTGGCAGCGCCCCGGCTCCCTAACCGCCGCATTGGCTTGTTACAACAGGTCGGCATTGGCGTCGATGTTCGAGGAGACTCGCATTCAGCGCCTCCCGTTTCCAAGCCCACAGGCAAGACGACCGACGACGACGATTCACTCGAACGCCCCGCTGCTCGAACCATGTGAGCGCTTCGCGGCCAGGGCTTGCATCCAAGCTGCGAAAACCCGATGTTCCTCCTCGCGATGAACGCGAGTCAGGCGGCCCGTGTTGCAAGGCGCCCTGCCCGGATCGGGCGGGTGGCAGCCGTGCTCGGTCCCACCAACACCGGCAAGACCCATTTTGCCATCGAGCGCATGCTGGCGCACCGGTCGGGTATGATCGGCCTGCCGCTTCGTCTGCTCGCCCGCGAAGTCTACGACCGGATTGTGCGCATCAAGGGCGCCGGCGTCTCGGCGCTTGTCACCGGTGAAGAGAAAATCGTCCCGCCAGACGCGCGCTATTTCGTGTGCACCGTCGAAGCCATGCCGCTCGATCTGCGGTCCGCGTTCCTGGCGATCGACGAAATCCAGCTCTGTGCCGATGCCGAACGGGGTCATGTGTTCACAGACCGGTTGCTCCACGCGCGTGGCGAGGAGGAGACGTTGTTTCTCGGCGCGGAAACCATGCGCGGCGTCATCCAGCGTTTTGTGCCGGAGGCGCATTTTGTTGCGCGTCCGCGGTTTTCCGATCTCGCCTATATTGGCGCAAAAAAGCTGACCCGCCTGCCCCGCCGCTCGGCCATCGTCGCCTTTTCGACAGAAGATGTGTATGGCATCGCCGAGCTTGTGCGTCGCCAGCGCGGCGGAGCGGCCGTCGTCCTGGGTGCCCTGTCGCCGCGCACGCGCAATGCCCAGGTCGCCCTTTATCAATCCGGCGAAGTCGATTTCCTTGTTGCAACCGATGCGATCGGTATGGGGCTCAACATGGATGTCGACCACGTGGCGTTCGCGTCGCTCGACAAATTCGACGGCATGGGCGTTCGCCCGTTGCGGCCCGACGAAATCGGACAGATCGCGGGGCGTGCAGGCCGCCATATGAATGACGGCACGTTCGGAGTCACGTCGGACGCTGAGCCTCCCGACGAAGACGTCGTGACGCGCGTGGAAGGCCACCGCTACGAACCCGTGCGCGTTCTGCAATGGCGAAATTCACAGTTGAGCTTCCGCTCGCTCGACGGACTGATCGAAAGTCTGGAGGCGCTCCCGCCGGAGCGCGGGCTCGCGAGGGCGCGCCCTGCCATGGACTATACGTCGCTTCGGTTGCTGGCGGTGCAGAATGATATCCGCGACATGGCCGGCGCGCCGGCCGCGGTGAAAACACTCTGGGACACATGCCAGCTGCCCGATTTCCGCAAGCTGTCGGCGGACGAGCACGCGAAACTTGTCGCCCAAATCTATCGGCATCTGATGGCCGACGGTGCCCTTCCCGAGGATTGGTTCGCGCGCCAGATCTCCCGCCTCGATGATCCCGAAGGCGACGTGGCAACGTTATCCGGCCGGCTCGCGCAAATCCGCACGTGGACTTACGCCGCCCACCGTCCGGGCTGGATCGAGGACAGCGCGCACTGGCAGGAACAGACCCGCGCGGTGGAAGATCGTCTCTCGGATGCGTTGCACGAACAGTTGACGCTGAGATTTATCGACCGGCGCACCGCCAGATTGATGCGGCGCTTGCGCGACAACGACGCTCTCGAGCTTGCGCTCGATGACTCCGGCGCGGTTGCGATCGGCGGAGAAATCGTCGGCAAGCTGGACGGGTTCCGCTTCACGCCCGACCCGCGGGCGGAGGGCGTCCACGGCCGTACGCTGCGCGCTGCAGCGCTCAAGGGTCTTGAGGGAGAACTTGTCGCGCGCGCCCGCCGGCTGACGCGGGCAGCCGACGGCGATATCTCGCTCAGCGAACATGGCAGGCTGTGGTGGGAAGGCGCCATCGTCGGTCAGCTGATTCATGGCGCCGATCCCCTTGAACCCGGAATATCCCTGCTGGCCGATGAGAGCATTGCATTGTCCTTAAGAGCACCCGCGCTCGAGCGTCTGCAAACGTGGATGACGAAACGCATCGCCACCCGGCTCCAGCCGCTCATTGCACTGCGCGACGCGGCCGAAACCAAAGCGGGTTCGAACGGCGCACTACCGGCGCCAGCCCGGGGCATCGCCTACCAATTGGTCGAACACTTGGGATCGGTGGACCTGAATCTGGCGACATTGCCGCACGATGCGCACACCGCCATGCGCCCATTGCGGCGGTTCGGCGTCTGGTTCGCTCGGCGATCGATTTACCTTCCCAAACTACTGCGCCCTGAAGCCGCGCCCTTGCTGGCGTTGCTATGGGCCGTTCATGCGAGGATGGAAAATATCCCCTCGCCTCCCGCCGCGGGACTCACTTCGTTCACAAGCGACGAAAGCTCACACGCCGGTTTCCTCGCAGCGGCGGGATTTCGCATGATCGGTACGCGGGCCGTGCGGCTCGACATGCTCGACCGGCTGGAAGAAAAACTGGAGCAGGCAGCCGCCACCGGCCAGAGCACGGACGAATTGTACCCCAGGCTCGTTTCGCTTCTCGGATGCGACCGCCACACGCTGGAAGGCGTGCTCGGCGCGCTTAACTGGTCGCGCGTCGCCGTCGCCGATCCTTCCGCACCCAGGACAGTCTGGCGCCACACAGCGGACACGAGTTCCACGCGAAGCTCAAAACGCCGCCGCGAACGGCGCGCAACACCGTCGCCGTTCTCCGACCTCGCCGTCCTTGTTGCCGCGGACTGACGTATGTCGGGGATGCGCATCGACAAATGGCTGTGGCATGCACGATTTTTTCGTTCGCGCCCCTTGGCGCAGGAAGCTGCGTCGTCGGGGCTCATCCGAGTCAATGGGGTGCGGATCGTCAAGCCGAGCGCGAACGTGGGTCCGGGTGACATCGTCACTCTGCCCCGAGGGCGCGACATTCTGGCCGTTCGGGTGCAGGCCCTGGCGCTGCGCCGCGGGCCCGCAAGCGCGGCGCAGTCACTCTATGAGATTGTAAACGACGACGCGCTTGATCCGCCGCCCGCGCCGTCTTAATTGACCCGCATCGCCTTCCGGAGCATCTCATGACCTATGTCGTCGTCGACGCGTGCATCAAGTGCAAATACATGGACTGCGTGGAGGTCTGCCCGGTGGACTGCTTCTACGAGGGTGAAAATATGCTGGTCATCGATCCGGAGGTCTGCATCGATTGCGGGGTCTGCGAGCCGGAATGTCCGGTCGAGGCCATCAAGGCCGATACCGAGCCGGGACTTGAAAAATGGCTGGGCGTCAATGCCGAATATGCCAAGACTTGGCCCAACATCACCCACAAGGGCACCCCGCCTGCCGATGCCAAGGAATTTGATCAGGTTTCTGGCAAGTTTGAACAGTACTTCAGCGAAAAACCCGGCTCCGGTTCGTAGAATTAACTTAAATTGACTCGGTTGCTGAATGAGAAAGTTGCGTGACAGGTGCTTGAATTGACTGACAATTTCTCACATTAACGCGAAGAAATCCCGGAATTTCAATGTGTTGGCCGCTTGCACCTTCACAAATCGCAGGCGGTATGATAGGGTCAATGAGCCTCGGAATGGCCATGCGGACGCGATATCGAACTCCGCCTCTGCCCGCGCGTATCCGGGAGCCGATGTCCAGATGACCCCCGACCTTCTGGCAACTGTTTAGGACGGATCATTGCTCGCCGCCCATAGTGTGGCCGGGGATGGCTTTCGCGCCGCGGCATCCGCGCGGCCGACCGACGAATGAAAGTTGAGAATGGACACTGAGATGACTGCCCCGAAGAAGAAGGTTCCCGCCAACTCCAACAAAAAGCTCGACTTCAAGACGAACGACCATGTCGTCTACCCGACCCATGGCGTCGGACGCATCACGAAGGTCGAAGAGCAGGAAGTCGCCGGCATGAAGCTGGAGTTGTTCGTCATCACTTTCGACAAGGACAAGATGACGCTGCGGGTGCCGACCGCCAAAGCCAAGGCCGTGGGCATGCGCAAGCTCTCCACTCCCGACGTCGTGGCCAGTGCGCTGAACACGCTGAAAGGCCGGGCGCGCATCAAGCGCACCATGTGGAGCCGCCGGGCGCAGGAATACGAAGCGAAGATCAATTCTGGCGATCTCGTGTCCATTGCCGAAGTGGTGCGCGATCTTCATCGCGCCACCGGGCAGCCCGAACAGTCCTACTCCGAGCGTCAGCTTTACGAGGCCGCACTGGCGCGCATGGCGCGCGAAGTTGCCGCTGTCGAACGCATCGACGAGCAGGCGGCAGTGAAGCGCGTCGAGACCGTACTGCTCAAGAAGGCTGCATAAGATCTCGTTCAATTCGACCTGCAAAAAGGCCGGAGCATGCTCCGGCCTTTTTGGTTGACCGCACTAATGGGAGTCGAGGACTTCAATATCTTCCGGTACCGCAACTTCGATCTCCGGCCGGCGCAGTTTTTCCACCCAGCCGCGAACCAGCACCGTCTTTCCCTCATAGCTCTCCGGATCGACGCCTGCTTCGCGAAAGCTTTTGAGATCCTCCGGCGAAATCGTCGCCGTGAAGTCGCGGTGCCAATCGGTGCCGAAGTCGAGGTAACCGCGCCCGTTTCTGACGTTTGCCGACAGAATAGTCCCCTTCACCACCTGAAACGTGTCGGTGTCGCCGGCAAGTGAGGACGAAGCGGACCGCACGGCATACGGACCTTGGGACCAGATGCCGTTCCGGCTCGTGCGCGCGCTGTCTTCGGCCGCATAAAGCTCGCTTGCACACTCCCGACGATCCGGCGCGATCGACACGCGCGCAAGCCCGCGGTGCAGCATCTCGATCTGCAGCCAGGGCTGCGCAACATCCTCGGCAATGAACACCTGTGCGCGCAACCGCCCATAGCGGTCCTCCTTTGGCCGTTGCGCGGCCAGGTTGACCAGCCGGCCGCGAACAAGTTCCTCGATCACGCTGATCGCCTGATCGGCCAGGAACCGTGGCGCATGATCGCGGGCACCGGCCGGAAACATCACTCCCTCGACATCGACTGCCCGCCCGTCCTCGAGAATCAACGCGCCGTTCTTTTCCACGCGCACGACCCGCACGTTGGAGGCCTCGACCGGCGGCGCACATGACGGCAGGGACGCGGCCTCTGCGGCGCCTGACAGCACCAGACAGCCAACAAGAACCAGCAATTCCTTCAACACGCCAAGCCCTTCAAATGCCTGCGCATTTCACCCGCTCGGTCCCTGCAGTTTCACCACCGCACCAATCTTGGCGCGCCGCGAGATTTCGCCACGCGAACGACTGCCGATGTTCTCACACCTTCCCCCGATATCGGAAGCCGAAACTCAGGGTTTCGCAATGAATCTTGGGTGATTCGCCGCCAACGTTGTCTCCGTGCGATCTCGCGTCCTGGCGGGATCGGTTCGTGCGGTACCCGCGATTCTGTTTGGAGCGATGTACGCTGAAGCATAGGCTGGGTACCAACCGCCGGGAGGCAGGCATGACCATCGACAGACGCTGGCGCAAATGGCTGATCATGGGACTTGTCGGTTCTGCCAGCGGCGCGGTCACGCTATTCGTATTCCGCTCGATCCCGATGGCATCGGGGACAGCCATGCTTGCCGTCATCGCTCTCGTTGCCGCCAAGCATGTGGCTCTGGCAATCGCGGTCGGCTCACCTCTGGCGGCGCTGCTTCAATCGATCAGGCCGGCGATCGAGCGATATTGCCCTTTTGCGCCTGGTAGCGGTGGTTAACTTCCGTCGCTGAAACGTCACGCCGTTTGCCATCACATCGCCTTGATTGGCGCCAACACTCCCGGTCGAGCTAGTATCACACCTGAGGGAGGCGAAGATGGATCGCCGGTATTACGGGCTCAAAGCAATGGTCATCGGCGTCGCGGTTGCGGCAGCCATTCTTGGCGGCGGCTTCGAATGCACCCGCCTCGCCGCAGCCCAGAACGCGAATTATCAGGCCGCCTTCGTCGTGCAGTCGAGCATTCGCGACGCCGGCGTGAACGCCGGTCATTCCATCCGCGCGTTCGTTTGGCGCGTGTACAACAGTCTATGAAACGGCTTTGAGGCTGACGCCTGCGGGCGGCGGCATCCAGTCCGGGACGAAGAAATCCGGCATCAGATCCTTTGTGGGATCGACGCGGTAACGATCGAAATTCGTCACGCCGTTCTGGGACAGGAACGTGTCGTCGATCAGGAAATTTCCGCTGAAGCTCTTCGCCGGCTTGTTGAATACAAGATAAGCCGCATCGGACAGAATCTCCGGCGTGCGGCAGTGGCGCATTCCTTCCTCGCCGGCCAGTGCATTCCTGATGGCCGCGGTTGCGACACCCGTGCGCGGCCACAACGCGTTGAAAGCAATGCCGTCGCTTGCGAATTCCGCGGCCATGCCCAGCACACACATCGACATGCCGAACTTCGCCATGGTGTAGGCCGTATGTCCCTGAAACCAGCGGGGGATCATGTCGAGCGGCGGCGACAACATCAGGACATGCGGATTGGCGGCGTTCTTCAGGTGGGGAATGCAGGTCCGCGACACGAGATAGGTGCCGCGCGCATTGATCTGTTGCATCAGATCGTAGCGTTTCATGTCCGTCTGCACTGTGCCGGTGAGTTGGATGGCGCTGGCATTGTTGACGCAGATATCGATGCCGCCGAAGCGCGACAGGCATTTGCCGACGGCGTCGACCACCTGTTCCTCGAAACGGATGTCGCAGACGAGGGGAAGCGCCTTGCCGCCGGCTTTCTCGATTTCTTCCGCAGCCGAATAGATCGTACCCGGAAGTTTGGGATTGGGCTCCGCCGTCTTGGCGGCAATCGCAATGTTGGCGCCGTCTTGTGCCGCCCGCAAGGCGATCGCCAGTCCGATGCCGCGGCTCGCGCCGGTGATGAACAGGGTCTTTCCGGAAAGAGACATCGCATCCACCTTTCGAGGCCGGTTTGGCCCATGCTCCTGCGGCCTGCATGGCCGCAATCTCTATTGCGTGGCTACGTCTTCGTGTACCAGTCCACGCCGGTTGCATCGGCCTGCCTCGCAATCGCTCCGCGTTCGCGCAAACAGTTCAGATGCGCGAGACTCTCTCCCGTCGCCATCATGAAATTGCCGCTGGTGATGCGGGCGCGGAACAGCGCAGGAAAACAGTCCACGGCGCGTTTCGGCTCGCAGCAAAGAGCGACAACCTTGTTCATGTTCGTTTCGTGCATCTCGATCAGCTCCTGCAGGCGCAATGGAGCGCCCCGGAACGGTTCGTTGTGAGCGGGAAGCACCAGCACGTCGGGCGGCAGCAGAGATTTCAGCTTCGTGCAGGAATCCATCCAGTCCTGCAGCGGATTGGAATCGGGCTCTGTCGGAAAGACGCTCACATTGGAGGAGATGCGCGGCAGAATCTGGTCGCCGGAGATGAAGATGTTGTCCTGCCGGCTCCACAGGCAGGCGTGTTCCGGTGCGTGACCGCGGCCGACGACGACTTCCCACACGCGCGAACCGATTTCGATCCTGTCGCCATCCTGCATGCGCCGGAACGAATTGGGCAGGTGATACACGCCCCGTCCGAAACCCCCGAAGCGGGTCTTGTACGATTCCAGAGCATCGTCGGGGAATCCGGCAGCGCGGTAGAAGCGGATACCTTCGGGCGGCGCTTCCTGGTCGGTATCCGCACACAGATTTCGGCACATCAGATAATCGGTACGGGACATCCAGAGCTCGACGCCGAAGCGCCGCACAAGCCAGCCTGCCAGGCCCACATGATCGGGATGCAGATGCGTAACGATGACGCGCTTGACAGAGCGGCCCATCATCGCACCCGCAAAGAGCTGTTTCCAGGCTTCGGCGGTCGCCTCGTCGCGGATGCCGCAATCGACCACGGTCCAGCCGTCGCCGTCTTCCAAGACCCAGAGATTGATGTGATTGAGCTGAAACGGAAGCCGCATGCGCACCCAGAGAATCCCCGGCGCGACCTCAATGGCTTCGCCGGGTTCGGGCCGGCTTTCGAACGGATAATCGAGTTTGCTGCCCGGTCGGACGGAGGACTCGGCGGATGACACGGTGGTCCTTTCTGGGATGGATGTTCCGTCCGACTATGCGGCTCCGGCGCAGTGCGTCAAGCAATGGAACAACCGGAACCTTCCGTCCGTCCTTGTCGAGGTAGCGGGATCGTGCGGACCTTGTATAGTCCGCTCCGCCCTTCCGACGAGGACGTCATGTCACGAATCTACAGGTTGGCGGCCATCATTCTGGCCCTGGGAATAGCCTCGCCCGTCATGGGTCAGCCGGTCTCACGCGATATCGCCCGCGCACCCAACGGCGCCTACCAGATGGAGACCTCACACAGCCAGGTCCTGTTCTCGGTTCTGCATCTGGGCCTCACCAACTACTATGGCCGGTTCGACAAGCTGTCGGGCACCATGAACCTCGACGCGAACCAGCCGGAACGCAGCGCCGTCACGGTGACGATCGACACATCGAGCGTCGACACGCCGAGCAGCCGGAC
>JBEKLN010000062.1:0-15564 GCA_050010175.1 Rhizomicrobium sp.
CAGACCGAGAAAATAGCACAACACCGGTAGCGTGCGACCCTGCGGTATTTTTGACAGGTTGTGGACGCTTGAGAAATCGGTAGAGCAGAGGTTGAATTGACAGACCGGCCGAACACAGCCGCAGCGGCGTGTATACCTGCGGTAAAGACATCGGAACCTGCGTTGAAAAAACCTCCGCCTGCAAATGTGGAACTGGACCGGACGACGGACTGGCCGGACGTTTTGTCGGCCGTGCGCGACTACTGGCTGGAGAAGCGCGGCACCCGCTTCATGCCGAGCCGAAGCGATATTTCGCCGACGCACATCAAAGCACAATTGCCGCATATTCTGCTGGCGGACGTGATCGATGGCGGAAGGGATTTCCGTTACCGCCTGGTGGGAGTTGAACTCTCTCGTTTCTTTTATTCCAATCCCACCGGAAAATTCATGACCGAAGCCCTCGCACCCTTTGGCAAGGAAACGGTAGAAGCGACGGTCGCGTCTTATCGCGGGATCGTTGAACGACGCGTAGCTGTCAGATTGACCGGCTCGGGGTCGGTCTATGGGCAGAATGCCAAGCATTTCGATGCGTTCCTGGCGCCGCTTTCGGAGGGCGATGCGGCCGTGAACATGATTTTGGGCACATTCGTATTTCTCTGGGATTCCACCCATCCGTTTCGACCGCCCTCGGACCCAAGGTTGGAAACGCCTCATTCAAACTGACGGGCGACCGAGTTGTCTCCGGCGGAGCGGTTTACTCGACCCACCGCCCGTCGCCAACGGAGACCGCCACGGAATACGGTTGCAAATCGGTGCGGCCCGGACGACAACTGCGCCCCATCTTTCGTGCCGACCCGGAGCAGCGATGCACGCTCGAATCTCACAAACGATTTTCTCGGCCGTATTGCTTTGCGCTGTGGCGGCATTGCCGGCGCCAGGCGCGGCAGCGGATCAATCCAAAAAGAACAATTCGCAGGTCATCATCGTCAACGGGAATGTCGTCGTCATAAAAAACGGCCGCGTGCAGACCCGGACTGTCAGGCCCCCTACGATGGTGACGTATCACCCGCCGAAGCCCGCGCCCGTTCCGAAGGGCATGCCGGTTGTGAAAGGCGATGCTGCGTCCTGCATCAAGCTCGTGCGCGACCCGAGCATCTATTACGATCCTCCCTACTATCGCGCCAGGAACGACTGCGACCACCGCGTCCGCCTGTGGGTCTTCGACACGAACAAGAAGCAATGGTTCGATTCCATCATCGTGGAATCGCTGGAGGACGCCACCACCAGCGACTACGACGGAATTTCTGTCGGTGAAGATCAGGTGATCGCGGCGTGCACCATGAGCGGCGACGCCACGCCGCCGGGATGTTTCCCGAAAATCTCCGGCGGCCTTTACGCCGTCGCAAGCAACAACGTGATCTTGCGGTGACGCGACGATAGGCGTTGAACGCGGCAAAATCCAAAATACATCACGCGCCTGCTGAATTCGGTGGCGAGGCCAATGGGAGCGCCGGTATCTTGCCGGCTGGAAGCCAGCGCTCCCAGTATGGCGGCGCTTCAAAACTCCGCTTCGAGTTCTTCCACTTCGTCGGGTTCGTTCTTTGCGGCGGCAATCCAGTCCTGCATCGCGGACAACGCCAGCATGGTGCCGCAATAGGCATTCGACAGCCGGTCGAGCGCGACGTCGTAGGTTTTGAAACGTGTGCAGACGGGCGCGTACATCGCATCGGCCAAGGTCGGCGCGGGCCCGAACAGATACGGCCCGCCATACGCCTCTAGGCACTCGTGCCATATCGACCGTATACGGTCTATATCGGCCTGCGCTCCCGCCCACACTTTGAAGCCGGGATAATGCGCCTTCAGGTTCATCGGCAGCGCCGAGCGCAGGTTCGCAAACCCCGAATGCATTTCGCCGGAGACGGCGCGGCACTGCGTTCGCGCTGCGAGACCGGCCGGCAATAGCCCGGCTTGAGGCATTACCTCATGCAGATATTCCGCGATCGCGAGCGTGTCCCAGACCTTGATCGTGCCGTGCCGCAGACTCGGTACAAGAAAGGACGGCGACAGCAGCAGAAGCTCGGCGCGGGTAGACGGTTCGTCGCTGGGGCGGACTTCCTCGTCGAAGTCAAGCCCAGCGAGCCTGCACAGCAGCCAGCCGCGCAACGACCACGACGAATAATTCCGGCTGGAGATGGTCAGAACTGCACGCATTTGCATCATGCCCGATTTTGTTGCAACGCAATAAACCTGTCGCATTTCTGAAACGAATGCCATAGCGTTCCATTCGTAAACAGAGAATCAGTACCCTTGTTGCGTATCGGTGAGCGGCCAAAGGGCCTGGCCGCGTGGGGCAGATGATTTATCAGGCGTATCAGGCGCATACCGATTTCTGGTCACCCGTTCGCGCTGCCGCGGGCTGGACGGATGCCCTGTTGCGCGAGACCTGGCTGGGGCCTTTCGCGAACCCCTATTTCCGCAATATGGCCGCTGGCGCGGAGCTTCTTGCGCGCGCGAAGCTGATCCATGAGCGGCCGGCCTTCGGGATCGGATCTGTGCCTGTTGCAGGCGCGGCAACGCCCGTTCACGAAGACGTGTCGCTTGCGACGCCGTTTGGCGCGCTGCTGCATTTCCGGAAGGAGCGCGTGTCCGGCAGGGAGCCGCGAGTCCTGCTGGTGGCCCCCATGGCGGGACATTTCGCGACGCTGCTGCGCGACACGGTCCGTACACTTCTGCCCGAGCACGATGTCTACATCACCGACTGGTTCAACGCCCGCGACGTCGCGCTCGCCCACGGCCGCTTCGGTCTCGATGAATATATCGAGCACGTCATCGCCTTTCTCGAACAGCTGGGACCGGACACCCACGTGATCGGCGTGTGCCAGCCCTGCGCGGCGCTGCTCGCCGCTGTCGCGGTGATGAACGAAGACAACAATCCGGCCGCCCCGCCCAGCATGACGCTGATGGCGGGGCCGATCGACACCCGCATCAGTCCGACGAAAGTAAACGAGGTCGCGACCAGCCACGACATTGTTTGGTTCGAGCGCAATCTCATCGCCACGGTCCCGTTTCGGCACAGCGGCGCGCGACGCAGGGTCTATCCCGGCTTCCTGCAGCTCGCCGCCTTCTTGTCGATGAATTTCGAGCGTCATGTAAAGGCCCATGCCGACCTCTACCATCACGCCGCGCGCGGCAATCATGCCCGCGCACAGGCGGCTCGCGATTTCTACGACGAATATTTTTCCGTGCTCGACCTGCCGGCCGAGTTTTATCTGGAGACCGTCAGGCGCGTGTTCCAGACTCACGACCTGCCGCGCGGAGAATTCATCTGGCGCAAGCGCAGGATCGACCCGCGCGCGATCCGCCGGACGGCGCTCTTCACCATCGAGGGCGAGCGCGACGACATCTGTGCGCCAGGGCAGACGCTCGCCGCCCAAGGACTTTGCTCCGGCATAAAGCCGTCCCGCAGGAAGCATCACCTGCAGCCGGGCGCGGGACATTATGGTGTTTTCGCCGGCGGCAAATGGCACAACCAGATCTATCCGTTGGTGCGCAACTTCGTGCTGCAGAACGGCTGACGTTCCGTTCCGGGACAACTTGCACGGGTTTTCACTGGCCCCGGCCCTGCACTGATGTTTCCCACAGTTCCAGAGGGAGACACATCATGATTAGTCCGGGCGCAGCAGTTGTCAGCATCGCCATGATACTTCACCCGGTGCATGCGCCGGTCACGTTCCAGGTTGCCACGGCCACATCTTCTCAACACGCCACGATGGTGCTTGCCCGAAACAGCGGAGCCAGCTTCGGCGGTTCGACGATCATGCAGGTAGGCCCGAATGCCGGCCCGTCCACCACGCTACCCCCAATTATGAAAGTCGATCCGGTGGGCGCCGGACCGTCGACCGGCGAAAAGCCGATCATGAAGGTCGAGCCTCAAGTCGGCCCGTCCACGGCACTTCCGCCCATCATGAAGGTCGATCCGCCGCAAGCGGGACCATCGACAGGCGCGCAGCCGATCATGAAAGTCGATCCACGGCCGCCTGCCTCACCGTCGTCAGGCGAACGTCCCATCATGAAGACAAGCCCTAACAGTACCGATTCGCTTGGGCCCCTGCGCAGCACCGTAATCTGAAGCTGCCGCAGCGTCTTTAATCCGACACAGCCGATGAGCTAGACTCCTCCCCTCGAATCCGGGGAGGAGCCTCTGCGCGCGATTGTTGCAGCGATTGCACTGGCGGTACGGGTCACGGCTGCGCATGCCGATGACGTCATGGCCGGATATTACGGCAACACCACCATCGCCAAGGGCGGCGTGGCGGACACCCACACCGCCTACAGCCCGGATCACACCTTCGTCATGCGGGTGCCGGCGTTCGGCAATGAGTTCAAGGGCACATGGCAGGTGAATGCCTCGAGTCTGTGCCGCACATTTCAATCGCCTCCGCCGGGAGTCACCAACCCGCTCTGCACGCCGATCGAAGCGCACAAGATCGGCGATACATGGACGGTGACGATGGGCGGCCAGACGCGGACCGTTACGCTCGTTCAAGGCGTGCAGTAGACGCATGATGCCTGCGGGATTGGCATGAGACGACGAACGGGAATGTCAGCCGCCATGGCGGTCCTGCTCTGCAGCGCGTCCGCTTGGGCTGCGCAGTCGCCGGCACCTGCGCAGACGCCGGCGCAATCCAACGACTGGTCGATCGAGCAGGTGGTCGTCAGCCGCCATCGATCGGGTCCGCCGATCTGGCACGCAACGCGAGGCAACGCCGACGTCGCGATCCTCGCGATCATCGAGCCGCTCCCAGAAGACTATCAGTGGAATTCGAACGAGATCGCCGCGGTGATGGACCATGCGCAGCGCGTGATCCTGCAGCCGCGCGCGGAAGCCAACATTCTCCAGGGAGTCTGGTTCCTGCTCACACGGCGCGCATTGCTGAGCCCGCCGGACGGCAAGACGGTGTGGGATTATCTCGATCCCGCGCTTGCAAGCCGCTTCGCCACGGCGCGCGACATGCTCGACGAAGACAAGGATCGTTACGACGACAATGTGCCGGCGATCGCGGCGCTGCGTCTGGAAAACGATTACAGGCATGTCGACAAGATGACCATCGACGAACCCGAGGACACCATCCGCCATCTGGCGCGCGCACGCGGGCTCAAGGTCGACCATGTTGCGACATATGACGCGATGCCAAGCATCGAGCAGATCCTGAAACAGCCGCCAGGGTCCGCCTCGAAGTGCGTCGATGCCGCCGTCACCGACGTGAACATCGCCCGCCGCCATGCCGCCGCCGCTGCGGAAGCCTGGGCGATCGGCGATGTCGCCGGGATCAAGGCGAATTGGTCGCAGCCGAAACTGTATGACTGCCTGCTCGAGATCTCGCCGCTGGTCACCGCTCTCGACGCCCGCGCCGCGGCCGATACGGTTAAAGCCATCACCGCGGCGCTCGATGCAGGGGGCAACGCCGTCGTGGTGGTGAACGTCGGTCTGCTGTTACGTACAAACGGTGTACTGGATCGCCTTACGGCATCGGGAGTTACGTTGAAGGAACCCTGACGGCCGGTATTGAAGTCGCGACAATTTGCGAAACAGTTGTACTTCTGTGCAGGCGCACAGTTTGTTACATGCCATTGTGATCAGAGGCATTTTGCATGTCGCCCGAGGGGCAAGACTCAAAATACGACGTATTCGGCGGCGCTGCCGGCACTACCTCGTCCCCGTGGGGAGAGCGCGCGCGCCTGTCGGAAAATCACCGCTGGTGGATATTCGCAGGCCTGGGCGCCTTGGCGATCGCGTTGGTGATCTGGGCCCTGTGGCCCAGCGCGGAAAAACCGAAGCCGGTTCCACCCATTTCCGTCACGATGGCGACGGCGGCCAGTCAAAACGTGCCCCTGTCGATCGGCGCCATCGGGGCGGCGCAGGCCTGGACGAGCATCGCCGTGCTGGCGCAGGTCAGCGGCAAACTCATCAGCGTCAATTTCACCGAAGGCTCCGAAGTGAAGGCAGGACAGGTGCTGGCGCAGATCGATCCGGCTCCCTACCGGGCCGCATTCACCCAGGCCGAAGGCGCTCTGAAGCGCGACCAGGCGCTTTTGGAAGACGCCAGGCTCAATCTCGAGCGTTACCAGGCGTTGCTGGCACAAAATGCCATTTCGAAACAGCAGGCCGATACGCAGGCGGCGCTCGTGCGCCAGGACGAAGGCACCGTCCTCATTGATCAGGGCACCGTGGCGGCGGCGAAGGTGAATCTCGACTGGTGCACCATCACCTCGCCGATCGCCGGCCGCGCCGGCGTGCGCCTCGTCGATCCCGGCAATCTCGTCAGCTCGGGCGGTTCGGTGAGCAGCACGCCGAGCACTGCGTCGTCGGCCAACGCCAGCAGTCCCACGAGCAGCACAAATACGGGATCGAGCGGCGGCAGTTCCATTGTCGTCATCAATCAGCTTCAACCCATCGCCGTCACCTTCTCGGTGCCCGAAGGAGATTTTCAGCGGCTCGCGCAACTCTCAAACGGCTTTCGAAATGCGCTGCAGACGAAGGCTTACAGCCAGGAGACGGGCGCACTGCTGGCGACCGGCGAACTCAGCATCGCCGACAACCGCATCGATCCGACGACCGGCACGGTCGAACTCAAGGCGCGCTTCGACAATGCCGACGAAAAACTCTGGCCGGGCGAATTCATCAATGTGCAGCTGACGACGCAGGTGCTTGAGAACGCGACGACCATTCCCGTCACCGCCGTCAACCGCGGACCGACAGGCAGCTTTGCGTTCGTCGTCGACAAGAAAAATGTCGCCAGAATGCAGCCGATCACGGTTGCGTGGACGCAAGGAGATATCGCAGTCATCGGCAAGGGGCTGAAACCGGGCGACCAGGTCGTCACCGACGGGCAGATGATCCTGAAGAATGGTTCGCTCGTCAGGACTATTCCGACGTCACGGCGGCGCGCTTGAACCTTTCGTCCATCTTCATCCGCCGTCCCGTCGCAACGACGCTGATCGCGCTTGCGTTTCTGCTTGTCGGCATTGTCGGCTATGTCAGCCTGCCCGTGTCGGCGCTGCCGAACGTCGATTTCCCGACCGTGCAGATCAGCACGTCGCTGCCCGGCGCGAGCCCCGAGACGATGGCGTCCAACGTCGCCACGCCGCTCGAACGACAGTTCTCGCTCATTCCCGGCGTGATGCAGATGACGTCGGTCAACGCACTCGGCTCCACCAGCATCACGCTGCAGTTCGAACTCGATCAGAGCATGACGAGCGACTTCCAGCAGGTGCAGGCGGCGATCAACGCGGCCAGCGCACAGTTGCCGAGCAACCTGCCCGCACAACCAACCATTCGCCAGGTCAACCCGGCCGACGCGCCGATCATGATCCTGACACTGAGCTCCGACACGCTGCCGCTCGACGTGGTGGACAATTATGCCGACGTCATCCTCTCCCAGCAGATCTCGCGCATTGACGGCGTGGGCCTCGTCACCATCGGCGGTCAGCAGAAGCCGGCGGTGCGGATCCAGCTCGATCCGCGGAAGATCGCGGCCCGCGGTCTGCAGTTCGACCAGGTGCGCTCCACCATCGTCTCCTCCACGACGAATGCACCCAAGGGCTCCATCGTTGGCGCGCAGCGCGGCCTGACCGTCTATGCCAACGACCAGATCCTGGACGCCCAACCGTGGAACGATGTGATCGTCGGCTACAAGAACGGCGCGCCGATCCGTGTCCGTGATGTCGGCACCGCATTCCCCAGCGTCGAAAACGATCAGATCGGCGCCTGGATATTCCCCGGTGCGGCGAACACCGATCCGACCTTCAAGGCCGGGCAGAGCATCCTGCTCGTGATCTACAAGGAACCGGGCGCCAATGTCATCACGACGGTGGGCCAGATCAAGAAGTCGATGCCGGCGCTGCAGGCCAACATCCCGCCGGGCATCGCGATACATGTCCTCATGGACCGCACGCAGACCATCAATGCGTCGGTCCAGGACGTTAAATTCACCCTGCTCATCACGATCCTCCTGGTGGTCGCCGTCATCTTCCTGTTCCTGCGCGATATCCGCGCCACGCTGATACCGAGCGCGGTCATCCCGCTGGCCCTTCTCGCTGCCACGGCCGTCATGCTGCCGCTGAAATACAGCCTCGACAATCTGTCGCTGATGGCGCTGACCATCGCCGTGGGCTTCGTCGTCGATGACGCCATCGTGATGGTGGAAGTCATCTGGCAGAAGATCGAACACGGCATGAGCCCGTTCCAGGCCGCTCTCACCGGCGCTGGGGAAATCAACTTCACGATCCTGTCCATCTCGATTTCGCTCGTCGCCGTGTTCACGCCGTTGATGTTCATGGGCGGCGTCGTCGGCCTGCTCATGCGCGAATTTGCCGTCACCCTCGCCGCGGCGGTGATGATTTCGCTCGTGCTGACGCTGACGCTGACGCCCATGCTGTGCGCCAGGTTCCTCAAGGCGCCGAAGCCGGCATCGAATTGGGTCATGAAGACGCTCGAGACGGGCTTCCACCGGCTGGATTCGGGATATGCACGCAGTCTGGACGTCGTACTGCGCCACAAATTCGTAACGCTCATGGTTTTCGTCGCAACGCTGATCGCCGCTGGCATTCTCTATGCCACGTCGTCGACCGGATTCTTCCCACAGCAGGATACCGGCTTCCTCAGCGGCGTGATGCTCACCTCGCAGGATGCGTCCTTCGCCAAGACGCGCGAGAAGGTCCAACTCGTCGGAAACGTCATCGCCCGGGATCCGGCCGTTGCCGGCTTCGGCATGTTCATGGGCTCGTCCGGAACCAATACGGCGAACCTGTACATCGCGCTCAAACCGAAGGATGCCGGGCGAAAATCGACCGCCGATCAGGTCATCACGCGGCTGAGGCCGAAACTCGCCCAGCTTGTCGGTGTGCAGACCTTTCTCCAGGCGGCCCAGGACATCAACGTCGGCGGCCGCGCGGGCCAGGCGCAGTACCAGTACACGCTGTCGGATTCGGACCTGACGGAGCTCGACGAATGGGCGCCGAAGCTGCTGGCGCTGATGAAGACCCTGCCGCAGCTGAAAGACGTCAGCTCAGACCAGCAGTCGAACGGCGCCGCGGTGAACCTGAAGATCGACCGCGATGCGGCGGCGCGCTTCGGGATTCAGCCGACGGATATCGACAACGCCGTTTATGATCTCCTCGGCCAGGCCGAAGTCACGCAATACTTCACGCAGCAGAACAGCTACCACGTCGTGGTGGAGGGTCCGCCGAACCTGTTGGGAACGCCGGACATCTTCAATTCGATCTACATCCTGTCGCCGACCACGGGAAAAACCGTACCGCTGTCGATGTTCGTGAAGGTCGATCCCAATGCGACGAGCAGCCTGACTGTCAATCACCAGGGCGAATATCCCGCGGCAACGCTCTCCTTCAACCTCTCGCCCGGCGTGGCGCTCAGTGAAGCGACGCAGGCCGTGGTAGCCGCACGCGAGAAACTCAACGCACCGCGCACGCTGACGGGATCGTTCCAGGGCACGGCGCAGGCGTTTCAGCAATCCCTGGCCGACGAGCCGGTGCTGATCACCGCGGCGCTGATCGCGGTCTACGTGATCCTCGGCATTCTCTACGAAAGCTTCATCCACCCGCTGACCATTCTCTCCACGTTGCCCTCGGCGGGTCTTGGCGCGCTGCTCGCGTTGAAAGCCGCCGGGCAGGACCTCAACGTCATCGGCATCATCGCGATCATTCTTCTCATCGGCATCGTGAAGAAGAACGGCATCATGATCGTCGACGTGGCGTTGCGGCTCGAACGCGAACATCACTCGAGCGCGGAGGACGCGGCGCGGGAAGCCTCGCATCAGAGACTGCGCCCCATATTGATGACGACGGCGTGCGCGGCGCTGGGCGGCGTGCCCATGATCCTGATGAACGGCACGGGCTCGGAATTCCGCCAGCCGCTGGGCTACGCCATCGTGGGCGGGCTCGCCGTGTCCCAGATTCTCACGCTCTACACCACGCCGGTCGTCTACATCTATCTCGACCGCGTGCGCCGCATGTTCGAAAGCGACAGCCCCGAAGGCGAACCCGCACCCCAACCGGCGGAGTAGAAGACCTCAGAAATGATTCACGCGGAGAGCAGGAGACGCGGAGGGTTCAAGATGATCGACGATCCGTCGGCGTCCCTATCGCAGTGTCGGTCTGCCGAAATTGATGAGAAGTCCGTCAGGTAACTTCATCAACCGCAAGTAGGTGAGCAGCCGTTTTCTGTAAATCGGCAACGTGCGCTCGACGGATTTGATTTCGACCGCGACTTTGTGCTCGACCAGAAGGCCGATGCGCAGGCAGTCGTTGAAGCGTAGTCCGTCATACTCGAACGAAATGGATTCCTGGCGAGCGGCGCGCAATCCGCGCCGCTCGAGATCTCTTGCCAGAATTGTTTCGTAGATGGCCTCCATCGGGCCCGGCCCAAGTCTGCTATGCAGTCGATAGGCCGCGTCCACGATCTCGCCGGTGATCTCGTCTAACGCTTTGCCTTTCCCCAGCACCGCTCCGCGCTCTCCCGATCTCCGCGTGATCGTTTTTTTGCACGGCAGCGTGCCCGGTGTTTGCCGATTTAATCCCGATGACTGATCGGAAGACAATACGCGACAAATCTGCGCCTGGTCGGCAATGGTTGTTGCACTGCTCCGCTCTACCCCATCTCCGCCGGTGCATCCGGATAGGCGGTCAGCACATCGCCCAGCGCATTTTTCAGCGGGCCGAGCCACGGCTCGAAGTGGCGCCACTGCTCTACCGCATCGCGATAGATGGGACTGCGCACCTGTTCCGAGCTCGCGGTGGTGACGACGCGGTCGGTCTTGTAGAATTCGAGACACGCCGCCTCGAACGGCAACCCGAGATACGCGAGCAGGCGGCGCGTTTCGGTTTCGGGATCCGCGACGAGTTGCTCGTAGATGACGCGATGAACGCGTCCCGGCAGCACGCGGTCGATATGCGCCATGAGCGCGACATAGTCGCGATAGGTGCGGCCGATATCGCTCAGACGGTAAGCGTCGTTCTGCCCGTTCGGAAACACCTGCACGAAATTTGAGAAACCGCAGGCCAGCGGATGCCGCCGCACGTCGACGATCTTCGCGTTGGGCAGGATCAGATGGATCATCCCGGCGTGAACGAAGTTGGGGCCCATCTTGTCGGTGAAGTACGGCGCGTCCGTCTTCCGGTGAACCTGCACGCTCTCCAGATAGTGTTCGCCAAGCCCCCTCAGAAGGGACGGATCGAGCTTTGCCAGAGCCTCGGGATAGCGCGCGCCGGATTTCTCGCCGTGCTCGCTCTGCACGTGGTTGGCCAGTGCGGCGAGTTCGGGAAGCTCCTTCGTGCCTTCGATCTGCGAATGGCTGGCGAGAATCTGTTCGACTAGCGTCGAGCCCGCCCGCAGCATGCCGACGAGAAAGATCGGATCGGCCCGCTGCGATCCCGCGCCGGCACGCGCCCGGTAGAATTCCGCCGTGAAAAGAGTCTTGCAGCGCGCGACATAAGCGGTCAGCACGTCGGGATCGTGGTCGATCCTGAGCCTGTCCAGCGCATTGCCTTTGGCATAATGGGCGAAGGACTTTTCGTAGGATGCTGCGTCCGCATGGGCCTTGCCGAGTGCGAAGTGCAGTCGCGCGCGGTCTTCCGGCACAAGATCGGTGCGCGCAATCCGCATCTCCATGAGCGCGATATCGTCTGCCGAAAACCGGAAGGATTTGAGATCGGCCAGCGCCCACCATGCGCCGCCGAACGACGGCGCGATGCCGATGGCCGTGCGATAGGCGGCAATTGCGTCGTCGCGGCGGCCCGTGGCCCGGAGCGCATGGCCGTACCGTCGCCAGGTTTCGGGATGATTGGGATGATCGTCCAGCAAAGCGCGCCAGACCTGTGCTGCAGCGGCGTGCTCCCCGATCGTCTCGAGCGCGATCGCCTTCAGGCGCCGGAAGAGCGCATTGTGCGGATTGCGCGCCAGCAATTTGTCCGCTTCGACCAAAGCCGCTTCGGGCTGGGTGAGCTGGATGAGCATGTCGGCATAGGCGTAGCGCGCCGGTTCGAATTCGGGAGCCAGCTCCACGCATTGCGCGAGCAGCGCGAGCGCCTTGCGCCTGCGCCCTGTGCGCGCGTGCGCCAGCGCCATGAGCTGAAGGGCGTGCACGTCGCGCGGATGCGCCTTCAGCACCTCGTCCAGCAACTTTGCCGCCAGGCCCGGGCGGTCTTCCTGCAGATGCCGGCCGGCATCGCGCACCCGCGGATTGCGCGGCGCGGGCCCGGCCTGCAACGCGCGGACCGCGGCTTCGTAAACGTCGACGGCGGGCGATGGAGGCGTCATCTGGAAGCGGCAGGGATCACGCGCGCACGCATAGCATCAATTCACGTATGCGCGCATCCCTGCCCGGCAAGTTCGGCCGCGGCGCGCCGATTGGCCGGCCGGAGAATTCAGAAGACACCCGCCGCCGCAACTTGCCATTCCGACCATGCAGGAGTTGTCGGAGAGGGAGAGCGAAGCCCGAATTGGCGCGCGTTACGCGTTACTGCGGCGGGTTGGCGATGAGATAGGGCAGGCCGTTGTTGATCTTCGGATTCTCCGCCCAGATGGTGGGATCGAAACCGGCCGGCAGGCCCGACTTGAACTGGCTCGTCGTCAAACCCGTGACCCCCGGTATAACGGCATCGTTACCCGCCGCATTCGAGCGACCAGATGTCTGCGTGTCCCAATACGAATTGGAATCGGTTCCAGGATCGAAATAGCCAATGAAACCACCCGTGAAGGCTTGCACGCTGCTGTGAACCCGCCCCCTGGAATAAGATGATGTAACGGAGGTACCGCCTTGGGCTGACGCAATGAGGCCCCCGGTGCCGGCCTCGCCAGTTGTTTGAACATTTCCTGCTGCATAGGAGTCGTTGATGGAGTCGTTCTCGATATAGCCTACTAGGCCACCGGCTCCTCCACCGTCACCTGAACTTTTTAGCGTGATTGATCCGGTTGCAAAGCAGTCCGTTATTGTGACAGCTCCCTCCACGAGTCCACCAAGGACTGACGCTTTCTTGCCCGAGACAGCCGCCGATGACGACGATGCAATGACCGTTCCGGCATCTGCGGCTAGTCCCCCGGCGAAGGATTTCGTACCTACTGAGATAGTCCCAGATGTGTGGTCACCAAATAGCAATCCTGTGGTCTCAGCTATCAGGATTCCGGCATTAGAAGGCCACCCTTTAGCCGTTATCTTCGCTGCACTCACTCTGACGTTGGAGATTGTTGATCCGGCTTCGGCTTGAGCAAACAAGCCAAGTTGGACATTTTTTGCGTTACTGGAGATCGTCAGGTTGGAGACGATATTTCCGAGTCCCTGAAAGTTTCCGCCGAAGTCGATGGCAACGGGCGCCGCGGAATATGTCCCATCAGGCTGCGCGTTGTAGTCGCCCGCCAGAGCAAAATTGCCGGAAGGATTTGCAGCAATGTCGGCTCCAAGAGTGGCGATATTGCTGACTAGCGCGTAGCTCGCGCTGTTGATTACAAGGCTGCTTGAGAGGTTCGAAAACTCGACGTTCGCATTAGGTGCGAAGGTGAACCAGCCTCCGCTGCCGCCATCGTTGGTGCCGATCGACAGTCCGCCAGTGCCTGTGACTGCCACCGGCTGAACGACGTTGACCGAGTGGTACGAGTCGAGCGTCAGCGAATTCGCGCTCGACCAGGAGAACGGAGCCTGGACATCGATATCGACCGGCTCGCCCGAGCCTTCAATCGTGACGTTGCCGCTCGCCAACATCGACGTCAGGTCGTTCACATTCAGGACTGCATCGGGCGACGTCGGCGTGCAGACGCCGGAGACGCAGGACATGTTCTTTGTCGCCGCAGAGGAGATCACCACGTCGGCGAACGCCGGATTACCAACAATGCCAGAACATAAGACTGCCAGGCCGCCCAATGCCGACGTTGGACCAGAATGGATTCTCACTGTCCCCTCCACTCGCCGCAAACCGCCACTCGCGGCCAATACATTAGCGGTTCCACCCGTGCGCGGCGAGCACCTTTACTGCGGCGGGTTGGCGATGAGATAGGGCAGGCCGAACTGTGCCGTCGTCTCGCCCGCGATGCCGGGATCGTTGGCGATATTGCCCGCTCCCTGACTCAGATTGGTGATGCCGCTGGTCGTCGTGTCCCAGTAGTTGTCGGACACGGTTCCTCCGTCGGGGCCGCCTTGGTCATCTCCCATGGAGCCGCCCACCAAGGCGCCGTTTGCCGTCGGCGCGCCGGTGGAATAAGAATTGCTGATTGTCCAGGCATTTTCGCCAACGAGTCCGCCGACATATGTTCGGGCTCCGATGCTCACTGCACCGGTCGCGTAGCAATTGGTAATGATACCACGAAGGGATTCGAACTCAGCATTGTATCCGACCAAGCCTCCGTCAAAGGCAACTCCGACTCCGTCGCTTGCGGTTGCAGAACCAGTGGCGTAGGATGAACTAATCTGTCCTCCGTTATCTCCGACCAATCCTCCCAAGTAGCCTATGGCGCCCGGAGATTTCCCATTTACTAATACTTTCACTGCAGCCGCAGTTTCGTTGAGGTTGCCTTCATTGAATCCTACGAGGCCGCCAATCGATCCTGCGTTTTTTCCGGCTGCCGAGGTAATCGTGCCCTGTGAATAGCTGTTAATCAATGATCCGCTATTGCTGCCCACCAAAAGGCCTATGTAGGAATTACCCGCTGCCTTGATTTTGGCATCTGTGACGCGGATGGAACTTACCGAGGCGGGCGTATCGACATCGGCGAAGAGTCCGAGAGTCAGGTTCTGCACCTTGGTGCTGATCGTCAGATTCGAGATCGTGTTGCCGAGACCGTTGAAGTTTCCCTCGAAGGTCGTCGCCACCGGCGCTGTGCTGTAAGCGCCGTCGGGTTTTGCGTTGTAATTCGCGCTGAGCGCGAAGTTGCCGGACGGCTTGGCATCAATGTCCGACGCCAAGGACGCAACTGTGTTAACCAGCGTGTATGCCTTGCCGTCGATGGTGAGGCTGTTCCCCGTGTCGAGGAACGAAAGACTTCCTTTCGGCCCGAACCAGAGCGCGCCGCTCTTGCCGCCGTCATTCGTCGTCAGGGCGACCGCGCCGGACCCGGCGACCGACACCGCTTTGTTGAAGTTGACGGAGTCATAGGCATCCAAGGTCAGCGAGCTCCCGCTCGCCCATGAAAACCCCGCAGAGACGTCGATGTTCTTCACCTGCTTGGCGAGCGATCCGGAGCCGGTGTTCACGCTGACATTGCCGCTGGCCAGCATCGTCGTGAGGTCGGAAACATTCAGCACCGCGTTCGCAGACGTCGGCGTGCAGACGCCGGAGGTGCATGACATGTCCTTTGTTGCCGCGGAGGAGATCGTCACGTCGGCGAACGCCGGATTACCAACAATGCCAGAACATAAGACTGCCAGGCCGCCCAATGCCGACGTTAGACCAGAACGGATTCTCACTGTCCCCTCCACTCGCCGCAAACCGCCACTCGCGGCCAATACATTAGCGGTTCCACCCGTGCGCGGCGAGCACCTTTACTGCGGCGGGTTGGCGATGAGATAGGGCAGGCCG
>JBEKLN010000063.1:0-13486 GCA_050010175.1 Rhizomicrobium sp.
AACATATTCTTCGTAGGAGGCGGGTTACTTCCGGACTTGGGTGCACTCATGATGGGTGGATTTGTTTGGTTCGTAGGCCGCGTCATAAAATTCTTTTTGGCGGATCTGAAATTTGGTGCGAAGCCGCACGCCCGTCGACCAAATTCAGACTAGAGCACTGTCGAACTCGGGCAGCGTCGCAATATTAGGTCATTTTGCCATCGTTCGCGGAAGGTAATCCCAAACCTTCGAGAGCGCGTATGTACCAAAGTAGAAGCCGCCAACACCGGAAGCAAAGCCCATCGGAAACGATAAGGCGAGTGTCCATCCGGCGGGAATTCTCAATCGCTGCCCGATCCACCGCACGATGAGCAGCATCAGCACCATTGCGAGGACGGCTGGCGGCACAACGAAGCATCCGATCAGCAGGATCGAGCCGAAAGCCATCCCGCCGCCGCTGAACACAAATGCGAGCAGCACGATGCCGCCGATCAAAACGGCAGCGCCCTTCGCCAGTTCGATTGGATGGGTGCGTCCCATCGCAACGTCTGCTCCACCGATTCATCAAGCCGACTCAGCCTATCAGAATCACCTGCCGCCATGACAGGGCAGGCCAATCGCATCGGGATCGTTTCACTACGGCCACTGGGAGCGCGGACCTCCGGGTCCGCATGCGGCGAGGCGGGCTCGTAGCCCGCTGAGCCGCAACCATGCTCTCGCGCTACGCTCTGCTTCGCGCAATGCGCGTCTGGAGACGCGCGCTCCCGGGAGGCGCTCACCTGCCATATGCGATTGCGTTGCCGTGGCAGGAGTCGCCGGCGTTGTGCTATTTTCAGGGTCTGTTCGATGGCGTGGGCCGTGCGGACGGCTACCGTGATGGGCGCGAGGGCAACTCAAAGCTCGTCAAATGGTCAAGCTGACATTCGAGGTTTGGGAGCACGGCGACGGCGTTGCTATGTTCCAACGCGGCTCGAAAGGCCGGAAAGACCCTCCGACGCCGCCCGTTCGCTTGTTGCATACCTATCAAGCGGAAACGCTCCATACCGCCTACCAGACTTACTACGATCTTATGGGCTGGGGGGAGTGGAACACCAAGGGCATCGACGATCGGATCTTCACCGAGGAAGATATTGGTCAGCCGGACGTAGAAAATTCAAAATAGGACATTATCGCCCGCCCTAATTTGCCCTTGTTCGCCGGGTTGCCTATGAAGGGTGTTCGCCGCCCGTGAGATTTGCCCCCGCATGCGCCTGTCCCGATTCTTCCTGCCTCTTTTGAGAGAAACGCCGTCTGCGGCGCAGATCGTCTCCCACCGGCTGATGCTGCGCGCCGGCATGATCCGCCAGGAGGCGGCCGGCATCTATGCCTGGCTGCCGCTGGGCTTCCGCGTTCTCAAGAAGATCGAGCAGATCGTGCGCGAGGAGCAGAACCGCGCCGGCGCCATCGAAATCCTGATGCCAACCTTGCAGCCGTCCGATCTCTGGAAGGAGACCGGCCGCTACGATGCGTATGGCCCCGAGATGCTGCGCATCACCGACCGCCACGAGCGCGAGCTGCTCTACGGCCCCACCAACGAAGACATGGTGACGGAGATTTTCCGTGCCTATGTGAAATCGTACAAGTCGCTGCCGCTCAATCTCTATCACATCCAGTGGAAATTCCGCGACGAGGTACGTCCGCGCTTCGGCGTCATGCGCGGCCGCGAGTTTTTGATGAAGGATGCCTATTCGTTCGACATCGATGCCGCCGCCGCGCGCCGCTCGTATAACAAAATGTATGTCGCTTACCTGCGCACCTTCACGCGGATGGGGCTCAAGACCATTCCCATGCGCGCGGAGACGGGCCCGATCGGCGGCGATCTCAGCCACGAGTTCATCGTGCTGGCGGAGACGGGCGAGAGCCAGGTCTATTGCCACAAGGATTTGCTCGACATGCCGGTGCCTGGCGAAGACGTCGATTTTGGGTCCGATCTCGAACCGATCGTGCAGCAGCGTACAAGCCTCTACGCCGCGACATCGGACGTGCACGATCAGGCGCGCTTCGAAGCGGAAGTTCCGGAAGACAAGCGGATTTCCGCGCGCGGCATCGAAGTAGGGCAGGTGTTTTACTTCGGCACGAAATATTCCGTGCCGATGAAAGCGGTAGTGACCGGGCCCGACGGCCAGGATCATCCGATCGAAGGCGGCTCCTACGGCATCGGCGTGTCGCGGCTGGTCGGCGCCATCATCGAAGCCAGCCACGACGATGCCGGCATCATCTGGCCGGAGTCCGTCGCGCCGTTCGATGTGGCGCTGATCAATTTGAAATCGGGAGACGCAAAAACCGATGCGGCCTGCGAGGATGTTTACGCGAAGCTGACGAAGGCTGACAAAGATGTGCTCTACGACGACACGGCCGAGCGTCCCGGCGCGAAATTCGCCAGCATGGATCTGATCGGAGTACCCTGGCAGGTGATCATCGGTCCGCGCGGACTCGAAAAGGGACTGGTCGAGGTCAAGAACCGCGCCACCGGCGCCCGCGAAGAACTGAGCCTGGATGCGGTGGTGAAGAGGTTTGCGGGGTGAGTTGCTTGCAACGCCCTTCGTCCGCCCAAAAAAGTTTTTCACGCGGAGACGCGGAGGCGCGGAGAAATCACACCTTCATCAACATCAGACGTAGTCTTGTGGAGCGATTGCGGGAAACGAATTCTGGCGCGCAAAGCGCGTCAAAGGAATCCAAGACCTGGAGGATGATCCCGAGGATGATCGCACCGTACACGGACACCTCCACGCCTCTGCGTCTCCGCGCGCAAAAGCTTTTTCCCGGGCGCCGCAAGGGAAGCGGCGAAGTTTGGTCCGCGGGACGCGCGTTGGTGCGGGAGCAGCCCTAACATGGCCTCACCCACACGCCCGTTCGCGCCGTTCGAGTGGATGGTCGCGCTGCGTTATCTGCGCCCCAAGCGCAGGGAAGCGTTCGTCTCCGTCATTTCGATTATCTCGCTCGCGGGCATCGCGCTGGGCGTGGCCGCGCTCATCATCGTCATGGCGGTGATGAACGGCTTTCGTCACGAACTTCTGTCTCGCATTCTGGGCCTCAACGGCCACATGGCAGTGGAAGCGCCCGTCGGAAATCTGGAGCATTTCGATGCGGTTGCCGCGCGCGTACGCGCCGTGCCCGGCGTTTCACAGGTGTTGCCCATCATCCGCGGCGAAGTCATGGGAACCTCCAACGGTACGTCTCTGGGGGTGCTCGTTGTCGGCCTCCGCGCGCAGGATCTGAAGGCGCTGACGGAAGTGTCGAAGACGTTGTCCGACGGCGCACTGGAGCATTATCACGGCGGAGATGCGGTCATCATCGGCGGGCGTCTCGCGAACCAGTTGCGCGTCGCGCCGGGTTACCAGATCACGCTCATCGCGCCGCGCGGCAACGTCACGCCGTTCGGCGTCACGCCGCGGGTGAAGAGCTACACGATCGCGGGCACGTTCAACGTCGGAATCTCGGAATACGACCAGACCTTCGTGTTCATGCCGCTCGAGGAGGCGCAACTCTATTTCAACATGGACGACAAGGTGTCCATGCTCCAGGTGATGGTGAACGATCCCGACCGCGTGGGCCAGTTGATCGGTCCGGTCGAGAAAGCGGCCGGTACCTATTCGCGCATCGTCACATGGCAGGACATGAACATGAGCCTGTTCCAGGCGGTGGAGGTGGAACGCAATGTGATGTTCCTCATCCTGTCGCTGATCATTCTCGTAGCGGCGCTGAACATCATTTCGGGTCTCTACATGCTGGTGAAGGACAAGGGCGCGGATATCGCGATCCTGCGCACGATGGGCGCCACGCGCGGCGCGATCATGCGCATCTTTCTCATCGCCGGCATGAGCATCGGTGTGGCGGGGACCCTCGTGGGTTGGGGGCTCGGCGTCCTCATTGCCGTCAACATCGAAGCCATCCGGCAGTTCCTGTCCCAGGAACTTGGTATCTATCTGTTTCCGCCGGACATCTACCACCTGACTGAATTGCCCGAGATCATCGAGCCGAACGAAGTGATGGCGATCCTTCTGATGGCGCTGGTCCTGTCGTTCCTCGCGACACTCTATCCATCATGGCGGGCCGCGCGGCTCGATCCCGTCGAGGCGCTGCGCTATGAGTGACGCGCTTGCCGCGGCCGCCTTGCGCCTCAACCGGGTGGCGCGCGTCTATGCCGAAGCCGAAGGGCAGGGCGCGCTCGAAGTCTTCAAGAATGTGAGCCTCGCGATCCGGCCCGGCGAACTTGTGGCGCTTGTGGGACCGTCCGGCGCGGGAAAATCCTCGCTTCTCCACATGGCCGGGTTGCTCGAACAGCCGACCGCCGGGCAGGTCAACGTCACCGGCGTGGATGTGGCAACGCTGGGCGATCGCGAGCGCACGCAGCTCCGGCGCGAGGCGATCGGCTTCGTTTATCAGGCGCATCATCTGCTGCCCGAATTCAGCGCGCTGGAAAACGTGATGATGCCGCAGCTGATCGCCGGCAAATCGCGCAAGGACGCCGAGACGGAAGCCAGACGCCTGCTCGGCATCTTGGGCCTCGGCGCGCGGCTCGAACACCGGCCGACGCAGCTCTCCGGCGGCGAGCAGCAGCGCGTGGCGATCGCGCGTGCGCTCGCCAATCACCCGAAACTTCTGCTCGCCGATGAGCCGACGGGCAATCTCGACCCGAAGACGGCCGCCGGCGTGTTCGATGCGCTGGTGAAGATCGTGCGTTCCGAAGGCCTGGCGGCGCTGATCGCCACGCACAATTACGACCTGGCTGCGCGTATGGACCGCGCGCTCGTGCTCCATGAGGGAAAGCTGATCGACGCGGGAAAGCTGAAGGCGTGATCGTTCCCGCGTTGTGTTCAGACCTGAAGCGGAGTACCAAATCCGTCTTCCAGAGGGGGGACGCAATATGAAAACCAGCCAATTCATTGTATTGACGTGTATGCTCGCAACGGTGGCGGTGCCTGCCGTCGCGTCTGCAAATTCGAACGACGATGCGCAGATCAAGGCGCTGGAGGCGCGGTTTACGGCGGCCTTCAACGCAAAAGACGTCGACGGAATCATGAAATGCTATGTGCCCGGCGATTCGCTGTTCGTGTTTGATGTGACAGTGCCGCGGCAATATGTGGGCGCCGCCGCCTACCGCAAGGACTGGAGCGATTTTCTCGCGACGTTTTCCGGTCCGGTCACGTTCAAACTCAACGACCTCTCCGTGACCGGCGACGGCAAGATCGCGTACGGCCACAGCATCCAGCACGTCACCGGCAAGGACACGAAAGGCCAGCCGGTCGATTTTGTCGTGCGCGTGAGCGACGTCTACAGGAAGATCAAGGGCAAATGGCTGATCGTACAGGAGCATGTGTCCGTTCCCATCGACATGAGCACGAACAAGCCGGACATGATGTCGAAGCCCTAGAGGCCCGGAATTTGTCAGGCGCCGGCAAACTCGGGAACCGAGTCTGCCGGCGTTTTCTTCTTATGACGCTGTCTGGCTGACCTCGCGGCCGGCCATGTAACTCTTGAAGCGCATGATCACGTCACGCTGACCATGTGCGGACACGGTAATGGCTTTTTCCTGCGCCGTCGTGTTCGGCACCTGCATCGTCACATCGTAGCGTCCGGGCTTGAGCCGCATGAGCAGCCACGGCGCGTTGCAGCGCACGCTGACATCGGTTGCGCCACCCCGGCTGCGCACCGTTACATTTTCGTCTGCGAGCCACTGTCCATAGCCGCCGACCGCCTCGAACTTGACGGGATAGGCCTTCCAGCGGCTTTCCTGTTCCTCGCGGTCGCCGATGCCCGTGCACGCCGTCTCTACTCCCGACACTTGCGTCGGATGGTCGATCGGCAGCGCGGACAAATCGGCTGCGTGCGCCCCCGCCATTCCGATGCATAATGCGAACGCGGACACCGGCAGCATGATGGCGAGGATTCTCTGTGTGAATATGGACATCTCGATCTCCTTCCTTGTCCCGTCATCGGCGACATTGCGCGGTGACCAGCGCGCCCGTGCGGGCCTCAACTGATAGGAAAACCGGCATCGACCAACTTATGTTGCGTTAAGAGTAGGCAATGCATTCACGCCCGCGTGATACGGGTAGGCGAACAATGCAGGGGCGCCAGGCGAGTGACGGGAGAAACCATGGGTGTGTCAGCCTCAGACTGCGCGAAAATGGATGCAGACGATCCGCTTTCGTCTGCCCGCGCGCGCTTCGTCATTCCCGACGATGTCATCTATCTCGACGGCAATTCTCTGGGAGCGCTGCCGGGAAGCGCGCCCGCTCGCGTGTCGCGCGTCGTCGATACGGAATGGGGCAGGGATCTCATCACGAGCTGGAACAGACACGACTGGATCGGCATGCCGGCGCGGCTGGGCGCGCGCATTGCGCCGCTGATCGGGGCCGCGCCGGACGAAGTGATCGTTGCGGATTCCACCTCGGTCAATCTCTTCAAGCTCGCGGCGGCAGCCATGCGACTGCAAGCGCCGCGGAGGGTCATTCTCACCGAGACGCGCAATTTCCCCACCGACCTTTATGTGCTGCAGGGGCTCGAAGCCTTGCTTGGCGGTGCGGCGTCGCTCAACATGGTGGCGCGCGAGAGATTGTCGACATCCCTGACAAGCGACGTCGCGCTGCTCGCGCTGACGCATGGCGATTTCAGAACCGGCGAACTCCACGACATGCAGGCGCTGACTGAAGCGGCGCACGCGGCCGGCGCGCTGGTGCTCTGGGATCTCAGCCACAGCGCGGGCGCAATGGACCTGCATCTCGATGCCTGCGCCGCCGATTTCGCCATCGGCTGCGGCTACAAATATCTCAATGGCGGTCCCGGCGCGCCTGCCTATCTCTATGTTGCGAGGAAACATCAGGCTTCGCTCCATCAACCCTTGAGCGGCTGGATGGGACATGCCGCACCGTTCGAATTCGGCGAACAGTATCGTCCGGCCGACGGCATGGCGCGGCTTCTGTGCGGCACGCCGCCCGTGATCAGCATGGCAGCGTTGGAAGAGGGCTTGAAGACCTTCGACGGCATCGACATGCGCGACGTGCGCGCGAAATCGAAGGCGCTGGGCGATCTCTTTCTCTCGCTGGTCGAAACGCGGTGCGCGGACGCCGGATTTGGGATCGCCTGCCCGAAGGATTCAAGCCGACGCGGCAGCCAGGTGTCGCTGAAGCACGCGCACGGTTACGCCATCATGCAGGCTCTGATCGACGCCGGCGTGATCGGCGATTTCCGCGCGCCCGATACGCTTCGCTTCGGCTTCGCGCCGCTTTACACGCGCTATGTCGATGTCTGGAACGCGGTCGAGAAACTCGCCGCGATCATGTCGAGCGAGACGTGGAAGCAAGAGCGATTTCAAATCCGGGCGGCCGTGACGTGACAACAAGGGATGTGGTCGTTGATCTTGACGATGACCTGGTTGCTGAAGCGAAAGCCTTGACCGGCCTCCGGCAGAAATCGCGGCTTGTCCGAGAAGCACGCAAGGCGCTGATCGAACGTGAGAGCGCGCGACGGCTGGCCGCCCTCGGCCGCGGTAAGCCGCAATTGAATCCTGGGGCGCGCCGCAGCCGAGATTGATCACGTTTTGTTCTTGACAGAACGGAAAGAGAACATATGATCCGCCGTCCTTGTGATGTGGAGGCGGACATGACGGATTGGCTCAAGGACGCAGCGGCTGGCGCCGGGCTTCTTCTTTTCTTCGGCGGCGCCTTCGCGCTGGCCGACATCGCCCAGGCGGTCTTCTCCGCGGTGTGAACTCCTGTGGATGATTCGCGATGGCGCGGGCGCAGCGCCTGATGCTCGCCGATAGTGATATTCACGAATCGAGGTTCCTCCACCGCGAAGCGACAGCGGAGCAGGGGAGGGGGACCGCCGCAGACGGTGGAGGGGGCGAGTGAAAGTTTTAGGGCCGAGCAGATCCAAACCCCACCCTCAAGGGGAGGGTGGAGGCGTCGCCTAATGACCGAGGTCCACAAACCGGCGAATTTCGTCCACCTCCGGGTGAAGAGCGCCTATTCGTTGCTGGAAGGCGCGATCCGGCCTGCGGAGCTGGCGAAACTCGCGCGCGGCAATGCGATGCCGGCCGTTGCCGTCACCGATGTCGACAATCTGTTCGGCGTCTACGAGATCACGGAAGCCGTGGCCAAGGCCGGCGTGCAGCCCATCGTGGGCTGCCAGCTGTCGGTCGACGTGAACGAAACCGCGGCCGCACCCGGCGCCATCATGCGCGAAAAGCCGCCATCCCTCGCGCTGCTGGTGCAGAACGATGCCGGCTACCGCAACCTCACCAAGCTCTTGAGCGCCGCCTATCTGGGTGCGGAGCCCGGCGATTTTCCCCATGCCAAATGGACGACTGTTGCACAGCACGCCGACGGCCTGATCGCGCTCACCGGCGGCCCAACGGGGCCGTTGAACCGGCTGATCGTGGAGGGCCAGGCCGATGCCGCGTCGCAGTTGCTCGCCCGATTGAAAGCGCTGTTCGGCGACCGCCTCTATGTCGAGCTGCAGCGGCACGGCCTCGGGCCGGAACGCGATGCAGAACCCGCGCTCATTCAACTGGCGTATGACAACGACCTGCCGCTCGTCGCCACCAACGATGTGCATTTCGGCGCCGCCAACATGTACGAGGCGCACGATGCGCTGCTCTGCATCGCCGATTCCACTTTCGTGTCGCAGGACGACCGGCGCCGGCTGACCCGCGAGCACCGCTTCAAGACCGCGGCGGAAATGTCGGCGCAATTCGCCGATCTGCCCGAAGCGGTCGCCTCCACCATCGAGATCGCAAAACGCTGCGCGTTCCGGCCGAAGAAGCGCAATCCCATCCTGCCGAAATTCGTGCCGGAGTCCGGTCTCTCCACCAACGACGAATTGCAGGCGCAGGCCGAAGCCGGTCTCGCGCGCCGCCTCGCTGCCCACGGCAGATATGCCGACGAGCAGGTCTATCGCGATCGTCTTGCGTATGAGCTTGGCGTCATCATCCGCATGGATTTCGCGGGCTACTTTCTCATCGTGTCCGATTTCATGAAATGGACGCGCGGCCAGGGCATTCCCGTGGGCGTGCGCGGTTCCGGCGCCACCTCGCTCGTCGCCTGGGCGCTCGACATCACGGGCCTCGATCCCATCCGCTTCGGGCTCCTGTTCGAACGCTTCCTCAATCCCGAGCGCATCTCGATGCCGGATTTCGACATCGATTTCTGTCAGGAGCGGCGCGACGAAGTCGTCCATTACGTGCAGCACAAATACGGCGCAGACCGCGTGGCGCACATCATCGCACTCGGCTCCTTGCAGGCGCGTGCGGCGGTGCGCGACGTGGGCCGCGTGCTGCAGATGCCGCTCGGCCTTGTCGACCGTATCGCCAAGCTTGTGCCCAATCCGCCGGGCCATCCCGTGTCGATCGCCGAAGCCATCCAGAGCGAACCGCGGCTGGAAGACATCCGCGAACAGGAGCCGCTGACGGAGCGCCTGTTCTCCATCGTGGGCAAGATCGAAGGGCTGTACCGCCACGCGTCGACCCATCCGGCCGGCGTGGTGATCGGCGACAAGCCGCTCGACGAGATCGTGCCGCTCTATCGCGATCCGCGCTCCGACATGCCGGTGACGCAGTTCGACTACGAAGACGCGGAAAAAGCCGGTCTCGTGAAGTTCGACTTCCTGGGGCTGAAGACCCTCACCGTCATCGCCAAATGCGAAGCGCTGCTCGCGCGCCGCGGCATCAAAATCGACACCCAGACCATCGATTTCGACGACACCGCCACCTTCGAGATGCTGGCGCGCGGCGAAAGCGTGGGCGTGTTTCAGCTGGAAGGCCAGGGCATGCGCGATCTCATGCGCAAGATGCGGCCGGACCATATCAACGATCTCGTCGCGCTGGTCGCGCTCTACCGCCCCGGCCCGATGGATTCGATTCCCAAATACATCGCCTGCAAGCGCGGCAGGGAGCAGCCGGATTACCTGCACCCCGCGCTCGAACCCATCCTCAACGAAACTTTCGGCGTGATGACGTACCAGGAAGACGTCATGCGCATCGCCCGCGAACTGGGCGGCTACACGATGGGGCAAGCGGACCTTTTGCGCCGCGCCATGGGCAAGAAGATCCCCGAGGAGATGGCGCAGCATCGCGGGCAGTTCGTGAAAGGCGCGGGCGAAAAGGGCGTCGCCAAGGCGGTCGCCGAACAGATTTTCGAACAGGCCGCGAAATTCGCCGGCTACGGTTTCAACAAAGGCCACGCCGCCGCCTATGCGCAGGTCGCCTATCAGACGGCGTATCTGAAGGCGAATTACCCGGTCGAATTTCTCGCCGCGTCCATGACGCTCGATATCGGCAACACCGACCGGCTCAACATCTTCCGCCAGGAAGCCCAGCGTCTCGGAATCCGCGTGGCGCCGCCCGACATCAACCGCTCTGAGCCCTTCTTCGGCTGCGATCACGACAAACGCGTGATCTTCTATGCGCTCGCCGCCGTCAAAGGCGTGGGCCGGCAGGCGATGGATCATGTGGTGGCGCAGCGCGAGGCCGCGGGCCCGTTCAGGAGCATGGCCGATTTCGCCCGCCGCGTGGACGCAAAGCTCGTCAACCGGCGCGCCTTCGAGAGCCTGGTGCGCGCAGGCGCGTTCGATCAGCTGTCGCGCAACCGCCGCCAGCTCGTGGAGTCCGCCGATGTCGTGCTGGGCGATGCGCAGCGCACCACGCGCGAACGCGAAGCGGGCCAGTCGACGCTGTTCGGCGAAGCCGTGGTGGAAGACGATTTGCGGCTCTTGGCCGTAGACGACTGGCTGCCGCATGAACGCCTCAGCGAAGAATTCGCGGCCATCGGCTTTTATCTCTCCGGCCATCCGCTGGATTCCTACGATGCGGCGCTGAAGCGGCTGGGCGTGGTGAGCGTGGCGGCGCTCGGCGAAGACCGCCGCCGCTCCACCTTCCGCGCCGTGCTCGCAGGCACCATCATCAGGAAACAGGAACGCCGCGGCCGCAACGATCAGCCTTACGGATTTCTCTCGCTCTCCGATCCCACCGGCATGTTCGAAGTGATGGTGTTCTCCGAAGTGCTGGTGGGTGCGCGCCCACTGCTCGAAGCGGGCAGGAGCGTGCTGCTCTCCGTGCAGGCGGACTGGATCGACGAAGAACTGAAGCTGCGCGCGCTCTCCGTCTCCGATCTCGAAAAGGCCGCGGCGGACGCGGGCGAGGGCCTGCGCATCTATCTGGAAGACACGCGGCCCCTGAACGCCATCGCGGGCCAGCTCAAGACCGGCGGCAAGGGATTGGTCACGCTGGTGGTCGCAGGGAGCCACGGCCAGGAAGTCGAGATCAAGCTGAAAGACAAACACCAGATCACGGCCGCGCTCAGGAACGCCATCAAATCGCTTCCGGGCGTGGCGGCGGTGGAGTCGGTTTAACTTTCCTCTCCCGTGTCACGTGCGCGACATGGGGGAGGTGTCGCCGAAGGCGACGGAGGGGGCAGCGCGACGTAGCGCTTTCCTCCCCGCCATTGGCGGGGGGGGGGTGTCGAGCGAGCAGCGCTCGCGAGACGGAGGGAGCGGGGGTTAAGGCAAGCAGCCTCCAGACCTTTTGCTGATTTGTTGGGCCACGCGTCACAACCCCCTTGGCAATAAATGAAACTCCGGTAGGATCTGGCTGGGGCCCCAAGTCGAATCTATCGGAGTACTGATGAACGCGACAACTGAGCTTGTTCGTCCGTGCTATTCGATATCAATTCGGGAGCGAGCTGCCGCTCTTTACAAGATTTCAGCGGAATTGCTTCTTGCAACACTTCCAGACTCCCATGTCGATCTGGTGGTCACTTCACCCCCCTATTGCATGGGTAAGGAGTACGAGAAGTCGACTTCCGCGACCGATTTTCTGGAAAATCATCGTCGAATCTTTCCAGAGGTCTTTAGGGTACTGAAGCCCGGCGGAAGCTTGTGCTGGCAAGTGGGTCACCACGTGACGAATGGTGTCGCTGTCCCGTTAGATGCACTGGTGTACTTGGCCGCGATGGATTTTCCAGGCTTGATCCTCCGAAATCGTATTGTTTGGACCTTTGGGCACGGAACACATTCGCCCAGACGGTTTAGTGGCCGTCATGAAAATCTCCTCTGGTTTACCAAGGGGGATAAATACACATTCGATTTGGATGCCGTCCGGGTTCCTCAACGCTACCCAGGAAAACGTCATTACAAGGGGAAAGATAAGGGCAAGTTGAGCGGCAATCCTCTTGGCAAAAATCCTGGAGACGTTTGGGACATGCCAAATGTCAAGGCGCGTCACATCGAAAAAACTGCACATCCTTGTCAGTTTCCCGTTGCGTTGCCGCGACGACTTGTAAGAGCTCTGACAAAGCCCAACGACTTGGTCTTGGACCCATATCTCGGTTCAGGAAGTTCAGCAGTTGCAGCATTGCTCGAAGGACGCAACTTTATCGGCTGCGACATCAAGCAGTCGTATCTCAACATTGCAAAAAACAGACTTAAGAGCCTGGAAAGTGGATCGCTCGAAGTTCGAACTGATGAGCCGCCAGCTGAACCTAACAGATCGCAGAGCGTGGCCAAGCTGCCGTCGGCCTGGCACAGCTTAAGGAAGAAAATTCATGCCCCAGATGTTTGAGGCTGATGCGAGTCCCGAAAAGCGGCTGTTCATCTCTTTAATTACTCGCGACATAAGTCTGTCCGACGCAATCATTGATCTTCTCGACAACACCGTAAATGCCGCTATGCGCCCGATTCGAAACTCGTTTGCGTCAACGGACGATTTTCGCAAATTGTTCGACAGAACCAACGTTCGACCAAATGTAACGATTAGGGTTACATTTGATCGAAATGGCCTGACGGTTGTCGATGACGCTTGCGGAATCGATTTTGAATCTGCGCAACACGAAGTCTTTCGATTTGGCCACAGTGGATCGCACGACGCCCCACGCGACCGGCTAAGCGTTTACGGGATCGGCATGAAGAGGGCGCTCTTCAAGATAGGACGCCAGATCACGATAACATCAGACCACGCGACGGGCGGTTTCGGTTTGTCGCTCAACGTACGGAATTGGGCGCGAAATACCGACCTTCCTTGGACAATCCCGATTTCAAAGAGACCTCCCCGCGCGAAGACAGGTACAACGATATCTATTGGCGAATTGAATCCGGAGGTACGTACCAGGTTAGCGGATAGGAGCTTTGAACAGGAGCTCATTCAAAAAATTTCGAAGGTCTATTCGTATTTCATAGGCCGAATAGTTGACGTCTATGTCAATACAAAGCCCGTAACTCGGACAGAGTTCGAGATTGGTGGTGAGAATTTTTCTCACGATAGATTCAAACGCGATTCTGTTGATTGTTCCATTCTAGCTGGGATCGCGAAGCCAACTGGAGATAGGTTTTTGGCAGAGACGGCCGGATGGTTCGTATTCTGCAATTATCGGACAGTCCTCTACGGCGACAAGTCGCAGCTTACAGGCTGGGGCGCGGCGTTGCCGATATTTCAGCCAAAGCACCGTCCTTTCCTAGGAATTGTGCTCTTTGC
>JBEKLN010000064.1:0-11913 GCA_050010175.1 Rhizomicrobium sp.
GATGTCGGCACAGGTCCCGGCACCGGACAATAGGTCGTCAGCGACCAGCATTGTCCGGACGATGTCGATGCGATTTCGAAAAGCTTTTGCGGATCCAACCCAAGTTTCTCTGCGAGCACGAATGCCTCGCACGTGCCGATCATGGAAATCGCCAGCAGCATGTTGTTGCAGATTTTCGCAGCCTGACCGGCTCCGGCGCCCCCCGCCAGCACAATCCGTTTTCCCATCTTCTGAAGAATGGGTTCTGCACGGGCAAACGCAGCCTCGCTGCCGCCGCACATGAACGTCAACGTGCCGGCTTCGGCACCGCCCACCCCGCCCGAAACGGGGGCATCGAGAAAATCGAATCCGGCCGTCTCTGCGGCGGCATGCACCGCCCGCGCAGAATCGATGTCGATGGTGGAACTGTCGATCAGCAATGTTCCCGTATTCGCGTGCGCCAGAATACCGTTTTCGAGATAGACGCTGCGCACGTGTTGACCGGCAGGCAGCATCGTCACCACGACGTCCGCGCCGGCGACGGCGCCCCGGACACTGGCTGCCTTCTTCGCGCCCGCCTGAACCACAGGCGCCATCACGGCGTCGCTCAGATCGAACGCACTGACGCCATGACCCGCCTTGAGAAGATTGCAGGCCATCGGTCCACCCATATTACCCACACCGATGAATGCGATCTGTGTCATAGGACAAGCTCCTTTCCGCCTAGCGGGGCGAAATATGCGTCGATGTCCGCGTCACTCACGTCTGCAAGCGCCGCAGGCTTCCACTGCGGCTTCTGATCCTTGTCGATGATGGTCGCGCGCACGCCTTCGTAAAAATCGTGACCGGCGATCACCCGATTGACCATACGGAATTCCATGCGCATGCACTCATCGAAGGTCATCGTCGATCCCTCCCGAATTTGGCGGAATGCGAGCTTGCTCCCTGTGGGTGATTTTGCCGAGATGGTTGTTGCGGTAGCCCGCGCCCAGTCATCGCTTGGCGCAGCCAAACGCGCCAGAATTTCCTCCACCCGCTCTGCAGCGAAAGTTCGATCGATACTGCCCCTGAGTTCTGCCAAAGGCGCCTCGCCGACAGCGGATACATCGCCAATCGCCGATTCAGGAGATTCGCCGTCGGACAGGCGGGCGACTACGCGGGCTGTCCGGTCTGCCAGCACAAACTGAGTCGCAATTCCGGCGTAGAGCATGTCGGCCGTCTTGAGACGTGCGCCGGTCAGCGCGAGGTACATTCCGATCCGACCGGGGCAGCGTGGCAGGAAATGACTTCCGCCTACGTCCGGAAACAAACCAATACCCGTTTCCGGCATCGCAAAGACGGCCGTTTCATCGGCGACGCGATGGCTGCCGTGCACCGATACGCCGACGCCGCCGCCCATGACGATCCCGCGCAGAAACGCGATATAAGGCTTGGGAAAGTGCTTGATGGTTGCGTTGAGCCGGTATTCGTCGCGGTAGAAATCGAACGCATAAGAAGTCCTCGCCCGACCCGAATCGTAAAGCGCCCGAATGTCGCCGCCGGCGCAGAATGCGCGGTCGCCTTCGCCACGAATAGCAACGGTCCGGACAGACGCGTCGTCCGCCCAGGCGTCTAGCTGCATCTTCATCCTGACGCACATCGCATGCGTCAGAGCGTTCAGCGCTTTCGGCCGGTTGAGCGTGATCAGCCCCAGTGCGCCGCGCTGCTCGAAGAGGACATCTTCATCGCTCATTGGCGGAACATTTCGCGGGAAATGATCACGCGCATGATCTCGTTCGTACCTTCGAGAATTTGGTTCACTCTGAGATCGCGCACGTGCCGCTCGACGGGGAAGTCCTTGAGATATCCGTAGCCGCCATGCAGCTGCAGGGCGTCGTTGGCGACCTTGAATCCGGTATCGGTCGCAAAACGTTTCGCCATGGCGCACAGCATCGTGGCGCGCGGTTCTTTGCGGTCGAGCGCCGAGGCGGCATTGCGGATCATCAGCCGCGATGCTTCGAGTTCGGTCGCCATATCCGCGAGTTTGAATTGTGTCGCCTGGAAATCCGCAATCGCCCGGCCGAACTGCTTGCGATCGCGGACATATGCCATCGCCTCTTCGAGTGCGGCACGCGCCGTACCCACGGAACAGGCGCCTATGTTGATACGGCCTCCGTCCAGGCCCGCCATCGCGATGCGGAATCCTTCGCCTTCCGCACCGATGCGATTGGCGGCCGGTACACGGCAATCCTCGAATATCACCTGCGCGGTGGGCTGGCTGTTCCAGCCCATCTTTCGTTCCTTCTTCCCAAAGGACAATCCGGGAGTGCCTTTCTCAATGACGAGGCAGGAAATACCCTTCGGCCCGTCCTCGCCGGTTCGTGCCATGCACACATAAATGTCGGACATGCCTGCGCCTGATATGAATGCCTTGGAACCATTGAGGACATAGTGGTCTCCGTCTTTAACTGCGCGCGTCTTGAGGCTGGCGGCATCGGAACCCGACCCCGGCTCGGTCAGACAATAGCTCGCGAGATGTTCCATGGTGACGAGCTTCGGAAGAAATCGGTGCCTTTGCGTGTCGGAGCCGAAGCGGTCGACCATCCACGACGCCATGTTGTGAATGGAGATGAACGCCGCCGTTGATGTGCACCCGGCGGACAGCTCTTCGAAGATAATCGCAGCATCGAGCCGCGACATGTTCGAGCCTCCCACATCGTCCTTCACATAAATGCTCGCGAACCCCAGTGCGGCCGCTTCCCGCATGACATCGACCGGGAAAATTTCCCCGGTGTCCCACTCGGCCGCATTCGGCGTGAGCTTGTCGGCGGCAAAGCGGCGTGCAGCCTCTTCAACCGCGCGTTGGTCTTCGGCGAGCGCGAAATCCATCGGGGGTTCCTGACCCGGGAGCCGCCATCGGCCGGCCCGGCAAGTTGGATGTTGCGGCCTGCTGCTTGCATCGGTCGCGTCGAATTGGCAAGAGACCTGCCATGTCCCGAACGCCTGCCTTCCCCGCAGTGAGGATGCGCCGTCTCCGGCGACACGACTGGACCCGGCGGCTTGTGGCGGAATCCACTCTCTCAGCCGCCGACCTCATCTGGCCGATCTTCGTCATTGATGGCGAGAAACGCCGAGATCCCGTTCAATCCATGCCGGGCGTCGACCGATTGTCCGTCGATCTGGCGGTTCATGCAGCCGAGGAAGCTGCCCGGCTGCGGATTCCTGTCCTCGCTCTGTTCCCCTGCACCGAGGCAGCGCTCAAGACCGATGACGGACGCGAGGCGGTGAATAGCGGCAATCTCATCTGCCGTGCGGTCCGAGCGATCAAGCGCGCCGTTCCGGATATCGGAGTGTTATGCGACGTCGCGCTGGATCCCTACACGACTCACGGGCATGACGGACTCGTCATCGACGGTTACGTTGCGAACGACGAAACGCTCGATGTGCTGGTCCGCCAGGCGCTCGTTCAGGCGGAAGCAGGCTGCGATATCATCGCTCCTTCCGACATGATGGACGGCCGGATCGCCGCGATCCGTGCCGCCCTCGAAAGCGCCGGGTTCAAAAACACCCTGATCATGGCCTACGCGGCGAAGTATGCCTCGGCCTTTTATGGACCGTTTCGCGATGCCGTCGGTTCGGCCAAGGCGCTGGCGGGCGACAAACGGACGTATCAGATGGATCCAGCGAACGGCGACGAGGCGTTGCGCGAAGTGGCGCTCGATCTGAGCGAAGGCGCGGATATGGTCATGGTCAAGCCCGGCATGCCGTATCTCGATCTCGTCCGGCGCGTGAAGGAAACCTTTCACGTGCCCACGTTCGCCTATCAGGTCTCCGGCGAATACGCGATGCTGGTCGCTGCAATGGAGCGCGGCTGGCTCGAGCGCGAGCGCGTGATCTTGGAAAGCCTGCTCGGCTTCAAGCGCGCGGGCACGTCCGGCGTCCTCACCTATTTTGCAGTCGAAGCCGCCAGGCTGCTCACAACTTCGTGAGTCTTGTCTTCAACCAGATTTGAACATCCGACCGGCCTGTAATTGTTGCAATGATCGACCGGAGTCCTTCACACTCTGCGCTACAAACGATTTGGAGGGCCTGTCCCATGAAGGTGACATCAATTGCGTTGACAGCTTGCCTCGGTGTGCTCGCGTCGACTTCGGCGTTCGCGCAAAACGCGCCTTATTCCGAGCCGGCGCCATCTGTGCAACCGGCTTCGACCGATCCCAGCGGACAACCGCTGATCTGCAAATACTATTCGGATAATGGCCGAGTCCTTCCGCGCCGCGATTGCCGAACGGCCAACCAGTGGGAGCGGATCCGCAACGAGAGACAGCGCGAAATCGTTGAGATGCAGAGACGCGCTAATGCGGGTGGGATGTAGCAAACAGGCTTCGCAGCAAAATCTCGGCCCGCGACGGCAATACGTCCAGCCCTGACCGTCGCTGACCGAGATCGATAACGTTCTCGAGGATCAAAACCGCCAGGCCGTGAACGGCGGCCCAGACGGCAAGTCCCAGAGCAGGATCCTCCAACGCCGTGCCGATTTCTTCGCCGATCGCGTCTGCCGCTTCTGCCAGGCCGGGAAGGTGTTCCCGGTTTGGCAATTGCGGTCCGAACATTAGCCGCGCGAGCGCAGGACGCAGAGAAAAGAAGCGCATGTAAGCGCCTCCGATTCGGGCGATCTTCTCGTCAGGTGCACCTCCCGACGCGCACGCGTTGCCCAACGTGCGCCGAAGTTCGCCAAATCCTTCGATGGCAAGTTCAGCCAGCAGCGCTTCATGACTGTCGAAATGACGATAGGGGGCTGCGTGGCTGACGCCGGCCTTCCGGGCGACACCCCGCAAGCTGAGCGCGCCAAGACCATCCTTCTCCAGAATCGTTCGCGCAGCATCGAGGAGCGTGTTTCGCAGGTCGCCATGATGATACGGCTTTGGTTCGATGGTCATGCCTTTTTCCGCGAGCGTTCCGTGCGGGCAAACAGGCTGGATGTATCCCACCGCGCACCTCCCATCGCTTCCACTTCCGCATAAAACTGATCGACGAGGGCCGCGAGAGGAAGCGAGACATCATTCCGGCGTGCTTCATCAAGGCAAATGGCGAGATCCTTGCGCATCCACTGAACGGCGAAGCCATGCTGGAAATGGCCGGCAAGCATTGTCTTGTAGCGGTTCTCCATCTGCCACGACTGCGCCGCGCCTTTGGAAATGACTTCGACAACCGATTCGGGATCGAGCCCGGCCGCACGCGCGAAGCTCAGACCTTCCGACAAGCCCTGAACGACACCGGCAATGCAGATCTGGTTCACCATTTTTGTCAGCTGGCCGGCTCCCGGTCCGCCCATCAGACGGCATTGTTTCGCATACGCGGACATGACCGGTTCTGCGAGGCCGTAGGCCTCCGGGCTGCCGCCGCACATGATGGTCAGCTGGCCGTTTCTGGCACCCTGTTCTCCGCCCGATACGGGTGCGTCGACGAATCCGAACCCTTCCCTGTCGGCCGCGGCCGAAAGTTCCCGCGCCAGGCCGGCCGAGGCCGTGGTGTGATCAACAAACACAGAACCACGATGCATGGATTGAAATGCACCGTCGGCGCCCTGCGTCACGTCGACGACGTCGCAGTCGCGCCCGACACAGGCCATGACGACATCCGCATCCCTGGCTGCCGCTGCAGGAGTTGCGGAGGCGCTGCCTCCAAACTCGCGAACCCACGCCTCTGCGCGGGAGGCCGTCCGATTGAAGACCGAAACTTCGAAGCCGTTTCGCGCCAGGTGGCCGGCCATCGGATAACCCATTACGCCCAAACCGATGAATGCAATGCGGCGGGCCATCGCACGCTCCCAGATTCCGATGTTTTGCGAGTCGGATGATTACGACATTTCATGGGTCGACGGTGTGCAAATCTCGGCCGACCGCGCAATCTTCTGTGAATCGCGGCAGGTTTGATTTCAGCCGGCAGGCATTTGTTCGAACGCCCATCCGATTTCGACTGGCGTATCCTTGACGGCCCCGGCAATTACAATTTGCTCGGCGCGACGCACCGATCCGGTTCCCACATACACGCTTTCTTCGATGGTGGTCTCGGCGCTGCAGCGGAACCGCCAGCCCTCTCCGCCGGGGAGTTTGAGAATGAACCCGGTTCCCTGGCTGGGCGAAACGCGTACGTCCGGGTGAATGTGAAACCGCACGGCATATGGCACAGAATCCCGACGCGAGCCCGTGACGGCCGGGAGGAGGCGATCCACCCCCGACAACGCGTTGCCGCGCGGCGAGAGCGACAATGAGCGCTCGTGTGTGACGCCAAACGGCTTCAGATAGCCGTTGTGTCGCGCGTCCACCCTGCAACCCTGGGAAATCTCTTCGCGCGTTGTTTCCACCCTGACCGACCCACCCAGCAATCGCGCGCCCAACAGGCCCAGGGCCAGGCCCGGCTGGAGTACGGTTGCAACTGATGTGTCTGCCAGTGTCACGGTGGAGTGCGCCGCGGTCGACCGCAATGCACTTTCCCATGTGAGGGATCCGTTGCCGTCGCCGCAATTGACGACGATCCGCTGCGGCCCGCTGCTCAACTCGAAGGCGAGGCAACCTGCGTGCGCGCGCAAGGAAAATTCGCCCGGCGGCGGGCTGCCACAATCCATGATTGCCAGCGTCTTACCCGCGATCATGCGCTGGTACCCGGAATGAGGCGCGTGCTGAAATGGCTGTCCATGGATATCGTCGCGCGCCAGAAGTGCTTCGATCATGCGCCGATCGCACTCCGATCCGCCGTTGAACAATGCGAGGCCGCCGTCCCCGTGACGGAAGAAGCGCAACATGGGCGCCATTCGGTCATGTGCGCTGCGAATGCTCGCCGGCACCTGACGATCGGTCGCTGTCAGAGCATCGACAGCCATCACTGTCAGTCGATAGGCATGAAGCAGCGCCTCCGGCGATCGCGTGATGTGTCCGCCGTCAGGCAGGATCTGGCGGACGATTTGTTCTTCGAGATGGGCAAGCCCGGTTTCGAGGCGTTTGGCGCTGTCGTTCAGACATGCGCCTGAAAGCACGTGAGCGACGGCTGCAGACAGTCGCGGCAATCCTTCGGGAGCTTCATCGAAGCTTCGCGCAAGCAATCTGGATTGTTCGCGCAGAGAGACCAGCAGCTTCGACCGCCACATGACGTCCGAGTTGGCTGTGACGAATCTGCCATGTGCAAAAAGAAGCAGGAGTCGCTCCGCCATCACGTCCGCTGACCATGCCGGCTCCGCGTAGCGCGCGTTCCGCCTGATCCACTGCGAGATGAGGTTTGTCGCAAGAATGCGAGACGGTTCTCCTCCGGCCGCCGAAAGGGGCGGCAACCACGCAAATCCGTGCAGCGCTTTCGACCACGAATCGCTGGGCGCCGGTTTGTCGAACACCGAACCTTCTTTGACTTCAACGGTTTCCTGGCCGAAGCGAAACCGGCCCTTCAAAAGCAAATCCGCCTCTTCCAGACGCCTTGGCAGCCCGTCGAAAGGATGAAAAAGAATCCTGTCCGGCATTTTGCCTTTGAGTAAACGCCGATAGAGCCAGCTTCGGCGCCAGGCCACGCGAAATGGCCTCGCAAAACGCCGGATAAGCTGTCGCGCGATCTGCGGATAGAGGTTGAGCGGAACGCCGCGGCTTTTCACTGCCTCCCGGTCCAAGGTGTCACCCGCGCAAAGCGGCAATGTTGGCGGCGTAAGCCTTTGTTCCACCCTGGAACACAGCCGTTCCCGCGACCAGAATGTTGGCCCCGGCGCTGCGTGCCAGACGCGCAGTTTCGGCGGTGATACCGCCGTCGACCTCAAGATCGATCGTACGTCCCGTTCTAAGGATTCGCTCCGCAGCCGCTTCGATCTTCTTCAGCTGGCTGTGAATGAATTTCTGACCGCCAAATCCGGGGTTGACGCTCATGATGAGAACGAGGTCGACGAGATCGAGAACATTGTCCACGGCGTCGATCGGTGTTCCGGGGTTGAGCACGACGCCCGGCCGCTTGCCCAAACTTCGTATCAGTTGAAGCGTTCTGTGAATGTGTGGTCCGGCCTCCGGGTGGACCGTGATGCCATCGGCCCCTGCCTCCGCGAATGCAGCAACATAAGGATCAACCGGCGAGATCATCAAATGGACATCGAACGGCTTTGTCGCGTGAGGTCTCATCGCTTTGACCACCGCCGGCCCGATCGTGATGTTCGGAACAAAATGGCCGTCCATAACGTCGACGTGAATCAGGTCTGCGCCCGCCGTCTCGACGGCCTCAATCTCGGCGCCCAGTCGCGAAAAATCCGCCGAGAGTATCGATGGAGCGATCCGCGCAGGTGAGGCCATCAAATCCATCCTCAGGTTTGACGCCGCAATCTCCGGGAGTGGCGCTCTCCTCCCCCTGCTCCCTTCACGAGAGCCGCCGGGCTATGAGCAAGGGAAGCACAGCCCGCCGCTGCAGAGCGTGCGGAGAGCCTGACGGCCGATCAGTGCCGGATTCGATCCGCGCCCGCAAGCCGCTTGCGCAGCCATAAGCGGGAAACCTGTGCAGGAAATGCCGCGGCCTGCCCCCACAATCGCCGAAGCGCCGGCCTCCACGAGGCGGCGCGCGCGCACGCAACCAGTCCCATCGCCAACGTCGCAATCCATACAAGCCGTGATTGATAGCGATCGTGGGGATTGGACAACGCTCCGCAGATCACCGCGTTGCCCATCAGCGCCAGCATGATGGTACCGAGGAAGACGCCGGCTTCCCCATCTGCGCTCCAGAGGGCAAAGGCCAGAAAAACCGTCAAGCCAGCCAGAGAAAGATATCCGACCGGAACATGGACAAAGTTGACGAACTTGAATCCGACTGACGCCCTTTGCTGGCGCGCCGACAGATACTCTCCCGCCTGCGAGGGCAGAAACGCCCTGATCGAGTGCAAGATGGCCCATTGCTGGGGCTCAACCTGATCGCCGGTCTTGAACGAGAAAAATTGTTTCGCGGAATCTGCGGCCGCAGCCTCTGCATTCATCAACGGATACCGCAACAGGCTATCCCTGATGATCCGCGACGACTCTGCGCTCGTTCCCTCAAAGCCGCCGAGCTTGAAAAACGGACTGTAGGATGCCCACAGCCACGCATTGGCTGTCGGCGGCAACACGTCGCGATAAGCGCATAACCGGTATTGCGACGCGGGACAGGTCTCATCGAGAAGGCGCCCGACGATACGATCCTGCAACAACCGGGCAAATACAAAGGCCGGACCGGCGCGGCTCAGAAAAATCTGCCCCGTGAAAATGAAATTGGCGCCGACGACCAGCGAAAATGCGATCGCGAGCGCGACGGCGGGCTGCACGATCTGCGCGCGCGGCCAGGCCGTCTTCGAACTATGTCTGACTGCCGCATAGACAACCATGCACAGGAGCAGCCCGAGCGCCAGCAACAGATGCGAAGTGTGCGTCGCTGCGGCAAAACTTGCGACGCAAAAAATGAAAACTGACCGCGACCTCCCGAGCCTCTCTCGCTGGAACGCCAGCAAATAGAACGCAAGAGCGGTGATCGCCGCAAAACAATCCGGTTCGACCTCTCCGACATACCACGGCAGGCCTGTACCACAGATCAGCGCCGCACAAAGCAGCAAAAACATGCCGATGTTCAATCGCGGCGCCGCGCATCGCGCGCATTCGACGATGACAATCGATGTTGCCAAGGCCTGGATAGCCACGATCAGCCATAAGCTGACACTTGCACCTGCGAGACTCAGGAACAGCGAATAAACCGGCGAACGCTCGACCAGGAAATGAAGTCCCAGTCCTTCGAGCAAATATGCGCCGGTGTCATAAAAAATCAGGGGAAACCCGTTCCAGACGGCCACGCTGAGCAACAGCGGCCAGAGGATGAGGGCGGCGGCACGTTCTCCGTCGAGGCGATCGAGCGGAGTTTGAGCGCAGGATCGGATGAATGTGGTAAGGCGGTTGCCGGCAGCCAGCAGATTCATGAGTCAGGCAATGCCACATTTCCAGCCCGAAATGCAGGGCCCGCGTTGTCAAAAATCAACTGTAGCAGATAGCCGAAGCCGGCGCGCGATCCGACCGTTCCCGCCGCGGTGAGGGAGGGGGAAGCCGCGGCGGGAGGGTCAGACGGTCGCCCCATAAATGGGATGCAAGGAAGATGGTCGAATCCCTCTGACAAAAAAATCCGTAAAAACCCGTAGGGCGGCCTGGCTCAGCCATGTGGTTCGGCGTGGTCACCCACAGGCTGAGCCGGAAAGGGACAAGCAGCGCCGAGCACTAACGAGATCACTCACCGTCTTTGCGATATTCGTCGGGCACGGATTTCGCCGAGAGTGATTGCGCGGACGATTTCCACCTTCTCAATCTGTCGCCGTGTTGGACAGACAGTGATCACGTCTTCGAGCGCCGCGATCGATTGCCATCTCCGGCGAATCCGCGGCCCGCAGGTGTCGTCCCGGAGCGCGACAAATCGGTCTCCGCACGCAGTTGACTTGGGTGGCCTCCCCCCTACACTCCGGCCCGGTTCGAAATGGTGCTTCTTCAGATGGCGAATCCGCCGAAAGCGGCGTCCCGTCCGCGTCCCCTGTCTCCTCATCTGCAAATTTATCGGTGGCCGGTGACGATGACGACGTCGATCATCCACCGCGCCACCGGCATCGCTCTTGCGGCCGGCACAGTGTTCGTTGCCTGGTGGCTGATCGCTGTTTCGCTGGGCCCCGAGCAATATGATCTTTTCTCGGCGGTTGCTCGCGGCCCGGTTGGGCAATTTGTGCTATTCGGATTCGTCTGGTCTTTGTCATTTCACCTGTTCAATGGCATCCGTCACCTGGCGTGGGATGTTGGCTATGGGTTTGCCGTGCCCACGGCGAACCGCACGGGCGTGCTGGTGCTTACCCTTTCACTCTTCGCCGCGATTGGTGCATTCGCGTTCGCCTACCTCGTGAAGGGGCTACACCTATGACCACGCGAACGCCTTTGTCGCAGGTGGAAGGTCTGGGCGCATCGCGCACCGGAACCAGTCATTTCTGGCGTCAGCGAATTACGGCCATGGCCCTCATCCCGCTCACTATCTGGTTCGTGTGGTCCGTGCTGACGCTGATCGGAGCAGATCGAGACACGGCGTTGGCGTTTCTCAAGATGCCGGCCAACGCAGTTCTGATGGGCCTGTTCATCGTCATCACAGCCATCCACATGACGCTTGGCTTGCAGATGGTGATCGAGGATTACGTTCACGGCGAAGGCCAGAAAATCGTGCTGCTCGTTCTTAACCAGTTCTTTGCCTGGCTGGTCGCCGCCGCCACCATCTACGCACTCGTCCGGATCGCGCTGTAAGGTTTCAAGACATGGTCGCCTACCCCATCACGGATCATACATTCGACGTTGTTGTCGTCGGCGCGGGTGGCTCTGGTCTCAGGACAACGCTCGAAGCTGCAGCAAGCGGTCTGAAAACCGCGTGCATTACGAAAGTATTCCCCACCCGCAGCCATACGGTTGCGGCGCAGGGCGGTATCGCGGCCGCGCTCGGGAACATGGGCGAAGACGACTGGCGATGGCACATGTACGACACCGTCAAGGGGTCGGACTGGCTGGGAGACCAGGACGCGATTGAGTATCTCTGCCGCAACGCGCCCGAAGCCGTTTATGAACTTGAGCATTTCGGCCTTCCTTTCAGCCGTACGGAAGAAGGCAAGATTTATCAGCGGGCTTTTGGAGGCATGACATCGCACTATGGCCAGGGTATCGCTCAGCGCACCGCCGCCGCTGCGGACCGCACCGGGCACGCAATGCTGCACACGCTCTACGGCCAGTGCGTCCGTCACGAGGTCACCTTTTTCATCGAGTATTTCGCGCTCGATCTGCTGATGGATGACGGCGCCTGCCGAGGCATCATGGCGTGGAATCTCGACGACGGCACGATCCACCGTTTCAGGGCGCATAAGACCGTCCTTGCCACGGGCGGGTACGGCCGCGCCTATTTTACGTG
>JBEKLN010000065.1:0-11869 GCA_050010175.1 Rhizomicrobium sp.
AGCTCGGGCCGTCGGGTTCAAGCGAGTAGACGCCGCCGGTATCCAGCGGCAGCGTCGCTGCGGCGAGCGGATAACCGTTGTTGTAGAAACACACCTGTACATCCGCCGATCCGCAGACCTCGCTCCAGATCAGTCCCGGCGGTGTCCAGTCGGGTGCCTGTTGGGTATTGGTCGCGTGACCGTCGAGCCAGTTCGCAAGCAGCGAGCCGATTTCGGGCGTATCCAGCGTGACGATGGTATGGATCTGCCCCTGCATCCGATTGCGCAGCGACGCATATCCCGATTGCGATGCGAAGTTGCGAGACGCGAGCCCTCCCATGCTGTGCGCAGCGATATCGACGCGGCCACCCACGATGTGTTCGCTGTCGAGCTCGGCCAACACCGAATCGATGCCGGTCTGCAGCGCGGATTCGGATGTGACCTCGCAGGGGTTCTTGCCCTTTGTCAGGGGATCAGTGGTCGCGTCGAAGGCCAGATACAACGAATAACAGATCGGAACGACCAGCTGGGTTTGCGATTTCCAGGGCGCAACGGAGTCGATGTAGTTTTCGACATTCTCAAGGCTTGTCAGGTCGCCCCACAGCCCGTGCACCAGGACAAGCGGCGGCATGACGAGGCCGAGCTTCACGTCGTCCGAGTTGCCGCTCTGGTTCGCACTGACTTCGATCGCATTGGCCGACGAGTAACCGGCGAGCGGACCCTGCAGCAGGACGGGAGCGTAATAATGCCCATTTTCAGAGACGAAGCTTGAACTCGTCACCGTGATGGTTTGGGAGCCGGCTTGCGGAGCCTGCGTGAGAAAATTCGACACGTAGGGCTGGAGCGTCGCAGTTCCGTCCGTGATGGAAAACGTCACGTTCGACAGCGAGCTGGTTTCGAACAGCAGGATGGCGGCCGACGTGCCGTCCGCCGCCAGATCGGCGGCGGAATACTCGCTGAAATTGGGGTTGCCCGAAAGAAAGGTGGCCAGGTTGATGTCTGCAAGGTTGTTCGGCGCGACCAGGTAGGGATCGAGTGCAGCGAGCGATGTCGCCGCGGGTGCCCGATACATCTGCGAGGAGCCGCTGCGCGCGGCTGCCGTGGCGCTGTGAGCCGACAATGCAAGCCAAATGCCTGCGAGCAGGATTCCGGCAACACGCTTCATTTGGACCTCCAGAGCGCCGCTAGGCTCTTACTTTATTGAGGCGGCCGTGAAGAAAGCCTCACCACGGGAGCCGGGCGCTTGCAGGGTCATACACGATCCGGTGGCGGTTTTGGAGGATTTCATCGACCGGCCGGATGGAACTTTTGGATCGGCCGCCGCGACGACTCTGCTATAAAAGTTCCATGCGCCAGGTGTTGGTTCTTCATCCGGACTCGTATTGCGACGCGGTGTTCCGCATCGAGGTTGATGTTTTGCGGCCGCAGCCGAACGAATTGGTCTTGCGCTACCTCGTGACAGGACGAATCGGCGATCTTCTGCTGCCGCCCGGGAACTTCGCCGGGCGCGCCGACGAGCTATGGCGACACACCTGTTTCGAAGCGTTCGTGCTGGCCACACCGCCGGCCTACTTCGAGTTCAACTTTTCGGCGTCGCGCCAGTGGGCCGGCTATGCTTTCGAGGGCTACAGATCGGGAATGCGCAACGCCTATGTTCCTGCGGCGCCCCGCATCGGAACGAAAATATCGGACAGCGAACTGGAAGTGGATGTTGTGCTGGAGAGATTGCCGTTGAGTGAGGCATGTCGGATCGGCCTCTGTGCGGTGGTCGAGGAGACGAACGGCCGCAAATCCTATTGGGCGTTGGCGCATTTACGGGGCAAGCCGGACTTCCATCACGCGGATGGTTTTGCGCTGACGCTGCCCGGTGCGACGCGTGCTTAATGCCGGCAAATTTCACCATGGAGACGCGAAGCGCACGGAGTGGGGTTGCCGATATGAAACACCAATGAATATCTCTGTGTTCTCCGTGTCTCCGTGGTAGATTCAATTCATCGGCTTTGTGCTTTCGCCGCTCAAGGTTTTCCTTTTTTCGCCTGGGTTCAGCCCCTATGCCGAGATAAAGCAGGTGATCATGAAATTCGGGATTGATCGTCTTCTGGATGACGTCGCGCTGCGTGTGCCGCTGAAGGGCAGGCGGATTGCGCTGGTCGCGCACCCTGCGTCGCTGACGCAAAGCCTCACCCATTCGCTCGATGCGCTTGCGGCGTTGAGCGACGTGACGCTGACCGCAGCGTTCGGTCCGCAGCACGGCTTGCGCGGCGACAAACAGGACAACATGATCGAGACGGACGATTTCCTCGATCCCGCGCACCGCATCCCCGTTTTCAGCCTTTACGGAAAAGTCCGACGGCCGAGCGATGCGATGATGGACAATTTCGACATCGTGCTCATCGATCTGCAGGATGTCGGCTGCCGCATCTACACGTTTGTCACCACGCTTCTTTACATGCTGGAAGCCGCCGCGAAGCATCAGAAGGAAGTCTGGGTGTTGGATCGTCCAAACCCCGTGGGACGGCCGGTTGAAGGTCTGCGGTTGCGTTCGGGCTGGGAAAGCTTCGTCGGTTCTGGACCACTTCCGATGCGACACGGGCTGACGCTCGGCGAACTCGGTCACTGGTTCATCAAAACCCATCGCCTCGACGTCGCCTATCGCGTGATCGAAATGGAGGGGTGGCAACCGGAGGCAGCGCCCGGTTACGGCTGGCCGCTTGGCGCGCGAACCTGGGTCAATCCTTCGCCCAACGCCGCCAATCTCTGGATGGCGCGCGCATTTGCAGGCACGGTGATGGTGGAAGGTTCGACGCTCTCCGAAGGCCGCGGCACCACGCGCCCGCTCGAATTGTTCGGCGCTCCTGATATCGACGCACGGGCCGTGATGGCCGATATGCGCGCGATGGCGCCGCAGTGGCTGAATGGCTGCGTCCTGCGCGATTGCTGGTTTGAACCCACGTTTCACAAACATGCAGGCAAACTGTGCAACGGCGTGCAGATCCACACCGAGCATCCGGTTTACGATCACGCCGCGTTCAAGCCCTGGCGGTTGCAGTCGCTGGGGTTCAAGGCGATCCGGCGCCTTTATCCCGATTATCCGATCTGGCGCGATTTTGAATACGAATACGAGCACGGCAAACGCGCCATCGATGTGATCAATGGCGGACCGGCCCTGCGAGAATGGGTGGACGACCCGTCGGCGACGCCGGCCGATCTCGACGCCCTGGCTGTGCCGGACGAGCAATCCTGGCTGGCGGAGCGGCGGCAATATCTCAGATATTGAGGGCGGTTGGCTTGGCTCTGGAGCACAGGTGATTGCAGAGCATAGTCTGCCCTAAGGCACGTCGTCCGGTCGCGCGAAAGCGTCGGGGCCCGAGGAGTCGGGGGAGGAGACGAGCGACGCCGTCAACGGTTGGCAAATCTGGACTTCGGAGGGCTTCAGCGCGATCTCGAACAAACTAGGATTGGCTGCGTTAAGGTGCAGGCGTTCTGCCCATTGGTGCGCTCTGTAGAGAGTCAAGAGGACGACCCAGTTCTCATAGCGTGCCTCGGCCAGCAAGATGCTGAAGTCGTGGACATCGGGCGGTGTGAACTGACGTAATCCCTGAATGAACCGCATCTTCGACCAGGTGATCTCTTCCTGGGCCTGTGCCTGCCAAAACTGATCCGTCGTAAAATACATGTTGCCGAGCATCCGCTGCTCGTCGCCCGAGAACAGGCTCGTGCGCCCAGCCTGGGCGTTCGCCTGCCAGCGCAACGTGGTGATCTTGAAGAGCCCCACAAGGCCTACATGTTGCACCAGGGGGATGGGGTCTCCACGTCTCGCGCGAGCAAGCAGGTCATCCAACTCGGTGAGCCTTCGCCTGATGCAGGGTTCGCGATCCTCGCGCTGCTTCAGCCACCAGAGATTCTCACGAACCTCGGCCTTTACGGCGTCCCGCGCTTCATCTGCTATTCTGTTTTCGTGAAATGTTTCGACCAGTTGTTCGAGCGCAAGCGCAATCAACACGCCCAGCACGATGACGCTGATCTCGCCGACAAAGGCGCGCCAGCCGTGCAGTGGTTTTGGCAGGTGAATGTGCATGCAGTTCCCCAGCGGCAAGAACCTAACAGAGAGGTTCAACGACGCAACGGGTCGAACATGCGGGACTCTGAGGTCGGGGCGGGCGCAGAGAAGTGGTGCGGAAATTGCCGGAGTGCAGGGAGCGGTTCATCTGCCCATTGTAGGTTTTGCTGCGCCATACTAACGTGCGCTCGCCGTCGGGGGGGCTGTCGGCCGACAGCGTCGGCCAGTTGTGTTCAGGGGGGTTTCCGTATGTTCTGTCGCTTCGCGCTGCTCGTATCGGCGCTGCTTGCCTTCGTCCCGAGCCATGTCGATGCGCAAACCGTACAGTCGCTGAAGAGGCAGGCGCCCGACGGTGCCGTGGCCACGTTTCTGCTCACCGATGGCCGGGTACTTGTGCAGGGCGGTGGCGAGAACGACTGGTGGACGCTGACGCCCGACATCACCGGCAGTTACGTCAACGGAACCTGGACCCAGGTCGCATCGCTGCCGTCGGGTTATGAGCCGCTCTACTTTGCTTCGTCCGTGCTGGCCGATGGCCGGCTGGTCATCTCCGGCGGCGAATACAATTTCAACGCGTTCGCCTTCACAAATCTCGGTGCGATCTATGACCCGGTCGCAAACACGTGGACGAAGATCGGCCATCCGAAGGGGTGGGGGTTCATCGGCGACTCCCCTTCCGTCGTTCTGCCGACCGGGCAATGGCTGGTCGGGGAGAAAATGACGAAGGACCTCGCCTATCTCGATCCTTCCACGCTTGAATGGACGAAGGTAAAATCGAAAGGCAAAGCGGACGAGAACGCGGAAGAGGGTTGGACGCTGATGCCCGACGGCTCGGTGCTCACCTACGATGTCAAGGATTTTCCGAATTCCGAGCGCTATGTCCCAGCACAAGGTGAATGGGTGACGGAAGGCAGCACTGTCGTCGCGCTCAGGGGACCCCAGAATTGCTGCGGCTGCATCCCCTACGGGCACAAGGGCAAGTGTTACAATCCGCCCGGCGAAGTTGGTCCCGGAATGCTGCTCCCGAACGGCACGGTGTTCGCGACGGGTGCGACGCCGCAAGGGCAGTCGACCGCTCACACGTCGATCTTCACGCCGGGCCAGAACGGTCAGGAAGGCACCTGGACACCGGGCCCCGATTTTCCCAATGGCGACCAGGCCAGCGATACGTTTGCTTCGTTGCTGCCGAACGGAAACGTTCTCGTCGAAGGCAGCAACTCCGGCACTCTTTATGAATTCGACGGCACCCATCTGAACACCGAACCGTTCAATCTCGGCGGCAGCTACACGCCCCTGCTGGTGCTGCCGACGGGACAGGTTCTGATCGGCGGCTACGAGGTCTATCAGTCGACCGGTACATATCAGGCCGGGTGGGCGCCAACGATCACGACGTTTCCGTCGTCGATCACGCCCGGTTCGACCTACCAGATTTCCGGTACCCAGTTTAATGGGTTGTCGGAAGCAAATGCATTTGGTGACGAAGAGAATTCGCCGACGAACTATCCGCTGGTGCGCATCACCAACACGTCGACGGGGCACGTATTCTACGCGCACACGCACGATCACAGCACAATGGGTGTCGCCACCGGCAGTACGATCGTGTCGACGAATTTCGATGTGCCGACGGGCATTGAGACGGGAGCAAGTTCGCTTGTCGTCGTTGCCAACGGCATTCCGTCGACACCTGTCTCGGTGACGGTGAACTAAGGCTGAGATCGCGGCGGTGCATGCGTTAGTGCGCCGGCAGGCTTGCGGGTGGAGCGGCGGGCGGCACGAACGCTCCTGCCGCTCCGGGGAACTCGACCGGGCTTGCGTAACCGTCTGGCGACAGTGAAGACACGCCGAAGAACCAGTCGTCGATCGTGACGTCTTTCAACGTCAGCGTTGTCGCATTGGCTACCGGCCGGCTGCTGGTCCACTCAGGCGCGGTCGTATCGCGCCACCACACATTGTAGCCCGCAGCACCGGGCGCGGCTGTCCAGCTGACGATCGTATCGGGCGAGACCGCGCCTTCGATCCTGACGCTCGCAGGCGGTGCGGGCGCCATGGCGAGCGCAGCCATGCTCACAGCATTGAGCCGCGTCACCTCAGCCAGATAGCGGTAGTCGATGAATTGCGGCAGGTCGCCATACTGGATGCCGTTCTCGATGCGCACGTCCTGGTGTTCGCGGGTATAGTTCTCGATGCCTTCCGTGAGACGCACAGCGGGAAAACCTGCAGCGAGCATCGGTACCTGATCGCCGCCACGGCCAAAGCGGTCGGTGCGGTACACCATGCGTACGCCGAAGCCGGGGAGATAGCGCTTGCAGACGCCGTTGATGAAGCGGGCGAGGTTGCGCGACGGGCTGTCCACTTCGCCGCCATTGTAGCGCCGGCGATCGGCTTCGGCCGGCGTTTCGTTCGATCGTGTACCTTCCGAGAACACGCGCACATGCGACGTATCCATGGTGCCGCTGCCGCCTTTTGTATTGCCGATAATGTCGTTGTTAAGCAGGGCTTCGATCTGCCAGTGATGCTCCGTTGCGTATTGAGCGAGCAGCTTGCCGCCGAACAATCCCTGCTCCTCGCCGGAGAGCACCGCGAAGACGAGCGTGGCCGGAAACTTGTGCTTCGACAGGACGCGCACGGCTTCAAGGACAGCGGCGGCGCCCGAACCATCGTCATCGGCACCGGGCGCGTCGCTCGTGGCATTCATCACATCGGTAACGCGCGAATCCAGATGTCCGGAAATGACGATGTACCTGTCCGGATCGCTCGTGCCTTTTTGGATCGCAAGCACGTCCATGATCTCGGCCGGCGTGGTGATCCGCTCGCCGGTCACCATCTGCGTGGGCGTTTGGATGTCGAGACAGCCGCCGCACTGCGCACTGACGTCGTCGAAGCGGCTCTTCACCCAACGCCGTGCCGCGCCGATACCGTGCGTGTCGGACGTTGTGTCCGACAGCGTGTGCCGCGTGCCGAAGCCGACGAGATGGTTGATGGTCGCCCGCAGTTCGGCCGGCCTGACGTCGCCAGCGATGTTTCGCAGCAAGGGATGGCCCGGCTGCGATTCCTCATTCCCGAAGCCGACGGCGTCGGCGGCCTGAAGGCAAGCGATCGTAACGAAGGTCAGGAGCAAAGCTGTGCGCATGGGGTCACCGATCCGGACGATTCGTTCCGAGATTGGCCTCGAGCGGGGCGATGCACAAGAACGGGCGGACCTGACGACGTTCGCAAGTTCTGATTGTCAGGACTGCGCCGTCCTTCGATGCCGCCGGACCATGGCTGCCAGAGTCTCGGCCATTTTCTGGCGCAATGCGCGCGGCGCGACGACCTCCACATCGTCGCAGAGGCGCACCAACTCGCGGACGCCGTGATCGATTGATTCGATGGGGATCGTGCAGCGCAGCCAGCCGTCACGCTCCGACGTCCGGGTTTCTCGCGCCGCCTGCATCACGGCTGGTCCGAGCAGTTCGAGCGATGCGTAGCCTTTCGGCGAGAGTCTGATCTCCGCGGTTTCGCGCCAGACGCCGGCTTCATACGCGCGTGACGCCGCTTCCCAATGCGCGGCGAGATCGAAGTTCTTCGGCCGCACAAACGTCTCATCGGTGAGGTCTGCGTCGTGGATGTTCGCCATGCGATAGGTGCGAATGGATTTCGCTCCGGCCTTCTCGCTTTGTGCCACAAGGTACCAGATGCCGCCCTTTAGAACGAGGCCGAGAGGGCTGAGCTTCATCGGACGCGCATCGATTTTTCCGGACGGTCGATAGCGCAGCTTCAGGACCTGCGCATTCCACACGGCGCGCGCGACAGATTGCAGTGAAGGTTGCGCATCCTGCGCGCGGAACCACGGCGACGGATCGAGGTGGAAGCGCGCCGCGATGCGCTCGGCGTTTGGCTGGACATGTCCGGGAAGCGCCGCAATGAGCTTCAGTCTCGCCGCGGTCAGATAATCGGCGAGGCCCAGTTCGGCCGCGGGACCGGGAAGTCCGGCGAGAAACAGGGTCTCGGCTTCCGGCTGCGTCATGCCGGTGAGCTTGGTGCGGTACCCGTCCATCAACGCGAACCCTCCGTTGCGTCCGCGATCGGCATAGACGGGGATGCCGGCCGAACTCAATTGATCGATGTCGCGATGGATGGTGCGTATCGAAACTTCGAACTCCGCGGCCAGTTCGCTTGCGCTCATGCGGCCGCGCGTCTGCAGCAGCATGAGAATGGAGAGGAGCCGGCTCGCAAGCATTTTATTTGAGTGCAACGGAAATACATGACGTCCGATGTCATGTTTAAGGCTTTACACCTGCGCCCGCAACCCGAAGGGCATCACGATGAAACCTGCAGTCACAAGCGCTCTGGCGGCATCCCTGCTTCCTGCGCCGTCAATTGGAATGTCGTCCGCAACACCGGAAACCGCGATCATCGACCACGCGCACGATTTCGATTTTCTCATCGGCCAATGGCGCGTGCACCATTGGCGCCTGAAGGAGCGCCTCGCCGGCAATCACGACTGGGTGGAGTTCGAAGGCACGTCGCGCCTCTGGATGACCATGGATGGCCATGGAACCGTGGACGACAATTACATCGGCCTGCCCGGCGGCCCGTATCGCGCCGTCGGCATTCGCGGCTACGACCCGAAGACGCAGACCTGGGCGATCTGGTGGCTGGACGGGCGCAATCCGCACTCGATCGAGCCGCCGGTGTTCGGAAACTTCACCAACGGCGTCGGAACGTTCGAGGGCGACGACACCTTCAACGGCAAGCCGATCAAGGTGCGGTTCGTCTGGTCGAACATCACGGCCAATTCGGCGCATTGGGAACAGGCGTTTTCGCCGGACGGCGGCAAGAGCTGGGAAACCAACTGGCGCATGGATCTGACGCGGATCGAGTAGGGCACCAGGCTGGCCGCCGTATTGCGGACGCGGTAAGCGCGCCTGTCCCGGGCTGGAGAGGCGCGCGTTTTTTCGAATAACAGGGGAAAAATCGAAATGTGCCCCTGTTCTGCCGGATTACAGAGAAATTTCAAGGACTTGCGACACAGATTAGTTCAGAGAACAGGGACATTTTTCGCCGATAACAGGGGCGGAATAGCGGAAAAATACGCAGTCGGATGTCGGTCGCGCTGTGGCCCGGCCGCGCGAAGCGCCTCGTGCCGGGCATGAATCAAGACCTCCCGTGGGCGTGGCGGGGAGCGTCTCAAGCTTCACAATGTTCAAAGAGCGGGGCGTGGACTGTAGCACCGGAATTCGAGCTTACAAACCGAATTGGTATATAAACTAGCTTCCGGCAGCAACCTTGGCGCGGGACTTCATTTGCGGGGGGATGCTTCCTTCTGGGTAGGCAACGCCTTGGCAGGCGCGGCGTGGCGAAGAATGAAGCGGGCTTGACTAATGCATCGTTACACATTACATCATTGCATGTTATGGATGATTGTCTCTCCCAGACCCAGCTCACCTCGCTTCTCCGTTCAATGGGGGCGACCGCGTATGCAAACAGAGAGTGGGTCCATCTGGACGTGAATGCGGCAAGTATCGTCCTTGGTGTCGCAAATGCCGGGGCATGCCTAACAACGGCTGAATCGGTCGAGTGGATACGAGCGTTCACCGAAAAACTGGAAGCCGGCGGCTCTCAGCGCAATTTTTGGGCGTTCTTCTTCGCGATTCAGAACGCCACCAGCGCGCGGGAAGCGACGGTCGACGGCAACCATCGCTTTCTCACGCCACGCCTGATTGGTTATCCACGCCACCGAGGCGCTGGTGGACCGAAAAAAGTAGAAACCCACCTATCGGCCCGTAACCGAGCTCACATTCTAGCAAAAATCCGTGCCTTCTACACGGGCCGAGAAACAGACCCAGCGGAATTAGCAAGACTTCAGCGCGAGCTGGCTGCGACCGTAGCAGCGCACGCGACTATTCGCATCCACTTCGGGCGCCCGCACTCAATCGTGGGCGTCCCGTCAACAGAAGCTTGGGTGCACAACTTCCTACTCTTAACCGGGATTTCTCCGCCGGCAGTCGTGACGCAAGCACCCGCTTCGTTCACGCAATCTACCGATGGAGACATTCATGTCCCGCATTTCAGACTCTGGTCTGCAAGCCATCATCGACGGCACGTCGATGGGTGGCCTCGCGCGCGCGACCGCAAAGGAGCTTCACCACAAGACATCGCTCCTGTTGGCCGCAACTACGCTGGCCGACGTAAGCACTTTCGCGAGGCCGATACTCGGTTCAGCTGGGCGCTTCACGATTCCGGTGATCGGAAAGTGGGGGCTCAACTTCACCATGGCCAGTGTTGGTCCTGACGATATACGAAGGGAGAAACTCACAGCACCATGCCCCGCAAAGCTAGGCCGTCCTTCACGCCGCCGTCGCCCGGTGAGACCTTGAGACGATATATACTCGGAGGCGAGATCACCCAAGACGATCTTGCCTCCGCTATGTGTGTTTCGCGGTTGTCGGTGAATCAACTCGTGAACGACAAGCGTGCAGTTACAGCGGAAATGGCACTTCGACTGGCAAAAGTCCTTGGGACCGCGCCCGAGTTTTGGCTAAATCTTCAACGCGCCGTTGATTTGCATAAGGCAAAAAGCGCCTTGGCTGGCAAGCTCGAACAAATGCCCGTATTACGAAAATTGAACGAATAGACTCAGATTGAGAATTCGACGAAACAGTCGGGCCGCTGCAGGAGGGGCGAACTTCAGATTGTAGCTCACCGTGCATTTGAGCCTGGTACTGTACTCGCCCAAAACACAGCGGCTATTCGTGGGGCACAAGCTGATGCACGTGAATGTCCTGCTCGGAATATATCTCACGACGATCACGTTCCACCAAGTCATACACTTCGGAAAAGAACTGCCGCAGTAAACTGCTGACAGCGGCCGAATCTGTGCTCGCCAGCGTGTAGGTTCGCTGAAACCCATCCTGCAGAACCGGACCGGCATAATCCCCGTTCCCTAAGGGCCCACCTGGCATTGCCAAGAACACGCCGCGGAGCCCCCAAACGCCAATAACGACAGTGTAAGGAGCAGAAAATCCGAACTCCTGCTGCACGCGAACATAGTTGCCCAATGCGCGCTCGATCATTTGCTCAAATGAGATCATAGGGAGAACGAAGCGTTCCTCAATCTCCTGGGTCTTCCAATTCTTCCAATGAGCAGGCCGAAAAATACTACCGCTCACGCCCCATAGTTCGCCTGTGGGAAATCCCTGAGTTAGGTTCTTTAGATGTGTCGTGCCGAGGTAGTCGAAGATGATGGGGCCGTGAGCGTTACGCCCGGTCATCCCACCGATTTTGGTGGTTGGCGACAGGATGCTGGGCATCTTGGCATCGAAGGCTCGCGCGATCTTCGTCCGTGATATCGAGCCGCTGTTGCCGATCGGGTGGATGCGCATATACGCCACCCTATCGCCATCGAAGCGAAATTCCTGTTCGCCGGGCTCGCCAGCACTGGCAAGCACTTCTTCCGGATCAAAGAACAGAGCTGGACCGGTTGTCATGGCCGATGCTGCAGGAAAGGGTGTGTCGGCTCGCCTGGCTTCGGCCTGTTCCGCGACGTAAAGCTTTAACGCCGCGACTAACTCCCCGCGCAATCTCGCAAATGCGGCATTCTTGGCGTCGGGTTCTGAATTCGGTGGCAGGTCAAAAATCAACGGACCTGCGCGATGTTGGAGGTCGAAGGGCAAATCCTTGCGGTCGCCATAGTGGCGATTCATGACCATCAGGATACCTTCGGTTCCTAGGGACCTGATGGCAAAACCTAGCTCGAGGGCTACATTGGAATTGATGAGCCTCTTGGGCTCTTCATCAACCTTGCCGCTGACCGCTGGTGGGACAATGCCTACTGCTGTGACGTCGGCA
>JBEKLN010000066.1:0-11356 GCA_050010175.1 Rhizomicrobium sp.
GTGATCGAATATGCGGGCGATGCCGTCCGCGCGCTGTCGATGGAAGCGCGCATGACCTTGTGCAACATGACGATCGAAGCTGGCGCGCGCGCCGGCCTCATCGCGCCGGACGAGACGACATTCAAATACGTGGCCGGCAAGCCGCGCGCGCCGAAGGCGGCGGCGTTCGAAGGCGCGGTGCTCTACTGGCGTACGCTCAAATCCGACGACGACGCCGTGTTCGACCGCGAGATCGCGCTCGATGCGTCGGAGATTGTGCCCATGGTCACCTGGGGCACAAGCCCGGAACAGGCGTTGCCGGTGACAGCGCGCGTTCCAGATCCCGCGTCAGTAGCGGACGACAACCAGCGTGCCGGTCTCGAACGCGCGCTCGCCTACATGGATTTGAAACCCGGGACTCTACTGGAAGAGGTGAAGATCGACCGCGTTTTCATCGGTTCCTGCACCAATGGCCGCATCGAGGATCTGCGCGCGGCTGCCGAGATCGTCCGCGGGAAAAAGGTTGCAGCCCATGTCGGCGCCATGGTGGTGCCGGGCTCGGGCCTCGTGAAGGAACAGGCGGAGCAGGAAGGCCTCGACGAGATTTTCATCGCCGCCGGATTCGAATGGCGCGAGCCGGGCTGTTCGATGTGTCTTGCGATGAACGCCGATCGGCTCGAGCCGGGCGAACGCTGCGCTTCCACCTCCAACCGCAATTTCGAAGGCCGCCAGGGCCGCGGCGGCCGCACGCACCTGATGAGCCCCGCCATGGCGGCCGCGGCCGCGATTGCGGGGCATTTGGTGGATGTGAGGAGGCTGCTATAATATTCGCGGGATGAGTTTTCTCTGTTTTCTCACAACCCTCCGGCGACAACGATGAAGCCGTTACGAGCTGTAATACTTGTCTGTTTCTCGGGCCTGATCTGCGCGACAGCGTCGGAGGCTGAGTGCGTTCAACCACAAGGCATGGCTATTGGTCCGATCGTGCCGACCGCCGACGCTGCTCGAGAACTATACGAGACAATTTCGTCGATCCGGCACGCGCCAATAAGAGCTCAGGAAGACATCTTGGTGAACGACAAAGGTGATTATTGGGAAGTGTACCAATATCATGACGATTCTGCTGTTCAGGTCATAAATGGAGTCGAGACAGTGCGCCTTCCTTCTCACATTCACGGCGCTCTCAACTTGGAAATCAAGAAATGCGATGGCGCCACGGTCGGGTACTACAATAGGTAGCTGCCTTAAGTGCGTTATCGTGCGCGAATTCTAATCCGCTAAAAAAAACTCACCGGGTCCACATCAACCGTCATGCGCACGCTGTTGAGGAGCTTCACCCGCCCGAGCCAGGCCTGCAGATACGCCTGCACATCCACATTGCGCTGCGCCTGAACGAGCAGGCGTTCGCGGGTGCGGCCTCTGAGGATCTGGTAGAACGCGGGCGTCGGTCCCCACACGCGTACGCCTTTCGCAGCCGGCGCTTCTTTCGCGAGAGCGCGGCCGGCTTCCCGCGCGGCATCGCCGTCATGGCTTGAGAGGATGATCGCGGCCAGGCGTCCGAAGGGCGGCGCGCCGACGGCCTCGCGCGACGCGGCTTCCTGGCGAAGAAACGCATCGCGGTCGCCGCTTGCCAGCGCACGCATCACCACGTCGTCGGAATTGCGCGTCTGGATGAGAACGAGCCCCGGCTTTTCGGCGCGGCCGGCCCGGCCGGAGACCTGATGCAAGAGCTGGAACGTGCGTTCGCGCGCGCGCGGATCGCCATTCGAGCCGCCGAGATCGGCGTCGATCACGCCCACCAGCGTCAGTTGCGGGAAGTGATGACCCTTGGCCACGATCTGCGTGCCGATGAGCACGTCGATTTCGCGCTTGCCCATGGCGCGGATCGCGGCCTGGGTTTCGGCCGGTCCGTGCATCGTGTCGCTGGACGCAATCGCGACGCGCGCTTGCGGGAACACGGCGGCGAATTCTTCCGCCACGCGCTCCACGCCGGGACCGCAGGCAATGAGGGATTTCTCTGCCGCGCAGTCCGGGCACTTGAGAGGGATCGGCATCTGATAGCCGCAATGATGGCAGGCGAGTTCGCGGCGGTAGCGATGTTCGACCAGCCACGCCGAACAATCGTGGCAGACCATCTTGTGTCCACAGGCCTGACAAAGCGTGAGGGGCGCATAACCGCGGCGATTGAGGAACAGCATCGCCTGTTCGCCGCCGGCGAGTGTCATCGCAACCGCTTCGCGCAGGGGCTGCGACAGCCATGTGCCCGGTTCCATGGGCGACTGGCGCAGATCGAGAAGCTTGATCACCGGCATCACGGCGTCACCGTGACGATTGGAAAGCTTCAGCCAGCGGTAGCGTCCGCTCTTGGCATTCACATAGGTCTCGAGCGACGGCGTGGCGCTTGCCAGCACGACGGGGCACTTCTCGATATGCGCGCGCACCACCGCCATATCGCGCGCGTGATAGACGGTGCCGTCTTCCTGCTTGTAGGCCTGCTCGTGCTCTTCGTCGACGATGATGAGTCCGAGTTCGTGGAACGGCAGGAACAGGGCCGACCGCGCGCCGACCACGACGCGCGCTTCGCCGCTCATCACCGCACGAAAGGCGCGGCGGCGTTCCTTCTGCGACAAATCCGAATGCCATTCCACGGGCCGGCAGCCGAAGCGTGCCGCGAAGCGCTCGAGAAACTGCACGGTCAGAGCGATCTCGGGCAGCAGGATGAGGACCTGCTTGTTCAGCCGCAGCGCTTCGGCGATCGCCTCGAAATAGGTTTCCGTCTTGCCGGAGCCGGTGACGCCATCGAGCAGTGAAACGGCGAACGTCGATCCCGCGACATCGCGTATGAGGGATTCCGCAGCGGCGCGCTGCTCGTGGTTGAGGACGGCTCGCACGCAATCAGGATCGGGTTTGCCGAACGGCGCAAACTCCGGAACGGACACTTCCGCGAGCGCGCCGGCTTCGATCAATCCGCGCACGACCTGCGGCGTGACGTTCGCTTCATCTGCAAGCGATGCAACGCTGCGGGCAAGGCCATCAGCCGTGAGTTCAATCACGCGCGCGCGCGCCGGCGTCATCCGCGCGGGTGTCGTTTCGCCACGAATGTAAGCGGCACGTGGAACTTCCGGTTCGAACGCCTGACGCGACCGCAGTGCGAGCGCAAGCACGGCGCCCGGCGGATTGAATGTGTAGCGCGCCACCCAGTCGACGAAATCGCACAGAGATGACGGAAGAGTCGGCTGGCCTTCCAATGGTATGGCCAGCTTAAGCTTAACATCGGCCACACTGCCTTCGGCGTCACCCCAGACGACACCCACCGTTTGGCGCGGTCCCAAGGGAGCCGTGACCAATGTGCCACGAGGCAACGGCGATTCGAGGCGATAATCATATGCGCCGGCCAGCGGCAAAGGCAGCAGAACGCCCGCGCGACTGCCCACAGCCGCGTTTGCCATCCCGGAACTTCGGGGCTTCAAGGTGGCATCCTTCATGGGCTACACTTTCAACCCTGATTCTTGCTGGTCAAGCTTGAAGCGATTCAGTGTCGGCGCCGATGTGGCGGACGCTGCGTCCGAACCGCCGGAGATGGCAGCGGATACATGAGCGAACGTGCGACATCGCGGAATTCTGCGGAGGCTGCGGCCGAAGCGGTCAAGGCCTATGTGCGCATGAACCGCGCCAGGCTCGCGGCCGATGGCGAGCTGCTCGGGCTGCTCCTGCCGGAGCGCTTTCAATCGAGCGCCGTCCGCGATCTGCAAAGCTTTGTGATCGAGCAGCTGACCAGCGAGAACGCGGCGTTGCGCGCGGAGCGCGATGGCTTGCGCGGCGTGCGGGCGCAGGCCGTTCGCCTGGGAGATGGTGTGCGGCGCGCGACTCTCGATCTGATCGATGCAAGAAGTTTCGAAGAGGTCATCGCCGTTGCGACGGCGTCGGCAGACGCGTTCGATGCGGATTTCGCGGCGCTCTGCGTCGAAGGCGAAGACGGATCTTCACCCACCGGCAGCAAAGGTGTACGCCTGATCGCCCCCGGAACGATCACAGCCGTGCTTGGACGCGAAGGCATGGGCGCAATCCTTTCCGGTGGTGGCGATGTGCTTCTCGGTCCGGTCGGAGCAGAGTGCAGAAGTCTCGCGGCGTTCCGGCTGAAAATCGGTCGCGAAACACCGGCTGCGTTGTACGTCATCGGCGCCAATGCCGAAGGGCGGTTCGAAAGCGAGCAGGCGGAAGCCGACCTCGCGTTCTTCGCACGCGCGCTCGAGCGCGCCATCCGTGCATGGCTCGATCTGCCGAAAGGCTGAAGGCGGAGTGGTTGTCGGCACTCGCGCATGAACGGCGCATGAGTACGCATACGCTGCGTGCATATGGCGACGACACAACGCGGTTCCTCGGCTTTCTTGCCGAACATCTCGGAAACGCCGTTGACGAACGCGCGCTCGCCAGAGTGTCGGCATCGGATATCCGCGCGTTCGTGACCGCACGCCGCAAAGAAGGTCTCGGAGCGCGCGGGGTGCGCCGCGCACTGTCGGCAATCCGCAGCTTCTTCCGCTGGCTGGAACGCGAGGAGATTCTCGCCAATCCCGCGCCGCGCGGCGTGCGTACGCCAAAGCTTGCGCGTACGTTGCCGAGGCCGCTGTCCGAGCAGGATGCCGCCCGAACGCTTGCCGGCGCAGGCGAGAACGACGTCAAATGGATTGCGGCGCGCGACATTGCACTTCTGTCGCTTCTCTACGGCGCAGGCGTGCGCATTTCGGAAGCGTTGAGTTTAAGGCACGCCGACGCGCCGTTCGGCGAGTGGCTCACCATTCTGGGCAAGCGAAAGAAAGAGCGCCTCATTCCGGTTCTTCCGGCCGTCCGCGACGCGATCGACACGTATGTGGGCCAAATCCCTTTCACTCCGGGTGCCGACGGGCCGCTGTTTTTCTCCCGCCGCGGCAAACCGATGAGTGCACGCGAAGCCCAGGCGCTGATGCAGCGTCTGAGAGGCGCGCTGGGATTATCGGAACGCGCAACGCCACACGCGCTACGGCATTCCTTTGCCACGCACCTCCTGGCCAACGGCGGCGATCTGCGCGCGGTGCAGGAACTTCTCGGCCACGCGTCGCTCTCTACGACGCAAACATATACGGATATCGATACCAAGAAGCTGATGGACGTCTATCAGAAGGCCCACCCGCGCGCGAGGGCGTGACGTTTGTACACGCTCCAGCTCAGCATCAGGCCGCACGCCGCAAGCATCAACGATCCCGTCGATGCCCACACGGGATCGGATGCGTCGCGGAGCTGGGTGAACAACAGGCCCGCGGCAACGGCCGTATAGAGGGTGCCGTAGATCATAATCAGCCAGCGCTGCGTGTGAAACGTGTACCACACGAGGGTTGCGGTTAGCAGGCACGCGAGCACACAAAACACCGGATGCATATCGTGCTCCGAGAGAAACACGCCCATCAAGGCAATCGCTGCAAACAGCGGCGCCAGGAACACGAAGGCGAGGATGATTCGCGACAGCGCCAGAAACAGCGCGCCCAATTCCTTCCACGCATCCTCGTCCTTGTAGTGGATACGGACTTTCAGGTGTTCGTCCATCTCGCACCTCCCACGAGATTAACTACTTGAAATGTCGCGTTGGTTTGGGGCGAATTCAAGGCTATTCGGAGGCTGCGGCGTCCTTGCTTTCGACATTGAAAATATATGCGATCGATTCGGGGTTGTTACCGCCATAACTGCGTGGTCGTTTTGACAAAATCGTTCAAGGCCGGCTCCGATATGCTTTCGTTCATGCGCGATAGATACTGTGAGTCGAAGCTATGCATCACATTCTTTGCTGCCCTACAGCTGGCGCGCGGGAGAGGAAGATGATCGTCACGCGAGCTTCACGAGACGCGCCTCGGCAGAGCGTTTCAGCACCTCCCAGATGCTTGTCTCCGCGTCGCGGTTGCCGTGCGCCTCGGCGTGGATCTGAAGCTCGATCAGCAGGCGCCGTAACTCCGCGTTGGCCGCATTCAGCCCCGCGATCGTCAAATCGTCGTCCCTGGTGCTTACTGCAGCCTCGAGCCTGCGACGCAATCCCGCATCATTCACGCCCGGCGCCGATTCGCCGAACAATGCGCGCATGCCTGCGTTCTCCTTAGCTCGGATATCGGCGGCCCGTCCGAATTCCTGGGCGCCCAGAACCATCATGAAGGACAGAAGCGATGCCTGTCCCTGCGGATAACCCTCGGGCAGCAACGGCGCGATTGTTCCCATGAGTTGTGAGGCGGACAGCAGTAGAATTTGGTCGACTTCCGGGTTCATGGCGCACTTCCGAGCCGCTGGGCGAGGACGTGGTTGTGGAACGCCAGACAATACCAGCCCGAAAATGCATTTACGGGATCGCTGTTGCGGCCTTCGGCATATTCGCGAGCAGCGGAGATCCAGATTGCGAGTCCTTTCAGGCTTGCAAAAATCTCCCACCATGCAAGCGCGGTCGGGTCGGCTTTGAGACCGCTAGCCTTTTCCCAGAGCGCGACAGCGTCCGCGCGCGGGATGGTGCCTGCGGGGCGCGACGGATCGCCATGCGACCACAGGGGATCGAGCGCCCAGCCGAGATCCTCCAGAGGATCGCCCAGATGCGCCATTTCCCAGTCGAGAATGGCGCGGATGTGTCCGTCTGCATCGAACAGGAAGTTGCCGGTGCGGTAATCGCCATGCACGACCGACAGTTTCTGCGACAGCGGCGGCGGATTGCGTTTCAGCCAGCGTATGGCGGCCCGAGCAATCGGCTGCGGCTCGCGCTCGTCGTCGTCGATCACGGCTTCCCACCGCGCAAGCTCGTGTGCGGCTCCGGTTTCGCCGTTCGCCGGTCCGTCGAAGTCGCGCAGACCAAGCGCATGAGGATCGGCATGGGCGATGCGTCCCAGAGTGGAGAAAAACTGTTCGCCGATCTTCTCGCGATGGGCACCGTAGGGATCGGGCTGGACCACCGACGCTACGCTGCAGCCGGTGATTTCCTCCATGATGAAAAACGGCCGCTTGAGCGCCGCGCCCTCGAGTTCGAGCGCGATCGGCTCGGGCACGGGCAGTCCGAATTTATGGAAGGCCTCGTAAGCACGGAATTCCGTCGAACGTTCCGTCTCGATCAGGCTCGCTGGCGGATCGCGGCGAAGTATGAGACCGCGCTCGACGCGGGTGCCGCCTTGAGTATAGGCAGCGCGGAAACGATACGTCTCGCGGCTCGCGCCACCCGGGATGCGTGAGAGATGACTGACGCAAAGGTCGGGCGCACCGAGTTTCTGCGCCAGATAGGATTGCAGCGGAGAAACGATATCTTCGTTCATTGTGGCAATCGTCTCATGGCGCCGAATCCATCAGTTCCCTGAAGCCCGATGGCGCATGCGCCCCGATCACCAGCTGCTCGAGAACGCCCGTGCCCGTCCGTTCGATATTGGGGCCGGTGAGACGCGCATTCACAAACGCCTGCACATGCCAGAAGCGCGGATCGCTTTCGTTGACCGACGCCGTCTCGAAGCTATCGTAACCGAGCGCGTTCTCCCCTTTCCAGTGGCCGTGCCCCCATTCGGGATGGGTGTAGCCGATGCCGGACATGTAGAAATTGAATCGCGGGGTCAATTCGGCACGCCAGTGCCCGCCATCCGCATCGACCGTTTCAATCACCGCGGACTTCGCATGCCGCGTGCCGGATTTATAGACGATCTTCGATGTGCAACTCGTCATGTGTGCTGGCGCTCCGTCGCCCAGCGCGCCGATTACGCTCGCCGTGTTCCACGGCCTGCCGGTCGCATCCGCATTGATGTGATAGAGCATGAACCGGTCGGAGAAATTGAGCGGCGACCACAGCCAGTAGAATTGCGGCGGCCGGGGCGGCGCCGGGCTTTGTGGATCCGAAAGCCCGATCGGCCGCACGCCCCAGGACCGGTCGCGCGTACCAACGACTGTGTCGCGGTCGATTTCGATGCGTTTTCCGCCCACGGTGATGTGCCCGTCGTAAGCCCCGTTCTGGGTGAGGCGTGTGTAATCCATGAACGTGCGCGGGCCATGGCGGAAGGTGAAGCGCGGCTCTTCGACGGCTGAGGCGCGCGCATTGAACGTCAGCTCCGCGGTGATGTCGTGCGGATTGTCTCTCACCGTCACGCGCAGGCGTTTCAGGGGCTCGATCACGTCCACGGCGATGGGGCCGACGCGCGTATCCATCCGCTCGCTGTTGAGGAGGCGCGAGGCGCGCAGATTGTGCTGCACGCCGTCCACGATGGTCGAAAAGGCCGCGTCCATCACGTTCAGGTGGGGATAGACGCCCAGCGCCAGTGCGAAGAACACGCCTCCGTCCGGCGAATAGCCGTTGAAGAAGTAGCGGTCGTAGAAATTCCGGTCGGTGCCGGAGGTGGCGATCGGCTCCGGCAATTGGTGAACCGGGTAGTCGTCGGCCTTGGTGAGCATGGTTCGTCCCGGGAATGGCGTGGTTCTGCCGAGAATGGAGGAGGGGGAGCCGGGTGGCAATCGCCCGGAAGGAGGCCGTCCGGCCCTGTTGCAGTCCGGGCCAAGCTTGCCTATTTTCCGCGCGCCTTGAAAGGGCCGCCTTAGCTCAGCCGGTAGAGCACCGCATTCGTAATGCGGGGGTCGCGTGTTCGAGTCACGCAGGCGGCACCAGCATCCCCCGACACACCGCGGAGCCGCGTCGTTTGTCAGATCGGGGCTGACCACTCGTGTTATGCCGCGCCGTCACGATGGAAATAAAAGATGTTGCCGTCGAGATCCTTCACGGTGAACTGGCGCAATCCCCAGGGCTTGCTTTCGAGCGCCTCGGCGATGTGGGCGCCTGACGCGGACAACTCGCGATAAAGCGCATCGATCTCCTCGGCATAAATCCAGTGAACCGCCGGTTCGAACGGCGGCGTGCGCTTCCTGAAAAAGATCGCCGCCGGCGCCCGCGACACCGCGCCGATGTCCTTGCCCGGCTCGAGCCAGCCGATCGTAAAGCCGAGCGCGTCCCTGTAATGCGCTTGTGCGCGTTCGACATCGGCGACCGGCAACTCCGGCACCGGTGGGGACATGGGGGGCAGATCTTTTTTCACGCTCGTTTCCTCCATTCGACAAAACTTCCCACGCTCCTAAGTGAGTATACCTGCCGCACGGCATCTTACAGCACGGAATGGTTCTCCGCGGCGCTCGCCGGAACGCAAGCCCAGCCCGCCGCACGAAAACGCACGCCGGCTCTGTGGTAATGGATCGGCCACCGCCATAATGTTGCCGGTTCGCGAGGGGAATTTCATGTTCGTCGACGTCAACACTGCGCGCATCTTCTTCGATACCGCCGGCTCGCAGTTCGCCATCGATGGCGAGACGATGGTCGAACGCCAGAGCCTGATCGTCATGCATGGCGGGCCGGGCTTCGATCATTCGACCATGCGGCCGTATTTCGACCGCTTCGCCGATACGCATCACGTCGTCTACATCGACCATCGCGGCAATGGCCGCTCAAGCGGAGACCCCGACACCTGGACGCTCGCCCAATGGGGCGACGATGTGAAGGCGTTCTGCGATGCGCTCGGCATCACAAAACCCGTCGTGCTCGGCAATTCCTTCGGCGGCATGGTGGCGATGGCCTATGCCGCGCGTTATCCCGATCATCCGGCGAAGCTCATTCTGTCGTCCACCGCGGCGCGCCTGCGTCTGGAGGTGACGCTGCGTCTCTTGGCCGAGCGCGGCGGCGAAGAGGCGCGCGCCATCGCCGAACATTTCTGGACCGCACCCGATGCGAAAGGCATGGCCGATTACACGCGCGTCTGCATCCCGCTCTACAATCCGCCCGGTGCCAACAGCGAAGCGCTGGCCGCAGGCTTCCGCCGCGCGATCATGCGCACCGATGTCGCCGCGCATTTCCTGCTGGGCGAAATCCGCACGATGGACGGCCGCGAAGGGCTCGCGCGTGTGACATGCCCGACGCTGATCACAGCCGGCGACTACGATCCGATCACGCCGCCGGAATGCGCCGAGGAAATCTTCGAGGCGCTGCCGAAGGGCCTGTGCCAGCTCGAAATCGTGAAAGGCGCCGGCCACGGCATCCATCGCGACGCACCGGACAAGGCGGAAGCCATCTACCGGCGGTTCCTGGGGGCGGGGTGACTCGGCCTCCCACTGCACGGGACTTTCTGTTCTTACCCCAAACTCCCCGAGGACTCAGATCAGTGGAATTGGATTAACCGTCGCTGCATTCCTGGCATTCCTGGTATTTGTTGGTATTTCACTACCAATAGGGATACTGAGCCTCGCGCTCACTCATCAAATCTTCCAGCGGCACCTGAATCTGCGCGAAATCCATCTCGTACATGGGCATCTGCCAAGTGTCGGCCAACAGGTTGACATGATCTTGGCTCGCGCGGTCTGTGATGAGACCAGCAGCGTCTAGCCGCTCGACCAGCGGTTGATAGTTGTCCCGAGTGATTTCCCACCCTGTCTCCGGCAGAACCGGAGTGGCGCCCCACACTTCTGAAAGTATTTTGACACCGCCTAGCGTAAGCGCCCCCACAGCCGACAATGCATCCGCCACTCGAAATGCGGCGGGCACCAAAGACGGAAGAAGGGGACTACTGCGTATCGGCGAAAGCCACTGCGGCTCTCGGTCTTCATCGCCGGCGACGTCGGCGTAGAGGGCGCTTTCGCGCTGAAAAAGTGCCCAGTTCGGCATAATGTATTCTCCGAATTCGCCCTCTAAGTAATGCGAGCGGCGTTCGTTGTCGATGTAACTCTGGAGTTCCGCCGCAGTACTCGGGCGCCAATATTGCGCTCTAGCGTAGATCAATCGCGCCAAATGATCGTAAAACCACCGCATCATCGGACCTATACGAGAGGCAGCACGTCGAGTGGGGCAGCGCACAATATCGATCAGGATGAGCAGTTTCGCACTTTCTTCCTCCGCATGCCCTTCCAAAATGGCAGCCTCGCGGGGGCTATCAATCAATGTTTGAGACGCGCGAACGAGGGATGCTGCGCTGTCGAAAATTATTGGTAAGCCTTCTGCAATGAACGCTAAGCGATCCTTCGTGGACATGCCGCAAAGCAAGTTTCCTTTTCGAAGCCCGATTTCTGATGATTTTATTGCCAGTGGCATATTGCCTGTCCTCATCGGCACTAAACTTAGCAGCGCTATGATTGCAATACCAATAGGGGTGAGACACCGATGCTTGCCGGCCAAAGCACGGTGACAATAATGAGGGTTGAAGGATAGTCGGCAGATGCGATTAATATATCGTCGCTGGAGCCGCACTAAGGGGCGAGAAAAGACGAAAGGAAAAGTTATGACGCGCCGTACTTACTCACAAATTTTGCTCGATTTGGTCCCGAATGACGGAACTAGTATAGGAAATACAAGTCTTTTGAATCAGCTTGGCTG
>JBEKLN010000067.1:0-10985 GCA_050010175.1 Rhizomicrobium sp.
TTCACTTCGCTCTCGGCAAGGCGCATGAGGACAGGAGAGCATATGCCGAATCCTTTTTGCAGTATGAAAGAGGCAACAGCCTGCGCAAAAAGGCCGTTGATTACAGCCCCGACAACATGACCGAGCACGTCGCTCGCTCGAAAGCGATGTTCACGCGCGAGTTCTTTGGTGCGCGTGAAGGCTGGGGAGTGGATGCGCCGGATCCCATTTTCATCGTCGGCCTGCCGCGGTCCGGCTCAACCCTCATCGAACAAATTCTCTCAAGTCATTCGATGATCGAAGGCACGATGGAGTTACCCGACATCTTGTCGATCGCGGGCAGGCTCGGAGCGCGGAAACGTCGGCGCGATCCCTCACGCTACCCCGACTCCGTCGGTGATATCGACCGCGAGGACGCCTCAAAATTTGGCGAGGAGTATCTGGAGCGCACGCGCGTTCAGCGCAGGCTGGGCAAATCTTACTTTACCGACAAGATGCCGAACAATTTCGCACATGTCGGGCTCATTCATCTCATTCTGCCGCAGGCGAAGATTATCGATGCGCGGCGACACCCGCTCGGCTGCTGCTTCTCAAATTTCAAGCAACACTTCGCGCGCGGCCAGGGCTACACTTACGATCTTGCAGGCATGGGGGACTATTATCGCGAGTACGTCGAGCTGATGGCTCATTTTGACTCCGTGTTGCCCGGGCGCATGCATCGTGTGATCTACGAGCGAATGGTCGAAGACCCCGAGGCGGAGGTTCGCGCGCTCTTCGCCTACCTGCAGTTGCCGTTCGAGCCGGCGTGTTTGCGATTTTACGAAAACGAGCGCGCCGTGCGCACCGCCAGCTCCGAACAGGTGCGCCAGCCCATCTATCGCGATGCGGTCGAACACTGGCAGAATTACGAACCCTGGCTCGATCCGCTGAAGGAGGCGTTGGGGTCCGTGCTGGACTGCTATCCTGCAGTGCCGGGTTTTGAGGCGTCGTGACTTTTCTGCACTAAGCCTCGGCATTCCAGTTTCGTGCTCTACCGCGCTGCACCATCGCACTTGACATCGCTCTAATACGGCGTTGACATAATTGTTTCACGGGGAATCGGGGGATTCAGCTGATGGGAAAGCATGTAGGCTGCGCGAGGGTCGGCTCGCGACCGGTGCTGTTATCCGCGCTCTTGACCACAAGCATGCTGACCAGCGTCGCGCCGGCGCTCGCGCAGCAGTCGGCCAACAGCGATCAGATCGAGACGATCGTCGTTACGGCCCAAAAGCGCTCCGAAAACCTGCAGCGAGTCCCGCTCAGCATTCAGGCACTTTCGACACAGAAGCTCGAAGACCTGCACATCTCCAACTTTAACGACTACGTCAAATTCTTTCCGAGCGTCACCTACACGGTCGGCGGCGCGGGCGGCGGCAATGCCGGGCCGGGCTTTGCCAATATCAGCATGCGCGGAATCGTCAGCGGCAACGATGGCAATCACTCAGGCCCGCTGCCGACGGTCGGCGTCTATCTCGACGAACAGCCCATCACCACAATCGGCGGCACCCTCGACCTGCACGTCTACGACATCGATCGCGTCGAAGTTCTCTCGGGGCCGCAGGGCACATTGTACGGCGCCAGCTCCGAAGCGGGAACCATCCGCATCATCACGAATAAGCCAGACCCGAGCGACTTTTCGGCGGCGTACGACCTTCAGGCGAATACGGTCGATCACGGCAACGAAGGCTACCAAGCAGAAGGATACGTCAACGTCCCAATTTCCGACAATGCGGCCATCCGCATTGTGGCGTGGGACGAGCACGATGCGGGGTACATCGACAACGTGGCCGGAACGCGGACCTATCCCGGCAACCAATTCATTGGCGGCAACGTCCCGCCGATCACGATCAACAACTTCAATCTCGTAAAGAACAATTTCAACGACGTTGACACCTACGGCGCGCGCGCGGCGCTGAAGATCGACCTCAATGCGAATTGGACAGTGACGCCCTCCGTCGTGGCGCAATGGGAGAATTCGAACGGCATCTTCGGCTACGATCAGACGGTTGGATACCTGCAGGTAAAACAATATAACCCGGACTTTGTGCATCAGAACTGGGTCCAGGCGGCGCTCACGGTGCAGGGCAAGATCGGCGACCTCGATCTCACCTATGCGGGCGGACATATGGACTGGTGGATTCACGGCGAGTCTGATTACAGCGACTATTCCTACTGGTACGACAAGCTTTTTCCAGCGTCGTTTCCGCAGTATTTTTACGACAACAACGGCAAACCCATTGCGCCGACGCAGTACATCGTGGAAGAGGACCACTTCATCAAAGACAGCCACGAGCTGCGCATCGCGTCGCCGGCGACAGACCGCCTGCGCTTCATCGGTGGATTGTTCTACGAGCGGCAGCAGCACTGGATTCTGCAGGACTACAAAATCAACGATCTCGCCTGCTATTACACGGTCGACTGCGCGGCCGGTACGACGCCCTATCTGACCGGTCTCGGGAACTGGCCCAACACGATCTGGCTGACCGATCAGGAGCGCGTGGACCAGGATCTGGCGGCATTTGCCGACGTTTCTTACGATATCATGCCCAAGCTGACGTTGAACGGCGGTCTACGCCTGTACGATTACAGAAACACGCTGGCGGGTTTCTTCGGATTCAATGGCAATTTCAGTTCGCATACCGGCGAGTCGCAGTGTTTTGCGCCGGGCATGTTCCACAACGCGCCGTGTACGGATCTGGACGCCAAGTCCGTCGGCACCGGAAACACGCACAAGATCAATCTGACCTATCGCGTCGACGACGACCGGATGGTCTATTTCACCTGGTCTACCGGCTTTCGTCCCGGCGGGGTCAATCGTCGCAGCGACGTGGCCGGTCCCTATTCGCCGGACAAGCTGACAAATTATGAAGTCGGCTGGAAGACAACCTGGCTCAACGACACGCTGCGCCTGAATGGCGCCCTGTTCCGCGAGGATTGGGATAATGTTCAGTTCCCGTTCCTCGGCGCGAATTCCTTCACCATCATCCAGAACGCGGGCAACGCGACCTCGCAGGGCATCGAGTCGGACTTCGAATGGAAGCCGATCTCCGCGGTGACCGTCTCGGGCTCCGGCGCCGTGACGGACGCCAATCTCGATACGCCGTATTGCGGATTCAGCAATCCCGTCACCAAGCAGCCGATTACGAGCTGTCCGAACAATCTCAATCCGCTCACCGACCCCGGCGCCGACCCCTGGGGTCCCGATGCGCCGGCCGGCACACAGCTTCCGATAACACCCAAGTGGAAGGGAAACCTCACGACGCGCTATGATTTCTCGGTCCTGGATAGTCTGGCGGCGCATGTGCAGGGATCGCTCGAAGCCCAGTCGGGCGTGTGGGACGATTTGAGGGTGCAGGCCGAATATCCGACGCTGCTGAACTGCATTACGCAATACACCCAATGCGAGACTGTTCCGATCCGCAGCGCACTCGGCAAACAGCCTGGATTCGCGACATTCGACTTCAGCACGGGAATAGATGCGGACAAATGGTTCGCCGAACTCTTTGTCGAGAATGCTTTTGACTCAAACGCGCAGCAATATCGCTACACCGAGTGTACGACTCAGGTTTGCGCGAACGCGGCGACCCCCGGCGGTCCGCACGAAGTCTATGTCGTACCCCAGCGGCCGCGCCTGATCGGAATCAAGTTCGGCCAGCGGTTCTGATACCGGGAGCGCGGGCGTCCCGTCTGCATCCGGCACGGCGCCGGACGGCGCGGAACGGAGTCTTGTGCTCCGCATTCGCTTCGAGCGATGGAAGCCCGCACCGCCAGTACGCACTCAATACCGATATGTCAGCGTGATGCCGGTCGTGCGCGGCCGAAACGTGCTTGCCTCATAGAGCAGCGTGCTCGAATCCTGGTGGTTGAGATCGAGCCTGGGATGAGAATCAAGTACATTGTTCATGAACAATGACGCATCGAGCGTGCCGATGATGGCGCCGGCACGCGCCGAGACGAAGTTCGTCGCGGGATCGGCAACGAGCGTGGGATCGTAGGATTCCGAATTGGGATTCTGCGTCGCCAGCGGCCAAGAATTATGGCTGGCGAATTCGTAGTCCGCGCGGAAATAGGCATCCTTCGCAAGAATCTGAAAATCGTATTCTGCGCCGGCTGTCGCGGTCCACGGCGATATCCACGGCTGGCCGCCGATGGCGTCGCCGTTTCCGACCAGCAGCGACCCGTCTGCCGAGTAGGAATTTTCGGTGTAGCGTGCATCCGTGTAGCCGAGTGTTCCGTCCAGATGCAGCGAATCGGTCACCTGATAGTCGACCTGCAGATCGAAGCCCTTGCTCACGGCCTTGCCGAGATTGGCCGTGTATTGCAGGCCGCACAGCGGCAGATAGACGTCCTGCTGAATCTGGTTCCAGTTGATGTAGTAAACGCTGGCATCGGTATGGAGGCTGCCTCCGAACCATTTATCCTTCGCGCCCATTTCATAGCTCCAGGTCGTGTCGGAGCTGTATGAGTCCGTCACACTCGTGACGCCGCAGGCAGCGAGCGGAAAGGGCGGCGTGGCGCCGCCGATGCGGTAGCCCTCCGCCACGGTGGCGTAGATCAGGTCGTCCGGCGTGGCCTGGTAGTCGACGCTCACTTTCGGGGTCAGCGGGTTCTCGCTTTGCTGGCCGGTGCCGCCGCTCGGCCCGAAATTTTGCGGGCCGTCGGCATAGTTGACGAAATCGAAATGCGTGTGGGCGAAACGCAGGCCCGCTTCGACTTTCCATTGCGGCGTGAACGCGTAAGTCGCGTCCGCAAATCCGGCGATCTGGCTGTCATGCGACAGCGTGTCGTTGATGTAATCGTCGCCGTTGGGCAGAAGGTTTTCGCCCCAGGCCTGCAGCACGGTTTCGCTCCACAGATATTGCGTAATGGCGGCCAGCTGCGGATCGTTGATCTCTTCTTTGCTCTCCTGGGTATTGTACGCATAGAACAGCCCGACAACCCATGTCAGCGCCGCATCGGGATCCGTCGATTGCAGGCGCACTTCCTGCGTCACGTCGTGCTGCGAATTCGTCGTATTGTTGACGGCGACGTAGTTGGGCAGACCGGGAAGATTGATGCCGGTCGGCGTCAGCAGCGGATAGAGATTTGTCTTGCACTGTCCCGGCGCGCAGGCGTTGCCCATCGGGTCTGTGTCGTTGGCCAGAATCGACTGGAAATACGAGAGATTATAGAGCGTGCCGCTGTAGCCGTTCACATGCTCGCCGCGATCGAAATAGGATGTATTCGAGATCAGCTCCGCACCGCTGAAATCGTAATGGATGTTGAGCGAAGCGAGATAGAAACGGTCCTTGTCTTCCTGACGGTCCGGCGTGGCGTCGACATACCTGCCGTCGTCGGGGTCGGAAAGCCCCAACCAGTATTGATCCATGTCGTTTTGCCGCCGGTTCTGGTAGTCGAATGCTGGCGTGACCAGAAGATGCGATGTGGGCGCCCAGGCGAGCGAGCCGCGAAATACGTAGGTGTCAACGTCGTTCGCATTCTTCTCCGTGATCTGATCGGTGAGATAATTCTCGCGGTCGATCCAGCCGCCGTCTTCGCGCGCCCAGCCGCTGACGCGAAATCCGAGCACGTCGTCGATGACGGGACCGCCGAATGCAGCGCCCGCTTCGTAACTCGGCGCGCCGTCCTGCGTGAACGACAATTCGCCCTGCGCCGTGCCTGTGTAGTCGGTCAGACTCGGTTGCGGAGTGATGTAACGCACCGTTCCGCCTTCGGAGCCCGCTCCGAATAGGGTGCCCTGCGGCCCGCGCAACACTTCCACGCGGTCGAGGTCGAAAATCGACGGCAGCGTGTTGTTCGAGTTGAAGCCGAGATTGCGGATCTGGATCGGCGTGTCGTCGATATAGATGCCCGTTGTGCCGGAGCCCGCAGAGGAATCGATGCCGCGGATGGAAATGTCGTTGCTCGATGGATCGAATGTCACGCCGGGCGTAAAGCGCGCCAGATCGGCAAACGACTTCACGCCCAGGACGTCCATTTTCTCCTGGGTGAACGCGCTCACACTGACGGGGACCTTGCTCAGTTTCTCCGCGCGCCGTGTGGCCGTGACGACGACCTCCTCGACGTCCGATGATTGACGCACACCCGTCTGGCCGGACGGCGCGTTCTGAGGCGGGGTGGTCTGCGCATGCAAGGTGCCGCCGCAAAACCCCAATAGTGCCGCGCCGGCGAGAAGTGCGCCGCGCAATTGGAACTGTCTCAGTTGAGCCCCCTCGGATTCACCCGCGGGGACATGCTAGTCGCCGCCGCCTCATCCGCCAATGGCAGATTTGTCCGTGTGCCCCTTTGCCTGCGCGATGCGTTCGGCGCGCAACGCCGAACGGCGCACCTTGCCCGCATCGTCGCGCAGCGGTTCGTCGACGAACTCGAAGCTGCGGGGCCTTTTGTAGGTGACCAGCCGTTCGGCAAGGTGGCTTGCGAGCACATCTTCTGGAATTTCACCGCGGGTTTGGACGATAGCATGAATGCGGTTGCCCAGATCGTCATCGGGCAGGCCGATCACGGCGCTGGACTGAACGAGCGGATGCTCGTCGATGGCGGCTTCGACCTCGGCAGGATAAACATTGGCACCGCCCACGAGGATCATGTCGCTGCGTCGGTCGGCCAGATAGAGATAACCGTCTTCGTCGAACCAGCCGATATCGCCCAGCGATTCCCAACCGCCGGGCAGCGTGCGCGCCTCCGCGCCGATATAGCGGTACGTCAATTCGACGCCCTCGGCGCGGCGCATATAGATCTCGCCGACTTCGCCGGTCGGCAGTTCGCGGCCCTCCGAATCGACGGCTTTCATTTCCCCGCCGGGGTAAACTCTACCGACAGAGCCGCGATGGCCGAGCCATTCGGTTCCCGTGATGACGGTGCGCGCCTGTCCTTCCGTACCGCCGTAGAGCTCCATGATCACATCGGCGCCGAGCCAGCTGATCCATTCTTCCTTCAGCCAGGGCGGGCAGGGCGCCGCCAGATGCCAGACGGTTTTCAACGACGAAACGTCGAACTGCGCGCGCGTTTCATCTGGCAGACACGAGATGCGGCTCATCATAGTGGGCACGAGATAGATCCAGCTGGCGCGATGCTCCGAAATTGCGCGCAGAGTCGTTTGCGCATCGAACTTCGGCATGATGACGACGCTTGCGCCGATCTGCAGCGCCGAGAAGGTGCAGATAAACGGACCGTTGTGATAGAGCGGCCCCGGGATCAGCACCGTGTCGTGCGGCGCGATGCGCCAGAATTCCGCCATCAGCGGCGAGGCGAGACCCGGTTGCCCCGCGACGATGAGCTTCGGCCGCCCCGTCGAGCCGCCGGATGTCGGCGCTTTCCAGGCCGGCGAAACGCGATCGGCCAGATCGCCGTCATCGTCGCACGACGCGCCCAACGCTTCGACAGTATAACACGGACGTTCGGCGTCCATCTGCGATTCGCCGATGACGAACGGCGTGTTTGCGAGTTCGATGATCGCATTGAGTTCGGCTTTCGGCAGGCGAAACGATACGGGCTGCGGAATCGCGCCGACCTTCCACGCCGCGTAACAGGCTTCGACGAAAGCGATGCCGTTCGGCAACGCTATGGTGAGAAAATCTCCGTGACGAAGTCCGCGAGCTTCCAGCGCACGCGCCAGCCGGTTCGTCCGCCGGTGCAGCATCTCCCAGCTGACGCCCCGTCCTTCGCTGCAGATCGCGATGCTGTTCGGTCGGCGGGCCGCCTGCAGCGCCAGCGCTGCGCCGATCGACAAACCTGTAACGTCTTGAATCGGCAATGATTCCCCCTGCGTTCGGCGCGGTGCCGATTGTTGCCCCCCTTTTCGCAGCATGACCCGAAACGGTGGGTCTGCACAAATTCCTCTCGAACGGAGCGCTCGGCGGTCCCGGTGGCGATTCGGAACTTTGCCGTGTAAACTAAGTTAAGCACGGAGATTCCATCTCGTGCCCGCCGTGTGGAGGTGTCGCCATGGACTATACGAGGCCCGTGCTGCTGTTCTTCGTGGGAGCGATCGTAGCGTCCGCATTCTTCCTGTTGGGTTTCGACCGCTATCTCATTCCGCACTGGCTGCGCCACGCCGAAGCCGTGTCGCTGGCGATCGTACCGTCCCAGATGTCGGCGTCGGCTCCCTGTCCAGAAGAGTACGCGATCGACAATCGAACGGACCATCTCGTTCTGCTCACGCTGGCGGGATCGCCGGGAGGTTATCAGCCGCCGCCATCAGACGATCAGCGCTGGAACGATCCGAGCTATGATCGCGGCGGTCGTACATCATCTTCGGATTCCGGTTACGACGTTGCCGACGTGACGGGACTGGGCAGCAGCATTCTGCCGGACAGTTCGGAGCCCGGAATCAAATCGACCGCGGAATCCTACCCCGACGATTCAAACTACGGCGGCTCCTCGCCGTCCTACGATAACAACGCGCCGAGCGGTTACGATCAGGGCCGTGGCGAGGGCTATTCCGATCCCGGCTACGGCCAGTCAACCGGCGGCTATTCGCAAGGCGACATGTCTGGTCAGAGCTACGCCGCCAATCAGAGCAACGGCTACGGCTATCAACAGCCGCCGGGCGGGGCTTATCCGGGCAACAGTCCGCCGCCGCCGTCAGGTCAGTCGGTGCCGCTGACGCCGCCGCCGAATTCTTCGCCCTATGGCGCGCCGCCGCCGCAAGGCTACGGATACAGCAATGGCTACGGAGACAACCGCGGCTATGGCAACAGTGGCTACGGCAATAATGGCTATGGCGATGGCGCCAATGGGTACGGCAACGGATATGGCTACGGCAACGGCTACAATTACGGGCCGCCTCCGATCGAGGTCCGTCCCGGCGAAATCTACTTCGCATCGAATCCGCCACAGCCGGGTCCGGACGGTCAGCCGCCGAACTGCGATCCGTCCTCCAACAGCGTCACGGTTCAGCTCAGCAATTAGGGTTCGATGAAGCTTGTGACATTCGACCGTGCCGGCCGCTCGTCGACCGGCGCCGTAATCGGCGAGCGACTGATCGATCTTGGCGCCGCAGGATTGCCGGACAGCATGAAAGCGCTGATCGCGGCGTGGCCGACGATGGCCGACAAAGTTCGTGCGTTGATCGCTGCCGGCAAGACCGATCTCGATCTGAAGGCAGTGCATCTGAAGGCGCCGGTGCCCGATCCGCAGAAGATCCTGGCGATCGGTCTCAACTACGCCGATCACATCGAGGAAACAGGGCGGCAAAAACCGGATCGTCAGGTCTGGTTCGCGAAGCTCCCCAATGCCGTGAACGGTCCGTTCGATCCGATCCAGATTCCCAAAGCGTCATCGATGATCGATTACGAGGCCGAGCTCGTCGTCGTCATCGGCAAGCGCTGCCGGCATGTGTCGCGCGAGGAGGCGCCGGGCGCGATCTTCGGATTCACCGCGGGCAACGATGTCAGCGTGCGCGACTGGCAGAACCACACGCCGCAATGGATCCTCGGCAAATCCTTCGACAGCCATGCCCCGTCGGGCCCGTGGATCGTCACCGCAGACGAGATCGGCGATCCGCAGACGCTTGCCATCAGTTGTCGCGTCAACGGCGAAGTGCGGCAGAACTCGAACACGAAACACCTGATCTTCAGCGTCGCCGACCAGATCGCGCATTTGAGCCAGGCGATGACGCTCTTGCCCGGCGACATGATCTACACCGGCACGCCGGGCGGCGTGGGCATGGCGATGAAGCCGCCGTCGTTCCTCAAGGCCGGCGATGTGGTGCGGGTGGAGATCGAAAAGATCGGCGCGCTCGAAGCGACGATGGCGCCCGAAGAGTAACTGCCCGTCCGGCCCCGGAACAGCGGCGATAACAGGGGCAAAATACAGCGGAAAAATCGCTGGCTCGGGATTTTTCAGTCGTTTCAATGACTTGAGTGAATCGCGGCGGTTAAGAACAGCGGAAGAACAGCGGGCATAACAGCGGCGCGTTAGAAATCGTCGCGTCTTTTCAAACACTTCGTCGAACAGTGCGCGCATCGCGGCCCACGAGCGCGCATCGGTTGGTGCGTGATACGCAAATCCCGGCATCCCCATCACATCGACGCTTTTGTCGGTGAAGCAGTGGCTGGCATTGCCGTAGGTCAGAAGCTGCCAGTCCGCGCCGGCCTCATTCATCAGGCCGATGAATTTCTCGCGTGCGCTTGCCGGGATCAGCGGATCGTCGACGCCCGTGCACACCATGATCTTGCAGCGAACCTTGCGGTCGTCGGGGGCGACCTTTCCTCGCCTCCACGAAGCAGGGGAGAGGGCAGGGTGAGGGGGCGGTGCCGCATGCGATTTGTCTCAAGCAACCCCCTCACCTGCCTGCGTGGTGTTGAGACATCGCGCGCTGCACGCCTCTCCCCCTTTCAGGGGGCGAGGAAGAATCAGGGATTGCATGAGCGACTTGCGTCGCACTGTTTCCCTGCCTGCGGGGAACGGTCTCTGCAGGTGCAGTAGCTTTTCCTCGCCCCCACGAAGTGGGGAGAGGGCAGGGTGAGGGGGCGGTGCCGCATGCGATTTGTCTCAAGCAACCCCCTCACCTGCGTCCGTGGTGTTGAGACATCGCGCGCTGCACGCCTCTCCCCCTTTCAGGGGGCGAGGAAGAATCAGGGATTGCATGAGCGATCTGGTTGGCGCCAATTTCCCTGCCTGCAGGGAACACGCAGGGAAAATTTCCTGCTTCAGGAATCAAAAACCCGGCAGCTCAAAAAAGCTCCGGGCGCGCAATACCAACGTGACAAAAACACTAGCACATTTGATCAAAACTCGCAAGCGATGTCATCAACGGGTAGTGACGCATTTTGAAATTCTGTCGGCACTCGCCATATTGGAATGACCGTCACATGAGACGGAGAAAGGGTGCCCGCGATGAAGCTCCTAACTTGGCTTCTCACGAGCCCAGCCGGAAACACCTACTGCGGTAGGATAACCACACCCTCCCGGCCCCATTGGTGAGATGGGGAATGAGGAAAACTGTTGTGGGGCTAACTTATCAA
>JBEKLN010000068.1:0-10432 GCA_050010175.1 Rhizomicrobium sp.
AGCGAACGCCCGAGGGACTTGCCAAGGCGGAAAGCTTCTTCAACGAAGCGGCTGCGAGGGACGCGAGAAACCCGCTCGCCTATGCCGGTCTCGCCGATACCTACCTTTTGGATTATCTCTATAGCCGCGTTGCCACAGTGGAGACCCTGACGAAGGCAAGGGCAGCGGCGTCGCGCGCCATCGCGCTCGACGGACAGCTCGCCGAGGCCCATTGCTCGATGGCGTATGTGCTGTTCCTCGAGGATTGGGATTTCGCCGGCGCCGCGAAGGAATATCGCGCCGCACTCGCATTGAATCCGAATTTCGCCACGGCGCATCAATGGTATGCGGAATTGCTGTCGGTTCTGGCCCGCCACGACGAAGCGATTGCCGAAGTGCGCAAGGCGGAAGAACTGGATCCGTTCTCGATGATCATCCATCACGAGGCCGGTCAGATTCTCCAGAACGCGCGCGAATATCCCCAGGCGCTGGAGGAGTACGCCAAGGCCGAGGCGATCGATCCCGGCTTTTGGCAACCGCACGACAGCTCGGCGCTGGCTTACCGCAGAATGGGAGAACTGGATCAGGCGCTGAAGGAACTGCGCATCGCGGCCAGGCTGAATTCGGTTTATTACGGTCCGGCCGCCGTCGATGCCATGAGCCGTGCATACGCCACCTCCGGCAGGCGGGGATTCCTTGAGCAATCGCTGGCGCAGCGGCGCTTTTATCCGCACCCGGAATATTCGATCGCGCTCGATTACGCCGCATTGGGCGACAAGACGCGGGTTTTCGATGCCCTGGAAAGCGCCATTCGCGATCACGATCTCGATGCGCTATCGCTGCTGTGTTCTCCGGAATTCGACGGTCTGCGCAATGATCCCCGCTACCGAAATCTCGTCAGGCGCATCGGATTTCCCGCCTAGCTCCTATCGCGGCAGCGGTCCCTCGGGCCGGTCGATGGGAGTGTAAAGTCGTTCGGGGAGGTGCGGGGTCGGACGAGAAGCTTGCCAGGGGCTTGAGCGCGCGGCACTGCGCGTCACGCGACAGGGACCATCGCAAAGATGTGACTTGCGAAATGAAAGCGTTTCCCACGACTCTGCGCCCGTGCGTTACGGGGAGGATCGCGGATGCGATGGGCGGGTTTAGGGAGTTTCGCAGGCTTGGGGGCGCTTTTGCTCTGCGCTTCGGCTGCGCACGCCGCGGACTATTCCGCGATGGCGCCGCTCGATCAATATCTGATGGACCGCCCGGCCGAGATCGCCCTGGCGAAGAGCGCGGCGCCGGCAGCCATTGCGGACAAGGCCACGATATTGGTGTTGACGCGCCACGGCTACGAGACAGCGATCAAAGGCAGTAACGGTTTCGTCTGTGCGGTAGAGCGCGCGTGGATGTCGCAATACGACTTTCCCCAATTCTGGAATCCGCATATGCGCGGGCCGCTGTGCTACAATCCGGCGGCCGTGCGGTCCATCCTGCCCTTCACGCTCCGGCGGACGGAACTGGTGCTCGCGGGGCGCTCCAGGTCCGAGCTCGACGCCGCCATCAACGACGGCATCGTAAAGCACACTTTGCCCCCGCTCGAAGCCGGCGCGATGACCTATATGATGTCCAAGCAGCAATATCTCAACGACAAGGCGCACAACTGGGTGCCCCATCTGATGTTCTATTTCCCGCGCGCGGACGGCGCGAATTGGGGCGCGGATCTCCCCGGCGCTCCCCCGATGCTGAACCCACAGTTCCAGGCTTCGGCCGAAGCAATCAGCGTGATCATGGTACCGGCGACGCACTGGTCCGACGGCACGCCCGCGCCTCGCATGCGGTAAGGAATAATGCGGGACGTTCGGGACCGGAGCGGAAACGCGCAATCAGGTTTCAGCGACACGACATGCATTGCCGCTCGCGAGCCACGCGGCTGACGGGGACGAGACAAACCGCCCGCCACCCAGTCCCACGGCGTCAGCGGCATCCGGTTGGCGTTGTGCGATACGAACCTCCCTGCCGGGATCAATGTTGAGGAGTTCGATGCCTACCGTCTTCGCGTCGGGATAAATGCGCATTTCCGCGGACACGCCCGACGCGCCGCCCGTGTGACCGTAGTTATGTGCGAGGCGCACGGTGTGCAGCTCGAAGCCGTAGCCGAAAGCTGTGTTCGCGTGACCGTGATTCAGCTCGCGGGCGGCCTCACTTCATTCGCGGCCAGCGGCCCAGAAGGTTGAATGCGAGGCGATCGCACGCCGGCGGCTCGCGATTGGCCATGCACACGAAGGTGACGTGCGTCTGAGGGTAATAGTCCGCCACGAGACTGTCTCCCGGCGCGCCACCGCCATGGCCCCAATAGGTGAGGCCGTTGATGCCCGACTCGATGAAGCCAAGAGCAAATCCGTTGCCTGGCCTGAAACCGAATCCCCCAGGCGCACGGGTTGCCAGCTTCAGTGACGCCTCGGACAAAAGAATTCCTCTGTTCAGTGCGTTGAAAAACCGCGCCATGTCGCCCGCCGTCGAAACGCCGCCGCCGGCAGGCGTGCCGCGCCACGGCCACTGATCCATGGTGGAGACGAGAGCGCCGTTCTTCGGCGTCATGGGGACGGCGATGCCGGCCATGTCATCGCGAAGAGGATAGCTCGTGTGCGTCATGCCGGCGGGCGCGAAGATGTTCCGTTCGACATAGTTGTAGAAATCCATGCCGGACGCCCTTTCCACGATCGCACCGAGCAGGATGTAGCCATAATTGGAATAGTCCCACTTCGTGCCGGGCGGAAACGCCGGCCCGCGGGTGCCGTTCAGCGCGATGATGTCGGCAATGCTGCGCACGCGCGCGCGGTTCGCTCCATCCCGCGGCCCCAGAATTCCCATCTCTCCCGTTCCGCCGGTGTGCGCAAGCAGCATGCGGACGGTCACCCTCTGCGCAATCTCGCGATTGGGATAGCCGGTCAGGAATTTTCCCACCGTATCGTCGAGCGAGATGCGGCCCTTCTCGATCAGCTGGAAGACCGCTATGGCGGTAAACATCTTCCCCTGCGAGGCGATGAAGAATTTGGTGTCGAGCGTGTTCGGCACCGTGCCCGTCGCGTCAGCATCGCCGAATGCTTCGGCAAAGAGATTGCGATTGTCCCTGCGGACCAGGAGAACGCCTGCGAACTTGTCCTTCACGGCCAGGCGGCCCGCAAAGGAATCGAGTGCCGCGATGGCCTTTTCCGGCGAAGTCAACAGATCGCCGATGAACCGGATTTTGTTGAAACGTGCGGGAGCCTTCGCGTCGCGCGTGAACGTCACATGCCAGGTTTCCGGCGACAGACGCTCGCGCATCTGCGCATGGATCACCGTTCCGTCGTCGCTCTCCACCCGCACCAGATCGAGGCCGCCCGTTTCCTCTTGTATGTCCCGATCGAAATCCGCGCTGCCGTCGCCGAGTGCCTTGAGCGATGCCACGTCGATGGCATTGAACGCCCTGATCCACGCCGCGAGGACACGGCCTGCCGGCGTGTCGGGACTCCCGGCCGCATTTGCAAGAATCGTTGTCGATGCGATGAGCGCCACCGCTGCGACGATAAGCTTCATGTTACGTCCTCCGGAGGAGCGCTCCTCGGGTTTCTTCGCCGAAAAGAATGCCCGAAATCTTTCCATCCGGGGTCAGCGGCGCGATTTCCCATTTCGAGTGCATTTTGCGGCACGTGACTTCATACAAGTCCATGCCGTTCTTGCCGACGCCAATAAACCTTATCGACATCACCGGGCCCCACGCCTCGATCTCGGCATGAAGGACCGCAAGCATCTGGCGTGTGCCGGCAGCCGTTGTCGGCGCCATCCTGCTGTAGTCGGGATCGCCGCTCATCAAACCGTCGATCTGGTGACGGAGTGCTTCCGCTGTACCTGGGCTTGGCGTGTTGCTCGAGACTCTCTGCGCCAATGCAGCCTCTGCCGCCTTTCCTTCCGCGCCGGTGATCCGTGGCGCATGCTGTTCCTCGCCGGCCTGATGCAGCACCATCTCCGTTACGTGGCCAGCGGCGTCGATCAGGAAGCTGAACTGCGCGGGCAGACTGAGGCCCTTGATGAAGAACTTGTTCCCGCTTTCGGGGTAGATTTCATCCGGCATGTCGCCGATTACGCCCGCGAAATAACGGTTACCGCGGCGCGTGACGTCGAAGACGGTGGCTGGATCCATCCGGTAATAGCCCACAAACCTGTCGAATTCGGCTGGATTGAATGCGATCTCGGTACGGGGCCGGCGCTGTTCCGCAAGCCGTTCGTGCACCAGCGCCGCCGCGGGCGTGGTGCCGGCTTTGGCCGCGTTGCTCGACGAGGCCATCCCGTACAGGACGGGCACGGCGACGACTGACGCAGCAATGACGGCCAGAAGGCTTTTCTTCGCGGCAGTTAAGCGAGATGCAGGCCTGTTCGCCATGATCGTCTCTATTCGGCGCTTGAGATTTGCGCCCGACACTCCGGCCGCGCACAAAAGGGGCGATTGTGTGCAGAAGGCGCAGACTCTGAGGATACTGCCCGCGTAAACTTTGGGATCGCTGTCCGCAGCCAGCACGCCCTCGTCACAGGCGCGTTCTCGCTCTTCAACGAGGCGCGCACCCAGCCACCACAGCAGCGGATGGAACCAGAACAGGTTCGTGATCAGCATGTGGATTGCGCCCGTCAGATTGTCTCTGCGCAGGAGATGGCATCGTTCATGCGCCGCAATGACGTCCATTTCCCGCGGAGACAGATGCTGCAGGATGCCCTCCGGCAACAGCAGCACGGGGCGCCAGATGCCGACCAGTCCCGGCTCCAGCAAGCCGGTCGAGACCCTCACCGGAAACGGCAGCGTGGTCGACACGCTGCGCGCTTCGCGCACCACCGCGTTCAGACGCGACCAGCGGATCAGCCACAAAACAGACAGGCCCGCAAAGCCGCAAGCCCACACGATCAGTAGAAGCGCCGCCACGTTTTGTTCCGGAATCGCCGGCGTGACGGCCACCGAAGGTATGCCCGAAAAGGAATGAGCGGCGTTGGCCATGCGATAGAAAACAGGCGCCACCGATTGAGCAGGCGTAAATTGCGGAGAGAGGGATTTTCCAATCGCCGTCAAAGCCGAAAAGGGCAGAAGAAATTTCAATGATGCCGCGAACCACAGGTTGTAGCGGACAGCTGAGCGATTCTCGCGATAGGCAAGTGTCAGAATGCCAAGGGCGGCCGCGATCAGGGTTGACTGCCAGAGATGGTCGAAGAGAACGTTCATTCTCCCTTCCCATTCTTGCTCGCCAGCTCGTGCAGGCGTTTTTCGGCAGCCTGTACGTCCTCCAGGGTTAACTTTCCGGTCTCGACGAGGTGCGCCATGACTGGTTGCATCCGGCCGCCGAAAAGCCCGAGCAGTTCGTCAATGAGCCGTCGTTGGACCGTGTTGCGCGAGACCGTGGCCTCGAAGATGTGCGCGTTGCCGATCTTCTTCACGCGCCTGAGAACTTTCTTCGCTTCCAGGCGATAGATCATGGTCTGGACCGTGGTGTAGGCGGGGCGCCTGTTCTGCGGAAAATGCTCCAGCACCTCGCGCACAGAGGACGCGCCGTGCGTCCAGAGCGCTTCCATGATCTGGAGTTCGAACCTGCTCAGTTTGGGCTGGGCCACCGTGAACGCGTCCATTTACTACAGTAGTAGTAATTACTACGACGTGTTGCATCAGGACGCAAGCGCAAAGACCAGCGGATATGAAATGTATTGCCGCGTGTTCGCTCACGAAGTGGTGAGACCGTTTGGACCAACTGCCGGGCTGAAACGGTTTCTCGCACCGTGCGCATGCCGTAGACTTCCGCGGGCGACAACAGATTCGCGTGAAAGTTGGAACGGCGTTGGCCATCGCACCGCATTCCGGGCGCGATCATCACGCACGACGGGGGCAATCGCAATGAGACCACTGCACACCTTCGGCCTGGCGGCTGTGGCCGCGGCCGGACTAGTCATCGGCGCGGCGGCCGGGTTCGCGGGCGACGGCGCGCCGCACTACGACACGACGGGAAGGTTGCTCTTCCCCGCGGAGTATCGCGACTGGGTTTTCCTAAGTTCCAGCCTCGACATGAGCTATACCGATGACCAGCCGCCGCCCGGTGTGCACATGTTCAGCAATGTGTTCGTGCCGCGCGAAGCGTACGCCTCGTTTTTGAAGAACGGCGTGTGGCCCGACAAGACGATCCTGCTTACCGAACATCGCCTGGGCGCCACGAACCTTTCGATCCTCAAACACGGCCAGATCCAGACGACGAACGTCCTGGCATATGAAGCGCATGTGAAGGATTCGCGCTTCAAGGGCAATTGGGCGTTCTTCGGCTTCGGCAGCGACGCCAAATCTGCAGGCGAGATACCGCACGATGCCGCGTGTTATTCCTGCCACGAACAACACGCCGCGGCGGATACGACCTTCGTGCAGTTCTATCCGACGCTGTTGCCTGTCGCGATGGCGCTGAAGACTCTCAATCCGTCATATCTTACGGAGACGGCCGCGCCGGCAGGCAAATAGCAGATGTATTCCTGTGCCGCGAAGCGCATTGCCACGCATTCGCCCGAGAATTGGCACAGCGGGTTCGTATTTTCTGCCATCGCACGTCTTCCGCATTGCAACGCAATCCGGCATTCTCGCCCGATGAGCGACCTGATGCGATTCCCGGACGCCGTCCAGAGCGACGCGCGCGTCGATGACTGGTTTTCCACGCCGGATCGAGAGTTGCGGCGGTTCGTCCAACCGTGGTTCGAACAGATGCGCGGCTGCGGCGCGGATGTCCGCGAACTTCTGAACGACGGCCATCCCATTGCGTGTGTGGCAGACGCGGCGTTCGGATACGTCGACGCCTTCAGTGCGCACGCGAACGTTGGCTTCTTCCTCGGAGCTGAGCTCGACGATCCGGCTCACCTTCTGGAAGGCTCCGGCAAACGCATGCGGCATGTGAAGCTCCGCTGGGGAGAGCCTGTGAACGCCGCCGCGCTGAGCGACCTGATCGCGGCAGCATACCGGGACATGCGTCTGCGCCTCAGCTCCGTGCAAGATTGAGCTGGAATGCCGGCAGCGCGATCCGTCGAGCCGGCGTGACTGCCGACACACGACATCGACGGCATTGCTGCCCGTGCATCGGCTCATCCCACCCGCGCGATCGTGCCTGTCGCGTAGGAGACCATGTGTTAACCATATTGCGACGCCAGTGTCAGGCACAGAACGCAGTTGTCGCTCCGGATCGGATTGGGTTCGGTTGCAGTCAACATCCTTCCACTTCATACTCCTCAACTACTCGCGACTATGGGGGACGGCCGTGAGCACAGTAGACGAGATCATCAGGCGAACCTTGCCGCACGGTACGCGGCCACCGGTTCCGTGGGGAAAACACCCGCCAAAAGAAACTCCCAATTGGGAAAATATTCCTCAGTATCCGACTGACTGTTTTGCCGTCGTGGCCCAGCTCCTGGAGCAATCGGGAGCCTATCATCACGTCAGGATGCTGCTCACAAAAGATGAAGAGGCGCGGCTCGCCGCCGAACTGGAAGAACAGATACAGACGCGCAGGACCGCGCTCGAGTTTTTGCGCCAGCTCCAGCTCGATCCCGTCATACGCGACAACCTGCTCAAGCGCTTGCATATCTCCCCTCTCAAGGAACTTCTGCAAAAACTTCTCGCGAAGAGTAGCGACTCACCGAACGTCGACATCCATTTGAAATATGACGAAAATCACCAGCTGCAGCTTGCGGAAGACCGTCACGAAGAGGATCTCTGGGACTGGACGCTTCGGCTTGAGCCCGTGGACCACGAGTCCTGGGTAGAGGTGGGCCGCGCATGGTCGCTGATGCTGCCGTTCATTCCGAACGAATTCGATCGGCGTCTCGTCCTGTGGGGGGCGCGTGAATGGCTGATCAGCACCGCCCAAGCCGGCCACGATCTTGTGTGGTTTCACAAACATTGGCTGAGCGATGAAGCCGTCGACTTCGCGGAAGCCGCGCTTAAATCGCTCGACGAGCAATACGCAGGCGCGAACAAGTACGGCAAGATCGATCGCGTCCGCATCAGGAAACTGCTTTCGGACGAGTTTGGCGTGGGCGGCAATCTAGAGACCCTAAAATCCGAAATGGACGGGATCGAAGAGAGGTTTCTCAGATTGAACTGCTGGGTAAGCGATACGGAGCCGGGAAAGCATGCGACGTTGTTGCAACACGAATGGCAGAAGATTCTCGATGCAAGGCACACGTCATGTCTCTCCATGCGATCAAGGTCCGGCGGCCGCGAACAAAGGATGCCGCGCTGGTGGCAATCGGCCCTCAGATTATTGATCGCATCAGACGAGGCGTGCATGAGAATGGGCACGTTGGTGGGCGAGTATTTCGACGTCTTCAGGCTGAGTGCCGCCCGCGCAGCAGTTTCCCAGTACCTGGACGAGACTGACAAGGAACCAAGCCACACTACATTCGGCGTCGAGACGGATATCGAACGCCTGTTTGGCAAAGTCGACTCCCTGGCGGCGAGAGATCCTTCGGAGCCTCCTGGGCCATATCGTTCTCCGGAGGCCCGGCTCAATGCGATGAAGACGCGAGGGTTTCACTTCGCCTGGGCTCGTGTCCACGGCGAAACGCCGCGGCTCGACGAACTTCGCAGCATTTCCTTCACGTTTTCTGGCCTGACCAACTACGACTACGTCTGCACGTTCCCGAAAAGCCGGACTCCGTCGTACGGCAACACGATCAGGAACTTCACCCATCACCTCGCCCTGCTGCCGGCACGCGGAGTGGCGCGCGCGGCGTTGCGGCGCGGGGAAGAAAAGCCGTTTCGAAGGAACCCTGAGCTTAACATATTGCTTGTTCCGTTTCCGTTTCGAATTTCCGCGTCCGCCTTCAAGGACTCGGGCCTTGCGAGCGGCAACAAGCAGGGGAAAAAATTGAAATGGTTCGATCTAGAGCAGGATTGGCTCGATCGGCTGACCGAAGGACACCTCACCACCGCGATCGATATCCTCTGTCAGGCCGCAGGATCGGAAGTGGAGTCGATCGACGCAATTATTTTTCCGGAAATGTCGCTCAACTATTTCCTGTACGCAAAGCTGGCGCTTTACATTTCGAGAAACCATCCCTCCGTGGAATTGTTCATTGCCGGAACGTCCGAAACGCCCTCGCGAAGCAAGATCGGTGCGCGCGCATCCGAAGAGGAGAAAGCAGGAAGTACCAGGCGGAATTTCATCCGATCGCTGGGCAGCTACCTCATTCGTCTCAGTCACCTAGCAAATGTCGGCCGCGACGAACTGAGACGGGGCAATTTCGTGGCGACCACAACGTTCCTTCGCTACGGCAATGAGGACGTCAGCACCTACATCATGACTTTTCAGCAGAAGCATCACCGCTGGCGCCTGGAGCGCGACCAGATCCTGCGTTACGGGTTGTCAAAAAACCTGGACCCGAGATTCGACTGGTGGGAAAACATCGAGACGTCTACCCGGAACATCGAGTTCACGACGTTTCGCGGCGGATCGTCTCTCATCGCGCTTGTGTGCGAGGATCTGGCCAGGCTCGAACCGTGCCAGCAGCTCATTCGCGCCATCGGACCCAATCTCGTCGTCGCGCTGCTGCTCGACGGTCCGCAGAAGACCGACAGATGGTCGGCGCGATATGCGACGGTTCTGGCCGACGACCCCGGGTCATCCGTCCTGTCGCTGACGTCCATGGGGCTCATGCCGCGTTCCACGGACGGACATTTCGTCGACTCGCGCTGCATAGGTCTCTGGAAAGACGATTCCGGCCGAACCCAGGAGATTCATCTGCCCATCGGAGCGCACGCGGCCGTCCTTACTCTCACGGGAGAACGCAGAACCGAACTGACGACGGACGGACGCGATGACGGCAGCCTCGCGATCGCGTGGCACTACAAGGGTTGCATACCCATTCATGACAACGGACTGCGCCAAGAACTGCCTCCGGAGTTTCTCGGACGGTAACGGAAAGGGAACAGATCGCATGCACATCCAGGGACTCGACTACGTCCGCTTTCTTCACGACAGAAGCAGAGAGTTCTGGTGCGATGGCGAGGAGACATCAACCAAACCCGTTGGTGAGTCCGGCGTCGCGGGAGCCACCTCCCCGTCGGAGCCAAAAGGTCAGCACTCTTCGGAGAGCGCTGCAGCCGCGGAGCAAAACTCCGGCAACAGCGGACCGACGCAGTCGCCCGTTTGAGATATCCAATTCGGCGACTGAACTTCAACGGCGCTCTTCCCGGCGGAGAGTGGACAATCGCAGTTGTTTGAATAGACAATCGGTGCTGCATTGGCGTTCACTACGGTGGCCTTCCCTGTCATGGTTCGGATATCAACACCGTGCCCGGTGATCGCTGCAGCACTTGCGGTCATGTCCGTCGCCGCGCATGCAGGTCCGCCCTACATCTCCGATGACCCGGAGCCTACGGATTTCGGACATTATGAAATTTACGCGTATAGCGACGGCACCACGG
>JBEKLN010000069.1:0-9131 GCA_050010175.1 Rhizomicrobium sp.
TCCGGTCGCCGTGTGGAAGGGTCTAGGGGACCAGGTGCCGTGGGCCTATGCCGAAGCTCACGATTCCGCCGAAAACGATCCGCGCGTTCTTCCAGATCAGGCAAGTTTTAAGGCGGCGCAGGACCGCCACTTTTTCTTGGAATATACCCTCTCAACCATCGCCAAAGAGACCGGCTCGGCGTTCGTTTCGTCGATAGTTCTCGAAAATGGTTGGCGTTACGGAATCTTTCGCGCTGGCAAAGTGACGTTCACTCAGAAATGCGTTGGGTCCTATGGCGAGATTCCGCCGCCTGCAAAATTCCGCGAACGCTTGGCTGAATCGAATGGGTTCATTCGCCAAGGAAAATTCGCATTCATGCGCGATGCAGTGAAAGTTACAGAGGCGGAAATCAACGGCGTTCTGATCCACGGCCCAGAAAGCCGCAGCTTTAGAAGCCCCGGATTTAGCCGGCCCGCCTTCATCTGTTACGCAGTGCCATTTCCAGACTATTCCGGATGGGTTGCCAAATATGAACTTGCGGAATTGGTCGCGAGTTACATTGCCGCGCAGCCAAAGTCGAAAAAGCCAGAGCCAAAGTGGAAATCGGAACAGAAACGCGACCGCGGCAAGAAGGGCGCATAAATTATGCGCATAGGAACATCTGGATTTATTGGGCAGCGCCTGCGTGAAGCTCGAGAAGCTCGCGGTCTAAGTGGTGTCGATCTTGCCGACATGCTCGGCGTAACGCCTCAACTCATCTATGCCTATCAGTCTGGCGAGGCGACTCCGAGCCCGCAGGTGATGGAACTCATCAGCGACCGCCTTGGGTTTCCTCTTTCATTTTTCATGCGCGCATCACTGAAAGACGACAAGGCTGGTATCTTTTGGCGCGCAAACAGCTCCGCGACGCGCGTCGCTCAACGGCGCGCAGAAGTAAGAGTCACATGGCTTAAAGAGCTAATGAACTATCTTCGTGATTTCTTTGATTTTCCCGTGCCAAATGTTCCCGATTACCCGGCTAAAAGCTTTCGCTCTATCACGAGTGAGCATATAGAGAATGCGGCTAATGCGTGCCGTGCGCATTGGCGATTGGGAAGTGGCCCACTACCTGATGTATTGAGCATTCTTGAATCCAATGGCGTTATCTGTGCGCAAATCAAAGTTGATTTTGACGCATTGGACGCTTTCTCTCAATGGTCGTGCGTCGACGACACGCCGTATGTGGTCCTATCTAGTGACAAACCTAGCGCCGTGCGTTCGCGGTTTGATGCAGCTCACGAACTGGGGCATCTAGTTTTGCATCATCACATTGACCGAAAACGCTTAAACGATCCTCGCGATTGGAAGTTGTTGGAGGAACAGGCGCATAGATTCGCCGGAGCCTTTTTGCTGCCTGCAGCTTCATTCTCGAAAGAGGTTTGGGCACCATCGCTTGATACGTTTATTTCCCTGAAGCAACGGTGGAAGGTGTCTGCGGCTGCGATGATTATGCGTTGTCATTATTTGGGATCAGTTACCGAGGAGCAGGAGAAGCGATTATGGATCAATCGAGGTCGTCGCGGATGGAACAAGTCTGAGCCGCTAGACGACAAGATTGAGCGCGAAACGCCGAATCTCGTGCCAAAGGCAATCGAGATGCTGGTCAATGAAAACGTGCGGGTGAGGGAACAAATCCTGTCCGACTTGTCTATTCCGGCTGCGGATTTAGAAGAGATTGCAGGGATGCCATTTGGCTATTTCAGAGCGCATCCCGCACCTGTCGTGCCGATTCCGAAGCCGCATGCATTTACGAAGCCTGTGAATGATGATGGGGACGGGAAGGTTGTGAGCCTCTTCGACCGCGTCAAGGCGACCTAACTCGTTTTGCCCTTCCACCGGCTGGCCGCTGCTTTGCGCGCAATTTCTTGGCGTCGCTTGGCGGTCAATTTTTCAGCGCGAGCCTTCCCGCCTTTCAGGCCGCCCCGGCGCCCAAGGGCAACGGCCGCCGGGTCTTTCCCGCTATCGTCGGACAGCGGCGCGGCTGGTTCGTCCGCGTCGCCGGTGGATAGGTCCACGATCAGCTTTCCGAGCTGGTTCGCGTCACGGGGTCTAATGGGCTTGCTTGACCGCTTAGGCATGGGGCTATCTGTGCGCCTTGCGGTCGGACTGTCAACGGCGGCAAATTTCAAAATGCGTCACTACCCGTTGATGGGTAGTGACGCATTTTGAAATTTGGCGGCTGCTCTATTTCACAGAATGGTTCAATTCATAGACGGTGTAGTCCACCTCCCAAGAACCCATTGACCCGCTGAATTGACCATCTCCGGGGATGGCAATTAACTGAACCGTATGATCGCCGGTCGGAACGTACTGGTTTTGGCGCAAACTAAAGAGCACCTGACTGACGTTAGGGCAAGCTGGACCTGCTGGTTGGCCATCGACATCGGCGCATAGCCATCCGCTTGCCCCACCGAAATCTCCCGAAGAATCTAGCGTGATCAAGCATCCATAGACGCTACGGCAATTGACTTTCCGTAGGTGGTCGAGGGGAACAGGGTTGCCGCCAGATAGATCAACCGGTCCCGGCCCGCTGTGAACGATCAAGAGTATGTTTCGGTCCCTGTAGTAAATAGGCGGCGTGCCAGCGGTCGATTGATGGGACAATAGTCCAAAGCTTACGACCAGAACCGATGATAACAGCCAATTTTTCGAGGCAGCCATTGCCAGATTTCTCCCTTGGTACAGGAAGATCGTATCATGCCGCCTTCTTCTTGTATGGCCCGCGCTTCGCTACGGGCGCTTCCTGAGTCGCGATCAGCGCCGCAACGTCTGTCATACCCCAGACCCGATCCGTGACGCCAGCGGCCATCGAATCGTGACGAGAAGACGAGGGAGGCGCGAATCCGACCGCTTCGCGACTCGCGTTCACCACCAGCGATCGCCGCGCGCGGCAACGAAATTCCGCCAGACGTAATCCCATGGCACAACGAAGACGAAGATCACGCTCACGAGGCAGGCGAAGGTCGTATCCCAGGTGTCTGCATCCATTCTGTGGTTCCGCCATGCGGGCCATGCCACTGCGAGAAGCCATGTGGCCTTCCAGATCATTTCCCAGAACAGAAGCGGCAGCATCTTCAGGGGATAGCGCAAGCCCAGCAGCGACAGCAGCACGAGCGCGAGCAGCATGGCGTGCACAACGCCTTGCATGAGTTCCCAGGGCTTATGATGCAGGAAGGCGGGAAACTGCTGCATGCCCATGCCCACGGCGATCAGGAGATATCCGGCCCTGAGAAGATAGAATCGCCACAGCGCGATCTGCCGTGGGCTCAAAATCGTGGCTGGCGTTGAAGCGGTGTTCATGGTGCATCTCCCAAGCCGTTCCGCATCGGCGATGTGCGTGAGCTTAGCAGACATTTTGCGCCGGGCATCGCGAACTGGGGTCTCTGTTTCACCATGGCCGGGTCAAGCCCGGCCGTGGCGAGAAACAGGAAACGAACTGACTATTTCTCTTTGCGTCCCGGGCGGCTCTGGTCCGGCGATTGGGGAATGCGGCTGATGTCCATCGCCCACGGCATGGCCGAACCGCACCAGAACTGGGCGCGCGGGGTAAGTTGCGCGCGCTGCTTCACTGCGCCGAGCCGCAGATTGACGACTTCATGATTGTCGAGCTTCGCGGAATAGAGCGCCGAGCCGCACTCGCCGCAGAACGCGATGGCGACGTTGGCGCCGCTGTCTGCCGTCTTCACATAAATCTTCGGTTGTCCGCTCAAACTGAACGTATCGATTGGCGCAGGCGCATTGGCGCGATACGGCGCGCCGGAATTCGTCTGGCAGTCGTTGCAATGACAGATGACGACCCGCGCCGGATCAATCTCCGCCGTGTAACTGATTTTGCCGCAATGGCACGCGCCGTCAATGTGCATCGCTGAGAGAGCCCCGATATTTCAACATTATGCACGGTATCAGAAATCGTTTTGCCCTCCCATTCACCGTAGCCGGTCATTGAGCCGGCCACCCAGCCGCGAGCGTCAGTGAACGATGATTTCCTTGCACTGCAACGCTTGGAAGTGAGTCATCGCCGCGCAGACGCGCGACTGCCGGATGGCCGGCTCGGAGGCCGGGCACGGTGATATTTATGAGGATGGCGGATTCAACTCGCGGGCGCGGTCCGCTTTGCCGTCGCCGCACCGATGGCTGCGGTTTCCTCGGAGTGCGACAGGATCCGTTCGCGGGCGGGCCCGATCTTCCGTACGCGGAAACGATCGGGCGGCAGACGCCGCCCGATGAATCGACCCACTATTTTTCGCTTCTTTGCGCGTGCGCCTGAAACGCTTCGATGGCCGCCGCAACCGTGGATTTCGCGGCTTTGCCGGGGACCTTCGCATACTGGCCGGCTGCCAAAATGCCCGTGCTGCCGAGGTAGCAGGAGTCCGAGGCAAAGCAGACCCACAGCGCCCAGGAGCCACCGGCCCTGATCGGCGTTTCCAAGTCCTCGAGAAAAACTCCGCCGCCCTGCGATACCTGCGAATAGTCGAGCAGGCCGACCTGGCCTTTCGAATTGCCTTTCGCTTCTCGCGTGTCTCCCGGCGGCTTGCCTTTCGAGACGAGACCGAGCGATTCGATGTTGGCATAATTCGAGCCGCAGGTGCTGTAGACCAGTTGCGCCACGTAGATACCGCTCTGCTCACTGCCCTCAACTCCGTTGCAATACGAAGCGCCGCTGGCGGTGGCGAAATGTACGCTGTATGAGGCCCCATCGGCGGCGCCGGCCGCCGACGTGGTCAAAAGCGCCGCAGCGCCCAACATGAAATATTTGTTCATCGAATTCCCCAGTTTGTGCGTATCGTCCCGAAACGGGAGAGGTGGAATGTATGCCCGCGCGAGTGACCAAAATGGCAATGAGAACGGGATAATTTTAGACTTATTCAAGAGTTCTCAGCGTTGCGAAAGATGGCGCTCCCGCGCTCGCTCAGGTGCCGGGTTTCGACTCCGTCCGCTTCGCCGCCTGGATCTCGTTTTCGAGCGCATTGAGAAATCGCGAGCGGTCCTTCGCGCCGAATGTCGGGTGACGGGTTTCGCCGCCCGTGGCTTCGCGCAAATGGCGATTGAGGTCGCGCATCCCCAGCGCCATGCCGATTGAGGCTTGCGTGAACGGCTTGCCGGACGGCGACAGGACGCGTGCTGCTCTTGCGAGACAACGCGCGGCGAGCGGAATGTCGGCGGTGATGCAGATGTCGTTCGCCGCGATATGGTCCGCGATCCGATTATCGGCGGCATCAGCGCCGTCGGCAACAACGATCGTCTTCACGAGCGGATTGCGGCTCGGGCGGATGCCGCCATTGCTGACGACATGAACCGTGAGTCCGTGGCGCTCGGCCACGCGCTCCACTTCCGCTTTCACCGGGCAGGCATCGGCATCGACGAATATCTCGGGCATGGCATTGTTTAGTCCGGCTGCGCGCCGCCTCCAAGTGCACCGCTTCCGACCGAAGATTCACCGCAAAGACGCAAAGACGCCAAGGCACCCGGCATACTTTGCGTCTTTGCGGTTAAACGCAGCGATCGATTTCGCAGCGCAAGGGATAAAATAAACTGTCATGGCCCGCGACTGCGGGCCACCCAGGTTATGAAGTTCGAGGGCTTGGAGATCACGCGGAATTCACTGCTGCGGTAATCCATTGATACGACGAGATCGCGGCACACCAACTGGGTGGCCCGCAGTCGCGGGCCATGACAATCAGGTTTGAGGTGCAGAAATGACCTTCAGTTCAGCTCCAGTCCCTCGAGACCGCCCTTTGCGCGCCAGTCTTCCAGCACCTTCACGAACTGGATAGGCCCCGCGCCGTAAGGTCCGTTGCGCGCGGCGAGCGGCGACAGCCTGCCTTCGTTGTTGTAATAGCCCGGCGTGCATTCCTCGAAAAATTTCTGCCGCATGATGGCGAGCGATTGGATGGTGTTCACCCAATTGTCTTCCGCCTCCTGCGACGCCTCAACGGTGCGCACCTGCCGGTCGGCGCAATGTCTGACGATATAAGCGATGTGCCTGCTCTGCTCGTTGAGCATGTGCGGGAAATTCGCCGTGAAGCCGGACTGCGAATTGCTGACGATGAAGCAGTTGGGAAAGCTCCGTGCATGGAAGCCGTGCAAGGTGGCCACGCCGTCTTTCCATTTTTCGGATAGCGACTGCCCGCCGCGGCCGTAAAGCTCATAACCCGAACGGCGCGTGTAGCCGGTGCCGACTTCGAAGCCCGTGGCATAGATCAGGCAATCGATTTCGTATTCCTTGCCGTTCGCCACGATGCCGCGCTCGGTGATGCGCTCCACGCCTCTTCCGCCGGTATCCACCAGCGTGACGTTGGGACGGTTGAACGTGTCGAGATACTCGTCGTGGAAACACGGCCGCTTGCAGAACTGGTTGTACCAGGGCTTCAGCGCCGCGGCGGTCTGCTTGTCCTTCACGATCTGGTCCACGCGGGCGCGGACCTGTTCCATTTTCTTGAAGTCCGCCAGCTGCATCAGCGTGGCGGCATCCTGCTGTGGTGCGCCGGCCGACTGCTGTTTGCGGGCGAGAAACAGGATGTTGCCGATGATGTCGGTCCAGCCGTCATTGACGAGGTCTTCCTCCTGGAAGCCGCCGGAGACGAGCACGTTGAAATTGTCCATGCGTTTTTGCTGCCAACCCGGTTCGAGGCTCTTCGCCCATTCGGGATCGGTGGGCTTATTGGCGCGCACGTCGATGGATGACGGCGTGCGCTGGAACACGGTGAGTTGCTCGGCCCAGGCGCCGACATGCGGCACGCACTGCACGGCGGTGGCACCCGTGCCGATGATGCCGACGCGTTTGCCTTTGAGGCCCGTGAGCCCGCCTTCCGAATTTCCGCCCGTGTAACCGTAATCCCAGCGGCTGGTGTGGAAGGAATGTCCCTTAAAGGACTCGATGCCCTCGATGCCGGGAAGTTTGGGGCGGTGCAGGGGACCGTTCGCCATCACCACAAAGCGCGCGCGCATCGCGTCGCCGCGATTGGTGTGCACGATCCAACGTGAGGCGTTGTCGTCCCAGACGAGCTTCGTCACTTCCGTCTGGAAGCAGGCGTTCCTGTAGAGATCGAAGTGTTCGCCGATGGCGCGGGAGTGCTTGAGGATTTCCGGCGCGCGGGAATATTTCTCGACCGGCACGTACCCGATCTCCTCCAGCAGCGGCAGATAGACATAGGATTCGATATCGCAGGCCGCACCCGGGTAGCGGTTCCAGTACCAGGTGCCGCCGAAATCGCCACCCTTCTCGATGACGCGGATGTCGCCGATGCAGGCTTCCTTGAGCCGCGCGCCGGCGAGCAACCCGCCGAAGCCGCCGCCAATGACGACGACTTCCACATCGTCGGTCAGCGCCGCGCGCATGAAGCCGGGTTTGACGTAAGGGTCGTCGAGATAATGCGCGAAGCCGCCCTTGATCTCGCGATACTGCTCGTTGCCGTCGGCCCTGAGGCGCTTGTCGCGTTCGGCGCGGTATTTCGTCCGCAGGGCCTCCGGATCGAAGGGCAGGTCTGCCGCCGAAGCGGCGTCGGACATGGTCATGGCACGCGTCCTGATAATTTGTCAGGACAATTATGGATGAAACCGGCCGAGCGAGTCCATGGATCAAACGGAGCTCAGGCGAGCGCCGTTTCCATGGGCGATCTCAGCCCCCGAACACGCCCGGCGGGAGGTGGCGGAACGCCCAGTAGAGTCCGGCGGCGAGCGCCATGGCGGCGGGCAGCGTCGTCACCCATGCCAGCGCGATATTCCTGAGTGTGCCCCACTGCAGCCCGGAGCCGTTCGCGGCCATGGTGCCGGCCACGCCGCTCGACAACACGTGCGTGGTCGACACCGGAAGGCCCCATTGCTCCGCCATGCCGATGGTTGCGGCCGCGACGATTTCGGCGGACGCACCTTGCGCATACGTCAGGTGCGTCTTGCCGATGCGCTCACCGACCGTCACGACGATGCGCTTCCAGCCCACCATGGTTCCCAGTCCGAGTGCGATGGCAACCACCGCCTTCACCCAGTCCGGAATGTATCGGGTACCATGCTGCAGACCGGTCATGTAGGTCGTCAGCGTCTTCTTTTCGTCGGCGGTGAAATTCGGGCCGGATTTCGTCAGGAGACGGATCGAGTCCGCGGTGAGGTACATGTCGTTGCGGATGTTGGCCGTGCGCGCAGCCGGAACGAGCCGCAGCGAGTGATAGTTCTGCACGTTGTCAGTGATATCGCCCGTCAGTGCGATGAGACCCGCAAACACCTCCGGATGATTGAGATCGCGGGTCCGCAAGGCCTTGCCGACCACGTCGCGTGCTTCGTCTGCACTCTCCGCGGGACGACCGGCCGTGTGATTGGCGAAGACGGCTTGCGCCTGTGTCGCGGATTGAATGAAGGCCGGCGTCGCGCTGTCGGGCATCGTGCGGTTCAGCGCGTAGGCCGTCGGCGCCACGCCGATGAGGATCAGCATGATGAGGCCCATGCCCTTCTGGCCGTCGTTGCCGCCATGGAAGAACGACACAAGCGTGCAGGTTAGAATCAGCAACCCTCTGATCCACCAGGGCGGCGGGTTCGAATCCTTCGGCTCTTGATAAAGAGCGGGAATGCGGATCAGGGACTTCAGAAGCCAGAGAAGCACGAACGCGAGCACAAAGCCGATCAGCGGGCTGAAGAGCAGCGCTTCGCCGACACTGGTGGCTTGCGACCAGTCCACACCGGCGGTGCGCTCTGTCGCCGGAGCCATGAACTGGTTGGCGAGACCTACGCCCATGATCGAACCGATCAGCGCGTGGCTCGAACTGTTGGGGATGCCGAACGCCCAGGTTCCCAGATTCCAGATGATGGCTGCGAGCAGCAGGGCGAAAATCATCGCGTAACCTGCCGTGCTTCCCACCTGCAGGATGAGGTCGACGGGCAGGAGCGTGATGATGCCGTAGGCGACGGCGCCGGTGGACGTGAGCACGCCGAGGAAATTCCACACGCCCGACCAGACCACCGCAACGACGGGCGCCATGGAATGCGTATAGATCACGGTGGCGACGGCATTCGCCGTGTCGTGAAAGCCGTTCACGAATTCGAACCCGAGGGCAATCAGCAGCGCCAGAGCAAGCAGGCCGAACGTCGTGATCGCAAGCGTTTCGTGTGCCGTTTGAATGTC
>JBEKLN010000070.1:0-8000 GCA_050010175.1 Rhizomicrobium sp.
ACTACCGCTCCCCGCGAGCGCTCTTGACGGCCGCCAGCACATCCTCTCAGTCCGCGTCGGCACTTCGGGGCGCGAACTGCCAGGCTCGCCCATCATGTTCGGGCCGACCGACGTCGCGTCCATCGGACACAGCATGTCCGTGGCGTTTGACAAGCTTCATCAGCTGGAGCGTGACGTATTCGCGCTGAGACCCTCTCTCGACCAGGCTCAAATCGAACGCAGGATGACCGGGAACATCCTCGATCGCGTCGACATGCTCCTGAATATTCATCGCGATTCCATCGAGCGCGAGCTGGCAATCCTGCGACGCCAAGTTACCGAGTTGAACAGGCGGTCTTCACCGGGCGAGGCCGATGTTATCCAACCTGCCCCCCTGGCAGTACGCATCGACGACGAACCTCTGCAACCACCGCAATCTTTCACCGTGATGACGAGATCGGCTCCGCTCATATCCTACGACCTGCTTGAAAGGCCGGACTCGGTCAAACCCTGGGGTGAAATTGCCTGGTCGAGCAGCACGGGCTCCGCAGGACTAGCCATATTGGGAAGCGGTGGGGCGGAACTTCACGGCGTTCCCGGCAGTCAGGCGACGTTGATTGTGCACGGTTCGGGCGCCACGGATCCACTGGAATTCTGCGGCATTGTGTTCGCGTATAATGGCCTTGTCCTGGTCGGCCGAGTCGAGATCGGCGACTCGGGCGACTGGACGTTGCTCGGGACCACGGCCGGCCGCTCCGTTGATTCGCTGGCGGGGAGCGGGTTCGTCATTCGATATTTGCCAGACCTCGCCAAACCCAGCGCACACTTGACCATGCGGCGGATTGCAATTTTGCCCGCCAATCGGGTTCCAGAACGCCTCGATCCGACGCTTCCGAAAACAGTTGTCCGCTACATCGGCTCGGAGTCGAGCCGCGACGGATGGTACGCCGTGGAACCGGGCGCGCGCGGCGGATTCAACTGGATGGGTCCGCAGGCAGAACTCACCTTTCGCATCCGACCGGCGGCGGCGTATCGGCTCAGCATCCCAGAGGTTCGTCCGCTGGCGCCCGGCATCATGCCAAAGCTCGGGATCATTCTCGGCGGGGTTCCTGTGAAGGCAGAAGTTACACCTGCGTCAGGGGACAAGACCGTATTCGGCGTCACCGCCGTTGCGAGGGTTCCGGACAGCGGATCCGAGGAGCTGACATTGCGGCTTTCGTTTCCCGACGAATGCGTTCGTTCTCCGATGGAACTGGGCAGAAATGACGACCAAAGGCCACTGACGATGGCGGTTCGTGCCGTGACGTTGAGCGCTACCACCTCCTGATTTCCAAAAAAACGGTGGTGACTTCAACAGGGGAAACGGGGGATACCGGATCTTGGATACGGAAACGCAACGACAATCATGAATTCGGAAATGAACCACGTCAGCGCGTTTCTCATCGCAGATCACGTGATAGGCGCGCTTCTGAACGCAACCACACCAGGTCTGGTCGTTTCGATCGACGTTGGCGGTTCGCTGTTCGACACGGTCGCGAGAACAGCTGCCAAATCATCATTTCACGAATTTGCCGAGATTCCGTCGCTGGCGCGTCATCGCTCGCAGCGGTTCGGCCGCACGGTGCCGCTGAAGCCATCGGATGTCATCGAGGAAGCAGCGCTGTTCGGCCGCACCGATGGGAAAACGCAGCGTATAAATCCGGACATCATCTTCGAGACCTATGGCTCCGCGACCGAGCAGATCTCGACGTGCAGTATTGATGGCTGGATCGCGGGGCGTTCTCCGGCACGTTATATTCACTTCGGCGATCCGGAGCTGACGATTGATCAACTCGCCGGCGCATCGGAAACTTTGCGCCGCGATCGCCCGATTGCAACCTTTTACGCGGCGGGGACCGACAGGCGAGCATTGCTGTCACAGATTGAACGGCACGCTTACACGACATTCAATCTCGGCATGCAACCGGTCGAACCTGGGCCGCCCCAAAGCGAGTCCGATTTTGGCTGGATCGCCGTACCCTCGGAACGATCCGGGGAGGCGATTGCCGCCACGCCTCGCGAGGCGCGCGTGGGGATTGCGCAATTCTCCGAGTGGCACGAGCTCATTGAGCGCAATTCCACCATGCGCCAGCACAGCAGCCGCGCGGTCTTTGGATTTCCTCCCAATACCCCTCAGCTTCTGCACACATACTCTGCGTCGGAGATCATCGTCGAAGACGATTGCTACCCGGCGGAGTCTGACGGCACAAGTTCGTGGCGTTGGTTCGGCCCGCGACCGCGCACACGGGTCAGCCTGCCGTGCCTGCTGCCTGGCATCTACCAATTGGAGATCACGGTTATCGCATGTCATCTGCGTAGCGGCATTGCGGCATGCCGGGTTCTGGTTGACGGTCGTGAAGTCAGGGCGACCGTTCAAGGCACAGAAGCGGGCTCAATCCGGTTCCTCGGTCAGGTGAAGCCCGAGGATTATGCGGGATTCCTGTGCATCGACGTCGTGAGCCCCGGCACCGTATCCATGATCGGCGCCGACCCGCGCACATTGCGGCTTAGCGTCCAGTCGATATCGGTCTCACCCTGGCGATGAAAGACGGACCGATGAGCCAACCGCCGATAAATGTTCTGGCGTTTACGCCGACACCGACGCATCCGCCAATCCAGGGCAACCGCCAGCGTGTCTATGACATCTGCCGGGCGATGCAGAGCAAGGGTGCTCATGTCACCCTGCTGTATTACGTGATCGATGGGCTGGACTTTACCGAAGCGCGCCGGATGAGGGAAACTTGGGATGGCTTTGAGGTTGTCTATCCAAGAAGCTTCGCACCGCAACACAGGTTCGTTCGTTACCCGGGCATCGACGACTGGTACGACGAAGCAATTTCGGCGACTGTCCGGCGGCTGTCAGCCCGCAAGACATTCGACGTCTGCATCGTGAACTACGCCTGGTATTCCAGATTATTCGCGTCCCTGCCGGGCAGAGTGCTGCGCGTCATCGATACCCATGACGTTTTCGGGGGTAGAGCTCAACGGTTCGCTGATCTGGATATGGCGCCGGAATGGTTTCACACATCGGTAGCACAGGAAACCGTCGGACTGGACCGCGCAGACATCGTACTGGCGATCCAATCAATTGAGGCAGATGTGCTGCGTGAGAGAACGAGATCGACGGTCGAAACGCTGGGCTTCCTTTCGGCGCCACGCTTCCAGCCCCAGTCAGGCCTGAAGTCAGGGCGGCGTCTCCGGGTTGGCTATGTCGGAAGCGCAAACCCCTTCAATGTCTCCTCCGTCATTTCGTTCGGGCGCGCTCTGCAGTCCGCACAAAGATACGGGCTCCACTTCGACGTTCATCTGGCAGGAGCCATATGTGACGCCGTTTCCGACTCGCAACAGGTCTTTACGCTGAACGGAATCGTCGAATCCGTCGACGCATTCTACCGCACCGTCGATGTTGTCGTGAACCCGATGCTCGGCGGCACAGGACTGAAGATCAAATCGCTGGAAGCCCTGAGCTTCGGCAAGCCCCTGGTCGCCACCGCGGACGCCATGACCGGAATCGAAACCGTACACGAAGCGCACCTGCTCGGATCGGTGGACGAGGTCGTGCAGCGTCTGCGGATGCTCGCTGCCCAACCGTCGAAGCTGGCGAGCGAGGCCGCCGTTTCGCGAGCTGTCTTCGAAGCCTACCGACGCACCCAGCTGCAGACATTTTCGCGGTTCTGGGCGAATGTCGAGCATGAAGTCTCCTCGCGCCGCAGTTCGGCCGGCGCAAAATCGACGGTAGCCATATGACCTCGATGCAGCCTGAATCGACAGTCTCCGCGCCTTCCAGGAAAACGCTCGTCATGTTCGCTCCCTATCCGCCCGCGAAGAGCGGCATAGCGGATTACGTAGCCGAACTGATGCCATTTCATCTGGCAGAGTACGATGTCACGCTCGTTATCGCCGACGACGCGCCAGTCCCGAGCGATCCGGGACTGCGGGTTCTGCTCGCATCGGAATTCCGAAAGCATCGCAGCTATTTCGAAGGAACGCCCAAGCTCTACCACATCGGAAACAACCCGCATCATTGCTACATGCTGGATTTTCTCGTCGAAGATCCCGGCATCGTGGTCCTGCACGACTTCAATCTCTGTTATCTGCACGAAATGGCCACGCTCAAATGGGGAAACGAGAAGCGCCATCTCGCATCCATGCAGAAGGAATTCGGATCGCTCGGAGCAGATATCCTGAGCTGGCAATTGAGGACTGGATTCCGCGAGGTATTCACCGGATACGAACTGCCTCTCAACGGCGACGTTCTGGAACGGGCCACAGCGGTTGTGACGCATTCAAGGCAGGTTCAGTATAAGGTCGCGGCGCGTGTCCCGCACACTCCGGTCTGGTATGTGCCACACCATCTCTCGCCGCTCGCAGGGCACTACGGTTCGCTTTCAAAACAGGCGGTCCGTGCCGAACTCGGTCTGCCGGCCAACGAGATCATTGTCACTGCCGTAGGATTCGTGACGCGCGCCAAACAGATTCCGATGACGCTGACCGCGCTGGCCTCCCTGCGGGGGCGGGCTCCACAATTCAGGTTCGTGCTGGCCGGGGAGCGGCGTCCCGACGAATACGACGTCGATGTCGACATCGAGAGGTCGGGTCTATCCGATCTCGTTACATGCACCGACTACGTGGATGAAGAGACTTTCTTCAAGCATCTGATCGCGGCCGATATCGTCGTGAATTTGCGATACCCCAGCGGAGGAGAAATGTCGGGTACGCTGATTCGCTCCTTGGGTCTTGGTATCCCCACAATCGTGCTCGATCATGGGCCGATGGGGGAGCTGCCCGATTCTGCGGTAAGAAAGCTCGCATGGGGCGGCGGTACGCAAACCGCGCTCACCGAAACCCTCCGCGAATTGATGTCCAACGGCGCAACCCGCCTCGCGCTGGGTGCGAAAGCGGCGGAATATGCAAGCCAAGAGCACGACATCGTGCACATTGCGCAGAGATACAGCCGGATCGTACACGAAGCATCTGCTTCCCCCGCGCCGAAGTCCGCGACGACGCTGAAATTTCACTTTCCAGGTACCGCGACAATCGCAAGACGGTTGAACAGTCGACCGGCGGCGGACGGCACAGCTGCGGTACAGAATGCCGGCGCCATGTGGTGGACGACGCCTTCGACCCCACTCGGATCTGACGACAGTCACCGGGCGCTTGTCGTTGCCCGGGACGGTCGCGCGATCGCCGGACTGCTGACCACCGTCTTTGACTGGAACCCCTCTGCAATCGCGGTGCTGACCCACGAGGAATTTCTTGCCACTGAGGTCAACGCGCCAGAGGGCGGACCTCTGATGGCCGGCCAGTTCGCATTCGCCCTCGCAGTGGTTGACAGGGACATGGACGAGTCATCCGCCGCGGCATTACTGAGGCGGCTGAACGCTGCGCTGTGCCGGGGCGGATGCCTCAGTATCGAAACCTCGTCATCACTCGATTCTGGCGACGGAGATCCTCTGCTGGATTACCAGACATTCCCGCAACGGGTTCGCGATGCGGGATTCGGCGGGATTCGCCTCTGGTCGGCGCAAGACGGTCTGATTGCCGCTCTCGCCGTGAGCGACAGGCACGAGACCGGTTCGCTTCAGACCGCGCTTGTGACCGGGCGCAAGGTAAGCGACTACTCTGTGTGGCGATATGCATTCCCGGTGAATGGGATGCCGTTGCGAACCGGAGGCCGAGTCGCAACCGCGCCCGGATCCTGAACCTTGCTGCTGATCACTCCTCGACCGTGAAAATCAGGGAACGACACCGCACGTGCGCAAATGCTCGACAACCCGTTCCGCCAGGTCTGCTGGTTCGGTGCCCACGGTCTTCAGTGTCAGTTCGGCGCGGTCCGGAAGCTCATATGGGCTGTCGATGCCGGTAAAATTCTTGATCTCTCCGTCCATCGCCTTGCGATAGAGCCCCTTCGGGTCGCGCGATTTGCAGACGTCGATCGGGGTGTCGACAAATACCTCGATGAATTCTCCCGGCGCGAGCAATTCCCGCGCCATCCGGCGTTCGGACCGGAACGGAGAGATGAACGAAACGAGCACAATCAGCCCTGCATCGACGAAGAGCCTGGCGGCTTCGGCGACGCGGCGGATATTCTCCACACGGTCGGCATCGGTAAAGCCAAGGTCGCGGTTGAGACCGTGCCGAACGTTGTCTCCATCGAGAAGGTAGGTGTGCCGCCCCTGCGCGAACAACGTGCGCTCTACGAGATTGGCGATGGTCGACTTACCCGACCCTGAAAGACCCGTGAACCACAGGACGGCGGGCTTCTGCCCCTTTACTTCTGCCCGCGACGATTTGTTGACGTCGAGCGCCTGCCAGTGGACGTTCGTCGCGCGCCTCAAGCCGAAATCAATCATCCCCGCCGCGACGGTCGCATTGTTGAAGCGGTCGATCAGAATGAAGCCGCCGGTATCGCGGTTCTCTCTGTACGGATCGAACGCGATCGGCTGAGCGATGGAGATGTTCCCGTATCCCACTTCATTCAGGGAAAGCGTCTTGCCAGCGAGATGATCGAGCGTGTTCACCTCGATCTTGTGCTTGAGTTCGGTCACCGACGCAGGAACGGTGCGCGCACCGATCTTGAGCAGATATTGGCGGCCCGGGAGTAGTTCTTCCTCAGACATCCACAGCAAATGCGCCGCAAACTGATCCGATACTTCCGGCCTCGCGGTCGGTTCTGCGAGAATATCGCCTCTTGAGATATCGACTTCATCGGCCAGCGTGATCGTCACGGCATCGCCCGCAGACGCCTCGGCCAGATCACCGTCCATGGTTACGATACGGTGGACGGTCGACTTGCGGCCCGATTGCGCGACCAGAATAGGATCTCCGGCGCGAACGCGTCCGCTTGCGATCGTTCCCGAAAATCCACGGAAATCGAGATTGGGCCTGTTCACCCATTGCACCGGCATCCGGAACGGCCGCCCATAGAGTTCGGCGTCGACATCGACCGTCTCCAGATGCTCGAGAAGCGCAGGGCCGGTGTACCACGGCGTATTCTCGCTCGCCGCGATAACATTGTCGCCGAACCGAGCGGAAATCGGGACGGACACGAGACTCGCGAAGTCCAACTTCTCGGCAAATGTCGCGAACTCGCGCGCGATATCGTTGAACACGTCCTGCGAGTAGTCGAGAAGGTCGATCTTGTTGACGGCCAGGACCACATGCCGGATGCCCAAAAGCGAAACGATATAGGCGTGACGCCGCGTCTGGGTAAGCACGCCCTTCCGCGCATCGACCAGAATGACCGCGAGCTCGGAGTTGGAAGCGCCCGTTGCCATGTTCCGTGTGTACTGTTCGTGTCCAGGCGTGTCGGCAACGATGAATTTTCGCCGGTCGGTGGCGAAAAACCTGTAGGCGACGTCGATGGTTATGCCCTGCTGTCGTTCGGCCTCGAGGCCATCGACGAGTAGAGCAAAATCGATGTCTCCGCCCGTCGTTCCGTGTTTTCTCGAATCCTTCTCGAGTGCGGCCAGATGGTCTTCGAAGAGCAGCTTCGAATCGTACAACAAGCGGCCGATCAGCGTCGACTTACCGTCGTCCACGCTTCCGCAGGTAAGAAATCGCAGAAATGTCTTGCGCTCCTGTTGCGCCAGATACTCCGAAAGCGAACCGACAGGACCGGCCATCAGAAGTAGCCTTCCTTCTTCTTCTTCTCCATCGACGCGTTTTCGTCGTGGTCGATCACTCTGCCCTGGCGCTCCGATGTCCGCGCAGTCAGCATTTCGCTTACGATATCTTCCAGCGTATCTGCACCGGACTCGATGGCTCCCGTAAGCGGATAGCAGCCAAGCGTCCGAAAACGGACCAGGCGCAGTTGCGCCTCCTCGCCAGGACGGAGTTTCATCCGGCTGTCGTCGACCATGATCAGTGTACCGTCGCGTTCGACGACGGGGCGCCTCTTCGCGAAGTACAAAGGAACGATCGGAATGTTTTCCATCATGATGTACTGCCAGATGTCGAGTTCGGTCCAGTTCGACAGCGGA
>JBEKLN010000071.1:0-7269 GCA_050010175.1 Rhizomicrobium sp.
TTTGTATGCATCATTCCGGAATTCCTGCGTACGAGTTACGGAACGGCCGTCATGCCGCTGGGCGGAACATCGATTCTCATCATTGTCAGTGTGACGATGGATACGGTTGCGCAGATTCAGAGCCATCTGATTGCACAGCAATACGAAGGGCTTATCAAAAAGTCCAAGCTTCGGGGAGCGCGACGTTGAATCTGGTCCTTTTTGGACCGCCAGGGGCGGGCAAGGGTACACAGGCAAAGATACTTCAGGAACGAAGCGGCTGGCCGCAGCTATCAACCGGTGAAATGCTGCGGGCCGCGGTCGCGGCAGGCACGCAGCTCGGCCGTCAGGTGAAGGACATTCTCGCGAAGGGCGAGTTCGTATCCGACGAGATCGTCATCGGCATCATCGGCGAACGCTATGACCAGCATGACTGCGCCAACGGTGCAATCTTTGATGGATTCCCGCGAACCATCCGCCAGGCCGAAGCGCTCGACCTCATGCTTGCGAAGCGGGGAAAGATCGTCGACCTCGTGATCGAACTCAAAGTGAACGAAGCGATCCTGCTCGGCCGTGTGGAGCAACGCATCCAATCGGGCCAAGCGCGCGCGGATGACAATCCCGAGACGCTCAAAAAGCGGCTAAACGAGTACACGACCCAGACGGCGCCTTTGCTGGACTACTATGGAAAACAGGGAAAAGTGAAAAGCGTGGACGGAATGGCGCCGATCGAAGACGTCACAAGGGCCATCGCGCTGCTGACACATAGCTGACATCGCTGATTGAGAGGCGCGATTGCAGTTCCAAAAAAGTTCAATTGTAACCAATTAGGTTGTCACTCGAATTTCCTACTGAACCGTTGACGACCCCCTGTTAATTCCTATATGCCAGCCGCCCGCGACAGATTTTCCTGTCAATTCCGGCGGTTTGCAGTCCCTGCATTCTTGGGGCTCACCGGCGGTATTGGCAGGGTTTGGTGTTGGCGGGAATTCGATCGAGATCAACGACTTAAAATCCGAAGGATCCAGAGCATGGCGCGCATAGCCGGCGTCAATATTCCCACTCAGAAGCGCGTCGAAATCGGCCTGCGCTATATCCATGGCATTGGTGCTGCCAAGGCCAAGGAGATTTGCGAGAAGGTCGGTATCGCGACTGACCGCCGCGTGCACGATCTCACAGATGCCGAGGTCATTCAGATCCGCGAGACGATCGACCGCGATTATCTTGTAGAAGGCGATCTGCGCCGCGAAGTGGCGATGAACATCAAGCGTCTCATGGATCTCGGTTGCTACCGCGGCCTGCGCCATCGCCGGGGGTTGCCTGTCCGCGGACAGCGCACGCACACCAACGCGCGCACGCGCAAAGGTCCTGCGAAGGCAATTGCGGGCAAGAAAAAAGTCACGAAATAACGGAACGGAACAATGGCAAAGCCCGCAGCGCGCACGCGCAAGAAGGAAAAGAAGAACATTGTCGTCGGTGTCGCGCATGTCGCGGCCACCTTCAACAATACGATCATCACGATCACCGATACGCAGGGCAATGCCGTCTCCTGGTCGTCCGCCGGCTCGCTCGGATTCAAAGGTTCGCGCAAGTCGACGCCCTATGCCGCTCAGGTCGCGGCGGAAGATGCCGGCAAGAAGGCTGTCGAGCACGGCATGCGCACACTTGAAGTGGAAGTCAGCGGTCCGGGATCCGGCCGCGAATCGGCATTGCGTGCGCTTCAGGCCGTCGGATTGCAGGTCACGTCCATCCGCGACGTCACGCCCATTCCCCACAATGGCTGCAGGCCGCCCAAGCGCCGCCGCGTATGAGGCATCGCGCGTCGCGTAGAGACTAGTGAGTACCACCCGTCGAACGAATGGGGCGCTCTTCGAAGCGTCCGGGAACCGATGAGGACAAAGACGTGTTTCAGAAAAACTGGCAGGAATTGATTAAACCGCAGAAGCTGCGCGTCGAGCCGGGGCATGATCCGGGCCGCTCCGCCACGCTGATCGCGGAACCGCTCGAGCGCGGCTTTGGCCTGACGCTCGGCAATGCGCTCAGGCGGGTGCTCTTGTCGTCGTTGCAGGGTGCGGCGGTGACGTCGATCCACATCGAGGGCGTGCTGCACGAATTCTCCTCGATCGCTGGCGTTCGCGAGGATGTCACCGATATCGTTCTGAACGTGAAGCAGATCGCTCTTCGCATGCATTCGGAAGGTCCCAAGCGGCTGTCGCTGCGTGCCACCGGTCCGGGCGAAGTCACGGCAGGCCAGATCCAGGCCGTCGCCGACGTGGAAATCCTCAATCCGGATCTCGTGCTGTGCACGCTGGACGAGAAGGTCGATTTCCGCATGGAGCTGACCGTTGCTACCGGCAAGGGCTATGTGCCCGCCGATCGCAATCGTCCGGAGGATGCGCCGATCGGACTCATCCCGGTCGACTCGCTGTTCAGCCCGGTCAAGAAGGTCAGCTACAAGGTCGAGAATACCCGCGAAGGCCAGATTCTCGATTACGACAAGCTCACATTGACGGTCGAAACCAATGGCGCGGTCTCGCCCGACAATGCGGTCGCTTACGCGGCACGCATTCTCCAGGACCAGCTGCAGGTCTTCATCAACTTCGAAGAACCTCGCGAGCGCGTTGCCGAAGAGGCAAAGCCCGATCTCGCGTTCAATCCGGTTCTCCTGAAGAAGGTAGACGAGCTGGAGCTTTCGGTGCGTTCGGCGAACTGCCTGAAGAACGACAACATCGTCTATATCGGCGATCTCATCCAGAAGACCGAGGCGGAAATGCTTCGTACGCCGAATTTCGGCCGCAAGTCGCTGAACGAGATTAAGGCCGTGCTGGCGGAAATGGGGCTTCACCTCGGCATGGAAGTGCCGGGATGGCCGCCAGAGAATATCGAAGAGCTCGCGAAGCGGTACGAGGACCAGTACTAGGTCTTCAATTGGGGACAATCCCGGATCTGTGCAGCACCGCGGATCCGGGATGACAGGAGGTTGGAGTGCGTCATCGCAATCAGGGTCGTAAGCTCGGCCGCACGTCATCGCATCGCACCGCCATGTTCGCCAACATGGCTGCGAGTTTGATCAAGCATGAGCAGATCAAGACAACCCTGCCGAAGGCCAAGGAGCTGAGGCCCGTGGTCGAGAAGCTTGTCACGCTCTCCCGGCGTGGCGTTTCGGATTTGCATGCCCGCCGGCAGGCGCTGGCTCAGATCAAGGACGAGACGCAGGTCAAGAAGCTCTTCGAAGTGATCGGTCCGAGATACGCCTCGCGTCCCGGCGGTTATACGCGCGTGCTGAAGGCGGGTTTCCGCTTCGGCGACAACGCGGAAATGGCGTTCATCGAATTCATCGACCGTGACGAAGATGCGAAGGGCAAGGACTCCGGGCCTGTTGCCGGCGCAGATGAAGAATCGGAAAGCGAGTCGTAATCTTGCCGACAGATTGGTGAGTTAAGGATCGGGCGGTCTTGATGGCCGCCCTTTTCTTTGGGGGAACCCGAAATGACGCGAACCAAAACGATTTCTGTTTTCGCCGCCGTGCTGCTCGCGGCAGTAGCAACCGACGGCGTCGCCGCCCAACCGGCCGTGCCGCAATCCATGCCCCAGGTGCAGCTGACCTTCGCGCCGGTCGTGAAGCGCGTTGCGCCTGCAGTGGTCAATGTCTACTCGCAATCTGTCGTACAGACACCGACGAACCCGCTATTTGCGGATCCCCTGTTCCAGCGGTTCTTTGGCGGCTCGCCGGAAATGCAGAAGCGCGTACAGCAGTCTCTTGGGTCGGGCGTGATCGTGCGGCCCGACGGCGTGATCGTCACCAATAATCATGTCATTCAGGGTGGCCAGAATATCGTCGTGGCGCTGTCGGACCGGCGTGAGTTCAAGGCGCGCGTTCTGCTGGCCGACTCCCACACAGACCTTGCCGTCCTGAAGATCGATGCAAGGGGCGAGAAGCTTCCGACTGTCGAGTTCGGCGACAGCGACAAGGTTTCAGTCGGCGATATCGTGCTCGCGATCGGCGATCCATTCGGCGTCGGACAGACGGTGACAATGGGAATCGTGTCGGCGCTTGCCCGCACGCAGATCAGCGCCAGCGATTACCAGTTCTTTATCCAGACCGATGCAGCCATCAACCCGGGAAACTCCGGCGGCGCGCTGATTACGTCGGACGGCAAGCTGATCGGGATCAACACCGCAATCTACTCGCGGACCGGCGACTATGCGGGAATCGGTTTCGCGACTCCTGCAAATCTGGTTCGGCGCATCGTTGAGGGCGCTTTTGGTGGTGGCGTAAAGCTGCCGTGGCTGGGCGCGGACGGTCAGGCTGTGACAGCTGAGATCGCGCAGACACTGGGATTGCCGCATCCGGGCGGCGTGCTCCTGAAGAGCATCTATCCGGGAAGTCCCGCCGCTAATGCCGGGCTCAGAATCGGCGAAGTCGTGCTGCAGGTCGATGGAGCAGATGTCGACGATATGCAGGGCCTGAATTATCGCATCGCCACCCACAAGTCCGGAGAATCATTGAGGCTGAAGGTCGCGCAGGGCACGAATGTACGCGACGTGTCGGTCATCGTGGCGCTCCCGCCGGAAAACCCGCCCAAGGATGTCAGCCTGATCGGTGGCCGCAACCCGCTGACGGGCGCGAAGGTAGAAAACCTGTCCCCGGCGGTCGCGACCGATCTGCAGCTGTCCTTCAACGATAAGGGCGTGGTCGTCATCTCGGTCGCCGACAACACCTATTCGTCAAGTTATGGATTACAGCCCGGCGACATCGTTCGTTCGATCAATGGCGCCGACATCCGTGATGTTGCGGCGCTGAAACGCGCGCTCGAAACCGCCAACGGGCACTGGGATATGGTGATCGAACGGGCAGGCCGGCGCCTGTCGCTGTCCGTCAGCGAGTAGAGGCGGGCGGGCCGGCAGGAACTGTAGGTACAAATACCGATTGCCGTCCGGCAAAAATCGGCAATGGTGTACCGGGCAGACTGTAAGAATGATTCGGTGGCAGCCTTACGGCTGCGGGGCAATGGGGCATGCAATTTTTCGATCGCAGTGCGGCACTCAGCATCCTGTCCGACCTTGAGTTGTCGCCGTCCAATCGTCGATTGGTTCAATACTGGCTTTCGCTGTGGTCCGGAAATGCATTGCCCGAGCGACACGCGGTCAAACCGGCCGATCTGAAGCCGTTGCTGTCCAATCTGATCATGTTCGACGTGGCTCCCGCAAGGAGCGTGAAAGTCAGACTCGCCGGTACAAATTTCAATTTCATACTTGGCACGGAGTTGACCGGTGAAGACTGGATCGAACTTGCTCCGCCCGATTATCGCCGCGAGCGCCTGCGCGTTTTCACCGACATTGCCTCCGGCGCGATCGGCCGGGGAATTCGCAAGATCGACATGAAGACCGGCGACTCGGAGACGAGCGAAGAACTGCTGCTTCCCTTTCGGGCGGAAGCCGATGGTTCGCCGCAGCTGGTGCTCTGCCACGTCGACTGGCGCCCGCAGCAAGAGTTCGCGCGGATCGTCTCGCGCGAGCAGGCTCTTGGAGAACCGCTGGCGTTCGAGACGATTCAGTTGCCCCTGATGCAGGCCGCCTGACGAAAATGGCTGAAGCGGCGCCGAAGACGCGCTAGTTTACTTTCATGTCCGATCTTTTCGAAGCTGGTGGCCTCGACCAGGACGCACCGCGTCCGCTGGCCGACCGCCTGCGGCCGGCTTCCTTGACCGAAGTCGTGGGTCAGGATCATCTGCTGGGAGCAGCCGGACCCATCGGCCGGATGGTCGCGCAGAGCCGCCCTCACTCGATCATTCTCTGGGGACCGCCAGGCACCGGCAAAACAACCATCGCGCGGCTGCTGTCGAGCGCGTTCAAGCTTCACTTCGAGCAATTGTCGGCGGTCTTTTCGGGTGTGGCCGACCTGAAGAAAACATTCGACGCGGCCCGGGCCCGGCGAAAAACGGGGCAGGGCACTCTCCTGTTCGTCGACGAAATTCACCGCTTCAACCGCAGCCAGCAGGACAGTTTCCTGCCCGTTGTGGAGGACGGCACCGTTGTACTCGTCGGAGCCACGACAGAGAATCCGTCGTTCGAGCTGAACGGTGCGCTGCTGTCGCGCGCGCAGGTCCTCGTTCTGCGTCGTCTCGATGATGCCGCGCTGGAGACGCTGCTCGAGCGGGCGGAGGCCCACGGCGGCACAAAGCTGCCGCTCACCGATGATGCGCGCGCGAGCCTGCGCGCTATGGCAGATGGCGATGGCCGCTATCTGCTCAATCTCGTGGAGGACATCGCAGCGCTCGAGTCGACGGAGCCGCTCGACTCTGCCGCTCTGGTGAGCGCCGTGCAGAGGCGCGCACCGCTCTACGACAAGAGCCGCGAAGAGCACTACAATCTTATCTCCGCGCTGCACAAATCGATTCGCGGTTCGGATCCGGACGCGGCACTATACTGGCTGGCACGCATGCTGGCAGGGGGCGAACAGCCGCTCTACATCGCGAGGCGTCTCGTGCGGGCATCCGTCGAAGACATCGGTCTCGCCGATCCGCAGGCCGTGGTACAGGCGCTGGCTGCGAAAGACGTATACGATTTTCTCGGCAGTCCCGAAGGCGAGCTCGCGCTGGTGCAGGCCGTAATTTATCTTGCAAGTGCGCCGAAATCGAATGCGGTCTATGTCGCGCAGGGAGCCGCCAAGCGCGCCGCCGCCGAACATGGTTCGCTTATGCCGCCGGCGCACATTCTCAACGCGCCGACGAAGCTGATGAAGGACCTCGGGTACGGCAAGGGCTACGAGTACGACCACGAAGCCGAAGGCACGTTCTCGGGCCAGAATTATTTTCCCGACGGTATGGAGCGCCGATCGCTGTACCGCCCCAGGGAAACCGGCTTCGAGCGTGAGATTGCGAAACGGATGGACTACTGGGCGAAACTGAGGACGAAGCGCGCAAGCCCCGAGCGTGAATGACGTAAAATGCGCCCCTACGGCTTCGAGTTCACTCCATATTTCAGCACCTGCACTTTTTCGATGGTGACAAGCCCGCTGCCCATCATGGCGTCGAGTTCAGGTAGAAACGCATTGATCTTCTGCTCTTCGTCGACGATCTCGATCAAGACCGGCAGGTCTTCGGACAGACGGAGAATTTTTGCAGTGTGCATGCGGCTCGAATGACCAAAGCCCATGGGACCCCGCAATACGGTGGCACCGGCAAGATGCATTTCGCGCGCCCTGAGCACGATGGCTTCGAAAAGCGGCTTACCAAGGTGCCGGTCGGCCTCTCCCAGAAAGATACGAAGCAGAATGGCGTCCTGGAT
>JBEKLN010000072.1:0-7176 GCA_050010175.1 Rhizomicrobium sp.
GCTCGAAGCGCTCAGCGCCGATGGGTGGCTGCGGCTTGATCCTTGATTGTCATCCCGGGCGAGGAGCGTTTCGCGACGAGACCCGGGACCCAGCGCGCGAGGGCCCGCGAGCGCAATCAGCAATCGGCATTGAGTAGACGTCATTCAGCGCGCCGACGCGCGCTGTACTGGGTCCCGGATCACGCTCGCGCTTCGCGCTCGCTGTCCGGGATGACAAGTTTTGATCAATCACGCGTCGATACGCGGCGCCATGTCGTCGGTTCGTCAATGGTCCGGTCGCCGACGCGCAGTGCATTCGGCGTGAACTCGATCGCCTGCGCCGGCCAGGTGAACGTTCGTAACACGGCGGGACGTTCAGCGCGGAACAGCGGAGATAACAGGGGTAATTTACAGCGGAAAAATCGATCTCCGCCCTGTTCCTGCCGATTGTGTTTGCGGATCAAGCACTTGCGCATTTGCACTTGTAAGATAACAGCGGAATTCTTCGTCCATAACAGCGAAAAAACAGCGAAAACTCAGACCTCGCGCGGGTTTTCCCGCGGCGCGATGAATTTTTTGATTCACGATGTCAAAGAGCGATGCGCGTGTCGCGCGCGCGGTCATCGCAGCACGATTGCGCGTACTCGTCAAAGAAACATTAGGATGACGAATTGTGGCGGCACCGGGAGCGCGCATGTCCACACGCGCAGCGCGCCGGAAGGCGCGCAACACTGTGTACGCGTCCGCTTCGCTTCAGCGCATGCGCGTCTGGAGACGCGCGGTCCCTGCAAGATGAAAGTGAGAACCGCTGGGTAATGAGCCTGGCTCTCGGACAGTGGCGAGAAACGAGTCGGGTCACGCTTACACCAAGCGGGACATAGCTTGTCTCGCCGCGTCGGTTGTCTTGCGACGATGGGCTCATCGCGCTCCGGGCCCTCGCAAGCGTCCGTGGTGACAGCGGAAAGCGAGTTAAATTCCGACTTAGGGCTTCTTCGTGAGCGCGAACACTGTCCCATGGCCGGAGGAGCCGCCCCCATTCGTCGTGCCGTACAACGTGCCGCTGACATCGACCAGGCCGGCCTCGGGGGTCGCGCCGTCCGTGCAGTTCTGTTGACTGCAAAAGGAATAGAGCACCTTCTCCGCACCGGTCTTCGGGTCGATGGAGAACACTGTTCCGCAGCCGGTGCCGACGTTTTTGCAGCCTGTGCCACCACCGGTATAAGTCGTGCCGTACAGCGTGCCCTTCACATCGATCAGACCGGCATAGGGGTTCGCCCCGTCCTTACCGCCCAGGAAGGCATAGATCACCTTCTCGGCGCCGGTCTTCGGGTCGAGCGAGAACACCGTTCCGCAGTTGCAGCGAGTACCTCCGCCCGTGGAGGTCGTGCCGTAGAACGTGCCGTTCACATCGATCAGACCGGCCAAGGGGTTCTGGCCGTCCGCGCCGCTGCCGAAGGAGTGGAGCACCGTCTCTGCGCCGGTGTTTGGATTGACCGAGAACACCTCGCCGCAACCTTCCTCATTGCATCCTCCGGTGTTGGCGCCGCCCAAACTGGTGGTGCCGTAGAGGATGCCCTTCACATCGATCACACCGGCCACCGGCCCCGCACCGTCCGTGCAGAACATCTGACTGCAAAAGGAATAAAGCACCGTCTCCGCGCCGGTGTTCGGATCGAGCGCGAACACCGCGTCCGCGTATGCCGTACCGTACAGCGTACCCTCGACTTCGATCAGTCCTGCCTCGGGCATCTCGCCATCCGCGCAATTCTGCTGACTGCAAAACGAATACACCACGGTCTCGCTGCCTGTGCTCGGGTCGAGCGAGAACACCGTGCCTCTGTCGTCGGCGCCACCGACCACCGTCGTGCCGTAGAGCATCCCGTTCACAGTGATCAGGCCGGCCTCGGGAAGTGCGCCGTCCGTGCAACTCAGCTGACTGCAAAAGGAATACAATACCGTCTCGTCGCCGGTGCTCGGATCGAGTGCAAACACCGTGCCTCGGCCAGAAATGCCGCCGCCGCCTGCTTCCGTTGTGCCATAGAGCGTGCCTCTCACAGCGATCAGACCGGCATCGGGGGCCTGCCCGTCCATGCCGTTGCCGAAGGACCACACGACCTTCTCCGTGTACTTGGCAGCAGAAGCTGCCAAACCCGGTTGCACGAACGCGCAACCGATGATGCCTGCCAACAGGGCGATTGAAACGGTTTTCATCGTTTGTACCCCCCGATGCGCTTGCCCGGCGAAACGATCACACGCCGCATGAACCCTTTGGTCGATGCATACGGTTTTAGCGGAATGTGGCTTCCGACGCCAACGCTGCTTGGCGTAAGCCGGCAGGACATGCGTAGCACTGCATTGAACAATGGCACCGGGACCGCGCATCCTGCGCGCGCCTGGTGTTGCGGCGCGCGTCGCGCGTCGCGCACTCCCAGCAAAACTCAATCGCTCGTCGACACCCGCCGCCACATGATCAGTTCGTCATAGGTGCGGCCGTTCACACGCAAGGCGCCGGGCATGCGGCCGACAGTCTGAAACCCGTGGCGCTCATAGACGCGGATGGCGCGCGCGTTCTCCGCATTCACGACCAGCGACAATTGCTCGAGCGATTGTGCGGCGTCCTCCACGCAGGCGTCGATCAGCGCACCTGCTGCTCCCGAGCCGCGCAACGAGTCGCGCACATACATGCTGCCGAGTTCGCCGGTATGCGATGTCTTCCGGGAGTCCTCGCGCCTGTACGCAGCCATGCCCATCAGTTGGCCGTCCACGAACGCGCCGAACCAGCGTCCCGCCGCAAGCCGCTCGCGCCATTGATCTTCGGTCACTTCCGCGTCGCGTTCGGGATCGGAGGAAAACGCTTCGGGATGGCGTTCCAGCGCTTCGCGCCGGATGGCGCGAACGGCCTGCATGTCGTCCGGCGTCAATTTGCGGACAAGGAATGCCGTCACGGCACATCCTCTCCGCCGAAACGCGCGGACCAGGCCGCGATCTGCTCGTCGGCGATTTTCGCAAACAGCACCTCGGGCGCATGGATCGGCTGGCCGGCTTCGAGCTGATCGAGAAACACGGCCATCGGTTCGCCGGGCCAGGAAATGACGTCGGGTGCGGGTTGAATCGCCTCGTGGATCTTGCGGGCTGCAGCCGGGATCACCGGCCACGACAGATGCCCGAAGAGATGCACGAGATTGAGGCCCATACGCACTCCGGCCGCGGCGCGCGCCGGATCGGCCTTGATCGCGGTCCAGGGCGCAGCACGGGTCAGATACTCGTTGCCCGCGACCCAGATGGCGCGCAATTCGCCGAGCGCCTTCCTGAACTCCGTCGCCTCGAGATGTTCCGTATACGCCTTGATCCGCGTATCGAGCTCGCGGGCGAGTGAAGCTTCTTCTTCGCCATAGGTGCCGTCGACCGGCACGCGCCCGTCGAAGCGCGCCACGCAGAACTTCGTCACCCGGTTGACGAAATTGCCGAGCACGTCGGCCAGGTCTTTGTTGATGACGCCTGCGAAATGCTCCCAGGTGAAGTTGGAATCGGAGCTTTCCGGCGCGTTGGCCATCAGGTAATAGCGCCAGTAATCCGCCGGCAGAATCTCCAGCGCGGAATCCATGAACACGCCGCGCTTCTGCGAGGTGGAGAATTTCCCGCCGCAATAATTGATGTAGTTGAAGCCCTTGATGCGGTCGACCAGCTTCCACGGCTCCCCCGAACCCAGGATGGTGACGGGAAATCCCACCGTGTGGAACGGCACATTGTCCTTGCCCATGAACTCGTAATAGGTGACATCCCTCGCCGCTTCGCCGTACCACCAGCTCTTCCAGACATCGCCGGTGCCGTTTGCATCGGCCCATTCCTTCGTCGCCCCGATATATTCGATGGGCGCGTCGAACCAGACGTAGAAGACCTTGCCCTTGAGCTGGCCGTCGCCGATGTCGTCGGGAACGGCGATACCCCACTCGAGATCGCGCGTGATGCCGCGGTCGTGCAGGCCTTCGTCGAGCCATTTGTTGGCGATGGACGTGACGAGCGCGGGCCAGTCGCCACGGTGGCTCTCGATCCAGCGCCGCAATTCGTCGACGAATTGCGACTGTTTCAGAAACAGATGCGCGCTGTCGCGGATTTCGATGTCGGACGAGCCCGACAGCGCCGAGCGCGGATCGATGAGATCGGCCGGATCGAGCACGCGGGTGCAGTTTTCGCACTGATCGCCGCGGGCGCGCTCGTAACCGCAATGGGGACAGGTGCCGACAACATAGCGGTCGGGAAGAAAGCGCTTCTCGGTATTCGAATAGACCTGCTTGGTGGTGCGGACGTCCAGATGGCCGCGCTGCCAGAGTACGCGCGCGAAATGCTGCGTCAGCTCATGGTTCGGCCGGCGCGACGATCGCCCGAAGAAATCCCACGACAGGCCGAACTTCTCGCCCAGTTCCTTCTGGATGTTGTGCTGCTCGGCGCAATAGGTCGCGACGTCCTGGCCGGCTTCCAGTGCGGCAAGTTCCGCCGGCGTGCCGTGTTCGTCGGTGGCGCAGATATAGAGCGTCTCATGCCCGCGCGCCCGCTGGAAACGCGCGAACACATCGGCGGGAAGCATCGAGCCGACAAGATTGCCCAGATGCTTGACACCGTTGATGTATGGCAACGCGCTGGTGATGAGAATGCGGGACATGGGACTTTCGCTTGCAACCGTGAATATGAGCCGGGAAAGTGGGATATCGCGCGAATCCGAGCATGTTTGCAACGTGGCGCGCAAGGGATGTCGACATGGCCGAAAGCCGCCCCGGAAGCAAGCTTCTCACCCTGCATTTGCGCGGAACCCTGATTGCCGGGCTTCTGACCATCGCGCCGTTGATGGCCGTGTGGTTCGTGTTCGATTTCCTGCTCAACGTGCTGTTCGACGCGGGTCATCCCATGGCCTCGGCGCTGGCGGATTTTCTTTATGCCAACTACCCCGGGAGCCGGCCGTGGCTCGCCGACACGCGTATCCAGTATGTGATCGCCATCGTCGCAGCCCTGGCTGTACTCTATCTCATCGGCTGGATCGCCACGCGCGTCATCGGTATCCGGTTGATCGGACTCTACGAGCGCATCATCGAACGCATTCCGCTGGCCGAGTCGGTGTATTCCGCCACCAAGAAGCTCGTCGGCGTGATTCAACAGAAGCCGGACAGCGCCTCGCGCATCGTGCTGATCGAATTTCCCCATCCGGGCCTGCGTGCCGTCGGCTTCGTCATGCGTACGTTTCCCGATGCAACAACCGGCGAAGAACTGTCGGCTGTGCTGGTGCCCACCTCGCCCAATCCCACGACGGGCTATCTCCAGATTGTGCCCACCAATCGCCTTGTCCCCACCGACATGACCATGGACCAGGCCATGAGCATGATCATTTCCGGCGGCGCCACTGCGCCGGAGGGGCTTTCGTTGAGCCCTCCCTCGCGTCCGGCCGCCGAACCGATGTAGCAGACGGTCGCGGAGCATTGCGCCCGCGCGGCCGTCATCGTATGTCCCCGCAGGGGCCGGCTTAGCTCAGTTGGTAGAGCAACCGATTTGTAATCGGTAGGTCGCGGGTTCGACTCCTGCAGCCGGCACCAGCCAGATCGACGGTTCATGGGGCGCTCGACCTGATCCCCACCCGAGACGGCCAAAGAGGCGGGCGATCGGTGGCGATGTGGACATGACAGATCAGCCGGTCACCGATCCTTCCGAGCAACTCCCGACGAAGCGCCAATGCGGCGAGTGCGATCTGTGCTGCACGGCTGTCGGTGTCTATGAGATCGGCAAGCCGCCGGGGGTGGCTTGCGGGAAACTCGCGGGCGTCCGCGGATCGAGTTGTTCGATCTATGCCGACAGGCCGTCCGGCTGCCGCCAGTTTTTCTGCCTGTGGCGCGGCTCGGACAGCCTCTTGCCCGAGCGCCTGTGGCCGGCCCGTTCAGGCTTCGTCCTATCGCTGACGGGAATCTTCGGCAAACAGTCGACACTCATCACCGTCCATCCCAATCCGTCGTTCCCGAGGTCCTGGCGCGCGCCCTATCACATGGACATTTTCAAGATGCTCGCACGAGAGTTCAACGCGATCGTCGTCATCGGCGAGGCCCATCTGGCGGAGCTGATCATCTCGCCGCGGGGCAACCTCTTCCGCCGCGACGAGCACCCGGACTTCTTCAAAGACAATGGAAGGATGGTCGGCATACCGGACAGCGAGTTCCTGCCGCACAGGCTGTCGCCCGACGAAATCCGTCTCAAGCTGGGTTGGCGATGACGGGTCGCGGTGTCGAAGCGCCGATGAAAGGAATCAATGCATGAGCGCCACGTTCAATGTCGCCGTTCTTGTCGGCAGTCTGCGCAAGGACTCGTTTAACCGGAAAATGGCCCACGCGCTGATCGGGCTCACGCCGCCACAGCTTTCGCTGTCGATCGTCGAGATCGGCGACTTGCTGCTTTACAATCAGGATCTCGATGAAGACCCGCCCGCGGTCTGGACGTCGTTCCGTACGCGCATCGCGCCCGTCGACGCCGTCCTGTTCGTGACGGCAGAATACAACCGCTCCGTGCCCGGTGTGTTGAAGAACGCGCTCGATGTCGGCTCCCGGCCCTTCGGCAAGAGCGTGTGGGCGAAGAAGCCCGCCGCGATCGTTTCGGTGTCGCCGGGCGCCATTGGAGGATTCGGCGCCAACCATCACTTACGCCAGTCGATGGTGTTTCTCGACATGCCGACGATGCAGCAGCCCGAAGCCTATATCGGCGGCGCGGCGAAGCTGTTCGACGAAAACGGCGCGCTCGCCAATGAAGGCACGCGCGATTTCTTGAGAGGCTTTATGGCCGCCTTCGCGGCCTGGATCGAGACGAACGCGAAGCGCAGCTAGTCAAGTGCTTCCAATCTAAACAAGCTGTCGTGGCCCGGTTGAGCGCAGCGAAATCCGGGCCACCCAATTGGCGCTCGGGACGATCTACCTGGGTGGCCCGCGGTCGCGGGTCATGACAGGAGGGGATGAAACCGTCAGCGCTTGCCCGCTGGCGCCGGGACGCTCTATTGAACAGGAGACAAACATCCGCCGCGCAGACGGCAACGACACACGGGAGACGAACGCCTTGCACTACAGGGAGCTGAAACAGGCCTGGAGCGAACTGACCGCGCCGGGGGCCCAATTCGAAATCGAAACCCAGCTTGTTCGCGGCATCCCCTTACGCTGCTACAAGAATGCGCCG
>JBEKLN010000073.1:0-6324 GCA_050010175.1 Rhizomicrobium sp.
CCGCCGATCTGGTCCGTGAACGCGGCAATCGATTCGCGCAGGCCGTCGACGATCGCTTTTCGCTGTTTGGCGATGCCTTCGCCCTGGAGTCGCTTGGATTCGGCATCGGCTTCCGCGTTTTTGACGACGAGGATCTTGTTGGCCTCACCCTTGGCGTTTGCGGCCGCCTGCAGACGCTGCTGGGTCTGGATTTCGTTCATCGCCGCCTTGACATTGTCGGCGGGATTGACGTCGGTGACGAGCGCATTTGCGATCTCGAAGCCATATTGCTTCATCGAGATGTCGAGCTCGCTCTTCACCGCGCTCCCCACGTCGTCCTTCTTGTCGAAGACTTCATCGAGACTCATTTTTGGAACCTTGGCGCGCACGACATCGAGCACATAGGACTCGATCTGTGTCACGTGATCCTGAAGCTTGTAATAGGAATCCGCCTCATTGCCTTCGACGACCCGGTACTGCACGGCCACGGCCAGTTTTACGAAGACGTTGTCGAGCGTTTTCGTCTCGACCTCGACGGGCAGCTGCTGCACGCGCAGCGACACACGCTGCACCACGGTCTCGATGTAGGGCAGCTTAAAGTTCAGACCCGGTTTCGCCGTGCGGATATAACGTCCGAACCGCTCTACGATCGCGCGGCTCTGTTGCTGCACCGTGAAAAACCACGAGAACAGACCGGTGAGGAGGAACAGTCCGACAACAATGAGGACGACGATGATGACTACGAATTGCGGACCTTGCATGGTGGTTCCCTCTGGCAAGTGGACGGCACGATTCGGATGGTAGAGGAATTGCGCGCAGAATGCTGGCGCAAAGATCACGTCCGTGGGGGCCAGGCACGGGGACAATTTCGCCATCGCCACACTGCGGATTCCAATGCCCGCTTCGCTGCCGTGGGCGAATGAAGGCCGCTATCCGGTCTCTGAACCAGGTGCTGGTGGCTTGGCGCCCTCAAATTCTCTTGACGGCGTCGGCGCCTCGCACGACGCTTCGACCAAGGGAGAAACGCAATGATCGAATTCACCCGCGAAAGATCGGCGGAAGGCGTCACCGAGAGGCTGTTCGACCTGAGGGTGGCGGGCGAGCGCGTGCCTGCGGTCCTCTGGTCGCCGGTCGACGCTCGCGGGTATCGCCCGCTCGTGCTGATGGGGCACGGCGGATCGCAGCACAAGAAGATCGGATCGCTGGCAGCGCGCGCAAAGATTTATGCGCGCAAGTTCGGGTACGCCGTGCTCGCGATCGACGCGCCGGGACATGGCGATCGCATCAGCCGCGAAGAAGCCGCGAAGCTCGCCGAGGACGTGGGCGCGCGCGTGCGCGGCGAAGCGGGCAGTTCGCCTCCGCCGCTCGCGTTGATGAAGACCATGACGGAGCGCGCCCAGCGCGCCGTGCCGGAATGGAAGGCTGCGCTCGACACCGTGCAGACCTTGGACTTTGTCGGCTGGCACGAGCGCATCGGTTACTGGGGCGTATCGATGGGCACGGCCATTGGCGTTCCGTTCGTGGCAGCGGAGCCGCGCATCAAGTGTGCCGTATTCGGCCTTGCGGGACTTCGCGCCGGCGCGGAGGCGATGGAGAAGGCGGCCAACTCCATTCGCATTCCGATCGAATTCACCTTTCAGTGGGAAGATGCCGTCGCCTCGCGGGAAAGCGGGTTGGCACTGTTCAATGCGTTTGGCGCGAAAGAAAAAACGATGCACATCAATCCCGGTGCACATGTGGAAATACCGAACTTCGAAGGCGCATCCTGGGAGCGATTTTTTGTGCGCCATCTCGGCGTGGCGGACGGGTTCCGTGCCGGGGAATGACAGGTTCGCCGTCCGCCCGATTACGCGGGCAGACCGTGATCAATGGCTGCCGTTGTGGAACGGTTACAACGCGTTCTACGGCCGCGAGGGCGCAACGGCGCTGCCGCCGGAAATCACGGCGATGACATGGTCGCGCTTCTTCGATGCCTATGAACCCGTGCATGCGCTCGTTGCGGAGAGCAACGGCCGGCTGTTGGGCATCGTGCATTACCTTTTTCACCGCAGCACGATCTCGGTTGCGCCGAATTGCTATCTGCAGGATTTGTTCACGGATGCGGCAGCGCGAGGGAAGGGTGTGGGCAGGGCGCTGATAGAAGCCGTGTATGCCCGTGCCGGAGAGGCGGGATGCCCTCGCGTCTACTGGCTCACCCACGAAACAAATACGACCGCGCGGGCGCTCTATGATGCCGTTGCGGAAAACTCGGGATTCATTGTCTATCGCAAGTTATTTTGATGCCGCGCTATTGTTCCTTTGCACTATAAACACAAGCCACTGGCGCAATTCCGTCGCGAGTGCTTTAATTGACGATCCTTTCTGAGGCGGCTATTTGGGGGAATGTCATGAAATACCCGATGAAGGTTTTTGTTGGCGTCAGCGCTATAGCCGCGACGCTCGTTTGCGGAATTGCGATTGGCCAGGCTCTAGCCAATCAACCTCACATGGAGAATGCTTTAGCCGCGCTTAGAGAGGCGCGAGCACAGTTGGTCATTGCCACGCCCGACAAGGGCGGCCATCGCGTCGCGGCGATCGGTTTTGTCGACAAGGCCATTCTCGAGACCCGGGCAGGAATGGCGTATTCTGGCGATTAATCGTCGTCAAACTGCCACCACCGTTGCCGGATCGAAGCTTTCCGCTTGTGCCCGGGTCCATTCCTGCGCCAGCCGGGCATCGACGTCGCCGCTCAGGAGCGCGCCCGGTTTGAGGTGCATATAAAGCTCGTCGCCCCGCAGGACGCGCCCGTCATGTCCGCGTATGTGGACATGCCATGGCTTGATCTGGCTGGGATGAGACAGACCCGCAGTTCCCAGCACTTCGGCCAGGGCCTTCAGCGTGTTCTTGTGGAAATTCGCCGCTCGCTTCCACTTATCGCTCACCACGAGCGCGCGTTGGCGATCGGGGTCCTGCGTCGCAACCCCTGTGGGACATCGGTTGGTGTGGCAGGATCGCGACTGGATGCAGCCGATCGCGAACATGAATCCGCGCGCGGACATGACATAGTCCGCGCCCAGCGCCATGGCCCGCATGATGTCATACGCCGTGATGATCTTGCCGCTGGCGCCCAGTTTCACGCGCTCGCGCAAGTTTGTTCCGACAAGGGCGTTGTGCACGAAACTCAGGCCCTCGACGAGCGGCATGCCGACGTGATTGACGAGTTCGAGCGGCGCCGCACCTGTTCCGCCTTCCGTGCCGTCAATCACGATGAAATCCGGTGTGACGCCGGACTGCAGCATCGCCTTGACGATGGCAAGAAATTCGTAGCGGTGCCCGACGCAGAGTTTCATGCCGACGGGCTTGCCGCCTGAGAGCCCGCGCAGACGCGTGATGAAGTCCATCATCTCCAATGGTGTGGCGAATTCTGAATGGCGCGCCGGAGAAACGCAGTCCCGGTCGCGCGGCACACCCCGCGTACGCGCGATTTCGGTAGTGATCTTCGCCTTCGGGAGCACCCCGCCATGGCCGGGTTTGGCGCCCTGGCTGAGCTTGATTTCGATCATCTTCACTTGGCGGTCGGCCGCCTGTTTCGCGAACGAGTCGGGGTCGAAGCGCCCGTCCTTCATGCGGCAGCCGAAATAGCCGGTCGCCACCTGCCAGATGATGTCGCCGCCATATTTGCGGTGGTATTTGCTGATTGATCCTTCGCCGGTGTTATGTGCGAAATTGCCTGCCTTTGCTCCGCGATTGAGTGCCATGATGGCGTTGGCGCTGACAGCGCCGAAGCTCGTGCCGGAGGTGTTGAGCACGGACGCAGAATAGGGCTGCGCACAGTCCGGGCCGCCGATCATGACGCGGAAATCGCTCTCTTCATTTTCCAACGGACGGATCGAGTGCGACACCCAGCCATGGCCCACGGCGTTGACGTCCTTCACCGTACCGAAGGGCTGCTTGTCCAGTACGTTCTTGGCGCGCTGATAGACGAGCGCACGCTGCTCGCGGCTGAAGGGTACGGGATCGCGTTCGTCCTCGATCAGATATTGCCGCATCTCCGGACGAATGGATTCGAGCAGGAACCGAATGTGGCCGATGATGGGGTAGTTGCGAAGGATTGCGTGGCTGGTCTGCAAGACGTCGTTCAAACCCACCAGGGCGAGCGGGCCAAGCAGGACGAGCGGCCAATACCACAGCGGGTTCACCAGCGCGCCCAGCGCAACGCATGCCGCGGCGGAGAGCAACACCGCGCGAAAGATCGTGTATCGCGAAAGCAGCAGATGCATCCCGGCCCCCCAGCCTGCCGCGGCAGTAGAACGAAAACCGTGAACCGCCGCGCAACAAATCCGTCATACCGGGTTTGTGTGACGGATCGGTTTAGGCTGCTTAACAGGGCCTTACCGCGAGGCTCTGCCAGAATTTCGCGAGACGGGGGAAACCGGGCAAAGATCCTGTGGGGCAACACCTGGCCTCTGATGATAAACGTGGTCTGGTTCGTTCCGGATTCTCCAGGAGGTTGGTATGTCCAGATTCACGATTTTTCTTGCCCGTTTTATCGGGCTCTTCGCCATCCTGATCGTGGCAGGCGTGTATGTGCGCGGCACTGCCATTATTCAGGCAGCGCTGGCAGACGCCCCGCTCATGTTCACGTATGCCATCGTCAGCCTTGCGCTCGGACTTGCGATGGTTCTCGGGCACAACGCATGGCGCGGCGGGGTGTTGCCGGTGGTCGTTACTTTGGTCGGATGGTTGATCCTCGCCAAGGGACTGACGCTGCTTTTCCTCAAGCCCGACGCACTGACAGGCATGATGCAGCACATGCAATATGGCGCGCATCCTTATCTCACGCTCGCTCCGGCTTTCGTAATCGGACTGTATTTGACCGTGGCCGGATTCCTGGCGCGCGTTCCGGATGGGGCGTGAACGGAATCCGGCGCGGGTGTTCCGGATCCCCATTCAGGTCCGAAAACCGAGTACGGGATCTGATCGACCGGATCAGGGAATCGCGCCAACTTCATGTGCCGGGTGTGCCGGTTCGGACGGGAATGCCGGTGGCCTTGCCGTTCGAATGGGGTCGATTACTCGCCCACTCGCCGGGTCGACCCCGGCACGCTGCAAATCCCGCGGCGAGGGGGGGAAGGTTATCGCGTGCTGCACCGGCAAATTCCGGCGTATCGGCTATCTGTTCGAGTCTTCTCGTGTCGGCCGTGTCGCCCGCAATGGATCGCGCGAACGATCTGAAAATATCGGCATAGCCGGCGGCCTGTGCGCCAGGATTTGAACCAAGAAGGCGTGTCTTTGCTTCCCGGTCCTGCATGAGCATGAAGCTGAACAAGGAGGCGTCGTCGGCAGATTTTGACATGTAGCGAAACAGCGCCATGTCCCAGCCGCCGGACGGCGAATTATCGTTGACTCGGCTGGCGCCCAGCGCGAGCCGGTAGGACTCGTCGCGCCAGGAAGCAAGGAGAAGGGAAATGCGCAGCCGCAGAAACGCAGTCTGTATCGCGTCCATTCCGGCAAACGTGTCCTTGATGTCTGGCGCTTTGGAATCACCCTCTTTATCGACTTTCATCTGCCATCGGTCCATCACTCTTTGCCACGGACTGCGTTTCTCGAATTCGAGAGATGGAGCGGTTTTCCGATGCAGCAGGTTGTCAACGCTGTCGTTCGCGATTCTGACGGCGCGGTAGGTGTCGTTCCAATTGGCGATTGCCTTTGTGAATATCGGCGCCAACCGTGCCCCATACGCGACGGCCCGCGGGTCATGCTCGGCAGTCTTCAATTGCTCTCTAAGTTTGGAATCGCATCTCGCAGGCCCGCGGCTGCACGCCGGCAAAACTGCGACGATCGTATCGCGAATAAGATCGGTGAAAGATGACTTCACAGAATCGGTGACATCGCCCACGAGTTCCTGCGAAATTGCCCCGGCGTGTGCGGCGACAGGAAGTTCGAACTTGATCGGCGATAGCTCCGTCAGGATATCCAACCCGAGCTCGACCATGGATTTCAGGCGCTCGTCGCTGGGATTTGACGGCCGCCCGCCCGCTTGTTCATCGAGAGAGGACGTCGCGTTGCGCAATGCCCCCAGCGGTAAGTCCCGATACTGGCCCGCCAGAGAGCGCCATACTTCTTCCTGGGAGGGCACGGGTTTGGCGCTCGGCGAAATCGACATCCGCCCTGAAAGCGCCGTGGCGCGAGCCCAACCTTCGACGAGCCTGTCGTCTCGATCGAGACCTGCCAAGTTCATGTTTGAGCGCAATGTCTCCGATCTGCGGCTCTCATCGGCCAGTCGCGACGCCAGATCGCTTGGGCAGCTCTGAACTACGTTTCGCTCATTGTCGCACGGACGGGCTGTTTGTTCGTCGATCGCAT
>JBEKLN010000073.1:6341-7780 GCA_050010175.1 Rhizomicrobium sp.
TCGCCGCGACTGCCAACGTGTGTTCAACCCGGCTGGCGAATTTCTCCGCGCCGGCCTTGGCAAGTGCGTCGAGCTCAAATCGGCGTGAGAGTGCCGACCGCTCCACGGTTTGACCCGATGTCGCTCCGGCAAGGGAGAACGCGCCCAGCACGATTGCTGAAAGTGCGGCAATTTCCACGCATTTCGCGACGACCTTGCGGCCCGAGAGAATGCGGTCTGCCCAGCTGGTTCGGCCGAATTGGTGAAGTGTGACCGCGCCGATGAGTACGCAGATGCTCAGGCCAAGGGAAAGAGACTTCAATGCTTCCGCAATGTTGCCCAGCCATTTCTGTTCGGCGAGCACATCACGAATTTTGGCGTTTCGGTCTGCTAGATCTCCGATGCTGTCCACGTAGTCGTTCAGCAGCGCAAAGCCCAACGACGCAGCAGCCATCATGCCCAGAGCAAGGGCGAGATCCTTCAACACGCCAAAATCGATGGGTGGTTTTCCCGCGCGCCTCCGCGCAGCCTGCAAGAAAATTGGGGCGGTGAGGCAGAAGACTGCGGCAGTTGACGACCATACCGCAGACCCGATCGGACTGATGGATCCCGGCGCCCATGGCTGGACAAACAGCGCCCACGTGAACAGCACGATACAGGCCAGGAACCAGGCTGGCGCACGTATCGGACGCGAGGAATGGACAGAGGAATCGATCCGAGCGATTTTACGAAGCTCGTTCCGTTTATAGTTGGCGAATATCCCGGTGGCGGGAAGAACGCCGATAAGAATGATCGGCACGCCGAGGTATCGCACGTCTCCGAGTGATGATTGCACCAGTATGAAAAGCCCTGCCGGAACAACGAATACGGACAGGCACCCCGCAAGTCCTTCGATGGTATTCTTGCCCTGCGCGGCCTCCTTCTCTTCATCAATTCGCCACGATCGAAGCCCATTCGCGACGCCTCGATACCTCGGGTCCAGCTCCGACAGATACTCGAAAATATAGAAGATCGGAATGATCAGATATCCCTGGACAAGCAGGAATATCCCGCCGAACGCAAGGACAATGTAGAATATTGTAGAAATCGAAAAATCTCCACGAAATACGAGCGGTCGTACTGAACTCAATGAAATCAATCCATCAAATATGGTTATCCGAAGTGCGGGTTTGATGGCAACAATATTCAGCGGTCCTAAGCCTGACACTGCGGCACATATCCTGAGGCGACGTGTGCAGCAATCGATGGTTCCGATCTGAGCAGAGGTCCGTCCGTCACGCGTCCGATCGCGGGCCGAAGACAAGACCGGTTCGCGGTCCGGCGTGCCCCGCACGATGCGTTGGCACGCGGGCAAGAAAGATGTCATCCGAGACGAAAAATGAAACACGTGAGATGTTTCAAGAACATCGTCGGACCGCAGAAACGGGGCAACCGACGGCACGCTTATCAATTGCACGCCA
>JBEKLN010000074.1:0-6039 GCA_050010175.1 Rhizomicrobium sp.
CTTCGCGCATTGGCTATCGAAGGCTGCTCGAATTCTTTTTCCAGATTCACGACCCCACCACGCGCAACCGCCAGGGCAACGATGTAGGCACGAGCTATCGCTCGGCCATCTTTTATACGAGCGAGGAACAGAAACGCATCGCCGAAGACACCATCGCTGACGTCGATGCGTCGGGTCTGTGGCCTGGCAAGGTGGTGACGGAAGTGGCGCCTGCGGGTCCCTTCTGGGAGGCGGAACCCGAGCATCAGGATTATCTGGAGAAATATCCCAACGGCTACACCTGCCACTTCATCCGGCCGAACTGGCGTCTGCCGGCGCGCAAACAGGTGGCGTGAATCGCGAACCGCATCGCGCAGTTCGCAAGAAAGTTTTTTCACGCGGGTCGATCGCCGACAGAGCGATCGACGCGGAGCCGCGGAGATGACCGTCAGACGGTGCCATCTCCGGGGTTACGCCAATGGTTGCGAGTGTCTCGCCAAGTTCTTTCACCACGAAGAACACAAAGAACACGAAGAACCTCAGAAATCATCCGGCGCGTAGCGCCAGGTTTTTCCCTTCGTGATCTTTGTGTCCTTTGTGGTGGGACCTTTCCTGGCGCGCAAAGCGCGCCAGGTAAATTATGCATGAACGTCGGCGTTACCCCGGAGACAGCGACGCCTGACGTTCATCTCCGCGGCTCTGCATCTCCGCGTGATATAATTGTCTGGCGCTCACGGAACGACGACCGTCTCCGAGATCGTGGCGTTCGCCGCGGTCTTCGCCCATGCCTGCAATTCGCTCACCAGCGCGGGACCCAAGTTCTTCCTCTTCACGAAGATGCTGAGATGCGGAGCGTCGTCGCAATTGACAGAGGATCGCGTGCAATGGAAGTTGATGAGCCCTGCTGCGAGCTCCTTGCCGTCATGTCCGGTAATGACCGCGGCCTTCTCCTCGCAATCGTGGCGGCGGCAACCGGAGACCAGCGTGTTGCCGTCGGCAAGCGCGGTCTTGTTGTCGTCGGGAACCGTCAGACACTCTTCGATCTGCCTGCTGACGGGCCATTTGATCGTCCCGACGTAATTGCCCTTCAAATGCCCGAAATCGCGATTGAGCGATGCGTAGGTCGGATCGGTGGTTTCGGCGGCCGCAAGCGCGGCCGGCGCGGCACCGATCAGCAGCGCGAGCAGCAGACGCTCGATCCATCGTGCGTATGTCATCGTATTCCCCCCCTCTTCGAAGGTCCCCGCTAGTGGTCGGGCGCAGGCGCCAATGCGCCCGACGCCATCGCGCCCGCCAGCAGGGCCGCTTCGGCGCGTCGTCTTGTGTGATAGGCGTCGTGGAAATCCATCAGATTGTCGTGCGCGTCCTGCCACCGGCCTTCGGTCACCTGGCGCCAGAAATGCGGCGTCGCGGACGCGAGATTCGTTCCATACTGATAGGCGAGATCGACAATGGCCGTCTGCGCGGCTCTCGGCAGATCCTGAAAGCGCGTGCCGTGCGATGCTGAGTTGTAGTTGTCAGCCACGCGGTTGTAGTAATCGTTGAATGCAGGTGTGTCAATCAACTGCTGCTGCGCGCCGGTAATCTGCAACGGGTGTGCGTTGAGATAGTCTTGCGCCGCCTGGCCGCGCAGTCCCAGATACGGCGTCAATGTCTGCACCAGATCGTCGGGCAGACCGAGCGCCCTGAGATCGGCAACGCTGCGCCCGCCGAGATCGAAGCCGTGGGCGACCGTCACGCCGCTGTTGGCGTCGGGCCTCTTCTGCGCGTCCGGCGGCACATAGCCGTTTGTACGCGCGCCTTCTTTCGCCGCGACGAATGCCCAGTCGACTCCTTGCGGCAGCGATGGCGCGTTCGGTGCGGCCGGGGCCTGCGTGTTGCTGTTGCTCATGTGTCCTCCATTTTCTGTCGGGGTGACGCTGCTTCCGGCGGTTCCGCTTGATCCATTCGGCGCAAATTTTCCGCCGCGACCGTCCCGCGTTTCTTCCGCCCAGCGGGGGTGTTTGTCTTCGTCCCAATCCTTGGCGAGAAGTCCGCTTGCACCGAGCGCTGCGAGAAACCGTCAGCAGTCGTCGTCGGGGGTACGGCTCTTCGAAAGACCGGGCGGTTCGCGAATATCCGGATGCACCATCAGAAGCTGCGCACGGACGATGTCGCCAGCGTTGAGTGCGCGTGCGATGGCGTTCAGGCCCGCGGTCTTTGCGGTCATGTCGATGGGCACGCCGAAGCGCCGGCTCAACTCGGAGGAAAGTTCGCGGGTGCCGCGCGCCATCCAGATGTTCGCGGCGTCTGCCGGAGCGCCCTTCAACAGCGGTATCGCGTCGACGAACGCGCCGTCCGCGTCACAGGCGACGCCGCGGCGGTCGCGCGGCCGGGCAGTTGCAAATGTACGCATGGTGGTCATGCTGGTTCTCCGTCTGTTGGGTTGTATGAAATCGGACATGCGATGTGTTCGCGCCGCGCAAGAAGCCTCACGCGCAGACAAAGAGGCGCGGGGTGATCACACCGTAATCGGCATCAATCACCGATCTGCGGAAAGGTCGCGGTAAAAATGCCCGGCAGGCCCGTTTGTCCTGCGCGCAAAGCGCACAGAAAAATCAATCGCCCTTTATGATTATCCCGGAGATGCCGCCGCCTGACGCGCACTTCCGCGGCTCGCTATCTCCGCGTGATATCCTCTTGGGATACGTCCGTGACAGAAGGTGCTGCCGCGACAACAGTGCCGGTGCAGATACCGCATTTGCTGTCGGGGAGCGGAGACACAGGAGCTGCCTGGGGAATGCCGTTGCCGTCCCTGATTTGCTCCGCGCAATTATTTCGACGACCCGTGTTTCGCGACGGTCGTCAATATGTCTTCCATCTCTTGAATAAGCGTGTGCCCAGCTCGGGTCTCGCCGGTCGTGTCGTCGGGATCGACCTCGAACAGCGCCCGCATTTTGTCCGACATGGCCGTCAGCGCGGCATACCGCTCTTCTCCGAGTGCCTTTCGGATGGCCAACAGGCCTTCGTTCAGCGAACAGAATGTTGTGTCGATATTCTCTTCGGGGAGATACCCCGTCTTGTCTCTGAAGGTCGGCGAGGCGAATAGCATGTGGGCAAGGTAGTCGAGGACTCCGCCAATGCCTTCCGGAATATAAGGTTGGTGTCGCATGGTCAGTTTCCTTTCGGGCGCCGGAACGAACCATCGCCGCCTGCCGGTCTGAATCAGCTATTGTTCCTCCTCACGTCTCGCCACCTCCATCAAGATGTTTTCCATTTCGTGAATCAGCGCCCGCCCCGCTTTGGCGTCGCCCGTCTTGTTCTCGGCATCCGACTCGAACAGTGTGCGCATCTTGTCAGACATGGTCGTGAACGCGGCGTACCGCTCTTCGCCGAGAGTCTTCCGGATGCCCATCAATCCATGATTGAGCGAGTAAAACGTTGTGTCTATATTCTCTTCCGGAAAATACCCTGTCCTGTCTTCGAAAGTCGGCGAATCAAGCATCATGTAGGCCAACTGGTCCAAGAGTTCGCTGGCGTTCTGAGGGATATAGCGTTTGTATCGCATGACCAATCTCCCTTCGGGCGCCAGATGACGCAAGAGCCGTTGTCTTCCCGCGATGGAGCGCTCGTTCCGGTCGGAGGAATGAAAAGTGTTCACACGTTCTCAAGCAATCCTCTGGACAGGAACTCACTTCTCGCCTGTTCAATCCCCTCAGGCGGCACCCACCACATGAACCAGTTGTCTGCCAGTGGCCTGATCACACCCCAATCCGCGTGCTCGAGAATCAAGTCGCGCACGGTGCCATCGCGCGTCTTGTGATTGAGATGAGCACTCGTCAATAGATTGACAGAATAAACGTCCCGAAAGCGTCCCTGATCGAAAAACGCCGGTTCCGAGTCGAAAAGTTCGCCCCATCGCCCCGCCTGCGACTGCCCGAGATGATCGCCACCCAGTGACCTGCTGTCTTCAAAGCCGTGAACGTATCCGCAGAAGGAACCGGGACGGCTCCAATCCGTTCCGAAGCCATACTTTGCCGGAAGACCGGGCATGAAGCGTTCCGCAAAATCCCGCAGATCGGCCTGCTGCGGTGAAAAGAGGGACATCGAGTCCCGGCCGGCAAGCCGCATGTAGCTGACGTACGCCGCCGAATTCCGAAGCATCGCCGCATTCTGATCTCCGAATGCTATGGTGAAAGCAAAGTTGTCCATTGCGGAAAAAAGCGAGTTGGTCGAGTCCGATAGATCAAGCGGAAGTCGCCTGGACCATTTGCGCTCCAGGGCCCCCACCATCACGCGCTGGTCGGCAAGACCGAGATGGTCGGCAATTTGTGTAAAAACGTTGAGGGCGCCCACAACTTCAATTGCCAGATTGTAGACGCAAAAAGCTAGAGACATCGGTTAGTTCTGTCTGGCTCAGAAAAAAATCGATTGCTGCGATATGAAATCAGCAGCGAAGACGATGGGAATTTCTGGCGCAAATCCCCCGCATTCATCTTTTTCGCCATCGGCAGTCCCGTCGATTTTCAGCTGCACTCTTCGCAGAAAGTCGGACGAAATGCTTGTCGGATGTGTCGCAGGGGCGCGAAGCGACAAAAGGTGAGACATGCTTCTGGCGTGAGGGATCAGAATCGCGCGCTACCCGAAACAGGGCCAACGGCCAAGGTCAACATTGGTTGGAGTGCGCCTCGATAGTGAGACTCGATAATGGGGAAACAATCCTCTGGAGAGGAACTGTTGTCCGGGAAGGTGTCGCGAGACGAAGGCGGCAGAATAGTGTTGGACTAAAATTCTTCTCCAAGCCTCGGCTCGTCCATGCCTTCTCGCTCGATTCGCCCATGATTCATAAGAGACGTGCGAATAGTAAGCTCGGACACCTTAAATTCCTCTGCAATATCCTGCTGCGCTTCGGTCGAGTAGTCGCCGGCGAGAAGGTTATCGATGGCATCAAAGGGAGACAATAATTCCGCTGCGAACGATCGTTGTGCTTTTTGACGATACGTGTACGACGCCGTCGCAGGAAACAATTTTCCTGAGCTGTTCGCCATGATGCGGTCACCAATGATTCTTGCTAATTCAAATCGTCGTCCCGGAATCCATTTTGATCTTAGGACGATCTTACCCCTCGCTGCATTGTCGTCCAATGCGAACGAGACATCTGCGACTCTCGCTCTTTCTGTTAGAATTTCTTCTTGCACTCCTGCCATTTGAGAAAGGCGCAAGTTAGTCAGTGGGCTGCTGCCAAGTGCTTCTTGTTCTCTCAGAGCTCGCGCAGCATATGCCCCGCGTCGCCATGCCGCCGCATCTTGCCGCGTCGGAATGCTATCGGACCTGAGACGGACTGCGTCTCTCGGAGAAAAATCAAATCCATATGAAGCAACTTCGGCCAATTGTTCCGCCGTAAGCTCGCGAGCTTTTCGTGTATCTGCCGCGATTTCGTTTGCTGCTTCTGCCCCGAAATTGCGACCATGCACAACTAACCGATCCAACAACATAGGATCTGCTTCGTCTGGGTCATACCCCATCAGAGCCTCTAGCCTGCGTCGCTGCGACAATTCTTTGGAATCACGCTCCTCGCTCAATTCGGACCAAATTCTTTGCAGATTGGTGTCAATTAGACGTTCAGCAGTGAGTTGCCCTCTGACCTGTTCTACGAATTCGTCAATCGCGTTCTCAAATTGCGTTGACGCAATAACCGCAGCTTGATCGCTGATATATCGAAATGCTCCTTGGTTGCGGTCCAGCGTCGGCTTGGCAATAAGTGCAGTTCTTTCACCGTCGGAAAATACGGTAATATTAGGCCACACGTAGCCATGGCCTACCGTGGCCATTCTATGAGCGAGTGCCCAATCTGAAGAGGGTGACACCGCGCGTGGTTCCCATCGGAGTCTCCACCAATTCCAGGCGAACCATTCCGCAAGATGATAGGCAGACAAAAATGGCGAGGTCCGAATGCGGTTTACGAACGCGTCGGTTCCTTCCGTAAGGCGCTTGTCGTTGCAGACGATCCCAATGGCCGCGAAGCACGCGCGTTCCTCCGGGCTCCCATGATCCGAAACTTCCCAATCGACATCGAACTCT
>JBEKLN010000075.1:0-5859 GCA_050010175.1 Rhizomicrobium sp.
ACGGAAAACGAGAAATGCATAGGCCGTGTCCAGACGTGCCTCCTTCTGGTACCGCCGAAGCCGCCTGCGAAAAGCGCCCTTGGACAGCTCGTCCGTCGACCACAGGGGCTCCCAGGGAGTCAGGAACGCCCGGCTCTCGGACCTCAACTTCGACCATGCGAGAAAATCGGACACGCGCGGATAACGGAGGTACACCCCGTCGCCCCTGATGACGGGCTGTTGCCCTCCCGGAAATGTCAATCCGCGCATAAACGCAGCCATGGGGCGTGCGCTCACTCCGCTGCCGCGGCGCGGATCGTATCTGCTCCGAATCTGCGCGCAAAGGTGGCGTGAGATTCGAGCTTCGACACGGGTCCGATCGCGGCCATGGCCGGCCTGCGGCTCGACATGACACGAACGCCGAACTCCCGAACCTGGTCCGCGTGGACCGCGTCGAGCTTCGCCGTCAGTTCCTCAACCGGAACCACGCGGCCGTAAGCAAGCAGGTGGGCCGCAATCTGTTCGGCCCGTGCCGATGGACGTTCGAGTCCCATGAGCAGGCTCGACCTCAGTTGCGCTTTTGCGCGCGCCACCTCGCCCTCCGTGGCATTGGCCGCGATCGCAGACATCTCTCCGGCGACCAGCGCGGAAATTTCCGCCGCTTCGTTCTCGCCGGTCCCGGCATAAACGCCGACAAAACCCCCATCGCAGAATGCGTTGGCGTAGGCGTAGATGGAATAGCAGAGTCCGCGCTTCTCGCGGATCTCCTGGAACAGGCGCGATGACATGCCGCCGCCGAGCGCCGTGACATAAACCTGCGCCGTGAACAATTCATCGTCGCCGCTTGCGACGCCCGGGAACGCATAAGTCACGTGGACCTGTTCGAGTTCTTCTTCGATCCGAATATCGTCGCCGACATAGCGCGCCGGATCGCCGGCGGGGCCGTTGCCCTGATGAAGATCGCCGAAGTGCCGCGCCACGAGATCGACCATCTGCACGTGCTCGACCCGGCCGGACGCGATAAAGGTCATGCCGGACGCACGATAATTCGCTCCCATATACCGGCGCATGTCGTCGCGCGTGAATGATCCGACCGTCTGCTCGTTGCCGAGGATGGGCCAGCCCATCGGCTGATCTGCGTACACTGCCGATTGCAGGTGATCGAAAACGATGTCGTCCGGCGTGTCGCGGGCCTGCCCGATTTCCTGCAGCACCACCTGCCGCTCGCGCTCGACCTCCGCCGGATCGAATGTGGGATGCGTGAGGATGTCGGCCAGAATGTCGACCGCCAGCGGGACGTCAGCCTTCAACGTGCGCACGTGAAAGGCGGTTTGTTCGCGGCTGGTATAGGCGTTCAGATAGCCGCCCACCGCTTCGACTTCCTCGGCAATCGCCCGGGCGCTCCGCCGCTCGGTGCCCTTGAAGGCCATATGTTCGAGCATGTGCGAAACGCCCATCTGGGGTTCCGTCTCGTGACGGGCGCCACAATTCACCCAGACGCCCACAGCCGCGCTTTCCAACTGCGGCATGGGGTCGGTCACGATCGTCAAGCCATTGGGAAGTTTGGTGATTTCGACGTTCATCCGCGTGCCAGCTTTTGCTCGATATACGCGCGGACCCGGCCGGTTTCGGCCGGCAGGGTGGTCACGCGCTCCTCCCCCTCATAAAGGTCGGAAAGGCGCTGCGGCAAGGGGGGCACTGAGCCGGTCGCTTGGCGCACCGCATCGGGAAACTTGGCAGCATGAGCCGTGGACAGAACCACCACAGGGCTCTCGCCCATCGGGAGGCTCAAGGCGGCTGCAACGGCCACTGCGGTATGCGGATCGATCAACCGCCCGGTCTCGCGATGGACGCGCGCCATCGTCGACAAGGTCTCTGCGTCAGTGCAGCGTGCTGCGGAATATCGCGCCTGCAAGGCGCCGAGCACAACGTGCGGGATTCTCAACTGCCGCTCCCCGCCGAATTGAGCCATCGCCGCGCGAATCCATCCGGCATCGCGCCCCGACGCTTCGAACAGAGCCCGCTCGAAGTTGCTCGCGACCTGGATATCCATCGACGGGCTGAGTGTGTGCTGCGGAGCACCGACCGCGTACACGCCCTGGCTCAGCGCGCGCCAGAGAATGTCATTGGCATTCGTGGCGATGACGAGCCGATCTATGCCGAGTCCCATCCGCATCGCGGCTTCACCCGCGAATATGTCGCCAAAATTGCCTGTCGGGACAACGAATACCGGCGGCGCGGAAAATCGGGCTGCCGCGGTGAAATAATAGACGCACTGGGCGGCAATACGCGCGAAGTTGATCGAATTGACCGCGGACAGATGCACGTCTTGCGCAAACCCGGCATCCGCGAACAGTGCTTTCACGATTGTCTGCGCGTCGTCGAAAGTGCCTTCCAGCGCGATGTTGTGAACATTCGTGTGATGTGCCGTCGTCATCTGCCTGCGCTGGACTTCGCTCACCCTGCCCTTGGGATGCAGCACGAACAACTCTATGCCGTTAAGCCCGCCCAGCGCGGCAATCGCCGCCGACCCCGTGTCGCCCGACGTGGCAGCGACAATCGTGATGTGCGAGCCGTTTCGCGCCAGCGTGCGCGCCAGAAGGCGTCCCAGCAACTGCAGGGCGAGATCCTTGAACGCCAGCGTCGGTCCGTGAAACAGCTCGAGCAGGAAGATGTTGTCGAACAGAGGCGTCAGCGGAGCAACGTTGGGCTCGTCGAACACGGAGTAGGCCGCTTCGATGTCCGCACGCAGCTCGCCAACGGAGAAAGAATCCCCGGCAAAATGACGCAGGACCGAATACGCAACGTCGGCATAACGGAAAGAGGCAGTGGTGACGACCGGCGCAATCTGGGGCCAGCTTTCCGGCAGGAACAGACCACCGTCAGACGCGAGGCCCGACAGCAGCACAGTCTCGAACGATTGCGGCCCCGCGAGGCCCCGGGTGCTGACATAGCGCATGGTCGACCGATCCCTTGCGGGCAGGATCACACTGTGAGCCGTCCACGTGCCCGATGATAGGCGAAATAGATGACGACGAGCGCTGCCGCCAGAAGAAACCAGGTGATGGCATACTGGAGGTGATCGTTCGGCAGCGCGACGACAGTCTGGCCGCCTCTCGGCCAACCGCCGGGATTGGGCGAGGCGTCGGCCTCGACAATCATCGGAGACGCCAGATGCACATGGTCGGCCGCGGCGATGCCGGCGACATCTCGCGCGAACCAGATTCGTTTCGCTAAATCCGGCGCCGGCGTGAACGGACCCGGCTTGTCGGGCGTGCGCAGGACTCCGAAGACGCGCTGTTCGCCGTTCAACTCTCCGGTCGATCGCTTCGCCGGCAACCGAAGTTCGAGCGGGACAATGCCACGATCGACGAGAAAGATACGGCCGTCGTCAAGCACGAGTGGTGTCAGCACATGATAGACCGCGAAGCCGCGCGGACCGGTACCGAAGACGTAGGATTCCCGATCGTTGAGAAAGCGTCCGAACATTTCGACACGGCGATATTGGGCGGACGCAATTCCCATGACCAGCGCGCGGTCGATGGGGATCGGCGCGGCATGCGTATTTTTGTCCATTTCAGCGATCAGGCCGAGCTTCCACTGCAGCCGCTCCAGTTGCCAGAAGCCGAGACCAACCAGCAGCGCAAACATCGGCACCATCAGCGCGGTGAAGCCGAACAGTGGGCGGAAGCGCAGAATCATGCAGACGATCGATCCGACGGTTCAGTCAATCCGCCGGCCCTCGCGCGCCTGGTGCTTGTATTGCAGGACCAGAAGCGTGCCTTTGGCCAGGCGCAGGAACACGACGCTCAGGATCACAACGGTCGGCAGCCAGATGACCGCATGCACCCAGTAGGGCGGACTGAAGTTCGCTTCTACAAACAAAGCGCCGCCCGCGGCGATGCAGCCGACGATCAGGATGACGAACACGGCCGGGCCATCGCCCGCATCGAGCTCGGAGAAATCCAGTCCGCATGCGTCGCAAGCCGGCGCGATCTTCAGATAACCCTTGAAGAGATGGCCCTTGCCGCAACGCGGACAGCGGCCGAGCAGCGCTGACGAAACCGTGTTTTGCGCCGCCACAGCCTCAGGCCTGCGTCACCGCGGCTGCACCCCAGACATAGACGCAGGAGAACAGGAACAGCCAGACGACGTCCACGAAGTGCCAGTACCAGGCAGCGGCTTCGAATCCGAAATGCCGCTCCGGCGTGAACTGCCCCGCAATCGCGCGGCCGAGGCAGACACTGAGGAAGATGGTGCCCACGATCACGTGGAAGCCGTGAAAGCCGGTCGCCATGAAGAAGGTGGAGCCGTAGATCGCCTGGAAGTTGCCGACGCCGGCTGCGAGCAGCGAATGCGCCGTATCCTTGAACGGGAGCAGCGCCAGATGATTGAAGCCGAACGTGAAGGGCGCATGGGAATACTCATACGCCTGCACGCAGGTGAAAGACGCGGCGAGCATCACCGTGATGATCAGAGCCTGAATGGAGCCTTTGCGATCGCCGTGCTGCACGGCGTGGTGCGCCCACGTCACCGTCGTGCTCGAGGTGAGAAGGATCAGCGTGTTCAGCAACGGGAAGTGCCAGGGATCGAGCGTCACGATGCCGTTCGGCGGCCATGAACTGACGCCCACGTCGTTGTGAAAGATGGCCGTGTTGAAATAGGCCCAGAACCACGCGACGAAGAACATCACTTCCGAGGCGATGAAGAGCACCATGCCGAAGCGCAGGCCGAGCTTCACCACTGGCGTGTGATCGTGCAGCACGACGGATTCGCGGATCACGTCGCGCCACCAACCGGCCATGGTGAACAGCACCAGGAACAAGCCGACGCCGAAAACGATCGGCTGACCGTTCAGAGCATAACCAGCGATCTTGAACTGGCTGTAATCCTTGTTCATCCAGAGAACGGCGCCGGACAGCATCACGAATGCGCCGATCGAGCCGATGATCGGCCAGGGGCTCGGATCGACCAGGTGGTAATCGTGCTTCGCGTGCGCCTCAGCCATATCCGCCTCTCACTGAAAGAAATTCACCACGTGCCCCTTGAGGCGCACCATGGTCATTACAAAGAACAACGCGACAAGTCCGCCGAGCGCGAGTGCGATGGCAATATTGCGCCACCGCCGCGCCCGTTCGTACTGCTTCGCCGGGTCATCGTCATCGGCCATCGCCTCACGTCCAAGCGCCCAATCCGGGCGGCATGCCGGCGACGTGCTCGACAATTAGTGCCGCGAACAGCGCAAACAGATAGAGAATGGAAACGCCGAACAGCCTGCGGGCGGCAGGTTCGCGCGCACCGTCCTTCTCGCGGAAGACAGCGAATGCCTGCCAGACGAGCCAGCCACCAAAACCGACGGCGACGGCCGCCGTGACCCGGCCGCCGAGACCAATGAACGCCGGCGCCAGGCCGACCGGAAACAGCACGAGCGCATACAACAGAATCTGCCAGCGTGTATGAGTTTTGCCCTTCACCACGGGCATCATGGGAACGCCTGCTCGCGCGTAGTCGTCGGAGCGGAACAGCGCCAGCGCCCAGAAGTGCGGCGGCGTCCAGAGAAATGTGATCAGAACGAGGACCAGAGGCGCCAACGACAGCGACCCAGTCACGGACGCCCACGCGATGGCAGGCGGCAGCGCGCCTGCGAGCCCGCCGATGACGATGTTCTGCGGCGTCCGGCGCTTGAGCCATAATGTGTACACGAAGACATAAAACCCGATCGAAAACGCGAGCAGTCCGGCCGCGAGAAGGTTCACGAACACGGTCATGACGAGAATCGAACCGCCAGTCAGCGTCCAGCCGAAACCCAGAGCATCCTCGCGGGCGATCCGTCCCAATGGAATGGGCCGGGTCGCCGTGCGCGCCATGAGGATATCGATG
>JBEKLN010000076.1:0-5603 GCA_050010175.1 Rhizomicrobium sp.
CAAGCGAGGTCAGCCCCACGTTACTACGCGATCTGTCGGCCTACCGGGATTGTATAGACCGCAACGTTTCGCTTGTAGATGACGGTCAGGCAGACGCAGCGGAAGTGGCCAAGACTGTAGCTCAACGATGTGCAGCCGCTTATCAAAAATTTGTCACAGCGGCCGCTCAGCTCGCAAAGTCCGAAGGTGGCCCGGTCGGCATCGTAAGAAATTCCGATGCGGCGCTCGTTGCTGTTCAGAAAGAAAGACGGGCAAAGTCAGCGCCAAAATCAAATTAGGGCGCTAACGGCGCTGGCGCTCAATTGATTCGTCACTACTGTTTCCGTATATTTGGAGGGCACCCGCCTTGAAGCGCGAACTCCAAGGCGGGGCCGGTTATGTCAGGAAGAGGAGGGTTAACCGCCTTTTCCCGAACAACCGGAGGGAGATGTAGAGAACCATCTCGTTCCCTCCGCGTGGCAGGGGCGGCCCATCCGCCCCTCTCACCACCTCCCAACGATAGAGCGCGGCAGAATTGGACGGAGGAATTCAAGGTCGCCAATGTTCGTGCATCTGTGCGCCGGCGACACATTCCGACAATCTTATGGGCCGTTGGCCTTCGCTTGTTCAGGCTTCGATATCTCGCTTGCGCGTTTCCGGCAGGAACAGCAGCGTGATCACAAAACCGATCGCGGCGATCGTGATCGGATACCACAATCCCGCGTAGATGTTTCCCGTCGCAACGACGATGGCATAGGCGGTGACCGGCAGGAATCCGCCGAACCATCCCACGCCGACATGGTAGGGAAATGACAGCGCCGTATAGCGAATCCGCGTCGGGAAAAGCTCGACCAAAGCCGCGGCTTGGGGACCGTAAAGTGCCGCCGCAGCCGCCATGAAAACCAGCAGCAACGCCAGCGCGCGCGGCACGTCGATCGACTGTACTGTCGCTGTCGCGGGATATCCTGACTCGACCAGGGCCCGCTTCAACGTCGCGGTGAAGTGTTTCTTTGTCTCCGCAAAATTGCTCGCAGCCGCGCCGCGGCCATCCGGACTTGGGATCGTGATTGCGGGCGTCTGCGCGGCTTCGCTCGATCCGATCTGAACGAGCGCGACCGATCCCGCGGGTGCAGTGACGTTACGGTAGGGAATGCCCAACGATGCAAGGGCGTTCTTGGCGACGTCGCATGACGACAGGAATTTCGTTTTGCCGAGGAGGTCGAACTGCAGCGAGCAATCGGCCGGCCTGGCGATAACCGTGACGGGAACGCGCTGCGCGGCGGCGACAAGACTAGGATTGACGGCCTGGGCCAGCATTTGAAAGCCGGGAAAAAAGCCCACGGCAGCAAGCCCGAGTCCAAACAGCATCACCGGCTTGCGTCCAACATGATCGGATAGCCACGCGAAGACCATGTGCATCAGCGCGCCCGCCAACACTGCAGGCAGAATGAGCAGGTTGACGGCTGCCGCTGGCGCCTTGATCACCCCTTCGAGGAAGAATTGCGTGTAGAACATCGCCGAGTACCACACCACGCCCTGGCCCATCAGCAATCCGAAAAGTGCGATCAGCACCAATCTCAGATTTTTCCAGCGCAGAAAGGATTCTGCGATCGGCGCATGCGATGCCGTGCCGGCTTCCTGGATGCGGCGGAACATCGGCGATTCCGAGAGCCTGAGGCGGATGTAGACCGACAGGGCGAGAAGGGCCGCTGAGAAAAGAAACGGCAGACGCCACGCCCAGCTCTTGAAGGCATCCTCTCCGAGAAATGTCCGGCAGAGAAGGATGACCGTGAGAGCAAGCGCGAGCCCCAGCGGAGCGGCGGCCTGGATCCATCCCGTGGCAGCACCGCGGCGGCGGGCGCTGGCGTGTTCGGCCACATAGATGACCGCGCCTCCGTATTGTCCGCCGATGGCAAATCCCTGAAGCACGCGCAGTGAGACGAGCACATAGGCCGACACAATTCCGATGGCGTGATAGTCCGGGAGCAAGCCGACCGCGACAGTCGCCAGGCCCATGATGGTGATGGTGACGAGGAATGCGCGCTTGCGCCCGCTGCTGTCGCCGATACGGCCGAACACGAGGGCTCCGAACGGGCGAACGGCAAAACCCGCCGCGAAGGTCAGAAGCGCAAAGATCAGCCCCTGCGCCTCGCTGACGCCGGCGAAAAAATGGGCGCCGATGATGCCGGTCAACGAGCCAAAAATGAAAAAATCGTACCACTCGAAGATTGTGCTCGTGGCGGAAGCTGCCACAACGAGCGTCATACGCCGCCTGTCAGTTCCGGCTCCGGCCGGTGTTTGCCCCTCAACCGACATGATTGCTCCCCCAAATCAGTGCCCTGGCTGCCGATCTTCACCACTCGTCAACCGGATGCAAATCGCTGGGTAACCAATTTCTCTTAGGTTCTCGGCATGCGTCGGCAATTATTCTTGACAATGTTGACCGGGGCTTTGCTCGCGGCACCATCGGGCCAGTGCGCCACCGTCAATGTGACCGTGACGGACGAGGACGAACGTCCAGCCGAGAACGCGGTTGTCGAACTCATTCCCCAGGCAGAGGCCGGCCCCCTGACGCCGACAAAGGTGCCGGCTGAAGCCGTGGTGGATCAGCGGAAGGAGACCTTCCTGCCTCTGGTGTCCTTGATCCGCCGCAACGGCCGCGTCATGTTCACCAACAACGACACGACGATGCACCAGGTCTATTCGTTCTCCGACATCAAACAGTTCGCGTTCGAGATCGATGAAGGCCAGCGATCGGCACCGGTCGTATTCGACAAGCCTGGCGTCGCCGCAATCGGCTGCAATATCCACGATCACATGATCACCTATGTTTACGTTGCCGCATCGCCCTGGGCAGCCCGTACGGACGCGAATGGCGTGGCGCAAATCGCTGACGTGCCATCGGGAACCTATCAGGCTGTGTTCTGGCATCCGCAGCTCAGCCGCAGCAAGATGCCTGCACCGAGCGAACTGGTCGTTTCGGGCGCAACGGCGAAACTAGCAACGTCTCTCGTGCTGTCCATGGCGGACCCGCGCAACAAGAAGCACGCGCATATGCAGATGTACTGAGAGGCGCGCGATGAGCTTCCGCAATCGTCTCGCCCTCTTGCTGATGGTCATTCTTATTTGCGTTCAGGCAGCGACCGCCTTGCTGGCCTACGCGTATCTTCGGCACACCATCATCGAACAGGGAAGGCGGGAACTCGCCGCGGCAACAGACGCTTTCATGCGTCAACTCACTTTCCTCTCCGACCGCGTGACCGATGCCGTTGCGGTGCTCGCGCTAGACTATCCGTTGCGGGCCGCCATCGCACAACACGATCACGGAACCGAATTGTCGGTCTTGCGCAATCACGGCCGGCGGATCGGAGCCGAACGGATGATGCTCGTCGGGTTGAACGGACAGACCGAGGCAGATTCCAGCGCGCCCGACATCGCCGGACACCCATTCCCGTTTCCGCGACTTTTGGACGCTGCCGAGCAGGACAACGGCACCGCGCTTGTGACGTTAGGCGACAAACTCTACTGGCTCGTGGTGGTCCCGGTCCGCGCACCCGTACCGATTGCGTTCATTGCGGCTTTTATCCCCATCAATGGGCCTCTGCTGGACAAGTTGGAGCGTGTCTCGTCGTCGCCGCACGCCGTCACACTCGCGGTGGATCGTCCGCGCGCGGGATGGACAATCGCCGCACATTCCCGCGGCAGTGCGGTCGACGATTTGCAGGCATTCGCGAAATCCGTCGGCGCGACGGCGATCGTCATGCGCCACGGCGAGGAATATCTCACCGCCAGTGCGCCTCTCGGCGTCGCCAGCGGAAGCCATCACGTGGTCGCCATCCTCGACTATCCGCTCGAGGAAACGCTCCGGGCCTACCGGGGTATGTTAACGCCGATGCTGTTTCTTTTCGCGTTGGCGTTAATTGTTGCCGCGGCCGGCACCACGCTCATTGTCGGCCGGGTTTCGCGACCGCTCGAAGAGTTGGCGGCAACGGCACGGCGCATCGCTTCGGGCGATTACACGCGTCCACCCAGGGTCAACCAGCGCGACGAAGTGGGACACCTTGCAGACGCGTTGACGAACATGACGCAATCGATTGCCGAGCGCGAGCAGGCGTTGAAGTCTGCAATCAGTTCGGCAGAGCTGGCCCGCGCAGAAGCCGTGCACGCCAGCGAGGCGAAGTCGCAGTTCCTGGCAAACATGAGCCACGAATTCCGCACACCTCTCAACGCGATCGTTGGGTTCAGCGAGATGCTGCAGCGGCAGGTATTGGGGCCGGTCGGCGTGGCGCGGTATCTCGATTATGCCGGTGACATCCATCGCAGCGGACGGCGCCTCACGGCTCTCGTTGACGGCATGCTCGATCTCGCAGAAGCCGAGACCAACAGGCTTGTCCTTGTCCACGAGACCGTATCCGCAGGCGCGCTGCTGCGCGAAGCCGCGCAGATGCAGCAGACTTTTGCCGTCAGCTCCGGCGTTTCGCTTCATGTCGTTGCAGCGATTGAAGAATGGCCGCACATGGATGGTGACGGCGCGCGGCTGAAACAGGCCTTCGCCAATCTGATCCACAATGCCGTCAAGTTCACGCCCGCGGGCGGAGCGGTGCATGTTTCAGGCAGGGTCAGCGAAGGCAGACTTTCGATTTGCATCGCCGACACGGGCGTCGGTATCGAACCTTCAAAGATCGACGAAGTGGTGCGTCCGTTTCATCGGCAGCGCGCCGCGTTTGACGGGCAGCATCAGGGCGCGGGTCTCGGGCTGCCGTTCGCCAAGATGATCGTCGAGTTGCATGCCGGCTCGCTGTCGATTGCGAGCACCGTTGGCGAAGGAACGTCGGTCGCGATCGAACTTCCCGCACGCGCGCGCATCGTCAGAAGTGCGGCCTGACGGATGCGAAAGCTGCTGCCGCTCTGTCTTCTGATCGCGACGGTCGGATCGGCGCAGGCGATCGAATTCGGGTATGACGCCTGCAAGGCTCGACGAATTTCGCATACACACAGATCCGGCATCGTCTCTGGATGAAAACGGGTACGCTTTGACCGGCTCCGTGAGCTGGCTTCCCAAGGACTGGTTAAGGCTTTCAGCGGAACTTCTCGCCATCGACAGCAAGCGAGACGAGCGCTCGGTGGTTGGCTTCGATCCTCGCCAGGACGACACCCAGGGTCAGCTCGCGGCGCGCTTCTATTTGTGACGTCCCTGGCCTGCGCCGCGAATTCCCTGAAGCGGGGAATTTCTGAGGAAATTTTGTTTTTTGGTTCGCCGCCCGATGCTGTGTTTGCCGCTTTTCTTAATATTAGAGGGGCTCGGTCATATGTCGACTGAAACAGTATAGCGTTGGAAACTCCTGGCTGCAGGCAAGTCCGGAAACCTCGCGCGGCGCAGGAAGCATTCGCCGAATGCGATCGCGATTGCATGCCCGTCTGGCGTCATCGAATCGCATTTCTCCTACCGGATTTTCGTCTCGCGCTCGTGCCGGGCTCGCAATTCGCATTCAATTTCAAAAACGCGGCACGCGAAACAGCGCGCAGCGCTTCAGGCAACCCGGTTTGGCTGATCGGTGTCGTGGACGGTGCGCGATTGCCTGAGCAGGAGGCGCAAGGACGCATTTAAGTAGCATTGTTGTTGC
>JBEKLN010000077.1:0-5514 GCA_050010175.1 Rhizomicrobium sp.
TCGACACGCCGAGCAGCCGGACGGCCGACGAGCTGAAATCTCCCTCGATCTTCGATATCGCCGAGTTTCCAGCGGCCACGTTCCGGTCGACTTCGATTGTGCGCACGGGACCGAATACGGGGCGCATCACCGGCGATTTGACGATCCGCAACATCACGCGGCCGGTCACGCTCGAGGCGACATTCAACGGTGGAGAGCAGAATCCTCTGAATGACAGCTATGCGATCGGGTTTCGCGCCACGGCGACCATCAAACGCAGCGATTACGGAATGACGTCTGCGGCGTGGTCATCGTTCGTCAGCGACGATGTCCAGCTGATCATCGAGGCCATGTTCCAGCACTCGGGGAATTGAGTATGCCCATCCGGAATACGGCCGCGCGCTACGGCAGCGTGGCCATGACGCTGCATTGGGTGATTGCGCTGGCGGTCATCACGAATATCTGCGTCGGTCTTTATATGGCGGACCTGCCGAACAGCGATCCGTCCAGGCTGCAGCTGTTCCAGCTGCACAAATCGATCGGTCTGACGGTGCTGGTGCTGAGTCTGACGCGTGTTTTCTGGCGCCTGGTCAATCCCATCCCGCCCCTGCCCGATACCATGAATCCGGCGTTGAGGTTCTTCGCACATGCCACGCACTTTCTTCTGTACTGTCTGATCATCGTCATCCCCCTTTCGGGCTGGGCGCTCGTTTCCTCCTCGCCACTGGGATTGCCGACGATGTATTTCGGTCTTTTTGCGTGGCCGCACATCCCGTTCCTGGCCGAGTTGCCCCGTGCCCAAAAAATTCCGCTTCGCCATGAGTTCGGCACAATTCACGTCTACCTCGCATGGTCGGCGATCGTGCTGGTTCCGATCCATGTCGCGGGCGCACTCTATCATCAGTTCGTTCGGGGAGACGACATTCTGCGCCGCATGATTCCGGGCACACGCGTGTCTAAGGTGTTTCGATGAAGACCCCCGTTTTGATTTTCGCGTTGGCGACGCTCGTGTCGGCGCCTGCGCATGCGGCGCACTGGACAGTCGATTATGCGAAGAGCCGATTGGGCTTTACCGTCAACTGGAGCAACGAACCGTTCTCTGCCGGATTCAAATCCTGGAAAGCGGACATCGATTTCGACCCCGCCGCGCTGTCGCAGGCACGTGCCGCGGTCGTCATCGATCTGGCGAGCGAAGCGTCCGACGAACCGGACTTCGATGACGGCTTGAAGGGCGCACAAGGATTCCAGACTTCGCAATTCCCGCAGGCGCGCTTTGTGACGCGAAGTTTCGTCCACAAACAGGGCAACGATTACGTCGCGACGGGCGATCTGACCATCAAGGGCATCACGCGCGCCGTCACCCTGCCCTTCGTGCTCACCTTCACCGGCAACTCCGTTCACATGACGGGTACCGCGCACGTCATCCGCACGGACTTCAATGTAGGGCTGGGAACGTGGTCCGCGCCCTCGCCGGTCTCCCACGATGTGACGGTGACGATCGACCTCGTGGCGACGCGATCTTCGTGATATCGCGGCGGAATGGGGGCCGCTCGATTGCAGGAAGCTGCATCGACTACTGACGCGGCAACCAGGACCCGCTACAGTTGCCCATGATTTCGTCATCGACTGTCGTTCCCGCCGACGCCGCGGCCATTGCTCGCGCGGCTGACATCTTGCGCGACGGCGGGCTCGTCGCGTTTCCCACGGAGACCGTTTACGGCCTCGGCGCGGATGCAACCAGCGATGCTGCGGTCGCGGCCATTTTTGCCGCCAAGGATCGTCCGCGATTCAACCCGCTGATCGTGCATGTGCGCGATATTCCGTTTGCGGAGCGGTTGGTCGAGTTCGACGACCACGCCCGTCTGCTGGCGTCGGAATTCTGGCCGGGACCGCTTACGCTGGTGCTGCCGCGCAAAAGCGGCTCGACAATCTCGCTGCTCGCCAGCGGCGGTCTCGACACAATCGCGATCCGCGTTCCATCTCATCCCATCGCGCAAGCCCTGCTTAAGGCGTGCGAGTTACCCCTCGCCGCGCCCAGTGCCAATCCGTCCGGGCGCATCAGCGCGACGACGGGGCAGCACGTCGGCGAAGAGTTTGGCGACGGCGTGGCGATGGTTCTGGACGGCGGATCGACGCCGCTCGGACTCGAATCGACCGTCATCGGCTTTCACGACAAGCGGCCCGTCCTGCTGCGATCCGGCGCGCTGACGCGCGAGCGGATCGAGATCGTCGTGGGCCGTCTGCATTCTCCCGGCACTGGGAAGATTTCGTCGCCCGGGCAACTGAAGCGTCATTATGCTCCGCATACGCCGCTCCGGCTTGACGCTCGCGACCTGCAGCCCGGCGAGGCACTACTTGGGTTCGGTCCGCATCCGCTGCCGGGCGCGCGCATCGTGCGGAATTTGAGCACGTCCGGCGACCTCGCCGAAGCGGCAGCGCATCTGTTCGCCATGTTGCGCGAGCTCGATGCGAGCGGATGTGACGCCATCGCGATCATGCCTATTCCAGCCCACGGACTGGGTGAAGCCATCAACGACCGCCTGCGTCGCGCGGCAACTGCGGAAGACTGACATGATCCTCGACCCTGCCGTCCTCGGGCGTCTCAAAGCTGCCGTCGGTCCCAAGGGGTTCACGGAGGATCCGGATGAAATCGCGCCCCATCTTGTCGAATGGCGGAGCAAATATCAGGGACGCTCGCCGCTGCTGCTGAAGCCCGCGACGACGGCGAAGGTTTCGGCCATTCTCGAAATCTGTAACGAGACGCGGACACCCATCGTGCCGCAGGGCGGCAATACGGGCCTTGTCGGCGGACAGATTCCCTTCGATGGGGAGATCATCCTGAGCCTGGAGCGCATGAACTGTATCCGCAATATCGATGCAGGCAGCATGAACGCCACAGTGGAAGCGGGCGTCGTGCTCGCGCAATTGCACGCGGCGGCGGACGGCGCAGGCGCCTATTTCCCGCTGAGCCTGGCATCGGAAGGTTCCTGCACGATCGGCGGCAATCTCTCGACCAATGCCGGCGGGGTGAATGTTTTGCGCTACGGCTCGGCGCGAAATCTGGTGCTGGGGCTCAAAGTCGTGCTCGCCAATGGCCGCGTGCTCAACCTTCTGCGCGGCTTGCACAAGGACAACACCGGTTACGACCTCAAGCAACTCTTTATCGGCGCCGAAGGCACGCTCGGCGTAATCACCGCTGCGGTGCTGAGACTGTTCCCGAAGCCCGTCTTGCGCGAGACGATTTTCGCCGCAGTGCGCGATCCCGCCGCCGCAGTCGAGTTGCTCAATCGGCTGCAGCACGCGACAGGTGGACTGGTTTCGGCGTTCGAGCTGATGCCGCGCATCGGGCTCGACTTCGTACTGGCCCATATCCCGCAATCGGTCGACCCTCTGGCCGCGCCGTCACCCTGGTATGTCCTCGTGGAAGCCGCGAGCGCGGCGGCGATCAGCCTGGGCGAAGTCGTCGAGGCGGAAGTCGGCCGGGCCATCGATGCAGGACTTGTGACCGACGCGGCCATTGCGAAGAGCGAGGCCCAGCGCGCCAACATATGGCGGCTTCGCGAGAGCCTCTCCGAAGCGCAGAAATTCGAAGGGGGATCGATCAAGCATGACGTGTCGGTTCCTCTCGACCGCATACCGGAGTTTCTCGCGCGCGGAGTGGCCGTCGTGTCCGCGCTGGTGCCGGGAGTCCGTCCCGTGCCGTTCGGCCATCTCGGCGACGGCAACATCCATTTCAATTTCAGCGTGCCCAAAGGCGCCGACAGCGACGCGTTCCTGGCGCGCTGGAACGAAATCTCCCGCGCCGTGCACGATCTCGTGCACGAATTCGGCGGCTCCATCAGCGCCGAACATGGCATCGGCGTCATGAAGCGCGACGAGATTCGCCGCTACAAGAGCGCCGACGAGATCGACGCCATGCGCGCCCTGAAACGCACTTTCGATCCGAACAACATCCTCAACCCGGGAAAAGTCGTCGCGATGTAGGTCACGCGGAGGTCAGGGGACACGGAGAGAGATCACATGCCTGATCAGGATCGATGCGGGGTACACGGCCAAATATCGGACGATTGGCGCGCATTGCGCCGAAAGAGTCATGACTCCGAGGTAACCCGGGAGATGGCTCCGCCTCCGGGACTCCTGCGCGTCTCCTGACCTCCGCGTGAACGGTTCTTCTTCCACTTCCGATATAGAGTCATTCTCCGCTAGGGTCGCCGCAACGATATCGACCCGAGGAAACACCATGAAGGACTTCGCAGGAAAAACCGCCGTCATCACGGGCGGCGGCACGGGCATGGGACGCGAGTTGGCGCTGCAGCTGGTCGCCGAAGGCTGCAATGTCGCGATGTGCGATGTCTCCTCCGAGAACATGGCCGAGACGAAAAAGCGCTGTGCAGCGCAAGCGCCGCAGGGTACGCGCATCGCAACCTTCGTCGCCGACGTCTCCATCGAAGACCAGGTGCTGGCCTTTGCGAGCGGCTTGAAACGCGAACTCGATACCGATCGCATCCACCTCCTGTTCAACAATGCCGGCATCGGCGGGGGCGGCAGCATCGTCAACGGCGATCGCGCGCAGTGGGACAAGACCTTCAATGTCTGCTGGGGCGGCGTCTATTACTGCACCCGCGCTTTCCTGCCGCTGATGCTGAACGCGGACGAGGCGCACATCGTCAATACGAGCAGCGTCAACGGCTTCTGGGCGTCCATCGGGCCGGGACGTCCGCATACGGCCTACAGCGCCGCGAAGTTCGCGGTGAAGGGCTTCACCGAAGCGCTGATGACCGACCTCGCCGCCAACGCGCCCCACATCAAATGCTCCGTCGTGATGCCCGGGCACATCGGAACGGAGATCGTCGCCAATTCGCGCATCGTGCTGAGCGGCGGCGAACATACGGTCGATGTTGCGGCGGTCCGCCGAGCGCTGACGCTGCAGGGGCTCGACGTCTCCAAACAGTCGGACGACGATATACGGAATTTCGTGAAGCTGCAGGAAATCCGTTTCCGCGACGAAGCGCCCACCAGCGCGGCCGAGGCTGCCAAAATCATTCTCGACGGAGTGAAAGCAGAGAAGTGGCGCATTCTCGTCGGCAGGGATGCGGAGTATCTCGACGCCAAAGTCCGAACCGCACCCGAGGACGCCTACTCGATGGCGTTTTATCAGGACATGATGAAAAATTCCGGCTGGAGGATCTAGCAGGAAGAATTTTTTTTCTTATCCGGGACCGCGGCCATCCTGGCCGCACCACCAAATGCGCGCAGGATGCACGCGGTCCCGGATAGAAAAAAGAACTACGCTGCCTTTGTCAGCGCGGGATCTGTCGGCGGCACGGGTGAAAGCGTTGCCGCTGCAACAGCGGTCGCCGCGACAGCGGGTCGCCGGTTCGACAGGGCGCTCAAGCCCGCCGTCACGACACTTGCTGCGTATGGCAGACTCTGAATCGCGAGCATCGCCGTCCACAGCATGGCTGCGGGATCGTCGCTGTCCCGCATCAGCATCGCGATGATGGCGATCACGCACAGCGCAAGTAGCGTGATCTC
>JBEKLN010000078.1:0-5053 GCA_050010175.1 Rhizomicrobium sp.
GCAGACGTTCCTCGATGACGAAGCAGTCGGGCGCCTTGATGTCCTCCAGGTTGATGCCGCCGAAACTCGGTCCCAGATAGCGCACGCAATTGACGAAAGCATCGACGTCGCTGGTGTCGACTTCGATGTCGATCGCGTCCACATCGGCAAAGCGCTTGAAGAGCACCGCCTTGCCTTCCATCACGGGCTTGGAGGCCAGCGCGCCGAGGTCGCCGAGACCCAGGATCGCCGTGCCGTTTGAAATGACCGCGACAAAATTGCCCTTGGCCGTATAGTCGTAGACCGCGTCCGGGCGCTCCGCGATCATGCGCACCGGAACCGCTACGCCCGGCGAGTAGGCGAGGCTCAAGTCCCGCTGGGTCGCCATCGGCTTGGTCGGGGTAATTTCCAATTTGCCGGGCTTGGGTGTGGCGTGGAATGCCAGCGCCTCTTCCTGGGTGTAGGTGCGCCTCTTGGGAGGGGACATGCGGCATCCGTTGTGGGGCAATCCACAGAATATCGCGCTTCCCGCCCCCGCCTTTCAATGGCGGATTACTATGGTGCGGCGCACAGGTTCAATCGATCTGCTAGTTTGCGCCGCATGAACGAGCATGTTTCCCCCGAAACCGATGGCGCCACACCTCTCATGGCGCAGTTCCTCGAGATCAAGGCGCAGCATCGCGACTATCTTTTGTTCTACCGGATGGGAGACTTCTACGAGCTCTTCTTCGACGATGCCGCGAAAGCGGCGGAGGCGCTGGATATCGCGCTGACGAAGCGCGGCAAGCATGCCGGTGAGGATATCCCCATGTGCGGCGTGCCGGTGCATGCAGCCGAGCAATATCTCGAAAAGCTGATCCGCAAAGGCTTTCGTGTCGCGGTCTGCGAGCAGGTCGAAGATCCGCTCGAGGCGAAGAAGCGCGGCTCCAAATCCGTCGTGAAGCGGGAAGTGATCCGGCTGGTGACTCCGGGAACGCTAACGGAAGACACGCTGCTCGAAGCGCGCGCCGCGAATGTGCTCGCTGCGCTGGGTCGTTCGGGGAATGAACTGGCGTTGGCCGCGGCGGATATGTCGACGGGTGACATTCATGTCGGCGCAATCGAGCGCTCCGAACTCTCAGCCGAGCTTGCACGCCTGGCCCCTCGCGAACTCCTTGTGCCGGATGCCGTGTTTGCGGACGAAACGATCGGACCGATCCTAATCGGGGCGGATACGGCGCTGACGCCGTTACCGGGAATCAAGTTCGATTCCGCAGGCGGCGAACGCGCGCTGAAGAATGTTTATGGCATCGCTGCGCTCGACGCATTCGGCGCTTTCTCGCGGCCCGAGCTGTCGGCCGCCGGCGCGCTGGTCAGCTATCTCGAGCTGACGCAGAAGGGAAAGGTCCCTGCTCTCAAGCCTCTCGCGCGCATCACAACGCAAACCTTCATGGGCATCGACCTGGCGACACGGCGAAATCTCGAACTGACGGAAACGCTGTCAGGTGCACGCCGCGGCAGCCTGCTCGACGTGATCGACAGGACCGTCACTGCGGCTGGCGCGCGCGAGCTGAGCCACCGGCTCGCATCGCCATTGACGAATCCTGCGAAGATCGCCGAACGCCACGATGCGGTATCGTTTTTTGTCGCCGATGGCGAATTGCGACGCGAGTTGCGCGATCAACTGCGCCGTGCGCCCGATGTCGCACGCGCGCTTGCGCGCCTGACGGTCGGCCGCGGCGGGCCGCGCGACCTGGCGGCCTTGCGCGACGGGATAAAGGCCGCGCGCGACCTGCGCGGCAGGTTGACTGCGCTCGACGACCCGCTCAGACCAATTTCCGGCGAGGCCAATGTCGCGCGAGCGGCCATGATCGGTGCATTGGCGGCGTCGACATCGCTGAGCGAGAAGTTGGAGCGGCTGCTCGTTGCCGAGCCGCCATTCACGACGCGTGACGGCGGGTTCATCACAGCCGGCGTGCATCCGCCGCTCGACGAGGTGCGGAGCTTGCGCGACGAAAGCCGGCGCGTCATCGCGGGTCTCGAAACCCGCTATCGCACGGACAGCGGTGTCGTTGCGCTCAAGATCAAGCACAATGGCGTCCTGGGATATTTCATCGAATTGTCCCCGCCAAATGCCGACAAGCTATTGGCGGGCCCGGCGCGCGATCTGTTCCGCCACCGCCAGACGATCGGCAGCGCCGTGCGCTTTACCACCGACGAACTCGCCACGCTCGCAAGCCGCATCGCCCAGGCCGCCGAACAGGCATTGGCGATCGAACGGGATCTGTTCGAGCAGCTCTGCGCGGGCGTCCGCGCGACCGCTCTGGCCCTGTCCAGCCTTGCGGATGCTCTGGCGCGTTTCGACGTGGTGACGGCGCTGGCGGAGTTTGCCGTGAAAGAGCGGCATGCGCGGCCTATAATTGACGACGGACTCTCGTTCGCGATCACCCGCGGTCGTCATCCCGTCGTCGAAGCCGCACTCGCTGCGGCGCATTCCGGCCCCTTCGTGCCCAATGACTGCGATCTGTCGCCCGACGCTCGCGGCCGTATCTGGCTCGTCACGGGTCCCAACATGGCCGGTAAATCGACGTTCCTGCGCCAGAATGCGCTGATCGCCATCCTCGCGCAGATGGGCGCGTTCGTGCCGGCGGAGACGGCACATATCGGAATCGTCGATCGCCTGTTCAGTCGTGTCGGGGCGGCGGACGACCTCGCGCGCGGACGTTCGACCTTCATGGTGGAGATGGTCGAAACCGCCGCCATCCTCAACCAGGCGACGGAGAAGAGCCTCGTCATTCTCGATGAGATCGGCCGCGGCACGGCGACATTCGACGGTCTCGCCATCGCGTGGGCAACCGTCGAACATCTGCATGCGAAGAACAGATCCCGCGCTTTGTTCGCGACTCATTATCACGAGATGACCGCGCTGGCGGAGCGGCTCGACAGGCTCGCCTGCGTCACCATGCGGGTGCGCGAGTGGAACGATACAATTGTCTTTCTGCATGAAGTGGCGATGGGCTCTGCCGACCGCTCGTACGGCATCCATGTTGCGAAACTCGCCGGATTGCCGCCGGCGGTGATTGCCCGCGCCGAAGAAGTTCTGGCCGCACTCGAGGAAGGCCGCGAAGGCCACAAGCCGCTGGCGCGCATCGACGACCTGCCGCTGTTTTCCGCGAGCGCACCCAAGGACGCGCCGAAGATCAGCAAGGTCGAAGATGCCTTGCGCGACGTGAGCCCGGATTCCCTGACGCCGAAAGCCGCGCTCGAATTGCTGTACGACCTGAAAGTCCTGCTCGACCGTAAGACGTGAATTGAGAAAAAATGAATCACGCGGAGAGCAGGAGACGCGGAGAGAAATCGCCCGCTTCAACAGCATCATGGCGTTGTTTTTCCGCCAGACCGGGATTCGCTTTCCCGGCGCGAAGCGCCGGAAGATTCGCGATGGCCGCAATTACCCCGGAGATGGCTCGACCTGTCGAAATTCTCCTCGTCTCCTGCTCTGTGCGTGAGAATAAGATGTGTTGCGGCGCTCGCGATGCTTGCCGACAGGTCTCTGGCAGTGGCAACATCGGCCGAACAAAGGAATGTTATCATGCGTTATCTGCACACGATGGTGCGCGTCAGGGATCTCGAAAAATCTCTGCACTTCTATTGCGACCTTCTGGGCCTGAAGGAAATGCGCCGCATCGATAACGAGCAGGGCCGGTTCTCGTTGATCTTTCTGGCAGCGCCCGACGATGCAGATCAGGCCGCGCAAACCCAGGCGCCCATGGTGGAACTCACCTACAATTGGGACGCAGAGAATTACAAGGGCGGGCGCAACTTCGGTCATCTCGCCTATCGCGTCGATGACATTTATGAAACCTGTCATCGCCTGATGGGCGGCGGCGTCGCCATCAATCGGCCGCCGCGTGACGGGCATATGGCGTTCGTCCGCTCGCCCGATGGTATCTCCATCGAGCTGTTGCAGGCCGGTTCCGCGAAGGCGCCCGCAGAACCCTGGGCGTCGATGCCGAACACAGGCGAGTGGTAGAAGTGGGTTTCACATCATGAGCGGCAAAGTCGTTGTCCTCATCGCCGTCATCGCAGTCGCGCTGATCCTGGCGGCGGGCATTTCCACGTTGTGGGTGGGGGGAGATTTTTCGAAGAAATGGTCGAACCGGCTGATGCGCTACCGCGTCATCGCCCAGTTCATCGCCATCATCATCATCATGACGGTGCTGTACATTTCCAGCCAGCACTGAGGCCTGCCTGTCCTCCCCCGCGCAGCGATAGCGAAGCGGAGGAGGGGGACCGCGAAGCGGCGGAAGGGGAAGCCGTGCGCGCGGTGTTTGGGCTTGCCCCTTCCGTTTCGCGCGGACTGATGTCCGTGCGATCCACCTCCCCCACGTTCTCGCGCGGGGGAGGAAAAGGTTGGCGAAATCGTCTCGGCTACCGCTCCCAAACGCCGATCGCATCATTGAGACTTGCCTGGACCGCGGCTGCTGTGTTCACTCGCACGCATGGCCGGCAGGACCCTTTACGACAAGATCTGGGACGCGCACCTCGTTCACGAAGCGCCGGGCGAGGCGAGCGTGATCTACATCGACCGCCATCTCGTCCACGAGGTGACGAGCCCGCAGGCGTTCGAAGGTCTGCGCAATGCGGGCCGCAACGTGCGCCGGCCCGATCTCACGCTTGCAGTCGCCGACCATAACGTGCCCACAACAGATCGCAGCAAGGGTATCGCCGATCCGGAATCCGCGACGCAGGTGGCGACGCTCGAAACCAATGCGCGCGATTTCGGCGTCGAATATCTGCCGATGGACGATATCCGCCAGGGCATCGTGCATATCGTTGGCCCCGAACAGGGCTGGACATTGCCGGGAACGACCATCGTCTGCGGCGATTCCCATACCTCCACGCATGGCGCGTTCGGCGCGCTCGCCTTCGGTATCGGTACGAGCGAAGTCGAGCATGTTCTGGCCACGCAGACGCTGTCGATGAACCGCGCGAAGAACATGCGCGTGACGGTCACGGGAGCACTGCCGCTGGGCGTCACCGCGAAGGACATCGCGCTCGCCATCATCGCCAAGCTCGGCACTGCCGGCGGCAC
>JBEKLN010000079.1:0-4313 GCA_050010175.1 Rhizomicrobium sp.
GCTTGCGGGCGACTTCTCGTACAAGTTCCTCGTCGACTTCGGCGGAGCCAATGGCGACGAGACCTATCAGGCGTACTTCAAGAGCACGACCGGCGGCGGCTTTACCAGCACGGGCGCAGGCACCGGTCCGCACATCAAGGAAGCGTGGGTCGGTTACAAGGGCATCCTCGATCCCTTCACATTCAAGGTCGGCGCCATGCCCACGCCCACCAACCTTGCCGATACCACGAATTCGGATGACCTGTTGTTCAACGAGCGGCCTTCGCCGGCGCAGCTTGAGCGCGGTCTGGCGGCCGACGACGGACGCGATTCCGTCGGCTTCATCGGCAATGGCGACTGGTGGAACGCATCCGCGTTCCTGACCGGCGACACCTACGGCAAGGCCGACCTTGTCCCGCCGGGTTCTGGTCAGGAAGCCATCGTGGCCCGCGCAGCGGTTGCGCCGTTCTACGATCCGGCAACGAACTTCAACGTCCATCTGGGAGGCAACGTGCAAGACGTCATTCATCCGCAGGAAGCCACGTCGTGCACCTTGGGCGGCTCCTGCTCGACCGTCCCGGGAATCTCTCTCTCCGACCGTCCGGAACTGCGCGTCGACAACGTCACCTTCCTGAAGACGCCCACCATCGCGGCAACGGGCGCACAGGTGTACGGCCTCGAAGGGGCGGCAAGCTGGGGTCCGTTGCTCGTTCAGGCTGAAAACTTCTGGTACGACATCGAACGCGTTCCCACGAAGGGCGAGTCCAATCCGAACTTCAGCGGCTGGTATGTCGAAGGCAGCTGGGTCATCACGGGCGAGTTCCACCAGTACAACATGGCGACGGCATCCTACACGCGACCGAACCCCGATTCTCCGGTCGGAGAAGGCGGCTTCGGCGCCTGGGAAGTTGCCGGGCGCTACTCGAGCACGGACCTCGAATATCATACCGGTCTGGCCGATGCGGTCTACGGCGGCAAACAGAATATCCTGTCGACCGGCATCAACTGGTACCCGATCAATGCCGTGAAGGTGATGTTCGACTACGACATCGTCAGCCTTCAGGATATCGGTGGTCTGACGGGCCCCCGGACTGACGACAACGGTCACTTCACCGACCTGTCGACCCGTGTTCAGGTCTCCTTCTGATTTGATGTTGCGCGAGTGAAGCCTTGCGCCGCCGGGCCCTCCCGGCGGCGTTTTCTTGTGTCAGATGGCGTCATTTCCGGAGATGGCAGGTATGCTGATGTGCGCCGGCGGCAGGCCACTGCGACAGCGTTCCATCATTGTCGTATAGGCCGTTTCGATATGCCGCGTGAATCGGCGGATATCAAAAAGAGGAGCGGTAAAGCGGTTGGCCGCCAGTCTGGTCTTCAGCGACGCGAGTTTTTCAGGGTTTCCTGCCAGTTCCACTGCCAGCGATTCGAACTCCTCGCCCGTGGAGGTGATCAGCTCCGGCAGCTCCACGGCAGTGAGAAGACTGGCGGCAACGCGGCTCGCAAATGTCTGCTCCCTCAGGGTCAGAACGGGCAACCCCGCCCACAGCGCATCGCTGGCCGTGGTGTGTGCGTTGTAGGGAAGCGTATCGAGAAAAAGATCGGCCAGCGCTTGTCGCGCCAGATGATCCGCACGCGGAACACGTCCGGCAAACACAAGACGAGTTGCATCGATGCCGCGAGCTGCCGCTTCGCGGCGAAGATTGGCCGAGGCAGAAGCGTTGTCCTCCAGAAGCCACAGTACGCTGCCGTCGACGCGGGAGAGAATTCGCATCCAGCGGCCGAATGTTTCCGGCAGAATTTTGAAGCAATTGTTGAAGCAGCAAAAGACGAATCCGGCCGGCGGCAAACCGGCATCCGCGCGCGTGAAGACGTGTCCGGAGATGGCGCGCCTGGTATCGTTGGACTGATAGGTGTCGGGCAGCCACACGATTTTTTCCGTGAAATGGGTGCAGCATTCCGGAGGAATGACGACCGGATCGGCGATCAGATAATCGATGAAGTCTGCGCCCATTGTGCCCGGATAGCCGAGCCAGTTCACCTGAACGGGTGCGGCGCGGTGTTCGAAAATCCTGTGGCGCGCTCCGAGAGTAAATCCCTTGAGATCGACTGCGATGTCGATTCCGGCCCGTCGCGCAAGGTTTGCAACATCACCGTCCGACATGTTGCGAACATCGATGAAATGGTCGAACGCACGCATCAGTCGCAGCTGCATCGCGTCGCCGGTTTTCGGCCCGAACGAGAAGGCGAACAATTCGAATCTGGTGCGGTCGTGTTTCTCGAAGAGCTCCGCCGTCAGATAGGCGGTTGCGTGATCGTGAAGGTCCGCAGAGAAATAACCGATGCGAATCCTGTCGTGGGCAGCGACGTCCGGCGCAACAGCGATATCCGCGGATCGCACATGGATTTCGGCCGCGGCTTTCTGAAGCTCCGGCTGGGTGCTCGCGAGCAGTAGGGGAAATGGGGGCGACACGCTCTGGCCGTGGTTTACCCGGAACGCAATGTCGGCCAGACGCTGCTCAATTCCTTCCCATTTGCAGATGGCCAAAGCGGCGAGCAGCGCATGACCGGGCAGGAGGGCCCCGTCGCGTGCGTTATCGATAATCCTGTCGCATTCCGCATAGAACGGATTGAGCGCCATGGCCTGCTCGTAACTGGCCAGCGACTCGTCCCAGCGTCCGAGCTCGCCGAGCGCGTTGCCGCGGTTCGCGTACGCGGGCCAGAACCGCGCGTCGATGGCTGTCGCACGATCGAGACTTGTTAGTGCGTTTTCGAACTGCGTTAGTCCGATGAGCGCCACGCCGCGATTGGTGTAGGCCTCTGCGAAACCGGGACTGAGGCGAATCGCTCTGTCTGCCGCGTCCAGCGCGTCGGCATGGCGGCGAAGCTCGTTGAGCGTGTTCGCACGATTGTTGTGGGCTTCGGCGTAGTGCTGGTCCGCACGGATCGCCTCGTCATAGGCGCGGAGTGCGCCTTCGTGGCGCCCGAGCGCATTCAACGCCACGCCGCGATTGAAATGCGCATTGGCGAAGTCGGCCTTCAGGGAGATGGCGCGGTCGTAACTCTCAAGCGCTTCTTCGTGCTGGCCGAGAAGACTGAGCGCGAAACCCAGATTGCGTTGCGCAAGCGGATCGCCGGGGAACTGTGCGATCGATGAGGCAATCAAGTCCTTCGCCCGTTCCGGCCGTCCGGTCTGAAGCGCAATTACGCCCAGCATGTGTAACGCTGCGGGATTGTCCGGCACCTGTTCGAGAAAGTCCCGGAACATGGGTTCGGCGTCCGCCAGGCGGCCCGACTGAAACAGTGCCATCGCCTGCTGAAATCGGGCCTTCAGTCTCTCGCGTTTGGTGTTGTCCATGTCTTATCGGGATCCTGGGGCGTCGATGATGTCGGATGGCGCCCCGCATCTGCGGTCATACAATGTGTGTTCCAGATAGCGCACCTGTTTGGGAAATTTTCGACAAGCCGGACATATTTACTTCACGGTCGGGTGCAACCGCGACATGGTGATTGCGTCTCCGGCATGGCCGTTCAAGGTATTGCCTGAAAAAACATCACCGGATCGCACTCCCCGTCTGGCCTCGCCGGGACAGGATGCCGCGTGATGTACGGGCCACAGTGGCGCGCGGTCACCATTTCGTCATAAATCATTCACGGACCATACGTACACCCCCGATAGGACGGGGCAGGGCTCAGATGCGCCGGGGGCTACCGAAGCGTTCGAAATCGGCGCGCATATTTTACTCGCGAGCGGGGATACAATGAAATTCAAAGCCTTATTGTTGGGTAGTGCCGCGTGCGCCCTTTTGGCGGCGCCGGCTTTCGCCCAGGACTCAACCACGCCGCCGGCGAAGCATCATCATGGTGATTCGACGGCTGCGCGTCTCGACCGCATGGAGCGCCTCATCGAGGAGCAACAGGCCGAGATCCGTGAACTGAAGGCCGAACGCGGCGCAAGCGGCGGTGCGGGCAGCGGTGGCGCAACGACGGCCGCGCCTGCAGCTCAGCCGGAAGTCACGGCGCAGCAGTTCGAAGCCCTGCAGAACCAGGTCTACGAAGAGGCTGCAGCGCGTAAGTCACAGCCGACGATCACCATGTCGAAGGGTCATGTGACGCTGGCCAGCCCCGACAACAAGTGGACCTTCTCGCCGATCCTCGACGTGATGGGCGACTGGGCCGCATATGATCCGGGTCAGGCAGGCGTTGCGACGAACAAGACGCTCAAGCAGAGCGGCGAGAACTTCCGCCGCGCCCAGATCGGTTTCCAGGGCAAGCTTGCGGGCGACTTCTCGTACAAGTTCCTCGTCGACTTCGGCGGAGCCAATGGCGACGAGACCTAT
>JBEKLN010000080.1:0-4280 GCA_050010175.1 Rhizomicrobium sp.
TGCTATGGTGACTCAAGGCTTGGTTCTCCGTTGTGAATCAATGGTGTGTCGCAACTCCATCGTATCACCAACGTGCGAACCAAGCCGTCTTTACTTCAATCCCTATGGGACAGCAGTGACTCCGACCCCATTTCTTTCCCGCTTCCGGCAGGCGACAAACGAAATTCTCCGTTCAATGCTCTTATCCCGGACCAGGTTCGAAGAAGAACATATCACGAACAATTTTGAATGTCAATATCGGTTGATTGAATAACCGAATTAGTGCATGATGAGATTTCCATGCGAGTGCGTCTGCTCGCCGCCGCTCTTTGACAGTGTGAATCCGAATGACCGCAGAACGCCGGCCTGCCCCTGTTATTGCCCCGGTCTTCCCCTGTTATCGATGAAAAATGCTCCTGTTATTGGTGACGGCGCTGCATCATAAGCCACTGAAATCAAAAGAAATACTCAGGAATAAGCCAGCGAAAACGCGGTTTTCCCCTGTTATCCGCAAACGACCTTCAGAATGTGGGTCGCCCTCAGCATCGGAAATTTCGCTTTCCCGACAGCAGCTTAGCCCCGCGTCCGGCGGTTATGTCCGCTGTTCGCCGCTGTTATCGCTGCACCTGAATTCCGACAAGTCTTTGATATAAAAAGATATTTCACGCAACAGCGCCGCAGCCGATTTTTGCGCTGTAAATTGCCCCTGTTACGACCGCTGTTCCGCGCTGTTGGCCGTGCCGGGCGGGGTCCTCAGGACAGAACCGGCTCGGTGGTGCGGGTGAGCGGAATGCCGATGTCCACCGTGCGGCGGATCTCCGCCAGCATCATCTTGGCCAGACGGTCGCGGTCATGGGCGCGTGCGAGCTCGCGGCAACCGGCGCGGCACTGTTCGCGCAGGACCGCACTCGCCTTCAGCCGCTTGATGGCCTGCGCCAGCGCATGCGGATCGCCGGGTTCGGCGACAAGGCCGGCGCCGAAGCTCTTGACGGTCTCCGCCGAGATGCCGTTGGCGGAGACGATGATCGGCTTTTCCATCGCGGCGGCTTCGAAGATCTTGGACGGCAGCGCGCCTTCGAACAATGCGGAATTCTTCAGCGGGATGACGATCGCGTCGGACAGCGCCAGATGCTCCACCGCCACATCCGACGGCACCACGCCGGTGAACGTCACATTGTCAAGGGCCAGCGCAGACGCCATCGACATCAGAGCCTTGCGCCGCGCGCCTTCGCCGACGAACAGGAAGTGGATGTCGGTGCCGTTGAGAAGATGCGCCGCCTTCAGCACGACCTCGAGACCCTGCGCCATGCCATGCGTGCCGACATAGCCCACGATGAAGCGGCCATCGAGCTTCAATCGCTTCAGCAGATCGGCGGATTTGTCGCGCGGCGTGAGACGGCGGAGATTTGCGCCGTTGGGAACGACGCCGATTTTCTCCCGCGGAACGCCGTTCTCCGCGATGCGCACGCGCAAGGGTTCGGTGACGGTCACGATGCGATCGGCGCTGCGATAGAGATGCCGCTCCATGCGCGCCAGCATGCGCATGAAGACGCCGTCCTTCATCGCTTCGACCGCCGTAATCGATTCCGGCCACAGATCGCGCACTTCGAACACCCAGGGCCGGCGCTTGGCGCGCGCCACGACATGACCGGCATAACCGGTAAGGAGCTGGGGCGACGTCGCCATGATCACATCCGGCGCTTCGAAGAAGCCCGCCAGCGCGCCGCTGAGCGCAAAGCTTGCGAAATCGAGCGCCCGCAGCACCACGCCGGTGTTGGGCGCAAGGAAACTCCACACCCGCACGACATCGATGCCGTCGAGCTGTTCGCGCCGGTAGAGCCAGTTGCGGTAGGGCGTTTGAACTTTGCCGGTGGGAAAATTCGGCGCCGTCGTGATGACCGTGACGGACACACCCTCTTCGACCCAGCGCCGACAGTGTTCATACGTGCGCAATGCGGGGGCATTTTGCTCCGGGACGAAATTGTCCGTGAGCACGAGAACGCGCATGCCTTGTCCCACCCGCCAACCGCTGTTGAACCCGACACTACGGCACGGGGGTTCAACTATCCACACCGCCGCTGGGCGGATGGCAAATAAACTTGGCTAACGATTCGTAAGGGAAAACCGCAGCGCCGAGCCGTGCGCCCATCGCCGGACAGGCAGTTCTTCGCAGATGCAACTTGGCGACAATTTCGACAAATTTCAGGGCCTTCCCTTTGCTAATAGCCCACGCCGGGGCTAGGCATAGGCAACCATCAGGATCGGCATGAACGCGCCAGAATTCGATCGCAACCTCCAGCGCAGCGGCGACTCCGCTCGCGGCCCGCTCGATCGCGTCAACGGCTGGGGCACGCAATATGTGCCGGGCGGCGCTCGCGTTTTCTGGATTGTCGTCGGACTTTTGCTTGTTGCGCTCGTCGTCTGGGCGGTCTGGCCTTCATCCAACGCAAAGATGGCCGGCGGCCCATTTGGCGCCGGCGGGCCGGTCCCCGTCGGTGTGGCGCGGGCAAATCTCGGAAGCGTCAAAGTCGTCCTCAACGCATTGGGCGCAGTCACGCCGCTCGCGACCGTGACCGTGAAGCCACAAGTCTCCGGAATCCTCACCAAAATCGATTTCACCGAAGGCGAGATGGTCAAGGCTGGCGCATTGCTCGCGGAGATCGATCCGCGGCCCTACCAGGCGGCACTCGATCAGGCAAAAGGCACCCTCGCCCACGACCAGGCCCAGCTCGACAACGCCAGGGTCGACCTCGACCGCTACCAGAATCTGTTCAAGCAAACCGCCATTTCCCAGCAGACGCTGGCGACCCAGGCGGCCCTCGTGCGGACGGATGCCGGCACCGTGGTGGCCGACAAGGCAGCCATGGAAACCGCGGCCCTCAATCTTGCCTATTGCCGGATCACCTCGCCCGTTCCCGGCCGTGTGGGAATTCGCCAGGTGGATGTCGGCAACTTGATGCAGCCAGGCGTAACGACCGCCATCGTCATCGTCACCGAGCTGCAACCGATCTCGGTGCTGTTCACGCTGCCCGAAGACAACATCTCCAGCGTCATGGAACGGGTCGGCACCGGCGCGAAACTCGAAGCCGATGCCTTCGACCGGGCGAATACCGTCAGGCTCGCGTCGGGGTCGCTGGCCGCACTCGACAACGAGGTCAATTCCACCACCGGTACGGTCCAGCTCAGGGCGATGTTCGATAATGCCGATCTCAGGCTGTTCCCGCAGGAGTTCGTCAACATCCACCTTCTCGTCAATACGCTGCAAAACCGGACGACGATCCCCGTCGCCGCTGTCCAGCGCGGCAGTGACAGCAGCTTCGTTTACGCCATCAGCGGCAATCTCAAGGGCTGCTCCGGAGATCACATCGTGACGACCTGCGCGGCCAGCGTCCGCAACGTCGTGATCGGTACGCAGGACGGCGACAAGGTGGATGTGACGAGCGGACTCGAGCCGGGAGATATCGTGGTGACCGACGGCGCCGACCGGCTGAAAGACGGAGCGAAGGTGACGATACCCACTCCCGTAAAGTTCACCCCGGGCCGCCACGGGAGTCACGGCGGTCACGGTCATCACCACAGGTCGCAAGGGGGAGATGGCTCAGGCGGAGGACAGTGAACGCAATGTCCACCCAACTGAGTGAAACTCCGTGAACCCGTCACGTCCCTTCATCGAGCGCCCGGTCGCCACCTCGTTGCTGATGATCGCGATCATGATCGTCGGCCTTGCCGGTTATCTGTATCTGCCGCTGTCGGCGCTTCCCGAAGTCGACTATCCGACCATCCAGGTGCAGACCTTCCTTCCCGGCGCAAGTCCGGAGGTGATGACGACGACGGTCACTGCGCCGCTCGAACGCCAGTTCGGCGAAATGCCCGGATTGAGCCAGATGACGTCCATCAGCTCCGGCGGTGCGTCGGTCATCACGCTTCAGTTCGATTTGACCCTCAGCCTCGACGTCGCCGAACAGGAAGTGCAGGCGTCGATCAACGCTGCAACAAACCTGTTGCCGCAGAATCTGCCCGCGCCTCCGGTGTACGCAAAGGTCAATCCGGCAGACGCACCGATCCTGACGCTGGCGGTGACGTCGAAGACGATGCCTGCGACCGAACTCGAAGATCTGGCCGACACCCGTATCGGCCAGAAAATCTCACAGCTTTCGGGCGTCGGCCTCGTCAGCATCAACGGCGGCCAGCGGCCTGCCGTGCGCATCCAGGCCAACATGCAGGCGCTGTCCGCATACGGCCTCAACATCGATGATCTGCGCACGACCGTTTCGAATGCGAATTCCAACGCACCCAAGGGT
>JBEKLN010000081.1:0-3834 GCA_050010175.1 Rhizomicrobium sp.
AGCACGAGATTGGCCGTGATCCGTGAGCCCGCGTGTCTGTTGTGTTCGTTGCAGTTCACAACGATGTCGTCCTCCGCACACCTGTCGAGCAAATCCTTAACGCCGGATTGAAGAAGCAAGTCAATGTCGGAGACGAAAACCGGAAGCTTCAGCTTCTGCAGCAGAGAACCAAACCTCAGGAAGCGAATGGATTGCAGATGGGAGAGCGGCTTCTGGGCTCTGCCTTTCGGTGGTGCATCGAAGCAGGCGGTCGTGACCGCGCCGGCGTCAAAATCGTCGCCCGTAAAGAAGACGCGCTTGTCCCTGACTCCAACCGACCGTGCGATCCCCGCGAGATCAGCTGCGCTGCCGATGACATGAACGACCACCAAAAACGGCACGTCGCAATGCTTCAGGATCGATTTGATGTACCGCTGCGCGTACAGGTCGACATAGTCGCGATCACCGGCGGCGAAAAAGACGGCTTGCGCCCCCATGCGCGCGGCGGTCGCGCGTAATTCCAGCCAACCCGTCGCTTGCTCCGTCGAGCTGAGTATTTCAACGTCCGCATCGGGCAGAACAGCCGGGGTGGGGTTCAGCACCGCGCCGAGGTCAATGGCATCGAGCATGATGCGGTAATGTGTTTCCCAGCCTTCGATCTCTGATCCGGGCTGCGCGTCGATCTTCAGCCCATGGGCTTCCGCCATTAGCAATTCGATCAATTTCACGCCGGGTAGGTCGAGCGGTTTGCAGAGGACCGCGCTGATTTCGTCATGGATGTCGCGCAACCGGACAAGCGCGTCTACACCCACATGCTGGGGCGGCCGCGATTGGGCAACCAGCTCACGGGCAAGCGCATGCGAAGGCTCGAATTCCAGTAACGCGTGAGCGTGCCGCAGCGCTTCGTCCTTGCGTCCGAGCGCAAGATTGCAGGACAGCGCTGTATTGAGCAGACAGGCGTTACGGGGAAAAAACGCCAGCAGCGCAGAGGCATATTGCTCTGCTTCGGCGATTTCGCCCTGGGCAACTCGGTCGTTGAAATGCCGGAGCGCGGCCGGCAGCAGGGACCTTACGATTCCGACAAGGACTTCGGGTCCAATAGCAACGGCGTTGAGCGTGGCGAGCTTTTGAAGCACCGGAAGAGTGCCAATGCCGGCTCTCGCTTCGGCGAGCATAATATCGCCGGCAGACCAGATGCGGCTATCGGGTTGCAGCGGTCTTGCAAGATGCCTGTGCGCAAGCTTCGCTTTATAGACGCCATGATAGTCGGCGACCGCAAGCATTTCGATGTCTTCGTGTGGGTGTTCAATTCCCGCTTCGAGATAGGCGTCGAGGTTGGCAAGATCGGGAACCGGAGTGCGGCCGTCATTGTGTTCGCGGGCCATCCAACGATACAGTTCCTCGATCCTCGCGACCAGCAGGTGTGTGTCGAAAAGGGTGCAACTGTCGCGGCCTGCTTCGAGCTTTCGCTTGTACGCTGCGATTTGAGCCGGATCATTGGCAAGCCCGACGGCACGGTTGACGTAATCTTCGGGGCGCGTGACCACAAGCTCGCCGATGCCGGCCGAACGCACGAGACTGCCGCAAACGCGCGATGCAAAACTCCGGCCCGAGAGCGTTAGCACAGGCACGCATGCCCATAACGCGTCCGAGGCCGTCGTATGCGCCCCGTAAGGAACCGTGTCCAGCACGAGATCGGCGAGCGCATATCGTGCAAGATGTTCCGGATTGCTCCGCTTCGGCGCAAACACGATGCGTGACCGTTTAATGCCTTTGGCATCGGCATAGTCGCACAGCCGTCGCCTGGATTCCGCGGATGTCTCCAGGAGCCACAGCACACTGTTCGGGACGCGGTTCAAGATTTCCATCCAGCGGTCGAAGGTGAAGCGCGAGATTTTTTGCGTGCCGTTGAAGCAGCAATAGACGAAAGCATCCTCCGGGAGTCCGACATCGGCGCGAGTAGGGCGCGCGCTGGCGACGCGCTTGCGGTCGTTCGGCTGGTAGCAGGGCAGACGGACGACTTTTTCCGAGAAGTAAATCTCGGAGTCCCGCGGAATGATCCACTCGTCGGCAACAACGTAGTGGTGATAAGGCGTGCCCATCGTGCCTGGGAAACCCAACCAATTGACTTGAACGGGGACAGGGCGCCGAGCAAAAACGCCCGTGCGCGCGTCGCGTGTGTGGCCGTTGACGTCGACGAGGATGTCAATCCCGTCCGCGGCGATCCTTTGTGCTGCTTCCTGATCGCTCAATTCGTTGATGTCGGTCCAATGTTCGACTGCGGCTTTCGTGCGCAACGTCAGTTCGCTCGCCGAAATCGGTCCGCAGTTGTAAACGAATACTTCGATATCCCCTTTGCCGTGCAATTCGAAGAATTCCGCCATCAGGTAGCCGATCGCATGATCGCGCAGGTCGGACGAGACGTAGCCGACCCGCAGTCGGCGATTTCGAAAGTCGATGCGTGCGCCGCGGCGGTCTGAATCGAAGTCGCTCGATCCTTCGAACGAAGATTGCCGCACATAGCGATCCGCCGTTGCCAACTGCAGCAAGGGGTCGTCCGTGTACACGCATGTGGAGAGCGGGTGCAGCCCCCTAATGAGCGAATCGCGGTCGAGGTTTCCGATCGTCTCGATGATCGGCCATTTGCACTGCACGAGCCGCTGCGCGATCAGCTGTTCGACTGCGTCGCGCTGGTTCGGGTTGATGTCGAGGCACTGTTGAATCGCCGCTTCCGCGGCTTCGGGCCGTTGGAGGTCCGAACAGACACGCGCGATCTGTCTCAGCGCAGTGCCGGCGTGGGCAGCCGACGCGCCCGTGATTGTCACCTGTTTGGCAGCCGCGGTCTTCCACAATTCGATTGCCCTGTCGCGAGCGCCGAGGCGGTCGACGAGGCCTGCAAGGTTTATATAGGCCGGAACGAAATCCTGATTGGCGGCAATGGCCTGCTTGAGCAATTCGATCGCGCTCGAGATCTCGCCTGCCTGAGTGTCGAGCGACGAGAGATTGAAAAGCGCGACATGCCGGTGGGCATGTTCGGGATTGCCCGCGATCCAGTCTCGGTACAGTCCGCGCGCGGCGGCCAGATCGCCGGATCGAGCGCTCTTCTCTGAGGCATCGATGAGTTCGGCGACAGAGAATTGTGTTACCGGGGTTGAATTTTTGATTGTCGCCAATGCTTGCTCAGACATAAAGGGTTTATCCCATCGCATTGAGAGAATCGAGACGGTTGGGCCCAACGGGCTTGATCGCTTGAATCAAATTTGAAGGTTCGTGGTTACCAAACTGCTAAAAGCAGCCGCGATTGGCCCAAAACGAAAGCGGGGCGGGAATAATCCCGCCCCGTTTTCGGCTCCGAAGGGCGAACTATTATACGTCGACCGCGGCGAGATAGGCGGCTGCCTGGGTATTGGTCATGGAAGCGACCTGCGATGCGGTGAAGCCCGCGATCTGCGTAGCCGTCATGTTCTGAATGCTGGTCGCGCTGATCTGCTGAATCTGCGAACTGCTGAGGCCGGCAATTTGGGTCCCCTGGAGATCGCCGATCTGGGTGGGAGTCAGATTGCCGATGACAGTCGTCGAAAGTGCCCCGATCTGAACTTTTGTGAGTTCGCCGATCTGCGTGTCGCTGAACTCGTTGAAGCCCGTCGAGTCGAGCGCCGACAGCTCCGCGGTCGTGATGCCGCTGAGTTGCGTGGTGCCATAGCCCTGGATCGTGGTCGTATCGATGTTCGCAAAGTTGGTGGTGGACAGAGCGCCGAGCTGGGCGCCGGAGAGGGTTGCGAGCTGGGTATCCTGCAGTTCACCGAAGACGGTGGTGGACAGCGCCTTGAGCTGGTTGGTGGTGAGCCCTGCGAT
>JBEKLN010000082.1:0-3472 GCA_050010175.1 Rhizomicrobium sp.
CCGCCGTGCTCCTGCGCGGTTCCGGGAAGAAACCCCGGCACGTCGACGAAGGTGACGATGGGAATGTTGAAACAGTCGCAGAACCGCACGAACCGCGCAGCCTTGCGGCTGGCATCGGAATCGAGAACGCCGGCCAGTACCATCGGCTGATTGGCGACAAACCCGACGGTCGAACCTTCGAGCCGTCCGAAGCCGGTGATGATGTTCCTTGCATAGGCTTCCTGAATCTCGAAGAAATCGCCTTCGTCGGCGACTTTCAGGAGCAGTTCCTTCATGTCGTAAGGTTTGTTGGGATTTTCCGGAACCAGGGTGTCGAGCGACATTTCCTGGCGGTGCGGGTCATCCGTCGTGGGCCAATGCGGCGGCTTCTCGCGATTGTTGAGCGGCAGGAAATCGTACAGCCTGCGGATTTCTTCGAGTGCAATGACGTCGTTGTCCCAGGCGCCGTCGGCCACTGCGGATTTCGTGGTGTGGACTTTCGCGCCCCCCAGTTGTTCGGGCGTCACGTCTTCCTGCGTCACCGTCTTCACCACATCGGGGCCGGTGATGAACATGTAGGATGTGTCGCGTACCATGAAGATGAAATCCGTCATCGCGGGCGAATAGACATCGCCGCCGGCGCAGGGGCCCATGATGACGGAAATCTGCGGCACCACACCGCTTGCCAGAACGTTGCGCTTGAACACTTCGCCATAGCCCGCAAGGCTCGACACACCTTCCTGGATGCGCGCGCCGCCCGCATCGAGCAGGCCGATCAGCGGCGCACCGTTCTGCATCGCCATGTCCTGGATCTTGCAGATTTTCTGTGCGTGGGTTTCGGAGAGCGAACCGCCGAAGACCGTGAAATCCTTCGCGTAGATATAAACCATGCGGCCATTGATCGTGCCCCAGCCGGTGACGACGCCGTCGCCGGGAATGCGGTTCTTCTCCGCGCCGAAATCGGTGTTGCGATGCTCGACGAACATGTCGAACTCTTCGAACGAATTGGGATCGAGCAGCAATTCCAGCCGTTCGCGCGCCGTCAACTTGCCGCGATCGTGCTGCGCCCTGATGCGCGCCTCGCCGCCGCCGAGCCGCGCGCGCTGGCGGCGTTCTTCGAGTTCCTGGAGAATGTGTTTCATGGCAATTCCGATGTTGGTGCGCGACACTGTGGGGCGCGGAACCCGAGGGTCAAGTCTCCCGGTCCCGGGTCAGGCCGAGGAATAGCGCCGACGCGGCGAGCTCGGCCAGCAGGGACTTACGGCGCGCCTCCGCCGCCGCGTCCCGCCCCCATTTTTCGGTCTGATACTCCTCATCGACATGGGCAGCGGCAAATGCTCCCTCCGCCGTCAACCGGCCGCTCGCAAGAGCCAGCGCGAGAATCAGCGATCCCGTCAGCGACGCGGCACGGTCCAGCGCCACCAGTTCGAAGTCGGGAAAACCGGTGACGATTTTTTCCAGGGCCAACACTGTCCCGGCCGGCTGCTCGATATAGGTCACGCCCTCGCCGGTCTGCAGAATGATGTCGTAGGTGTCGGATGCCCAATGCAGAATCGGATCCCATACTTTGACCTGACGGCTGCCCAACTCTTCCTTTGCAGGCGCGCGATAACACAGCAGATCGCTGCGGCCGTAGCCGAGGACGTGATCGACGATGTCGCCGCGATGTTTGGGCGCCAAGTCGAGCGCGGCATAGGCCAATCCCGTCAGCGGCATCGTGGCGGGTTCGATGGTCTTCTCCTGATCGCGCCATTCCTGCGCAATTGCATCGGCGAGCGCCCGATTTGGAACAACCAATGCGGCACGTGCCGGCGTTTTCACCGGCTTTCCGTCGAGCAGGATCGTGAAGCCGTCGTCCACCGGCTCCGTCGAAACGATGTGATAGAACTTTGTGATCGCGCGCTTCGTCATTTGCGCCGCCGCGTCTTGAACGGACTGTCCGTCGCATTGGGATCGAAGCCGAGCAGCGACCAGGTGCGCAGCATATGTTCCGGCAGCGGCGCGGTGGTGCACAGTCTGCCGCCGTCGGGATGGGCGATGTCGATCGAGCGCGCATGGAGATGAAGTTTGTTCTCGATCTGGCCGCGACCGCGCGCTTCCGTGCCGCCATATTTGAAATCGCCTACGATGGGCGTTCCCAGCGACGCGAGATGGACACGTATCTGGTGCATGCGGCCGGTGACGGGTTTTGCCGCGACCCAGGCGTACTCCTGGCCGGCGTGTCCCATCACCGCATAGTCCGTCATCGCGTTTTTGGCCCCCTCAACATCGCCATCCACGGCCGCCATCTTCTCGTCGCGGCCCTGCAGTTCTTTCGCCAGCGACGATTTGATCGTGCCCCGCGACGGTTTGGGAGCACCCCTCGTCAGTGCCCAATAGATTTTCTGTGCGTCGCGCTGCCGGAGCGACTCACTTAAGGCCGCAGCTGCCGGCGCCGTTCGCGCCACCACCAGAACGCCCGACGTATCGCGATCCAGCCGGTGCACCAGCTTCGGCCTCTGCTTTCTGCCGAACATCAGTTGATCCAGCAAGCCGTCGACATGCTCCTTGATGCCGCTGCCGCCCTGCGTCGCCAGGCCGGACGGTTTGTTCAGGACGAGAACCGAAGAATCCATATGAATCACAAACTCTTCGACGTTTCGGCTGATCTTCCCCCCATGCTGTGGAGAACTGCGCGTGTTGCCTGTGGACGATGGGGATTGTTGGCTGTGGGTTGTCTGAACCTGCGGCGGCAGACGCAGGATTTGCCCGGCACTGATGCGATCGCCCGACTTGGCCCGCTTGCCGTCTACCCGCACCTGACCAGTGCGCAACAGCTTCTCGAGCAACCCGTGGCCAATGGCCGGGTAGTGGCGTTTGAACCAGCGATCGACGCGGATGCCGTCATCGTCCCGTTCGACCATTATGGCTTCAACACTCATTCAATCTACCCGCGGTTGACGGCCTTGCCCTTAGTCGCCTAGCGTTTGCTTCACGAAGGGGATGGGGTTCCCCTTTAACCGCCCGACCGCCCGAAAAGCCAGACGGCTGATGACCCCTACCCAGAACCCTGCGGTAGAAGTCCTATGCCCATCTCGCTCTACCTGACCGTTGCGGCCGGCGGCGCGGTGGGAACCCTGCTGCGCTACATTATTTCGGGCTTCATCGCGATCCGCTTCGGCGAGACGTTTCCGTGGGGCACCCTGATCGTCAATGTAACAGGCTCTTTCGTCATCGGGTTTTTTGCCGTGCTGACCGGTCCGGACAGCCCCTATTACGTCAGCAGCGCAACCCGGCAGTTCGTAATGATCGGCATTTGCGGCGGTTACACCACCTTTTCCTCGTTCAGCTTGCAGACGCTGAACCTGATACGCGACGGCGAATGGCTGTATGCTGGCGGCAATGTGGTGGGCTCCGTCGTGCTGTGCCTGGTATTCGTCTGGCTGGGCGCAATTGCGGCTGCGGCATTCAACCAGTTCAGGATGGGCTGACATGCAACAGATCCAGGACGCCA
>JBEKLN010000083.1:0-2662 GCA_050010175.1 Rhizomicrobium sp.
GAGCCTGCAAACTATGGCCGCGCCGATTCTCCACGACGCGTCCGATGTGTTGTGGCTTGCGCTCTCCCTGGCGGTCTCCGTAGGCTCCTTGCTGTTCTGCCGGTGCCTGATCTCGACTCGCTGATCCGGGAGCACCGGCGTCGGCTTCGGAGACCGATCTCTGATCGTTCGTGTCGAATCGGTGTCTTCCGTCCTATAATTCTGGGCACCATGTCCACCGCGAGCGCGGCCCCGGTCTCTTTTGTTCTGGTCGACGGCAACAGCCGGCGCACCGGCACCATCACCCATTCGCCGTTCACCCTGGGCCGCCTGCCGGAGAACGACCTCGTCCTGTCGCATCCCTACGTCTCGCGCCGCCATGCCGAAATCGTGGTTGACGAAGATGGGTGCTTCATCGTTGACCAGGGCAGCCGCCACGGGACCTTCATCAATGGCAAGCCCGCGGCAGGCCGGCAGCCGTTGAGGGAAAGCGACACCGTCCACTTCGGCGCGCTCGATGGTCCCAGTCTCCGCATCGGCGCGGAGGAGACAGAGGACTCCTCGACCATCCGCGACATCATCGAACAGATTCCGGAAGTCAGCGCCACCGGCAACGCACTCGACAAGTTGCGCTGGTTCTTCGAATCCGCCCGCAAGCTGAAAACCTACGACGCCGTCGATCAGATTCTCGCTGCGTTGCTGGAAACTACCCTCCAGCTGACCCAGGTCGAGCGCGGCTACGTTTTCCTCCGCGACGAGGCTGGAGAGATGAAGCTCGCCATTGGCCGCAACGACAAAGGCGAGGCGCTCACGGACGAGTCCACGCTCTCGCACGGCGCCATGCGGCAAGCGGTCAGTACGGCCAACGAATTTATCGTTACCGACACACTGAGTGCCGATCCCGAAAAGCGCTCGGCCAGCATGGTAGCCCACAGCATCCGCTCGGTGATCTGCATTCCGCTGCGCAAACGGCGGCCCGGCGCGCCTGCGCGCGACACTGACCTGCTCGGGCTGCTCTATCTCGACAGCCGCCTGAAGCCCGGTAGCCTCACCCAGGTCGACAACGATCTCCTGCGCACGATCGCGACCGACGCCGCCGCCCTCATCGACAATGCCCAGCTGGCGGTTTCAGAGGAACGTGAGCGCGTCTATCGCCAGGAAATGAATATCGCCGCGGACATTCAACGGGGCCTGATGACAGTGCGCCCGCCGACGCTGTCCTGGGCGGCCGTCGCGGCCCGGTCCGTGCCCTGCCGCGAAGTGGGCGGCGATTTCTTCGACATCGTCGAGGACGGGGAGTGCCTCGCGGTTATCGTGGCCGACATCTCGGGCAAGGGAATTTCTGCCGCCATTCTCGGCGCCACGCTTCAGGGACTTATCTATTCGCTGCTGGTGGCACGTCAACCTCTGGCCACTGTCGCCGACATTGTCAACCGCTATATCTGCAGCAAGAACGTCGAGAAATATGCCACCATGGCGGTTCTGCGCCTCTCACCCAACGGCCACCTCGAATACATTAATTGCGGGCACGTTCCGCCGTTCCTTTATACCGGAGGCGCGTCCCGCCTTCCCGACTCCAATCTGCCGGTGGGTCTTATTGAGGGCGCGCCGTTCTCCTCGGGAACCGTGCAGCTTCAGCCGGGCGCCCGCGTCCTAATTGTCACCGACGGCGTTACAGAAGCGGCGGCGCCGGATGGCGAGTTCTATGGCGAGGCCCGCCTGGCGGCGCCTGAATTCGAGAAAGCGACACTCGACGAAATCTTCGCGGGAGTGGAGCGCTTCGCCGGGGCGCTTGCCGCCGATGACGACTGCACGGTTCTCGACGTTCGTTACCTTGGCTGACAACTTGCTGCGGCGTTTGTTTCGCAGCCTGGCGCGAAACAGCACAGCGAACAATTCAACGCAAGCGGTGTCCTGCTCCGATTCGGGCACGATTGCATGATAGATATAAGACTGTACGTCCCGGGCCGAGAATAGCCTTTGCGGCCCTCCCCCATTCTTCGTGCGGAGCAGCTGCAAATTGAAAGTTCTGGTAGTTGGTGGCGATGGATACTGCGGATGGGCAACCGCCCTTTACCTTTCGGAACACGGCTTTGAAGTTGGAATTGTCGACAGTCTCGTGCGCCGTCACTGGGACCTGACGTTGGGCGTGGAGACCCTCACCCCGATCGCGCCGATACGACACCGTGTCGACCGCTGGCACGAATTAACCGGGCGGAAAATCGACCTCTTCATCGGCGACATTTGCGATTACCCGTTCGTGCAGAGCTTCATGCGCAAGTTCGAGCCGGAATCGATCGTGCATTTTGGCGAACAGCGCTCGGCGCCCTTTTCGATGATCGATCGCGAGCATGCGGTCATGACCCAGGTGATGAACGTGACCGGGAATCTGAACCTGCTGTTTGCGATGAAGGAGTTCAACAAAGACATTCACCTGGTCAAACTTGGCACCATGGGTGAGTATGGCACGCCCAACATCGACATTGAAGAGGGCTTCATTACCATCAAGCACAACGGCCGCGAGGACCGTCTGCCCTACCCGAAGCAGCCGGGTTCGTTTTATCACCTGAGCAAAGTGCACGACAGCCATAACATCCAGTTCGCGTGCCGCATCTGGGGGCTGCGCGCCACCGATCTGAACCAGGGTGTGGTCTACGGCGTGCTCACCGAACAGTCGGCGCAT